>QCKE01000006.1 GCA_003215555.1 Prochlorococcus sp. AG-409-K04
TGTCTGAATTTTCGAACTCCTTAAAATACAAAGTTTTCTCCTATTAAGATCTTTAGAAGAAAGTTTTTCTTTATCATTAGCATCCAATACAAATACGCAACACTAAAGGCTTAATAAAAGAAATATCAAAGCTTATATTCAATGCGGATGAGGAGACTTGAACTCCTATAGCACAAGGCTACATGTACCTGAAACATGCGCGTCTACCAATTCCGCCACATCCGCAAAATAATCAAAAATTGATCTACAAAAAATATATTAAATGCATATTTGAAATATACAAATGCAAAATTTTTCGACAATCAAGAAAGTGCCATAATAAAAATTTTCTTTTTCTATTGCTTTAATCTGGACGACCCCCAATAGCTTGTCATCATGAAGGTATTCATGGTTAACTGCAGCAATGCATAGTGTTGGATCAATATCCTCAGATTTGACTAAACCTTATCTAAAGGTTGAAGGAGGAAGGTGTTTGTCTGGATCTTTAAAAGTAAGTGGTGCAAAAAATTCAGCATTAGTCCTGATGGCTGCTTCTCTTTTAACAAAAGAAACAATTGAGTTAAACAATGTTCCAGAACTTACCGATATTGATGTAATGACAGAACTTCTGCTTAGTACAAGTGCAGAAGTACAGAGAACCAAAAATCAATTAATCGTTAACACAAGATCTCTTGATTCAGAGACACTAAAGTTGCCCTATAAGCTGGTCCACGCACTTCGAGCAAGTTTTGTGTGCCTAGGGCCAATACTTGCAAGAATCGGAGAAGTTCAAATACCTTTACCTGGTGGCTGTCGTATTGGATCCAGACCTGTTGATGAGCATATTAAAGGGCTCCAAGCATTAGGAGCAAATGTAACTATTGAAGGTGAAAACGTTATTGCAAAAACAAAAAGTCCAAACAAAAAATTAGTTGGTGCAAAAATAAACCTAGATTATGAAAGTGTTGGTGCGACTGAAACTATTTTAATGGCAGCAACTCTTGCTGATGGTTGCACAATTATTAAAAATGCTGCAAAAGAACCTGAAATTCAAGATCTAGCAAACTTTTTGAACAAAATGGGTGCAAAAATTCAAGGTGCCGGAAGCTCAACAATAACAATTGAAGGAGTCAATTCTCTTAAAGGATGTAAACACCAAGTAATACCTGATCGGATAGAAGCAGGAACATTCCTTATAGCAGCAGCCATCACACGTTCTCCGCTTACAATTTCTCCTATAATTCCAGAGCACCTTTCTTCTGTTCTATCAAAACTTAAAGAATGTGGATGTGTTTTCGAACAATCAAACGATGAACTCAAAATCATTCCAAGCAAAGTAATACAAGCTGTCGATATCACTACCAATCCATTCCCAGGATTCCCCACCGATTTACAAGCTCCATTTATGGCACTTATGTCCACAGCTGAAGGAATATGCAAAATCAAAGAAACCGTTTTTGAGAAACGAATGCAACATGTTGGTGAATTCAAAAGAATGGGAAGCAAAATAAATTTATGCAGCAATACTGCGATCGTTAAAGGTGTAAAAAAATTACATGCAACATCTCTTACAGGAGGAGATCTAAGATCATCTGCGGCAATGGTTCTAGTTAGTCTTGTAGCAAAAGGAACAAGTATTGTTCAAGGTTTAGAGCACCTCGATAGGGGGTATGAGGATTTTGAAAAGAAGCTCAATAACATTGGCGCAAACATATTAAGGGTAAATAATTCAGATGGAAAAAAGTTTAGTTTCTATAAGAAAAAATCAGAGGCTAAACACAATTTTTCTTCTGGGTCCGAAGTGGCCTAAAATTATTACTTAGTTCATCTAAAACAAAATCAAGGGAGCGTGGTGGAATTGGTAGACGCACCGCACTCAAAATGCGGCACCTTCGGGTTTGTCGGTTCAAGTCCGACCGCTCCCATTTGTTTAATGGATACATATAAAAGGCTTCCACTGAAACTGATAAAAGGTAAAGGGTGTTGGGTATGGGATGATAAAGGGAAAAAATACTTAGACGCAGTTGCTGGCATAGCTTCATGCAGTCTTGGTCATAGTGATAAAAAGTTGGCAGCAGTTTTACGTAAACAACTCAACACCATTCAGCACATATCAAACCTTTATCAAATATCAGAACAAGAGGAATTAGGAGAGTGGCTAGTAAGCAATAGCTGTGCTGAAAAAGTGTTTTTTTGCAACAGTGGTGCTGAAGCAAATGAAGCTGTGATCAAATTAGCTCGTAAATATGGACATCAAAAAAAACAAATTTCTGAGCCTATAATTCTATGCGCAAAATCAAGTTTTCACGGTCGGACACTTGCAACCATTAGTGCAACAGGACAAGAAAAGTATCATAAAGGCTTCGAGCCATTGGTGCAGGGTTTCAGTTTTTTTGAATATAACGACCTAACTTCTTTTATCAATTTACAAAAACAGATTGAAGAAAATGGTCCACGGATAGCAGCAGTATTAATAGAACCTATTCAAGGAGAAGGTGGGATTGTACCTGGCAATATATCTTTCTTCAAACATTTAAGAGATCTTTGCACTAAACATAAAATTCTACTGGTTTTTGATGAAGTCCAAACAGGTATGGGTAGAACTGGGACTTTATGGGGATATGAAAATTTAAATATTGAACCAGATGCTTTCACTCTGGCCAAAGGATTAGGAGGCGGGCACGCAATTGGAGCTCTACTTGTAAAAGAAAAGGCAAATATATTTGAACCTGGCGACCATGCAAGTACTTTTGGAGGAAATCCTTTCGCTTGCAAAGCCGCCTTAACAGTTGCAACAGAAATACAAAATAGAAAAATCCTCGTGAATGTAAACGTTAGAGGAGAGGAGTTGAAAGAAGGTCTACGAGAAATTGTTGCTATTTATCCAAATGACCTACAAGAAGTAAGAGGTATTGGTTTAATGCAAGGCTTGGTCATAAATGAAAAAAGCAAATTAACTCCTACAAAAATTATAGAAATGGCAATTAAGGAAGGACTACTTGTCATATCTGCAGGACAAAACGTAATCAGGGTAGTCCCACCATTAATTATTACAAAAAACGAAATCAGAAAAATATTAAAAAAGCTCAATACCACTTTCAATCTATTAATTAATTGAAGCGCACTACTTTAAAAAAAACTAATCCAATTGATAGGCTTATTCCGTCTTTTAAATCTCAGGGCATGAATCTTGGATTGAGAAGAATTCAAAATGTCTTAAACAAAATGGGAAATCCCTGCAAAGATATAAATGCTATTCAAATTGCAGGGACAAATGGAAAAGGTTCAATTGCATGTTTCCTAGAAAGTTGCCTCATACAAGCGGGTATAAAAGCTGGTTGTACAACTTCTCCTCACTTAATGGACTGGTGTGAAAGAATAAAAGTTGATGGTGAAATGATTTCGCAAGAAGATTTTGTAAAATATATAAAAGATATTAAAAAGCTTTCTCTTGAAGAGGAATTAACTCCTTTTGAACTTGTAATAGCAACAGCATTCAATTACTTTTCACAGAAAAAAGTTCAATTGTTAATTTTAGAAGTTGGTTTAGGTGGAAGACTGGATGCAACAACAGTACATCCTTTGCGTCCTTTAATTGCTATAGCAGGAATAGGATTGGACCATTGTGAACATCTAGGAAAAACCTTAACTGACATTGCAAAAGAAAAAGCAGCCGTCATAACACCAGACAGTATAGTAATAAGCTCAAGACAAAGCTCCGAGGTACAAGAAGTATTAGAAAAAGCAGCTGCAAAAAAAAATGCCAAGATTTCATGGGTATCACCTCTCTCTAAAAGCTGGGATCTTGGTCTTCAAGGAGATATACAACGAGAAAATGCAGCCGTAGCAAAAGGAATACTGGAATCCTTAAAAAGTTTAGGTTTAGAAATAAGTAATGAGGCGATCAAAGCAGGGCTTGCTTCAGCAAGCTGGCCAGGAAGACTGCAAACAATGTTTTGGGAAAATCACCCCATAATTCTTGATGGTGCTCATAATCCCCACTCAACCCAACAATTATCTAAAGAACGTAACAACTGGTCTAACAACCGTTTCGGCATTATTTGGATTATAGGAATTCAAATTCACAAAGATGCGCCTAAGATGATTCGACATTTAATACAAGAAAATGATACAGCTTGGATTATTCCTATAAATAATCATAAAAGTTGGAATAAAGAAGAGTTGTCTCAAGCCTGTCCTGAATTATCTAAACAACTACGAGAGGAGATATCAATGCACAACATTTTGAAAAAATTAATTTCGAGAAACGCATGGCCATCCCCTCCACCAGTCGTGACAGGTTCTCTTTATTTAATAGGAGAACTTATGCCTTTTCTAAGTCACTAACATTATCTATCTATCCAACCTTTTAGCTTCCCTGGGTTAAGCAACCCTTGAGGATCAAAATTTTTTTTAGTTTGAACCTGATCAGAATCAATGACCCCTAATCCACCATCTTCAACTGTAATTACATGTGGATTAAACAAAATAGCACCAGCTTCTCGACAATCGTTCATTAACTGTTCCAATTCCTCACGTCCTTGCCATTTAACTAATGGTAAAGCAGCTATTCGTTGAGCACCTTGCTGCCTAACTGCTTCTAAATGCCAAAGTATATTTTTACCCCATTTCTTAGCTAAAAAATCAAGTGCATTCATTTCAGGTTGCGGCAATAACATCTGTAAATAAGTCCAATTAGGATCAGTAGCCCTTATATGCATAGTCGTATGATTCCAAGTTAATTCCCGTAATCCATTACCAGTATTCTCTTGTTCAGAACCTAAATGACAAAACTCAGCTCCCATATCCAATGCAAGTCTCTCTAGAGTAGTAATACCATCTGGTTCAACCAATAACAATAAGCGATGCTTACTCTTAGATTCCCCACTCCAAGTCGGAAGCAAGCGAACAATTTCTTTTTCTAAAAAGGTACACAAATATAAATTAACTGCCGCCCGCGTACATTTATTAAACAATTCTATTGCATTAGCAAAATCTATACAGTCAATAGCTATCTCTTGCCAATTAACTGCTGGACAAGTAGACAATGTGGCAGCAGTAATTATTCCATTCGTACCATAAGCATGATTAAGAGCTTCTGCAGAATTTGCATTTAGTTGAATCACTTTTGGAGAATCTTCTAATGTAACAACTTCAAGATGAAGAAGATGACCTGCATCTCTTAGGAAACCCCACCTAACAGAACCAATGCCTCCAGATCCTCCAGCAACAAAACCTGCAACTGAAGCTGTTCGCCAAGTGCTAGGCAATAACCTCAATTGCCTTCCTTTTGAAACCAAATATGTATTTAAGTCTCCTAATAAACAACCGCCTTCAACAGTTACTGAACCAGTAAACTCATCAAAATTTCGAATTTTTTTGATAGATGTCATGAGCATTACAACTCCTCCTTTTAGCGGAACACATTGCCCATAATTTCCAGTGCCTGATCCTCTCAAAGTAAGAGGGATAAAATGCTTTTGGCAAAGATTAGCGACTTCAACTACTGCTCTAATTGACATTGGTTTTACAACTAGGTCAGCACAGCAGCCCAGTAGTTTCTCTTTGAGAACAGGTGAATAATCAAAAAAATCTTTGGAAAACCTTTTTTTGTCAGAAAGTCTCTCAAAGAGAACTAAGTCATTAATCTCTCTTATCTCTTTAATCAAAATTGCCAAATTTTGTTTGTGTACCATGTAATCAAAAATCAGTTTTTCGAGGGAAAAATTTGATCATCTAAGTAATCCACTTTCCTTGTATCATGACTTTTCTTGTGGGTGGAGTTGACATAGCACTAGACCAATTATCAGCTTCCAAAAGAACAAAGTCTGCACTGCTACCAACCCTAAACATTCCATCCCATTCAAGTCCCAAAACCCTCGAAGCTGACGTCGTAAATGTAGTCAAACCCAACCTATTCCAAGGTCCTGATTGAGTAATAATCATAGATGTAGACATCAAAGATAATGGATCAAAATTACCACCAGGAAACCAAGGATCTTGCACATTATCGCCACCAATAGCAACAGTTACACCTGCTTGTTGCAATTGCTTGATTGGAGCAAAAGGCCTGCTTAATGGAATTTTTTTGCAATCACGAGAAAGTAACCAAAAATTAGTCAAAGGAAGAGCAATCACATTTACTTGATGTTGAGCCAATCTATCAGCAAAAAAATTTATCTTTTTAGGTGTAAGTAAAGCCATACTACTTAAATGACTACAAGTTATAGGAACATCTATTTTCATTTGATCGAGGACATGTACAAGTTGTTTTAAACCTTCTCCAGGCTCTAATGAAGTTTCATCTATATGAAGATCAATACCGCACCCAGATTGATTAGCAAGCTCCAATAATTTGGCTAGGTCTTCCCTTAGCTTTCCAGTTTTATATGGAGGCAACACAACCCCGCCAAACAGGCCCTTGTAATTGGCAACTTTACAAGCTAAGTCCCTTCCATTTTTGGTATGCCAATAATCCAATGGTACTAACGCAACAAGCTGCAAATCAATTAATGATTTCCATTCATTTTTAACTTTAAGTAAAACATCCCAACTTTCGCTACCTATCAAACCAAAACTATCTATATGACTACGAATCGCCCTTAACCCATTTTTCAAAGCTAATTTCAGAACATTCTCTGCTCGTAAACGAACTATTAAGGCATTCCGATCTTGATATTCTTCTAAATTTGCCTGTAAAGCTCCTTCATATGTTCCTGCAAAATTGGGCGATATTTTCCAAGTAAATGCTTTATCAATGTGCGCATGAGGCTCAACCAGCCTAGGAAGCAACAATCCTAATGAACAATTCTCAAAATCATCAATTATCTCGATTTTGCTTATGCATCCTCTTTTCAAATAAAACCTTAATGGGCTCAAGCCATCAGCCGTAATTGGGACATTCCTAAGGTCACTTTTAGTATCTATTAATCCTCTTGGAACATATCCATCAATGAATTGAATATCAGGAGATGTCTTTTTTTGCGCAAACATTAATATTAATCAAGTAAGAATTGGTAAATTTGTATATACAAGGCGGGCGTCGCCAAGTGGTTAAGGCAGCGGCTTGTGGCGCCGCTATTCGGGGGTTCGAATCCCCTCGCTCGCCCTTATTTAATAGAATGTTGTGAAACATCACAAACAAAAGTGATTGGCAATGGGAAAATCAAGATGACTTTTATTCAAACTATAGATTTTTTATCACTGTGATATCAACCCAAACGCAAACAATACAACCCAGATTTAATGAGCCTATGAAAAACAGAGGCAGTTATTGGATTACAACCTTTGGCTGCCAAATGAACAAAGCAGATTCAGAGAGAATGGCTGGAATACTTAGAAATATGGGGTATGAAGAGGCCTCTACAGAACTCAATGCTGATTTAGTCTTATATAACACCTGCACAATTAGAGATAATGCAGAGCAAAAAGTTTATAGCTATCTAGGTCGACAAGCTCAAAGAAAAAGAAGTTCCCCTCACTTAAAACTTGTTGTTGCAGGTTGCGTTGCTCAACAAGAAGGAGAAGCATTACTAAGAAGAGTTCCAGAGTTAGATCTTGTAATGGGACCTCAACATGCAAATCGATTAGAGACCCTACTCAATCAAGTTGACAATGGTCAGCAAGTTGTTGCCACTGATGAACACAAAATCATCGAAGATGTAACTACAGCAAGAAGAGATAGCAAGATCTGTGCATGGGTAAATGTAATTTATGGATGTAATGAAAGATGCACGTATTGCGTTGTTCCTTCAGTAAGAGGTAAAGAACAATCAAGAGAACCAAAAGCAATTAAACTTGAGATCGAGAAACTAGCCCAGAAAGGTTATAAAGAAATTACTTTGCTTGGGCAAAATATTGATGCATATGGCAGAGATCTACCAGGAATAACTTCTTCAGGAAGACGGCAAAATACACTGACTGACCTTCTCTATTTCATCCACGATGTACAAGGGATTGAAAGGATTAGGTTCGCTACAAGTCATCCAAGGTATTTCACAACTAGATTAATAAAAGCTTGTTCAGAATTACCGAAACTTTGTGAACACTTTCACATCCCATTCCAAAGTGGAAATAATGACGTTCTAAGAAGAATGGCACGAGGTTATACCATAGAAAAATATAAAAGAATCATCTATAAAATTAAAGAACTTATGCCTAATGCCGCAATTAGTTCTGATGTAATAGTTGCTTTTCCAGGGGAAACTGAAAGTCAATTTAAAAACACTATTCAACTAATTAAAGAAATCGGTTTTGACCAAGTTAATACCGCTGCTTACTCACCACGACCCAACACACCTGCAGCAAAATGGCCAGATCAATTACCTGAAGAAGTTAAAGTCAATAGATTAAAAGAGCTCAATATATTAGTTGAAAAAATAGCAAGACAAAGAAATAATCGATATATAAACCAGATTGAAGAGATATTAGTAGAAAATATTAATAGAAAGAATAATGAGCAACTAATGGGTAGGACAAGAACAAACAGATTAACTTTCTTTCCCAAAAGAAATCATCAAAACAAATCTTACTCAATAGGAGATCTTGTAAAAGTAGAAATAAATGAAATTAGATCATTTTCATTAGGTGGGGTTATTGCAAAATAACAAAAATCAACTCACTACATTTTCAAAGATGAGTAAAAAGATTACAACAGTTGGGATTATTTTTGGGGGTGCTTCTGGAGAACATGATGTTTCAATCAATTCCGCAAAAACAGTTATCAAAGCACTTTCAGACACTAAAAATATAAAGAAATATGAGTTAGTAACTATTTATATAGACAAACAAGGTCGATGGTGGTCTAGCAAGGTTGCTGAAAGTATTCTAAACAATTTCTCTATAAATAGCCACCTAAATACAAACAATAAAACGAATTTCAAAGGGTTAAATCAATTACCTAAAGAAACAGAAAATATAGACATTTGGTTCCCAGTATTGCATGGCCCATATGGAGAGGATGGAGCTGTACAAGGACTTTTAAAACTTACAGGGAAACCCTTTGTTGGGAGCGATGTATTAGGTTCAGCTATAGGAATGGACAAAATCGCAATGAAAGCTGCATTTCAGGCAGCAGGATTGCCTCAAGTGAAATTTATACAAGTAAATAGTTCAGATGTCTCAAAGAAAAAGGAACTCAAAATTTCAATAGAGAAAATTGAAAGTACATTGGGTTACCCATGTTTTATCAAGCCTGCAAACTTAGGGTCCTCAGTTGGTATTACCAAAGCATATGATGCAAAGCAGCTTGTGAAAGGATTAAGACTTGCAAGCCAACTAGACAAACGAATTGTTGTTGAAAAAAGTGTTAGAGCAAGGGAGTTAGAATGCGCTGTACTAGGAAAAAATAAAATTTCTACTTCTTGTGTTGGAGAAGTTCGTTACATTTCAGATTGGTATGATTACCAAACAAAGTATTCTGAAAACTCAAGTGAAGTATTAATACCAGCTCCAATACCCAAAACAGTCTCAGCAAAAGTTCAAGAACTTTCTTTAATTGCTTGCAAAGCTATTTCAGCAGAAGGACTTGCAAGAATTGATTTTTTCTATGAAGAAGATAAACAAAATCTGTGGATCAATGAAATAAATACGCTGCCGGGATTTACTTCAAAAAGTATGTTTCCAATGCTTTGGGAAGCTTCTGGTATTAATCTTTCTCAACTTGTAGCTAGGTTAGTGGAAAGCGCTACAGAATAAATTAGTGCAGATTGCATGGTTTTTACAATCTCTTTTCAAACATGATACATGGTCTGCTTTGGTTTCCTTTGCTTCTAGTTTTTGTCCTCTTAACTGCACTTGGCTGGCTAGAGAGAAGAAGGCAAAATCTTTATAGATCCTGGGCAGAAGGTTCTGAACTGGCAAAATTAGATGGGTCAGGTGCTGCTCGCTTAAAAGAAGGGATAATTAGCTGGAGTAGTTTTGAAGCAGGTAGTTTCGCAGAGAAAGATTCTTTCGAAATTAAAAAATTAGAATTAGTAGAATTGATGGCCCTGAGCTCTGGCGAGGCCCCCCTAACAAATGAATCGCAAGGACAATGTCGCTTAAGATTAATTGGTTCTGGAAAAGAAATAGATGTTCCTTTTGCAGATGCTGAGCGAGCTCGTCAATGGATGAATCAATTAATGGGGAAAGCACGCTGCGACTTATGAAAACAAAACTAAACAAGAAACATAAGTCTTCGAATAATTCTTTTCATTTAAATCTTTTAAAGCTTTGGCAATTAACTTTATTATTCTCGATTTCAGGTTATCTAGGATTTTTTTTTATAACTAAAACAACTGAACCTTTTAACAAATCAAGCATAAGCATTGAAGGGGAACATCTTCTAAACAAAGAACAGATCATTAAAGCAATGAGAATCAATCTCCCTACAACACTTTTAAAAGTCAATCCCAAACAAATTCAAAAAAATCTTCAAGCAAAACTCCCAATAAAAGCTGTTGCAATAAATAGAAGAATCTTACCGCTTGGAATTGATGTAAAAATTCTAGAAAGAGTTCCTGTTGCGTTAGCTTTCAAAACTGGAAAAGACGGAAATAAAAAAGGAATGCTAGATAAAAATGGAAATTGGATACAAATAGATAACGCAGAGAAACCCTTAAAGCATTTGAACAAAATAATTTTTGATGGATGGACTGAAAGCAATAGTGACCTTGTTGCATTAATCCTTAGAGATCAAAGCAAACTTGACCTTTCTATAAAAAGAGTAATCTTCAACAGTGATGGAAATATTACTCTCCAAACGAAAGAGTTTTTGTTTGTTTATCTTGGAAATCAGCCAAATCTTATAAGTCAGCAGATTGAAGCAATTGCTCACCTCTCAAATTCCCTACCAAATCAATTTCTGAATAAACCTGGACTAGTTTTAGATATAAAAAATCCTAATAAACCAAAGCTCTTTCTTGAAGAACAAAGGGATTAGAGCAATTTATGTATACTTTCTTTCATTTATCAACCAAAGGCGAATTTTTAGAAAAGTCAGTGAATTAAGATTTATCTTCTTAAAGAAAGAAGAGACTTTCTTGAAAAAAGCAACAGAACTCTCTAGTCAGTTCATAATGCAAAAAATAATTATTCAATTTTGAATATGGTGATGGGTATGGGCAACAATTCTGGTTCTTCCTATAAGACGGAAAGCATTCAACCAAGTCAAACCGCTCGAATTGAAGTTATTGGCGTAGGTGGAGGTGGCAGCAATGCTGTTAACCGAATGATCCTTAGTGATTTAAAAGGAGTCTCATATCGAGTACTCAATACAGATGCTCAAGCACTACTTCAATCATCCGCCGAAAACAGAGTACAACTTGGACAAACATTGACCAGAGGACTTGGCGCAGGAGGAAATCCAAGTATTGGAGAGAAAGCCGCCGAAGAATCAAGAGCTGATCTTCAACAAGCTTTAGAAGGAGCCGACCTGGTTTTCATTGCAGCTGGGATGGGAGGTGGAACAGGCACAGGTGCCGCTCCTGTTGTTGCTGAAGTTGCAAAACAAACTGGTGCTTTAACTGTAGGAATAGTGACTAAGCCTTTTGGTTTTGAAGGCAAACGAAGAATGCGTCAAGCCGACGAAGGAATCGCAAAGCTGACTGAAAGTGTAGATACACTTATTGTTATTCCAAATGATCGACTTAAAGAATCAATTGCTGAAGCACCACTTCAAGAAGCTTTTAAAAATGCAGATGATGTATTGCGCATGGGAGTTAAAGGAATAACAGATATAATTACTTGTCCAGGCCTTGTAAACGTTGATTTTGCTGATGTTCGTTCTGTCATGACAGAAGCTGGTACATCTTTACTTGGAATCGGAACTGGAACTGGTCGTTCAAGAGCTGCAGAAGCCGCACAAGCTGCCATCAATAGTCCTTTACTTGAAGCTGGTCGAATAAATGGAGCAAAAGGCTGTGTTCTCAATATTACTGGAGGCAAAGATATGACACTGGAAGACATGACCTCCGCGGCAGAAGTTATCTACGAAGTAGTGGATCAAGAAGCCAATATCATTGTCGGAGCTGTGGTAGATGAAGCTATTGAAGGAGAAGTTCAGGTAACTGTTATTGCAACTGGTTTCAATGGAAACCAGCCATATGTAACAAAAGGTAGTTCAACAAGACTTTCTAACGAATCTATTTATCGTCCTCAAAACATTAAATCAGGAGGAGCAAATATTCCTGAATTCCTAAGGCTCAGACAACTGAGAAGAGATACAGATGATTAATTCAAAGGCGATTAGGTGACCCGGGTTCCACGCCAGCTGCAAGCATCCCTTTTGGCTGCTACCTTCCGGTCCTGACCAGATTTAGGCGTCGCTGCCGCATGGGCCCGAGTCCTCTAAAGTTTAGCAATCTAAATCTCTTAGCAACAGAGCTATATGCTTCCTAATGAATTAATTCGATTTAAAAACTGCGGAAAACAAATAACAATTCTAACTGCGTGGGACAGCCTCTCATCAGCAATTGTCCAAGAAGCAGGAGCTGATGTTGTTCTCGTAGGCGATTCATTGGCAATGTTTGTTCATGGTCATTCCACAACATTGCCAATAACAATTGAGCAAATACTTCATCACACTCAGGCAGTTTGCAGAGGATTTATTAACTCAACTCATAAACAACCTTTAGTAGTTTGTGATCTTCCATTCCTCAGCTATCAATGCGGAGAGAATAAAGCCGTTGAAGCTGCAGGAAGTCTTCTCAAAAATTCTTGTGCTGCAGCAGTAAAAATCGAAGGAGCAGAACCTGAAGTGATTTCTGTTATTGAAAGGTTAATTCGTATGGGTATTCCAGTTATGGGGCACCTAGGCTTAACGCCTCAATCTGTAAATAAACTGGGTTATCGTAGACAAGCGCAAAACAAACTAGAGCAAGAAAAATTAACATCACAAGCTCTTGAGATAGAAAGAATTGGATGCTTTGCACTTGTTGTTGAGCATATCCCTGCCGATTTTGCTAGCAAATTGAGTAATATCCTCAAAATCCCAGTCATAGGAATTGGTGCAGGTGATGATTGTGATGGACAGGTTAGAGTCACAGCTGATTTACTTGGACTTACAGAAAGGCAACCTCCCTTTGCTCAACCATTAATCAATTTAAGGGCTCTATCTATAGAAGCTCTTAAAGGATGGGTTAAAGAGAAGAGTAATTATTCAAAGAGTCCCACCAAATCAAAGTCTCAACCAATATCTGATTACTAAGTTCCATTCCATCTGGATCAGTTAAACAAAATCTATACCCGCTTTCTTTAATTAGACCCATTTTTAATTGATCTTTCCAACGCATTTTTAAATTCAAAATATTTGCTTCTAGGTTTTTCTCGTCCCACCCCAGTGCTTCTCCAAAGACTCTGAAATCTATTCCTTCTCTTCGACGCAAACCAACAATCAACAGTTCATCAAAAGGAATCGATTGATAATGATTAGATATTTGAAGAGCAGAGTTTTTCCCATGCAATTCCTGCGTTTTAACCCATTTTTCATATTCTTTTCGTTTTCTAGGTCTGGAATACCTCTTCCCAGCTAAACAACTTGTAGCACCTAACCCAAAAGCCCACCAATTTGCGCCACTCCAATAAACTCGATTATGCCGAGAAGCATGACCAGGAATAGCATAATTAGAAATCTCATATCTAGAAAATCCTTTCTTCCTAAGTATTTGACTAGTCAACTTTGAAATATCAGAAGATATTTCATGACTAGGTAAATCCATCTCTCCTCGACGAATTTTCCATGAAAAAACCGTTCCTTCTTCAATTGAAAGGTCATATACAGAAAGATGAGGTGGAGAAAATTCAATAGCTTTCAACAATTGCTTTTCCCAATCAAGTAAACCCTGCCCAGGCAAATTTTGTATTAAATCAAGACTCCAGGAAGTTATATATCCCTTGCGATAAGTATCTGCTATCAGATTACAAGCATCATTTAATTGTGAAACTGTATGCCTTCTCCCCAATTTGTGTAAAACATTATCATCAAAGCTTTGTGCGCCTAGGCTAAACCTATTCACCCCAGCATCTACATACCCTCTCAAAGAAAACTCATCGAAACTAGCAGGATCTATCTCAAGTGTAATTTCAATGCCAGATAAAAATCCAAAGCGCAATTTCAATAAATCCAACAAACCAACTACTTGCTCAGGAATTAATAAAGAAGGAGTCCCTCCACCTATATAAATAGTTGACAATGGTTTCCCTTGATCAACTAATAAAATTTCTCGGTGCAAAACCTCTAGATATGACTTAATAGAAGAACTACCCGGACCATTTCCACCACTAGCTTTATCTCCTAAAGGCACAACAGGAAAATCACAATAGAAACATCGCCTGTGACAAAAAGGAATATGTAAGTAAGCACTACGTGGATAATTCACTTTGACTTATGAATCAATACAAAAAGCTATACATTTTTCTTTAAAACCAATACATTAAAGAAAAATCATGCTCCAAAAAAGAAAAAAAGGTGTCTAAATTAATTCTATGTTGGAGCTCCTAATACTAATTATATTTTTCCTTGCGGGAGTTGCCAGTGGATTGATGGCAGTTGATTATTACTCTTTGCCAATAGCAAATATTTTTACTACGCCCAAACAAGCTCAATTAATCATAGGAGGTGTTTCCGGTATTCTGGCTCTTTTCATAGGCCTCCTTCTTCAAAGATTAAGAGCAAAAATTACTCAACAAATTACCACCACACCAACTGATCTTCTTGTAAGCAGAGCAGTTGGACTAATTTTAGGACTACTTGTCGCAAATCTTCTTATAGCACCATTACTTCTACTTCCATTACCAAAAACTTTATTCCTTATAAAGCCAATTGCAGCAGTAATTAGCAATATTTTTCTTGGACTACTTGGTTATAATTTAGCTGAAATTCACGGTAGAACATTTCTGCGAATTTTTAATCCAAATAGCACTGAAGCTTTACTAGTAACAGAAGGAATCTTGACACCTGCAAGTGCAAAGATCTTAGATACAAGTGTAATAATTGATGGTCGCATAAAAGGACTTATCATTTTCGGACTAATTGAAGGGAAAATTATAGTAGCTCAAACAGTGATAGAGGAACTCCAACAATTAGCAGATTCTAGTAATAATGAAAAAAGAGCAAAAGGAAGAAGAGGACTCAAAATACTAACTGAACTAAGAGAAAATTTTGGCAAAAGATTGGTTATTAATAGCACAAAATATGGAGGGAAGGGAACTGATGATCGACTATTGCAATTAACAGAAGATACTGGCGGTACACTTATTACTGCAGACTATAATCTTTCACAAGTTGCCAAAGTTAAAGACTTAGATGTTTTAAACCTAAGTGACCTTGTAATAGCACTTAGGCCAGAAGTTCAGCCTGGAGAAAAATTATTAATAAAAATAGTTAGAGTTGGCAAAGAAGACAACCAAGGTGTTGGATACCTAGATGATGGAACAATGGTTGTTGTTGAAGACGCAAAAGACTTGCAAGGGAAGAGATTAGACGTAATTGCAACAGGAACCTTGCAAACACCCACAGGAAGAATGGTATTTGGAAAATTGGAAAAAAGTCCTCCTACCAACAAAACAAAAACCTCTTCCACCTAGATCTAGCTATTCTCTAGATCTGAACAATTATGTTCATTATGACGGTATCTGCCCCTTACTACGGCGACTCAGCCGTAATGCGAACTCCACCTCCCGATTTGCCATCACTTTTGTTAAAGGAAAGGATTGTTTATCTTGGACTTCCTTTGTTTTCCGATGATGATGCCAAAAGGCAACTAGGAATGGATGTAACTGAGTTAATTATTGCTCAATTATTATTTTTAGAATTTGACAACCCAGAAAAACCTATCTACTTCTATATCAATTCCACTGGAACCAGTTGGCACACTGGAGATGCAATTGGATTTGAGACAGAAGCTTTTGCTATCTGCGACACAATTAGATATATAAAACCACCTATTCACACAATTTGTATTGGTCAAGCAATGGGTTCTGCAGCCGTTATCCTTTCAGCCGGATCAAAAGGGAATCGTGCAGCTCTTCCTCACTCCTCAATAGTTCTTCATCAACCTAGAAGTGGTGCAAGCGGTCAAGCTACTGATATTCAAATACGTGCTAAAGAGGTAATCCATAATAAACAAGCTATGCTTAAGATCCTGTCCGAAAATACAGGCAGAACAATTGAACAATTATCAAAAGACTCAGACAGGATGAGTTATTTAAATCCTAATGAAGCTGTTGAATATGGCCTAATAGACAAAGTATTAACCAGCAGAAAAGATCTACCCATTTCAAACACTGTTAATTAACTCCCTTATTTATAAAGTTTTTCTCAATTTTCTATCATGCCAATTGGTACACCAAGCGTTCCTTATAGACTTCCAGGCAGCCAACTAGAGCGCTGGGTAGATATTTACACAAGACTAGGTGTAGAGCGAATTCTTTTCCTTGGGCAAGAGGTAAATGATGGTATCGCCAATAGCCTGGTTGCTCAAATGCTCTACTTAGATTCAGAAGATAGTAGCAAGCCAATTTATTTGTATATCAATAGTCCTGGTGGATCAGTAACTGCAGGGTTGGCCATATATGACACTATGAAATACGTAAAAAGTGAAGTGGTAACAATTTGTGTTGGCCTAGCCGCTTCCATGGGTGCATTTCTTTTATCAGCAGGAACCAAAACCAAGCGTCTTGCTTTACCTCATAGCAGAATAATGATTCATCAACCTCTGGGTGGAACTTCTCAACGTCAAGCTAGTGACATTGAAATTGAAGCTAAAGAGATTTTAAGAATCAAAGAAATGCTAAATCGTTCAATGGCCGAAATGACAGGACAAGCTTTTGAAAAAATAGAAAAAGATACCGACAGGGATTATTTTTTGAGTGCTCAAGAAGCCAAAGAATATGGGCTTATAGATAAAGTAATTTCACACCCCAACGAGGCCTAAATCAAAAATTGTGTTTTCGCAGAGAATTTCAGTCAAAACTTTTCATTCATATCAACACAAAAAAATACCTATTTTAAAAAAAGTATATAAATATAGCTTTCTTATTTATAATTATTTCCTATCAGCAGGCCTTAAAAAAACCTCTTTAAAAATTCAGAATGGCTAAACTTTTTTACGACACAGACGCAGATCTCAATCTTCTTAAAGACAAAACAGTTGCAATAATTGGATATGGCTCTCAAGGCCATGCCCACGCACTAAACCTAAAAGACAGTGGAATAAATGTAGTGGTAGGGCTATATGAGGGGAGCAGGTCAGCCAGTAAAGCTTCTGCTGATGGACTCGAAGTTCTTAGTGTTGCCAATGCATCTGCTAAAGCAGACTGGATAATGATTCTTGTTCCAGATGAATTTCAAAAAAATATCTATAAAACAGAAATTGCTCCTCACCTTTCTCCTGGAAAAGTCTTAAGTTTTGCTCATGGCTTCAACATACGTTTTGGGTTAATCGAACCTCCCTCATTTGTTGATGTTGTAATGATTGCACCAAAAGGTCCTGGCCATACAGTGCGATGGGAATTTCAAAATGGTCAAGGTGTACCAGCTTTATTTGCAATAGAGCAAGATTCTTCAGGTAAGGCTCGTGACATGGCAATGGCTTATGCCAAAGGTATTGGAGGCACCAGAGCAGGAATACTTGAAACAAACTTCAAAGAAGAAACTGAAACAGATCTTTTTGGTGAACAAGCAGTACTTTGCGGAGGTCTTTCAGCTCTAGTTAAAGCTGGATTTGAAACTCTTGTAGAAGCAGGTTATCAACCAGAGCTTGCCTATTTTGAATGTCTACATGAAGTCAAACTAATTGTTGACCTAATGGTTAAAGGTGGACTCACAGCAATGCGTGACTCTATTTCAAATACTGCAGAATATGGGGATTATGTAAGTGGTAAAAGATTAATCAATGCACAAACAAAAGAAGAAATGAAAAGAATTTTATCAGATATACAAGATGGAACTTTTGCAAAGAATTTTGTAGCTGAATGTGAAGAAGGAAAACCCGAAATGAAAAGAATTAGACAAGAAGATTCTTCTCTTCCTATAGAAAAAGTTGGTAAAGATCTAAGAGCTATGTTTAGCTGGCTTAAATCAGATTGATATTTCCATCTCATTAATTATTGGAGCTATACTAATAGATCTATTGGTTGGGGACCCAAAATATATTCCTCACCCAGTAGAATTTATGGGTTATCTAATATCTTTTCTTAAAGAAAGAGTTGAAACTGTAGCAGGTTCAAGTAAAGAAAAACTAAGAATTGGTGGATTGTTCTTAACTTTATCAGTTGTTTTTTTGAGTGGATTATGCGGATGGTATATAGAACAATTGCATATATCAAATCACTTAGGTCAAGCAAAGATATTAACATTTATGCTATTAGTTTTTGGTCTTGGAAGTTCTTTAGCTGCCAAAAGTCTCAAGAAAAGTGCCGAAGAAATACTCCATATTTTGAGTGATGATGCAAATAACAAAAAACTTTCAAAGGCAAGAATTAAGCTAAGAAATATTGTAGGTCGTGATGTTGAAAATCTTACAAAAAAAGAGATTTTAAGGGCCACTGCTGAATCTACAAGTGAAAATGCCGTAGATGGAATATTTGCACCATTATTTTGGATGATAGTAGGAACAATGTCATGGAGACTCTCCAATGTATTTCCAGGGCCTTTAGCATTTGCTTGGATGTTCAAAGCAAGCAGCACCATAGACTCTATGATTGGTTATAAATTTGGGAAGCTTCGCTGGCTAGGTGAAACTGGGGCAAGATTAGATGACATAGTTACATTTATACCATGCAGATTAGTAGTTTTTTCTTTACCTCTCATTAGCAACAATTGGATTAAAGCACCATCATTAATAAAGAATGCTTTCAAAGAGGGGGCAAGAGATCTTTCCCCAAATTCAGGCTTATCAGAAGCAATATTTGCGCATTGTTTTCAAATTAAAATGGGCGGAGTTAATTCTTATCGAAATCAAAAATCATCTAAACCTCTACTTTGCCCAGGAGCACCAGATGCAAATACTAAAAGTATAAATAAAATTATAGATTCTTACCTAAAGTTAGAAATCTTTTGGATAATATTAATAGTGTTAGTAAATTACATAATTTATAAAATTACAAATTAAGGCATATATGTAATTTCATATTAAAACAACAGTTAAATAAAGAAGGCTGTAAGAGTTGAGATTGGATCAATCAGCAGTAAAAAGAATAAGCAACTAAAGATAAATGTTAGTACAGACATATAACGAACATAACCCTTCGATCTAGGCAATTTAAGATAAGAAAATATCATAATAATCAAAGCTATTAATCCAGAAATAGATAATAACAATTCAGAAGAATCATTGAAAAGAAAATATAATGGGTTATCGAACTGAAAGAAATTCCACAACGGAATAGAAATCCTAGCAGAAATATGCTTTATTAAAATAACAAAAGAGTAAAAAGTGGAAGCAAATATACTACTGATAAGTAATAGCGAAATAGGCTTTGTCAGCCTGTTTATAGTTCTATTAAAGCTAATAAGCAAAGTCAAGACAAACAAGGCTGAAAAAAAAGGCAGAAAAGGTATTAGGACTGCCAGATCAACTAAGGAGTTCATTTGAATATGCATCTACCTCTTCAAGGTTAGCTTGCTAAACATTTTCGAAAAGTAATTAAGAATAAAACAAAACAATCTTATTATAGGAATTAGACTCTAAGATTAACTTTCTAAAATTAGATTAAGTTTACAGTTATAGCGCAAATCAAAGAATATACGTTTTAAAATCTTATTAATTGCTTAAATATACAAATGAATTAAACTAGACCTATTAGAATTAACATTAAATTTAAAAGCTGGTTTGACATGATATTATATCTTATAATTCTAATCTTAATTTTCTTAGTATCGTTAATTACTTTTAGACTTTATCTAAGTGAAACGGAATATCACAGATTAAAGAAAAACAAAATGGTTAAAAAAAGAAGAAGAAAATTGCCTAAGAATAAAAAAACAAATAAAATTTTCTAGTTATTATTTTCTTTTATCAACATGAGCAATCATCCCAATTTAAAAAATGATGGTCAGGAAGAAAACATAAATCTCGACAAGGAAAATTTCTCAAACAATGTGAAAAATACTTCCGATGTAAAATGGATTGACAATGATGATAATGAAGTTGATCAGGTATTTGGTTTTAACAAAAATGCAGAATTAGTAAATTCACGAGCAGCTATGATTGGCTTTCTGATGCTTATATTAACCGAGCTTGCATTTCAAGGAAAGCCTGCAACTTTAGCAATCTTTGGAATTCAATGATATAGCACTACTACAACAGAAGGGAATCAAACCATTATAATTGATTAAAACTTCAAACAAAAATGACAAAACAAGATTTTATTGGCATTATCTATGTATCGATTGCTGTAATCATTTGGGGCACAATAGGTTCTATTATTGATTATCCTCTATTAAATAAAAATGTATATTTAGCTGGCTCGTTGGGACAAATCACAACTTTCTCTTTGACAGGCATATTTACAACATTAATAGCAATATTTATCTATAAAAAAGTACTAACTAAATACTTTGGGCAAAACAGTAACTCTAATACTTAAATCTTTTTATTACTTCTGCAGGCATATCAGATCCAGTAGATTGATAAAGAATCCATTGTCTAGTTTCTGTATCATGATCGCATGCTACAGCCTTAATTCCAGCATCATACGTTGATAATTCAAAGTGGCATTGTTGATCTGCCTCAAAAGCAGACCTATATTCAGGCCGAAAATATACAATTCCTAAAATAGAAAATGCTAATGCAAATAAGATTAATGCAATTACCCTCATTTAAATTTAAAAATCTTTTTTAAACTTATTATATTTAAAAGTAATTTATTTTACAATTACTATTTATTAAAAGAATAAAAATAATCAAAACTTTAAAAACCACTTAATTTATTACTAAAGCCAACTAAAATATAGTTGAGAGGAGGCTAGATTTAGCCAGTGGTCGAAACAAGGAAAGACGCCCTAAGCAAATCTAAAGAAAAAAGGAAAAATTAAATTCAGTTCCTGCCAACGGAATATATGAACTGCTGAAAAGAAGGACTATAGAAATATAAAGCGACTGCACAAACCAAAAGAAGGTTCAGTCCCAAAACAATTGAAGCAATAATGATTCTCTGTCTTCTTCCTGGTGTTTTGTACTCAAAGCCTCCTACTTTTATAAGAACCTCTTGATTGGAAGATTCAGTTTGAGCTTTGAATTTTGAATTGGCTTTCTTCCCTTTTGCATTTTTCAAAAAGCTTTCTGGTGTTTTTGATTGACTAGGTGTTTGAGAAGATTGATCTTTTTTATCCATTTGATTCGATCTAATCATTTTTATTTAATTAATGATTTAGCAGCAAACGCTATTTAAATTCATTCCTAAGACTAAAACTCAATAATTTACAACTAATTTTGATTCCCGTTAAAAGCGATAAATTCACTTGTATGAGCTACAAGCATTTTCAAAATGTTCTACTGTACGAAAATTCTGATCAAATTTTGACCTATTCAAAAAGGCCATTAATATTTTTGACTCTAACCCCAGCAATCTTGTCTCACATGCAAAATCCTTAGTAGAAACAACTCGAGTTTTTAATTCTTGAATCCTATTTAAAACATTTTGACATGATTTAATTTCTTCTAAATTAGAACATTTATACGCAAGAGAGGTTACCAGTTCAATCTCCGAGGCTTCTAAATTATTTGAATTTAGACAAAATACCTGAAGAAAAATAAAACAGATTAAAAGTTTCAGCAGAACTCTCAAGGACATTTTCCTATATTCTTAATTTTAGTTTATCAATTAGTATCAAATATGGTAAGGATTTTGAAGATATAAAGAAATCCTTGCCAAGCCTAATATAAAAATTATATATATAAGAATTTTTCCTGGTTCATAATAAATGGATTAGTCAAATCACCCTGAATAGAAGCTATAATATTAATAAATGAACGGAATACTTTAGCTTAATTTGACAAAAACTAATGATAGAAATTAGCTTCAGGATGAAGACTGTTTTATTAAAGTATTAATAAAGAAATTTAATATGCATGCTCTAATTTTTTAATTAATAAAAAGTATTGAAAAGAGGTCGCAAGTGATAAAAAGAAAAACAACCTTAAAGGCTCAAAGCTATATTGAGGCTCTAAGGTTGTTATAAAAATGGAAAGCCAAGAAAATTTAAATTAGCCTTGAACACGATCTTTAAACAATTTACCTGCGGTAAATGCTGGTACTCGCTTAGCTGGGATTTTGATTTTTTCGCCAGTTTTTGGATTAAGTCCTTGACGTGCAGAGCGATCACGAGGTTCAAAGGAACCAAACCCGAGAATGGAGACTTTTTTGCCTTCCACTACTGAGTCAACGATTGTTTCTATGGCAGCATCGATAACAAGTGCCACGTCTGTCTTAGTTAGCTCAGTACGAGCTGCAACCAAATTAACTAAATCTGCTTTGTTCATTGGATAAAGGTGTTGTAGCAGAGAGCGAAAGGTGAAAAGACTCAAAAAAGAGTTAAACATCAAACACTCGATCCCGCTAATGGTATGGAGCTAATGCCAATGAGGCAATAGCAAAAGTAAGTTGGCGCAAAGCTTTATACCAAACTCGTGGAGATTTTTAGCTAATTTCCACAGGTTCCCAAGCATTCCATGGAAGTAGTTTTCCAGAACCAATAGAAGACAATGTGATCCCACAAGCCAGTGATGGCAGTGGATCTGTGGTTATCCGTTTGCGCAATTTCCTGATACTTTTTTGCTGTGTAGACCAGTGAAAAGTCATTCGAGTGCAAATCGAACTAATTTGATCATTTGCAACTGGTCTTAACAAACGTCCGCAGAACAGCACATTCCAAGGATTTGGGGCATATACAACGCAAGAACCAGGCGAAGGGCCTGGAGTCCAAAAAAGTTTTATCCCTGACGATAATCTCATTTCTTCTTCAAACGTATGCAAATTGTCTAATTCAGGAAGCAAATAGGCTTCCTGTTCCTGAAGTAAAACAGGCCAGCCAAACTCTCCAGATAAGCTGGAAACATCTCCATGTGAATTTCTATTTGTGAGAATAATCCTTGGCTTAAAGCCTTCTGAGAGTTTTTTCAAGTCATTTTTCAACACTCGATCAATTTGTTCAGGGCAGTCGATCAGGATAGGTTCTGGAAGGCAATCGACCCACCACGAGACAATCTTGGCTCCCTTAGAAGGGTATTGAGATGAAATCCTTAGTAACCCATCACTTACTTCTGTAACCGCATTGCTTAAATCAATAGAAGAGAATCTAGACATGAAGTTGCTAAAAAAAACCAGGGCACTAACTTGGTAGTAATGCTTACTGCCTATACAAAGAAAAAACAGTGAGCGAAACTAATCTTGGTACTGCTTATCCCTTAGGAAGCACAATAACTAAAACAGGAGTTAATTTCTCTGTTCCTGCACCTAATGCTTCTGGAATAGATCTCTTGTTTTTTACTAATGCAGAAGACATAAATCCTACGAAAGTAATTAAACTCGGCAATAGAAATAGATCAGGAGATTATTGGCATATTGAGGTAAAAGGCATTACAGCAGGCTGTTATTACGCCTATCGTGTGTATGGAAAAGAAACAAAAGAAAATAAGCAATTTCATTCTGAAAAAATATTATTGGATCCATTTGCAAGAGAAATTGCAGGTTGGGAGAATTTTCAACGTTCATCAAAAAAACAAAAATCTAACGGAAAAATAGATTTTCTAAAAAGTGTTGTTTCTGAAAAAGAAAAATTTAATTTTAATGATCACCCCCGTCCAAAACATCCCTGGAATAAAACTATTATTTATGAGTTACATATTGGAGGTTTTACTAAAAGAAAAGACTCGGGTTTAAATAAAAATGAAAAAGGTACTTTTTTAGGATTAATTAAAAAAATACCTTATCTTAAAGAACTTGGAATAACAACAATTGAATTACTTCCTGTTTTTGCCTTTGATCCTTCCGATGCACCGATGGGTCTTGAAAATTACTGGGGATATAGCCCCATCAATTGGTTTACTCCTCATGAAACATTTGTCTGCAAGAATTCAGAATTAAGCGCCAGAGATCAATTCAGAAATCTTGTAGAAAAATGCCATGATAACAATATAGAAGTTATACTAGATGTAGTTTATAATCACACATCAGAAGGAAATAAAGATGGTCCAATATTCAGTTGGAAAGGATTTGGAGAATCAGATTTTTATCATAAGAATGAAGAAGGTGATTTTTTAGATGTAACTGGTTGTGGCAATACAATTGCAGCAAATAAACCAATAGTTAGACAAGTAATTCTCTCATCCTTAAAATGTTGGGCCAACGAACTTGGAGTAGATGGGTTTCGCTTTGACTTGGGAATTGCCTTAAGCAGAGGCAAAAATTTATCCCCTTTAGATTCACCTCCAATTTTCGAAGAAATTGAATCTGACCCTTTTCTAAGTGATTTAAAATTAATCAGTGAACCTTGGGATTGCGGAGGTCTTTATCGCTTATCAGATTTCCCTGCAAAAAGAATAAGTACATGGAATGGTCATTTCAGAGATGATCTTAGAAGATTTTGGAAAGGTGATAAAAATAGTACTTGGCCTTTAAAAGATCGTCTTACTGGTAGTCCTACAATATACAAAAGTAATACAAATTCAGTAAAAAAATCTATAAATTTTATAACTTCACATGATGGATTTACTTTATTAGATTTAGTTAGTTTTAATAAAAAACATAATCTATCTAATGGTGAAAATAACAGGGATGGCGAGAACCATAACAATAGCTGGAATCATGGAATAGAAGGTCCATGTTCAAATGATAAAATAAACAGTATCAGAAGCAGGCAACAAAGAAATCTTTTATCTGTATTACTTCTATCACCTGGCATACCAATGCTTCTCATGGGTGATGAGGTAGGTAGAAGTCAAGGAGGAAATAACAATGCCTGGTGCCAAAATACATCTCTCGGATGGATGATCTGGGATGAAATTGATTGTGATATTGAATTGCTAGCTTTTGTAAAAAATCTAATAAGAATTCGAAAGAAACTAAGCTTATTTTTTAGTCCAGAAGAGACTCCAATATCAAATATTTCTGTTAATGAATCTAATAAAAAATTCTGGACTCAATGGCATGGTATTCAAACTAATAATCCAGACTGGGGAAGTTGGTCTCACACCATAAGTTTTAGTATTAATGATCTACAAAATTGCTCACTAATATGGGTTGGTCTTAACGCATATAACCAATCAATGAAATTTGAATTACCAAAATGTACTTCTTTCTGGATGAAATTAATTGATACCTCTAAGATAATTTGTAAAGATCTTCATCCAGTAAAAATCAGCAATCAAAACGAGATTGAAGTTGAAAGCAGAAGTCTTGTTTTATTAGCTTCAAAAGAGCACGTAGATTTTCTATGTTCCTAAACACAAATTCTCAAAAAGCGGGCGGCGGGAATCGAACCCGCATCATCAGCTTGGAAGGCTGAGGTTTTACCACTAAACTACGCCCGCACTAAATACAAAATACAATCAATCCTAACAAGGATCTTAATCTTGTATTAGCACTTCTCTATTATTACCTTGTGCAGCCCCCTTTAACGAGAAAAAGAAAAGCAAAGACCTTCAAACAAGATTCAAGAAGAAGGTTAATGTTCTCATATGGATTAGGAGATTCCGGCACTGGTCTTGCGGCAACTCAATTAGGCATATATCTTTTCCCTTTTTTTACATGTGCAGCGGGATTGCCTGCTTTTATTGCAGGCTCTTTACTAATGGTAATAAAAGTTTGGGATGCTATAAATGATCCTCTTATAGGTTGGCTCAGTGACCATACAAAAACAAAATGGGGGCCAAGATTACCTTGGATGATAGGGGCGGCTACCCCTCTAGGGATTAGTCTTGCTGCCATTTGGTGGGTACCACCTGGAAATATAATTACAAAAACTATTTACTATGTATTCGTAACCATTCTTTTAATGACTGCTTATACGAGCGTAAACCTTCCTTTTGCTGCCTTATCAACTGAAATAACTGAAGACACTTCAATAAGAACTCGATTAAATGCTGCACGTTTTACTGGTTCAATCCTTGCAGGATTAACAGGGCTTATTGTTGCGGCAAGTCTAATATCTTCTGAACAAAATGGTTATTTAATAATGGGAAGAATAACTGGATCAATTGCAACTTTTAGCACCCTAATATCATGTTGGGGACTAGCCCCTTTTGCAAAGAAGGCAAGAAAACCTTCAGGCAATACTGAACCTTTAAAAATACAAATAAATAGGATTGTTAGAAATAAAATCTTTCATAAGATTATTTTCCTTTATTTACTTTTATGGTGTGGCCTTCAACTTATGCAAACTGTTTCTCTTATATATTTACAACAAGTAATGAAAGTTTCAAGTGGTCTTTCCGCATGGATACTTATACCTTTTCAAATAAGCGCCCTCATAGGACTTCAATTCTGGAGTATATATTCTAATAGATTTGGAAGAATAAAAGCTCTTGTAAAAGGAGCTTCAATATGGATTGTAGCGTGCATTATTACAATTTTTCTTCCACCTATATCTTCAATAGTTTCTATGAGCAATGTATTTTCTCTAAATTACTTAGATACAATAAAGTTCATCATATTACTAATTACTATTTTATTAGTTGGATTTGGTGCCTCAACAGCCTATTTAATTCCATGGTCGTTACTTCCTGATGCTATCGATGCTGATCCTGAAAAATCAGCTGGAATTTATACAGCATGGATGGTTTTTGTTCAAAAGATTGGCATCGGAATAAGTGTATTTTTACTAGGAGTATTACTTACATTTTCTGGATACCAATCATCTACAGAGTGTATTTCAGTCGCCGAATCTTTTATTCAACCTGAAAGCGCATTAACTACTATTCGTTTATGCATGGGATTAATTCCTTCCCTTCTTGTCGCGATTGGGCTAATAATGACGAAAAACTTGGTGGATCAAAATACAAAATATCAATCAGAAACCCTATGAGATTTCCACGCTGGCTTAAAAGACTTCTTAGTAGCCTAGTTATTGGAGGTCAAGCAATTTCATCCATATCAAAGGGTCATTTCAATAAATCAGATTTAACTGATCAGCTTATGGAGGCAGGTCCAGCAAGTTTCCTAATCGTTTTAATTACAGGTATTTCAGCAGGAACTGTATTTAACATTCAAGTTGCAGCAGAATTAAGTCGGCAAGGTCTTGGATCTGAAGTAGGTGGATTATTAGCTATTGGATTATCAAGAGAAATAGCTCCATTATTAACAGCAACACTGCTTACTGGAAAAGTAGCGACAGCTTATGCAGCTCAATTAGGAACAATGAAAGTTACCGAGCAGATAGATGCAATAACTATGCTCAAAGCTGATCCAGTTGAATATCTAGTAGTACCAAGGCTTATAGCCATGGTAGTCATGGCGCCTTTACAGTGTCTATTGTTTTATTTAGTAGCATTGTGGAGTGGCCAAATAAGCAGCACAGCTTTCTATAGCATCCCACCTGATGTTTTTTGGAACTCTGTGAAAGCATGGATGGATGGATCAAGTGATCTTCCATTTATGTTAATTAAATCCATTGTATTTGGACTTCAAATTGCTGTAATAGCATGCGGGTGGGGATTAACCACTCGAGGTGGAGCAAAAGAAGTAGGTACAAGTACAACAGGTGCAGTAGTTATGACATTGTTAACTGTATCTTTAATGGATGTTGTTTTAACTAAAGTATTATTTGGCTAACTAGTATGAACTCAGCATCAATTATGGATAAATCTGAAGAAGTAATCCTTTCCCCCATGTACAGACTTCCTATAATTATTATTATTTTCGGAATTACACTCTTTTTAGCACCTATTCCATCATGGATAGGTATTGCAACATTTACTTTTGGTCTATTCTTATTAGTTCAATCATTTACGCTTCGAGTGAAAGTCACTTCTGAAGCTTTTATTGTCTTGCAACTCAACAAAGAAATAAGATGCTTTCCTTTTAAAGACTGGTTGGCATGGAGAATTTTCCTACCTAACTTGCCAGGAATACTTTATTTTCGTGAAACAGCCAGTCCTCATCTCTTGCCCATTCTATTTGACATAAAAATGTTAGAGAGTCAATTAGAGGAAAAAGTCAGTTCTCTAAAAATAAAAAATGAATCAAAATAATTAATTCCATTAAAAACTTTTTTCAATAAATTAATTAATTAATTGGTATAATGACCGAATCAAATCTAAAACAAAATCAAGAGGTTGTTGATAATCAAAACAAAAATAATCTGGATAATGAAAATTTAGATAAATCAATGCATGTTGAAGAAAATTGTCTTGATCAAAATATTTCAGCTCAGTTGGAAGGAAAAAATGTAGAAGAATTATTTAAATTAGCGTTAAAGGATCTCTGCGAAAGGCGTATATCTTTAGAGAAACAAATAGAAGAACTCGAAAAAAGAAAAATAAAAGTAGAACAAGAAGCAGAAACTTCCTTCACAGGACAATCAGATTCAATTGCAAGAAAAGTAAAAGGGTTTCAAGATTACTTGACTGGGGCACTTCAAAATTTAAGTCAATCAGTAGAACAGCTTGAATTGGTTTCACAACCTGTAGTAGTCACACCATCACCTCTTGACAAAAACCAATCAACAAACGAGACGGAAATAGTTGAATCAATTCCTGCAATAGCTGACACATTTAAGCCAGATAAAGAGCTGATCCTTCAACTTTTAAATCAATACCAAGAAAGGCCTGATTATTATGCTGAGCCATGGAAATTCAGAAGAAGCTTGGAGTCCCAAGACATAGAAGTTCTGGAAGATTGGTTTTTTAATATGGGTGGAAGAGGAGCTCAACCAAGTAGAGGGAATAGATCAAGAAATGTTCTTCTAGCAGCAGCCTTAATATCTATACTAGGCGAATTATATGGGGATAAATTTCAGGCCCTAGTCTTAGCAAGTCAACCAGAAAGACTTGGAGAATGGCGTCGTGGTCTTCAAGATGCTCTAGGTCTAAATAGAGAGGATTTTGGCCCAAATAGTGGCATTGTTCTTTTTGAACGCGCTAACCCCTTAATTGAAAGAGCTGACCGATTAGAGTCGGCTAATGAAGTGCCTCTCATCCTTATAGATGCAGCAGAACAAAATGTTGAGATACCAATACTTCAATTCCCTATTTGGTTAGCCTTTGCAGCAACTAATGATGAACTTTATCTTGAAGAAGATTTAATGTAATGAATTTCTCAACAATGACAATAAGCTTATTATGTTTGTTCATCAGTTACTTATTTGGATCTTTCCCAAGCGGCTTTATTGCAGGAAAATGGATCTCAGGAATTGACCTAAGAGAGTTAGGGTCTGGTTCTACAGGTGCGACAAATGTTTTGAGATATGTTGGGAAATTCCCCGCATTATTTGTTTTCTTTTTGGATGTTGCCAAGGGTATATTCGCCATATCACTGGCTCGATCATTTCAATTAGATGAAAGCTGGCAAGTCGCTGCAGGGGTTTCAGCATTGTCAGGTCATATTTGGCCAATTTGGCTTAAGGGCAAAGGGGGAAAGGCAGTAGCGACGGGCTTAGGTGTTTTTCTGGGGATTTCCTGGCAAGTAGGTTTAGCCTCACTTGGTATATTTCTTGCCTTCCTAAGCATTTGGAGAATAGTTTCTTTATCAAGTATTGCTGCTGCGATAAGCTTACCAATATTGATGTTTCTTCAATTTAATACTCAAATATCTATTCCATATCTTCTAATTAGTGTAGTAGCAATGGGAATGGTTTTGTGGAGACACAGAACTAACCTTGAGAGAATCAAAAATGGTACGGAACCATCCATTGGTCGATCAAGCTAATTTAGAATCCAGCCAACTGATCACAAATACGGGCAAATACATCAGCAGGTTTTTCAGCTTTAGTAATCTCCCTTCCTACAACTAATTGAGAAGCACCAAGCTTCACCGCCTCCATGGGAGATAAAGTTCTTTTCTGATCGTCAACATTTACTCCAAAAGAACGAATTCCAGGAGTAATCAATTTAAATGGTTCGGGAAAGTCTTTTCGCAAATTTTCCACTTCTAAAGGTGAGCAAACACAACCTCCAATTCCTGCATTAAAGGCAAGATTCGTCAAAAAATTCACCCTCTTTTCTATAGATTGATCGATATTCAACTCTTTGCAAAAACTGGATTCTTGCCAACTTGTTAACACAGTCACAGCTAATAGAGTAGGTGGAGGAAAACCAATTTCTTTAGCACCAATAATTGCTGCCTGATTTGATTCTTCTAAACCTTTTCGCCCTGCACATGCATGCACTGTTATCAATTCAGCTCCAGTTTGTGCAGCTCGAAAACAAGCGCTGCTCATAGTACTTGGAATATCATGAAACTTGAGATCTAAAAAAACTTTCTTTCCCAAACCTTTCAGTTTCGATAAAATTTCAGGTCCTAAATATGTAAACAATTCAAGGCCAACTTTCACCCAGACAAGATCAGGCAATTTCGCTATCAAAGTTAATGCTTCTGATTCACTCATCCGATCTAGTGCAAGAATTATTCTCTGTTGAGGTGTGACAATTTCAATCATTAATTTTTCAGTTATTTAAAGACTTGTTAAGCAGAAATACGCCTAAATGTTTTTTTCCCCAATTGCAATATTTTGCCAACAAGTTCTTTAGAATCAATAAATTCCAAATTTGGATCTTCTATTTTTTTACCATCAATTCGAACACCACCTCCTAGGATTTTACGTCTAGCTTCACTACTACTTGTACATAATCCAATGGCACTAATTAAATAAAAAGCCTTTACTGGAAAAGTAATATTTGCAACTGATACCTCAGGCACATCTTCAATATCATCACTAACACCAGATACAATCTTCACAGCATCTGCTTGAGCAATTCTTGCTGCAGTCATTCCATGAAATTGCGCTGTTACGTTTAAGGCCATATATTTTTGAAGTTCTCTTAAATTTTTAGGGAATGTTTTCAACTCACAGTTAGTTAATAAGGTCAAATATTCTTCAACATGGTTATCTGAAATTTTTTCTAGCTTAGAATACATTGAAAGTGCATCTTCAGAAATAGAAACAGTATTTCCTAAGCTTTTACTCATCTTTTGAACACCATCTAATCCAACAAGAATAGGTAACAAAACTCCAAATTGTGGACTCTGACCAAAGTGACGCTGGATATCTCTACCCATAGCCACATTAAATTTTTGATCAACCCCTCCTAGCTCTATATCCGCTTCAACAGCAACTGAATCATAACCCTGCAGAATTGGATATAAAAATTCATGCAAGGCAATTGAAGTTCCAGATGAGTATCTTTTCGAAAATTCATCTTTTGCAAGCATCTGACCAACAGTGGATTTGCTAAGCAAATCAATAACCATTTCCATATCAAAACTACTCAACCATTCACTATTTCTCCTAACCTCAATTCGACCAGGTGTTTCAAAATCGAGAAGAGATATGTCTTTACTTTTACCTTTACCTAGTTGTTCAAGATATGTTTTTGAATTCTCTTCTACTTCTTGTGATGATAACTTAACTCTAGTTTTACTTTTGCCAGTAGGGTCACCAATTTTAGCTGTAAAATCTCCAATAATCAAAACAGCCGTATGGCCCGCATCCTGAAATGCTCTAAGTTTGCGAAACAATATACTATGACCTAAATGGATTTCTGAACCAGTTGGATCTATCCCAAATTTAACCCTAAGAGGATTTTCAGTTTCAGCCGATGAAGAAAATCTTAAACTCAAATCTTCATCAGCATCTTGACTTGAAATAGCTAACGGAAATACATCCACTATCCCTCTAGCAAACCATTCAGGAAAAATTTTGAATTTTTCAATCATAATATCTACCCCTATGAGAGAGTCCTAATTGGCCATAATGAAGATTCAATCCTTATTTTCATCAATTTCGGTTTTCATTCTAGTCAAAGTCATATTCATTTGATCAAACATTTGATCAGGAGTCATTCCAAATTGACCTAATTGAGTTTTTAATTGTTCTACTGTCATTTTTGCTTGAAAATCCTCAGAAAGTTCAAACCTCTTCATAAAAACTTTATATCTCTCCATTAAAGATTCCATTTTTTTTATAAACATTTTTTTTCCTTCCCGATCAAACTTGCCATAATCACCTCCTAACTTCATAAGATTCTGGTAATCAGTAAAAAGGTTTTTAGCCTCTTCTTGTACTATCTCAGATTCAAAAAATGCCATGTGCCGAGAATGTAGTGTATTAAAAACTATTCTGAAAAATTGGATAATCTAAGCTTATAAGCTGTTTTGTCTAAGCTTGAAACCATTTAATCGAATTTTATGAGGTTCTTAGAAATAAATTATAATTGTTTTTTTTTATCAAGGGGTATTCGTAAGTAGTGAACACCAAACCAAAAGATTCAAATGAACTTTTCAAAAGGTCAAGGTGAGTTATTTCAACAAGAAGATCATTTTGACCATTCAATCAAAACAAACGATCAACTTTTATTAAACAAACAGGCAATAGAAAAATGGCAAAGAAGAATTTACTCACACCAGAAATCACTCTTCAAGAATATCCATGTCACTGAAGTCCAAAAATCTATTTTTGAATCAAGTAAAAAGGAAGAGCACTTTGAAACTAATGATTTTTTAAAACTAACTCCCTTATCTCTTAATTTCTGGCGATGGCCTACATCGCCCCATCATGGCCCAGCAATATATTTAGTTATGGACAAACCAAAAACCTTAGATTCAAATATCCTCCTATATATAGGTGAAACTATTTCTGCTGAGAAAAGATGGAAAGGTGAGCATGATTGTAAAAATTATCTACAGGCATACTCAGAAGCTTGCCAAAGGAATGAGATAGCAAATCAACTAAGCATTCGTTTTTGGAAGGATGTTCCTAAAGACACAAAAGAAAGAAGAAAATTAGAGCAAATTCTGATAAAGAAATGGCTCCCAGCTTTTAACAAAGAAACAAAATCTATTTGGAACACACCATTTACTAATGAAATTCCATAATAGAAACAGTTACCATCAATACATCAGCCATAAGGCAAATGCAACTCTCATTACAACAAAAAAATCTGCACGCCTGGTCCGGATCAGTCCTAGTTATAGGACTCCTAGAAGGTAATCTCAAAACTCAGCTAAATGAAATAGAAGGTGCATATGTCACAACCGATCTTTTGAGATTTTTCGAAAAGGAAGATTTTTCCGCAAAATCTGGAGAATTAATCAAATTAGAGTTTTTAAATCAATCACCATCAAAAATCATATTTGTAGGGCTGGGAAAATCAGAAGAACTCTTGCTTGAGGATATTAGAGAAGGTGCAGCACTTGCCTCTAGAGCAAGTGTTGGTTCCGAAGGAACAATTGGTGTCTTCTTTCCGTGGGAAATATTTAATCCTGGTATTGCCGCAAAAGTAGTAGCTGAATCAATAAGATTATCTATTTTTGAAGATCTTCGCTACCAAAAAGATCCTAAACCCAAGAAATCACCTCAGTGTCTTGACTTAATTGGTCTACCAGAAATCGTTCAAGAGGTTTTGACAGAAATTGATCCAATTTGTTCAGGTGTAGAACTTGCAAGACAACTTGTAGGAGCACCTCCTAATGACCTAACTCCAACTGCTTTAGCAGCCAAAGCAGTTGAGATAGCGCAAGAATTTAATTTAGAGCACAAAATCCTAGAAAAAGTTGACTGTGAAAAAGAAGGTATGGGTGCTTACTTAGCTGTTGCCAAAGGATCTGATTTAATGCCTAAATTCATTCACCTTATTTACCGATCCAAAAGTCCCGCTAAACGTCGTATTGCAATAGTAGGGAAAGGATTAACTTTTGATTCCGGTGGTTACAACCTAAAAGTTGGTGCCGCTCAAATAGACATGATGAAATATGACATGGGGGGTAGTGCAGCTGTAATTGGTGCTGCCCGTGCACTAGGTGAATTAGCGCCAAAAGATATAGAAATACATTTTATAATTGCAGCATGTGAAAATATGATCAATGGCTCAGCTGTTCATCCTGGAGACATAGTGAAAGCATCCAATGGGAAAACAATAGAAATCAACAATACTGATGCTGAAGGGAGACTGACACTTGCAGATGCATTGATCTATGCATGCAAACTTAAGCCAGACTCAATTGTAGACTTAGCTACTTTAACAGGTGCTTGTGTCATCGCTCTAGGAGAAGAGATTGCTGGATTATGGACTAACAATGATGAATTAGGAGATGATTTAAAAAAAGCTTCAATTCTTACTGGCGAAAAGCTTTGGCGGATGCCTCTACAAAAATCATATAAAAAAGGTCTCAAATCTATGCTTGCAGACCTTAAAAACACTGGACCAAGAGCTGGGGGCTCTATAACAGCAGCTCTTTTTCTTCAAGAGTTTCTTCAACCAGGTATAGCCTGGGCTCATTTAGATATTGCAGGAACTTGTTGGACTGACAAGGATAGGGGGTTAAACCCTGCTGGTGCTACTGGCTATGGAGTTAGAACTCTTGTTAATTGGATCTGCGACAATTTCGAATAAACAGTTTTACCTTTCCAAGCCATTATTAGAAAATAAACTATATAAATTAAGATAGCCAATCTACATTTTTCCGAGCATTGCCTCCCCAGACCTGTCTAAGCCTTTCGTCTCTGCCACATGCAGATCGATAGAATTTGTATTTAAGTTTATTTTTTTTTGCAAAATTTTGATGATATTCCTCAGCTATCCAAAATTGACCTGCTTGTTGCAAACTTACTCCAAGATTATCTATTGAGACTGACAATTCTTTTGCAGCAAGTTCCTGACTTTCCTCTGCAGAAGTTTTTTGTAAGTCATTCATAAAAAAAATAACTGGTCTATATGAATCTCCTCTATCGCAAAATTGCCCTTTGGAATCCAAGGGATCAATATTTCTCCAATAACTTTTAAGTAAGGTTTGAAAATCTATATCTGATGAATTAAAAGTCACTTTAACTGCCTCTTGATGCCCTTCATGATTTCTATAAGTTGGGTTTAATCCTGCCCCTCCCGTATATCCACTTTCTACAGACAAAACACCCGGTAATTCTTCTAGATCATGTTCTAAACACCAAAAACATCCTCCCGCTAAAAGCGAATTTTCTATTGCAGCATTAGCATTAGGTACAAAGAATAACAGGCAAGAGCAAAGGACAGCTGCAAATAGAAATTTAATAATTAGCTTAAAATAATTCATTTTTTCATGAAGTCTAGAATCTGCTTTGCTGCACGTTCAGTTGCTCCAGGATCACCTAGTTTTTGTCTCAATTTTTGATATCCATCTATGATTCGCGAGCGATCAAAGGGATTATCTACTAATGGAGTTGCAAAATCTGCAATTTTTTCTGCAGTAAAATCTTGTTGTACAAGTTCGGGTACTAATCTCTGATTTAACAAAAGATTTACAGGAGAGATATGATCCACTTTAAAGCCCAACAATTTCTTAGCTATAAAGGCTGTAATTCTACTCACCTTATATCCAACAATTTGAGGAATATAATATAACGCCAATTCCATATTAATAGTACCTGATTTACATAAAGCAAGCTGAGCAACTTTAAAAAAACTTGGTTTAAACTTATCATTATTTTTGGCTGAAAAAACCTTGCCTTTCACACCAAAACGCTTTAATGCTTTATAAAGAGGGTATTCAAAATGTTCTTGCCCAGCTGGCAAAAGCACAAAAAGGCTAGGGTCTTTCTTCTGAAGTAATGCTGCAGCCCGAAGCAAAGTTGGCAATAAATATCTAATTTCTTGAGATCTTGAAGCAGGCAACACTAATAAGAATTTATTAGCAGGATCTACCCCCAACTCTTCACAAGCCTTCTCTCTTGAAGGCAATTCTCTAAGATTATCTACCATTGGATAGCCAATCCAAGAAACATTACCTCCTCGTGATTCATAAAAGTCAGCTTCCTTTTTAAATATGGCCAGAATTTTATTGCTAAATCCAATCAAATCAGTCGAACCACCCTCTCCAAGTCTCCAAGCCCATTCTTGTGGGGCAATATAATAAATTATTGGCAAAGATGGTATTAAATCCCTGGCCTTTTTCCCAAGTCGAATATTTGGTCCCATGTAATCTATCAAAACCAAAGCATCAGGAGGTGCGGTCTCCAAAAGGTCATCAGCGAATCTCTTCGCTTTCAAAGTTGGTAGTACATATGGTAAAACCTCCCAAAAACCAACAGCTCCAATAGCAGCTGTATTGACAATCAATTCTGCTCCGGCTTGTTTCATCAATTCTCCTCCAAGAGCAATAATCTCCAAAGGAATTGAACGTCTAGATGACTCCTTCAACAAAGCTCTTACTAATAAACTTCCTTGCAAATCTCCAGATACTTCTCCAGTACTTATAAGCAAGCGCATCATTTAAACATTACTTGAATTTAAACAAGGCATCGGACCTCTTCTACCAGAGCCTATAGAAGCTTCTAGGAACGAACATAGTTCCAAAGAGGCTTTTAACAAATTCCTCTCTTTGGCTAATTGCAAACCCTGTTTATAAACGTGACCTGATCTAAAAATTAAACTCCAAATTTCTTGTAATTGATTAAATTCCTCAGGATTATGACTTGCAAGACCTCTACGTTTAATACCAACACGATTAAGGCTCCTAATTCTCCCAGGATGTCCTTCTACTAGACAATATGGCGGGACGTCTCTATCTACTCTTGTCATACCACCTACCATCGCCAAAGTGCCAATATGAACAAATTGGTGAATACCTAAAGAACCTCCAATAACTGCCTGATCTTGTATAACAACCTCACCCGCAACTTGAACACTATTAGCAATAACAACACCATTACCTAAATAACAACCATGAGCAATATGGGTATAAGCCATAAGCAAATTGCCATTACCAATAAGTGTTTGTTCTCCTTCGTTAGTTGCGCGATTCACTGTTACACATTCACGAAATATATTTTTATCTCCAATAACAACCTCAGTAGGAGCCCCTTTATATTTTAAATCTTGAGGTTCAAGCCCTATGCATGCTCCAGGAAAAACTTTGTTGCCAGAGCCCATTGTTACTCTTCCATCTAGAACAACATTTGCTCCGATCATCGAGTCAGCACCTATTTTGACTTCTGGACCAATAACAGCGCCAGGTCCAACTAAAACTCCTTTTCCAAGCTGAGCATTGGAATCAACAACAGCTAAAGGATGAATATTTATGGACTTATCAATCATTTAATCAGTCCACCAAAGAGAACATTAGTTCACCTGAGCAAGCCAATTTGCCATCCACTAATGCTTCTCCTTTAACCTTGCCAAAACGCTGTCTTTTTATGCTAATTAATTGGCAATTTATAATCAATTGATCTCCAGGTACAACAGGGCGTCTAAATCGGACACTATCAATTCCCGCAAATACAAACAACCCCTTGGGCAAATCTGGCATCTGTTTAACAATCAATCCACCTACTTGGGCCATTGCTTCTACTATTAGCACTCCAGGCATTAACGGTCTATCAGGAAAATGTCCTTGAAAATGAGGCTCGTTTATGGTCACATTCTTTACTCCAGTGGCACTTTTTCCAGCTTCATATGCAATTACGCGATCAACCAATGCAAATGGATAACGATGGGGCAAAAGTCCCATAATTTCCTCATTAGAAAGCACAACTGGGATATTAGAAGAATTAGTCAAAACAAAATTGTGATAAAGAACATACTGATGGAAGAGATTCAGCGAATTCCGCATGCAATGCATGAGAACCTCTGTAAACCAAAATCTGAGCTTTAGGCAATCCAACTAGAGCTAAATCGCCTATTAGGTCCAGCAACTTATGCCGAACCGGCTCATCTTGGAATCTCAAAGGAGGATTAAGCCAAGATTGGCCATCGCATACCAATGAATTGTTTAGATCACCCCCTTGAATAAGTCCTTGTGCAATCAAAGCATCAATTTGATCTTTAAAGCCAAACGTTCGAGCAGGAGCAATTTCTTTAACGAAAGAACGAGGTGTTAATTCCAAAGAAAAAGTTTGCCTACCAATTGCTGGATAAGGGAAATCAATTATTCCTACTAATTTTAAAACATCTGAAGGAATAGCAGTGATTACACTTGATTCCTTGTAAAGAGTTAAAGCTTTAGTTGGAGCAAGCACATTTTGCCTGGGGGTACTTATTTTCATCATTCCAGCTTCACGAATCGCTTCTACCCATTCAATAGCTGATCCATCTAAGAGCGGAATTTCAGTTCCAGAAACAATTATGTGAACTTGGGTTAGGCCGCAGCCAAACATCGCAGCCAATAAATGCTCTACCGTTGACAACTTTTTAATTCCGAAATCAAGCGTTGTACATAGCTGGCTATTCACTACTTGTGATGGTTTTAATCTTAAAGGTGGTCTGTCACTATCAATCCAAGAAACAAAAAAGCCTTCCGAATCAAAAGGGGCAAGAGTCACTTCAGATTCTTTACCAGTATGTAATCCAATACCGCTACGAGAAACAGAACTTCTTAAAGTCCAATTGCTCTCATAATCTTCAGGGAAAAATTCCACACTAGAATTTCCATCCAAATCCAATGTTATATCTCATATCTCCCTCCAAGTCTTTACTAGCAACTTCAATTCTTAAAGGCCCTACTGGTGTATTAAATGACAAACCACTTCCTACCGAAAAACCACTTCCCTTCTTACCTAATAACTCTCCAGGGTTACCAGGGACTCTCTTTTGAGACTCAAAATCAGTTCCAACATCAACAAACAAATTTCCTGAAATCATCCGCCATATAGGAACCCTATATTCAGCAGAAGCCTCTCCATAATGCCTAGCAACTGCCAAATCACAAGATCTCCATCCACGTATTGACTTGGGCCCCCCTAAACAAAAGGCTTCATACGGAGGAAGTTCTCCACTGATAGTACCTGCTTTCAATTGAAATCCTAAAGCTTGAGGACAAGAAAATTTTTCATCATCTTTAGGTCTACAACCTTTGTGAAGCTTCACTAAATTAACAGGAAAGAAATGCGAGTAAGTAGCTCTTGATCGATTAAAAGTTGGTGAATTATCTCCTACTGAAAAATACTGGTCAGAATTGATTCTTGCAAAATAACCTGAAGTTGGATTCCTCGAATCATTTAATTTGTTGTAGCTAATACCACCTTTAACTCCAACTAAAGTATTCTCATCTGCACAATTAAAAGCTATGCAAACAATATCTTTTTTACCAATTGCACTATCGTAGCGATCATTGACAATTCCATACGGCCTATCTTGGGCCGAGAAATCCATGGGCTTAACCTGTTGAAGGTCCATTCCCACCAAGACTGACCACGCAGACTTTTGAAAAGGATTTCCTCCATTCAAAGGTCTTGCAAAAGAGAAGTTACCTCCCGTTCTCTGAAGAAGAATAGAATCTCCTTCATAATCGAACCAACTTGCTGAGGCATCACCTAGTCTTGCATCAGCAACTGAATTATATGGGCCACCTTGGTTACCTCCATGTGCAGTTCCTATTTCATAAACAGTTGTATCAGGATGACTCCCTGGAGAAAAATAAGCATCAGCCAAACCAGTTATATTGCCACCACTAGTGCTTCTAAATTCTTGCGGTACATCTCTACTAATGAACATAGAAGTACGAAAAGATGTTTTATATTTATCGCCTTTAATCCATGGATCAGTTAAAGAAAAACTTATTAACGCTCCATATTCGCCATAATTAAAATCTAAGCCACTGGTCCAAGACCTTCCTATTAAATTTTTCTCTTGAAGACTAATGGAGCCAAAGACACCTTGAGCTCCGCTATAGCCAATCCCTCCAGTAAGTGTTCCTGTCCTTTGCTCAGTAATACCTAATACTATTTTCACTTTTCCTGGGTCACCAATTATTGGCTTTAAAGTAACTTTGATATCGCTAAAAAGGGAAAGGCCATAAAGTCTTTTTATATCTGACTCAAGAGTCTTTCTATTAAAAATCATTCCAGGTTTACTCTTGAGCTGTCTTGAAATCACCCATTTTTTTGTTTTCCCTCTCACTGGCTTTCCATTGTCCTTTATAGAGTTACCTTCTTCATTGAGAAAAACAAACTCTATATCTGAAATAGTGCCTTCTTGAACTTTTAACTGAACGATCCCATTAGAAGTTATCCGATTTGGACCTGAAATTCTTGCTAAAGAATATCCTCGATCCGAGTACCATGCCTTTAAGGTATTCATTCTTAAATTAAGACTATTAAGATTAAGAGTTTTTCCAAAATCTATTGCAAAAATTTCTTTTAAGACCTTATTAGTAAGAAGAGAGTTTCTAGGAATCACTTCAACGCCCTTAAATACAGGATTAGGCTGGACATTAACCAGTAGTCTTACTCCTAAAACAGTGTCTTCTGGTTCTATTTCTAATCCTGAAAACCAACCAGTAGCATAAAGCGAATTTAAATCTCTTTTAAGCTCTAATCGACTAACTCTTGAACCAGGCTTAATACTCATCGCATCATAAGCTTCTGTTCTTAATCGACCTTCATCAGGATGATTTTCAAGACCTGTAATAACAACCTCTGAAATCAAAACCAATTTATCTTTTGATCCTTTTTTTAAAGACTCATCTGCTTTGTTCGAATTTGCAATCTGAAAATGACTAAAAACCCTCAAATTAGTATTTTTAAAACCGCTTTTATTACTATTAAAAATATGAGAGTTGGCAGGGGTCCCAAGCAAAGGCAAGGTCAATGCCAATAAATAAGACCCTCTACGAAAAAATCTCATTGAACTGAAGTAAGAATTTCCTGCCATTACTTATTAGGATAAGCCTTTCTTGAAAAAAGCAATCAAAATTAAGTTCAAATTCTTTTTATAAGGATTTTTTTATTCGTCTTAGTACTTCCTCATAACCCTCGATCATACCTCCCAGATCCTTCCTAAAACGATCCTTGTCAAGAATTCTGTCTTGACAATTTTCACTTTTTGCATCCCATATTCTACAAGTATCAGGGCTAATTTCATCTGCAACAAGAAGCTCTCCACGATTGTTGAAACCCATTTCTAATTTAAAATCAACCAAAACAAGATCTATTCCCGTAAAAAAAATCTTTAAAAAGTTATTTACTTCAAGAGCAAGACTACGAATCTTCTTCTTTTGACTAGAGCTTACCAAGGACAATAAGTCTAATCTTGCATCAGTTAAAAGAGGATCTCCGAGGCTATCGTCCTTGTAATATAAATCCATTAATGGATGCGCAAGTTCACTACCAATTTCCAAAGGTGTCTCTTTACACAAAGAACCATAAGCAATATTCCTAATAACAATTTCTATTGGAATTACTTCCACTTTCTGAACTAACATCCAGCAATCATTTCTTAAATCTATAAAATGTGTAGGGATTCCATTATCTTCTAAAAATTTAAAAATTAATGCAGAGATCTGACAATTCAAGCTGCCCTTCGTCTCAAACTTTTCATGCTTTTTCGAGTTAAATGCAGTTACATCATCTTTAAACTGCACCAAAAATTCATCATGGTGATCAGTTCTAAAAACTCTTTTTGCTTTACCTTCATAAACTAAAGAGCCATGAGCTAATGACATTGAATCCAGTGTTTCTGTATTTGAAAATCATTCATTTATTATGTTAAACAAATCGAGAGGCTAAAGAAACTAGCAAAATCAATTGTTGCCATTAGTGGATACACCTATTTGGACCTCTCCTCGTACCAATGCACCTAAAGTATTTTTTATGACAAAGAAAGATAACAAATCAATTAAGGTAGTTCTTCCCCCTTTAAAAAAAATTTTAATTATTGGCGGGGGTGGACGTGAAAATTCCCTTGCCTGGGCACTTAGTAAATCTCCAGAAGTGCTGAAAGTCTATGTTGCACCTGGAAATGGTGGGACAGAAGATCATTCTAATTGTTATAAGCTAAATATTGATGACACAAATAGTGATGAACTCATCAATGCATGCAAATCCCTAGAGATTGATCTCGTAATAATAGGCCCAGAGAAACCACTTGCAGCTGGATTAGCTGATGTACTTCGGCAAGCCAATTTAGTAGTATTTGGCCCAGGTAAGCAAGGTGCTCAATTAGAAGCAAGTAAGCAATGGGCTAAAAAACTAATGGTTGAAGCAAATATTCCTACGGCGAAACACTGGACAGCAACTAGTGAAAAAGATGCTTTACAAATTTTGAATGCAATCCAAACTCCATTGGTTGTAAAAGCAGATGGATTAGCTTCTGGGAAAGGAGTAACAGTATGTAATTCGCTAACAGAAACCAAAGCTGCCATCAAGGAAGCTTTCACTGGCAAATTTGGAGAAGCAGGGACAAAACTTGTTCTAGAGGAAATTCTAAAAGGGCCAGAAGTATCAATTTTTGCAATCTGCGACGGAAAAAATCTTAGGATTTTACCGCCTGCACAAGATCACAAAAGGCTCCTAGACAATGATGAAGGTCCAAACACAGGTGGCATGGGTGCCTATGCTCCGACTCCTATTCTGACAAAAAAACAACTTCAAATGATAGAGGAAGAAATAATGCTACCCACATTAAAAGCACTTATAAAAAAAGAGATAGATTTTCGAGGAGTAATTTATGCAGGTTTAATGCTCACAGATGAGGGCCCCAAGGTAATTGAATACAACTGTCGTTTTGGAGACCCAGAATGTCAAGCATTAATGCCATTAATGGGGCCAGAACTTGCTAAAGTTCTACAATCTGCAGCACTAGGAGCCTTGGAAATAGGTCCCAAACTACTCCCAAAAGATATTCTTAGTGTCTGTGTTATTGCTGCCTCATCGGGTTATCCCGACAATCCAAGAAAAGGAGATAAAATTTCAATCAATCTTGAAGAGAAAGAAGGTTTACCTATTCAGCTATTCCATTCAGGTACCACAATCAATCAGGAAGGTGAACTGATTACCTCAGGTGGAAGAATCCTTTCAATAGTTGCTCAAGGCACCAATTATCAAAATGCTTTTAAAACTGCATATATGGCATTGAAAAAAATTGATTTCAAGGGTATCTATTATCGTTGCGATATTGGCTATCAAGTTAGAAATAATGAGCCAAGCTTTGAATGACAAATAATCATTTTCAACAAAAAAATCAAACTCCTTCAAATACAAGCTCTTCTGCAGGGTTAAGGGAAAACAATTTTAGGCTTTTAATTTCTCAATGGTGGAATGAATTTAGTTTAAGAGCAAAATTATTAGGCATTGCAACTCTAGTTGTAAGTCTATTAATGACAGGGATTACTTTTTTTGCTTTGAGTAGCATAGAAAGAGATGCAGGAATGAATGATACTAGATATGCAAGAGATCTTGGCTTACTCCTCTCTGGTAATGTCACAGAATTAGTCGCCAATGGACAAGAAAGAGAGCTATTTAATGTTGCTGAAAAATTTTGGCGTTCCAGCAGAAACATACGTTATATTTTCTTCACTGATCCAAACGGTATAGTTCAACTTGGAATTCCAATCAGTGCAACTCCTAATGATTTTAACAATGACTTGCAGTTAAAAAAGACATTACAACTTCCGCAAGAATTAAAAAAACAGCCTCAAATCCCTTTAATTCGCAAACATCTAACTCCTCAAGGACAAGTTACAGATGTATTTGTAGCTTTGCGAAATAAAGGAAAGTACGTAGGGAATCTTGCACTCGGTGTAACACCTAATAAAACAGCACTTGCCAATGCTGCCTTGACAAGAGAGATTACTATTGCCGTATTTATATCAATATGGATTCTTGTAATTATCGGAGCAGTATTTAATGCTTTGACAATCACCAGACCAATTAGAGAACTTGTTATCGGTGTAAGAGAAATCTCAAAAGGTAACTTCAAGTCCAGAATCTCACTCCCTATGAGCGGCGAATTAGGAGAGCTATTAAATGGGTTCAATAACATGGCATCACAACTTGAGAATTACGATGCTGCAAACATTGAAGAACTTAAAGCAGCACAAGTGAAACAACAATCGTTAATTGCCACAATGGCAGATGGCGCAATTTTATTAGATGAAAAAGGTCAAATTGTTTTGGTCAACCCTACTGCAAGAAGACTCTTTAGATGGGAAGGAAGAAATATAGATTCCCAGAATCTTCTTGATGAATTGCCAGAAATTTTAGCCAATGATTTACACGAAAATATTAATTCAATTTTGAACAATTCATACGATAACGATGAACTAAGATGTAGCACCGGAGAGCCATCTAGAACACTTAGAATTGTTCTACAAGCTGTACGGGATACAAGTCGGTCTAAGCTCAAGGGAATTGCTATAACAATTCAAGATCTCACAAGAGAAGTAGAACTAAATGCAGCACAGAGACGTTTTATTAGTAATGTCTCTCATGAATTACGTACCCCTTTATTTAATATAAAGAGCTACGTTGAAACTCTATATGATCTTGATGATAAACTTGAACATCAAGAAAAAATGGAATTTTTAGAAGTTGCAAATGCTGAAACCGATAGACTTACAAGACTCGTCAATGATGTACTGGATTTATCAAAATTAGAAACTGCCAATAATGTTCAATTTACTGAACTTAGTATTACACCTGCAATAGAACAAACAATAAGAAATTACAAATTAAATGCAGAAGAAAAAAATGTAACCATATCTCAAGATCTAGAAAAAAATATGCAATCAATTCTAGGAAATTGGGATTTAATACTTCAGGTTCTAGATAATTTAATTGGCAATGCTTTAAAATTTAGCAACTCTGGTGGGAAAATAGTTATACGCGCATATACATGGCCAAATATATGCTTTACTTCAACATCAAGTACTGAAAATTCTGCTCCTTCTTGCGATATTATTTCTCCACTTCCAAGAATAAGAATAGAAATCAATGATACAGGCTGTGGCATTTCTGAAGAAGGTCAAGTAAGGATTTTTGAAAGATTTTATAGAGTTGAGAATGATGTGCATACTGAGGTTGGAACTGGTCTAGGTTTATCAATTGTTAGAGAAATAGTTGAAAAACATGGAAGCAAAATACAACTAGCAAGCATCCCAAATATAGGTACAACTTTCTGGTTTGATTTACCACTATCTACAAATGATGAGGATGAATTATTAATAGAGTCTACGAGAGCTCAAATACAATTAGAGAATGAACTTCACAGAGATTTATTATAAATAAGAAAGTATTTTTTTCTATTTTTGTCTATTTTTTTTATTAACAGACTTAAACACTCCTGCGATATTTTCATCAGAGTTGATTCGATGTGGAGCCCCACTAAAAATCTGTTCAAAGTTAGTAAAAGAATCTTTTATCTCTGGTCCTTCTGCAGTGATTATAAACTCCCTGATTCTTTTATCATGCCATGAGCCTCTCATCTTAAATACATTAACTGCACGAGCCATTTCACCTCTTATTTCTACATACTGAAGCAATAAGATAGTGTCAGTAATAGTTGAGATATGAGAATCAGTTATTGAATGGCTACCCATAAATTCCTCAGCCGTATTAGTAAAGAAACCTGCAATTTCTTCCTGTTTTGCATAACCAGTCACACCAATAACAAATTGTCTAAATGCATTCAAGCTTACACCTCGTGCCAGAGCAGACAAAGAATCTATTGCCATTCTAGAGGGCTTAAACTCAGTGATTTCTGTCTTAATTATTTGCAGATGATCTTCTAACCCTGTTGATTCTGGATATGCACAAATAATCTTAAGCAATCCATCACTCTCCATTTGTTCAAAATCAATTCCCCAACTTGTAGCATTTCTCAGAAGCTGAGCTCTTGATTCTTCATATGCAAAAAGAATCGCCTTCTCTTTATTTCTGTAGGCATCCTCTACGAATTTAGATACAAGCATTGTCTTACCCGTTCCTGTTGCTCCTGTTGCAAGAATAATTGAATCCTGAAAATATCCACCACCACACATCTCATCCAAATCAGGAACCCCAGAACTTATGCGTACATTAGAGGAACGTTGAGTCAACCTCATTGCTCCTAGTGGAAAGACACTAATACCATGAGCTCCCATAGTAAAAGGGAACTCTCCTTTCATATGAGTTGTTCCTCTCAGCTTTAATACTTCTACTGTGCGTCGTCTTTTTTCAGACTCAAGTACATTCCTTAAAATAACAACATTGTCAGATACAAATTCTTCGACACCATATCTAGCTATAGGTCCATACTCATCCACCCTTTCAGTAGTCATAACTGTGGTAACACCTATTACCTTCAGCCTTGCTATTAAACGAAAGATTTCTCTACGCACTACATAAATAGCATCATATTGTTGAAAAACAGCAGTCATAGAGTCAATAGCAACTCTCTTTGCCTTGTATTTTTTTATTGCATAACTAATTCTTTCAATTAATCCTGATAAATCAAAATTACCTGCTACATCCTGTCCATCAGGATCAGGAGATGCATCTAGAATAAACAGTTTATCTTGATCAATTAATTCTTGAAGATTCCACCCAAAGCTTGAAGCATTCCGAATTATATCTATAGGAGACTCTTCAAAAGTGACAAGAACACCTGGTTCATCAAAATGACAAATACCATGGTGCAAATATTGAAGCGAGAAAACAGTTTTCCCTGTTCCAGACGTACCACTAACCAAAGTGCTTCTTGCCGTAGGCAACCCACCCTGACAAACATCATCAAAGCCTTCTATCCCTGTAGGGAGCTTTTGGACTTGCATTTCAGGGACTTTATAAAGATCAGCAGAAGGCATAAAAGAAATGTTCTTCAATTAAAAGCTAATTAGAAATTGGCATAGGGCTTTACTTCTATATTGAGATTTAAGATTTGTCTTCTTGAAAAGCTTATTTCTTCTTTTTTGTTTCAAAGAAATCACTGTCAGTCAATTCCTCAAACAGCAAATCAAGACCAATCAGAACCCGTTCTCTATCTGAAAGATCTCCAATTATTCGCCTTACTGGAGGAGGTAAAATCTTTGCAAGTGTAGGAGTTGCAAGGATTTTATCCTCTTCAGCAAGTTGAGGACTTTTTAATACATCAATCACTTTTAAGGCATACACACCCTGAAAATCTTCTTTTAGAATTTCTCTAAGAGTATTTAATGCCCTCACCGAATTTGGTGTATTTCCAGCCACATAAAGCTTAAGTATGTACGTTTTTTTATTTTTCATTTTTATTACCCATAAAAAACAAATTCTAAATACATATCGATATTCTTGACGAAATCAACCTTAAAGAGTGAAAATAGTAGTTTGTCTTTCGATTGTGATGTAGGCCTAATTGGAACAGTTAAATGGTTTTTATCTAAAGACCAAAACACACCAGCCTGCTCATGTCCTTAGTCTAAATGACCACATCCAAAACAAAAGAATCCAAAAAGTCTTCATCGAATCCAAGCTATGCAATCGTTGAAACTTCAGGAGCACAATTTTGGCTAGAAGCCAATCGATACTATGATCTGGATAGAATCGATGCAAAAGTAAATGATCAAATCACGCTAGAAAAAGTTCTTTTTCTAAATGATGAGAATGGCCCATCAATAGGTAAACCCTATGTTGAGGGAGCAAGTGTTCAGGCAAAGGTTTTATCGCATATCAGAGGCGCAAAGATAATTGTTTACAAAATGCGTCCAAAAAAGAAAACACGTAGAAAAAATGGCCATAGACAAGAATTAACAAGAGTATTAGTTACAGAAATATCAAATGGGAAAAAACAAAAAACTGTTTCCAAGTCCAAAAAAGAAACAACTTCAGATTCCGCATCAAAAGAACCAGCGAGTAAAGTAGAGAAACAACCTAAAAAAGCGTCCAAAACCAAAAAGGAAACTGATTAAAATCACCTTTTTCAAGATCATCTAATCTATTTTTTTTCAATGGCACATAAAAAAGGTACTGGCTCTACTAGAAACGGTAGAGATTCAAACTCCAAAAGACTTGGAGTCAAAGCCTATGGAGGCGAAAAGGTTAGTGCAGGATCTATTCTTATACGACAGAGAGGCACATCTGTTTTACCAGGAATAAATGTCGGGAGAGGAAAAGATGACACCCTCTTTGCATTAACTGATGGAATAGTAAATTTCGACACAATTAAACGAAGTCTTAAATCTAGAAAACGTATAAATGTTGCTGCAGAAACTAACTCAATGAAAGTGACTGCATAGGCATATAACATCTAGCCGTTATTAGATAAGGGTGGAATATTTCAATGAAATTAGATTGAAGAGTTAAAAAGAAATTCTCAATCATTTTTTTATCATCTAAATGAAAAGGATATTCACCTTCATTTCCTTTAAAAAAGTACCAATTCAAAATAGCAACAGCAGAATCTGATAAACGACTTTTAAAAGTAAGTAATTGCTGAGAAGGGTCATGCAAATGTTCTAAAACATCCAAACAAATAAGAGTGTCAAATTTAATATCAGGGATACTTTCCAAATCACGATGAACGGAAATTGATTTACTAACACCCAATATATTTGCTCTTTCTGAAACAAATTCACGATTGTATGGATTAAGATCAACAAAATAAACATGCTCTACATTTGTTGAAGCAGCAGCCGCTATTGCATGTGTACCTATACCACCACCAAAATCTAAAACCTTACCAAAAGCAAACATATTCTGAAGACGAATTGTATCAGCTATATATTCAGCACTTCCCAAATGCCATGATGCAAGATCAAAAAGATGCCTATTCCCTATTTCGTTCTCGTAAAATCCAGTTAAGCTTTCGTCGCTAAAAGAGCCTGGATGCATAGATGACATATTATTCATTCCCTTAGAAATAAGAGCATCAATTTCCCTTTGATCCAACTGTAGATATTTACCTAAATGCTTTTTTAAGTTAAAGCCCGTTGCAATAAATGCCTCCAATCCTAATTCATGCATTATTTATTTTCCTGAATTTTTCTAATATAAATTTATCCTTTTTTTTACCTAAATTGAAAAATAGCTCCAAATCTATAATTAACAAAAAATCTTGTGGAAAATAAAAACTTTGGTTTTTTAGCCATAAATAAACCAACCGGGCTAACCTCTCATGATTGCGTAAACAAACTTCGAAAGATCCTTGGTATAAAGCGGATTGGACATGGCGGCACATTAGATCCAGCAGTCACCGGAGTTCTTCCAATTGCAATTGGCAATGCAACAAGACTCCTTTCCTTTCTTCCATTATCAAAAAAATACGAAGGAATAATACAACTTGGTTTAAGAACAAATACAAATGATCTTGAAGGAGAAATTCTTACAAAGCAGAACTGGCCTAACCTAAGCAAAGAGCATATCGAAAAATATCTGCAAGATTTTCGCGGGGAAATTGAACAATCCCCACCACTTTTTTCAAGCGTTCATATCAAAGGTGAGCGAGCTCACACAAAAGCGAGAAGAGGAGAAATCTTTGAGTTAAAAAGCAAACAAATCATAATCCATAAAATCAAACTATTAGATTGGAATAAAGAGTTAGGAAAGATAAGTTTAAGCATACATTGCTCTTCAGGTACCTATATCAGAGCTCTTGCAAGAGATATAGGTGAAAGAATAGGCTGCGGAGGTGCTTTAGATAAATTGTGCAGAACAGAAGCTCTTGGATTTAATTTAAAAGAGACAATCTCACTAGATGATTTAACTAGTGTCCGCACATCTATTATAAATCCTATTAAAGTATTAACTCATTTACCTAATATTCAATTAAAAACAGAACACGAAATTTCATGCTGGAGTAAAGGACAAGCGTTATATGTTCCAGAAAGTAGAGTCAATCAACCATCCTCATCAACAAAAATAGAATTAAATAATATAAATAGATCTATCTTAGTAACTATTGAAAATGATTTATTAATTGGAATAGCTAATTACGACGAAAAATCCTTTTTGATACATCCAAAAATAGTCTTTAATGCTGCTGGATAAGAAGAAAAATATTATCGAGACCTGACTGCTCTATTAGTGATATTAACTCCTGTATAAAAATGTCTAAGTATTCTACGAAAGTTATTCCCTCTTTCGGCTAATCCTTTTGCACCCCATTGACTCATTCCTGCACCATGACCAGATCCAGATCCTTCAACCAACAAATAGTTAATTTCTGGCAATTCTGGTAATGAGTCCAACTGATGAAATTGAATATTTTTTTTTGAATTGACTAAATTAAATTTATTAAGAGATATTTTTTTCTTAACAGATTCAATAAAAAAATTGTTTGAACTGTTTTCTTTTTGGTTAGAAGACAAGATTTTAAATTTAACTAAAGTACTTTTTAAATCTAAAATACTACGAAGTCTTTTTCCAGATATTATTTTCGCACCATATGGACCATAAATTTTTATTTTTTGTACTCTATTTGTAGTTGTTTGTTCAAGCGTTCGAATAGTATTTACTCCACCAATTTCAGGGAAAAGTTTTTGCAGGGTTTTACTATCTATTTTTTTACTCCAGGAAAAGTGAGGACTTTCTTGATCAAAATCTTCAACACTAACTAAATAGGGCATGAACCTACCCCAAATAAAACTACTTTCTTCCGTTCTTCCACCAGAACTGCTATGAAAAACCGCATCAATTAATTTGCCTTTATAAGTTATTACTAATGATCTAGTTGCTCTAACAGCCCTACGAATTCTTGGGGTCTCAGCTTCAATACCCAAGTAAACTTGGTTTGAAACGCTGGAATCAACATCGTAGTAATCTTTTCCTTTTAATTGATTCAACGCATACGTCCTAGCTGCTACAGCTTGTGCTTTTAAAGCTTCCAATGGCCAAGTTTTTGGCATCTCACTCCCAACCACACTTTGCAAATACTTTTCAAGTCCTAAATGATTCACTACTTTAATTGTATTAAAGGAATTTAAAACTCTTAATTCACCTGCATACCTGCGCTTCCCTAACCAAATTCCTCTAGGGTCTCTAGTTGAAACTATTATATTTCTATCTTTCGGAAGATGAATTAATTTAGATCGATCACCATTTATATAATAAGTAAGTTTTTCCTTATCTTTTTGTATAGTTAAAGATTTTATGTTGCTTTCACGTGAGGTAATTCCTTTAACGCTAAGGGTATTTGATTTATCTGCTTTTAGATATATTTTACTAGATTGAAAAACTAATATACGAATCTTCTGAGCCCTAGCAGCAAAACTTTCACCTACTGGCATCGCCCAAAAAAGGCAACTTAAAACAAGAATTTTTGAAAAATCTTTTAGCAAATGTCAATTCAATGTATTTCCTCAATTAAGAATCTAATTTGTCTAGAAGACAGTTTGGAGAAAATTCACCAGAATCTAAAAGATGGAAATTTTTCGTTAAAGACCCACTTGCTTTGCAAATCACATTTCTTGGAACAAGCTCCGGCGTACCTACAAGAAGCCGCAACGTTTCATCATTAGTCTTTCGATTACCTCAGAGATCTGAGTTGTGGCTATTTGATTGCGGCGAGGGTACTCAACACCAATTTCTTCGAAGTCAACTACGAAGCTCTCAACTAAAAAAGATATTTATTACGCATATGCATGGAGATCATATATATGGTCTGCCTGGTCTTTTAGCAAGTTTAGGGTTGGCTGGAAATACTTCTGGAATTGAACTTTACGGTCCTTCGCCTTTAAAAGAATTTCTCAATGGTGTTTTTAAAAGTAGTTCATCGCGTATCTCATATCCTATGAAAATAAACGCCGTTGAACAAAGTGCTCTTAACAACACAATTCTTTTCGAAGATGAAGAATTACTAGTGCGATCCTCTCCGCTTGTTCATCGAGTTCCTTCCTTTGCTTATAGAGTTGATCAAAAAGCAAAACCAGGTCGTTTTGATATTAATAAAGCAAAATCATTAAATATTCCACCTGGTCCAATTTATTCCCAATTACAAAAGGGAGAAGTAGTTCAATTAAAAGATGGCCGAATTGTTAAAGGGAAGGACTTTTGTGGACCTGATAGACCAGGATCTAGTTTTGTATATTGTACTGACACATATTTTACTGAATCAGCAATAAAACTTGCAAAAGGAGCCGATTTACTTATTCATGAAGCAACTTTTGCTCATGAAGATCATAAAATGGCGCATGAAAGGCAGCATTCGACCTCTACAATGGCCGCCCAAATAGCGTTAGAAGCCAAAGTTGGGCAACTAGTTTTAACTCATCTCAGCCCAAGATATGCTCCTGGAAACGCACTTTCTCCAAACGATCTGTTAAAAGAAGCAAAATCAATTTTTCCTAATACGTTGCTAGCAAAGGATTTTCTTCAAATTCAAATACAAAAGCATGCAACAGTTCGTGATACCTAGACACAGTAATCCCACATCATGAAAGAATGTGTTCATCGGTTGTTTCCGTAAGTCTTTGGTGTCCTCAATGGCCTCTCTTATTTCTTCCCTGAAAAGATCCTTCTCAAAATTACTGATCCTTTTACCAGTAATCATCGGCCTCACTGTTAGCCCTATTGCAGTAGATGCTCTATATCCCAGCGACCCATCTTCCGTGGATGCGCTAGACACGAGTCTTCACGGCCAAAACCTACAGAATACTGAATATGTCAAATATGACCTTTCAGGACGAGATCTCGGTGACGCAGATCTAAGTGGTTCATATTTCAGCGTCTCGAATCTTCAAAAAGCAGATCTTAGTGGTGCAAATATGCAGAACGTAATTGCATATGCCACACGGTTTGATAATGCTGATCTTTCAAATGCCAATTTTAGTGGTGCAGAACTATTAAAAAGTCGTTTTGATGGAGCAGTAATTGAAGGTACTAATTTTACTAATGCAGTACTTGATTTACCCCAAGTAAAGTCCTTATGTGAAAGAGCATCAGGACAAACAGCTGAAAGTCTTCAATGCGAAGGTCTAAATCAAAGCTATGTTCCTGCATCAAAAGAGCAAAACAAGTTCAATCCTGGAATGAGCTAACACTCAACTCCAAACCATAAGAAAAAGGGCCTTAAATTGAGGCCCTTTTTTTTATGATTTTAATAAAGCCAGAAGAAAGATCTATGGGGCTGTTATGTAATAAAACGCTGCTGCAGCTGCACCAATAGCAAACATTGGAACACCAACAAGTAAATGAGAAGTTCCAAACCCTAAGCCCTTAGAGCGCATAATGTAATAACCAACACCAGCGGCTCCAGCAGCTAAAGGAATAGCTGTATGTAAAAGCGCTGCAACTGCGTGATAATCGAAGTTCATTCTTGAATTTGAGCTTATATGTGAAAAGTATCTCAGCAAATCTATGCAGGAAGCCTATATAAAGCCCAATGATGCTTTATATCTTCATCTTCATTTATGTTACAAATCAAGCGAAATCGATGAATCTCCTTTCATAGCCTATGTTTTCAGATAATTGTCTATAAATCCGATTAAGGTTCTACACTGTTAAAAATGGATCAATATTTGTAGCTTCTTTTGATCTTGGATGTTTGCTATACCACCACTCTTGCATTTTTGGCGTAAATCTGGTCGAAAACAAAGTAAGAGTTGTCGATATAGGTTTAGATCCTGGTTGCAAAATATCTACTGAATAAGAAGGGCAACGCCTTGCAGCTATATCTGGAACAAATCGTCTGCCTATCCTCCTCCAACTTGGTTCTTTACTTCTCCAACTCAAACGAGAACATGGCCATGGTAAATCTTCACGATCAAATAGCCTACAACAAGGTCCAATAACCTTATAGCTAAAATGACCTCCCTCACTAGGATATACACTCCCATGATCCTTAAGCATTTCCTTGTTTTCGTCAGAAAAAAATTGAGAGCTCACAAATAAAAAAGCAATTTGTTTAAACAAAAAAATCAGCCACCTATAGAGGGTGACTGATTAACGCTTGATTTGCAAGTAAAAAAAGAAACTAGCAAACAAAAAATCAATACAACTCTTCTTCTGCATGAGTTGTAATGCTTACATCTGAAGTTGGATAAGCAACACAAGTCAAAACAAAGCCAGCTTCAAGTTGATCATCATCCAAAAAGCTTTGATCTGACTGATCCACACTTCCAGAAGTTATTTTACCTGCACAAGTTGAGCAAGCACCAGCTCTGCAAGAATAAGGGAGGTCAATGCCTTGCTCTTCAGCAGCATCAAGAATGTATTGATCATCAGGAACCTCAATGGTCTGATTTAAACCCTCACTTTCACTAACGAGGGTGACTTTATAAGAAGCCATGGGATATCAAGAAGGTGAATAGGAGGTAAAATTTTTTACCTCAAGATGAACCCTTTTTACACTGTCTTGGGTCAAATGTGGCCTAAAATTGTCACAAATAACAATCAAGCCAATCAAAAAGCATTCAAATATAAGTTTGACTTATCAATGGATGCTTTCTGTAGGGATTTTACACAAGTCTATTAGAGCCCAATTTTCCTGGGTATAAAGAGCACACAAATTCCAATTAAATTGAGCAAGAAATGTAGTTATTTCTTCTACTTGATCAACCAACAACCCGCTTAGAAGAATGTGAGCATCTGATTTGGTGACATTTGAAAAATGAGGGCATAGATTCTTAATAACGGGAGCCAGAATATTGCAAATAAGCAAATCCGCTTTTTGAGTACTCATTTTGTTTTCCAAAACATCAATAGATCCCTTATTAACAATTAACTGCTTGTCTGTTAAATCATTTTTCGAAGCATTATGCAAAGTAGCTCTTACAGCAAAAGAATCAACATCAACAGCCTGCACTTGGATTGCACCTAAAAAAATTGCTGCTATTCCTAAAATGCCACTGCCACATCCAACATCAGCAACGATTAGATCAGAAGGAGGTTTACGCTCCAGTGCTTCTAAACATAAGCGAGTTGTAGGGTGACTACCTGTGCCAAAAGCACTCCCAGGATCCAATCTCAAGACAATTCGATGTGAAAAAGCTTTTGGCAGATCATGCCAAGATGGCAAAATCAACAATTTCTCACCTACAGGATCTGGTTTCCATTGTTTTTTCCAACTTTCACCCCAATCTTTATCACAAATCTTCTTCCATTTAAACTTTCCCAGCTTTTTATTAAAGACAGTAGCAAGCAAACATAAAGATAACTCCAGCTGATCTCTATCAAATTCAGACCAATCATCGAAAGGGAGCCAAATAAAAAGTTTTTTTTCACCAAAGCTATCAAGAGTATTTTCTATAGAAAAATTCTTAATAGAAAGAGTATTTAATTTCCAAATCAAACTCTCTTCGAGTTCCTGAAAAAAAACTAATTCACACTTCCACCAAAAAAGTTCATTAGTTTGTTTTTGTGCTGACAAACCTTGAAAACTATTCACAACGTTATTGGATGAGCCTGATTAATACCTTCTACAGCAAGAATAGAAGTAAGTAAATCATTTGGGATTGGATCATCAATACTCAAAACCATTACAGCCTCTCCCCGCACTATCTTTCTACCAACTTGCATTGCAGCAATATTCACATTATTTGCACCAAGCAAAGAACCCAACTTTCCAATTATCCCAGGCATATCCCTATGTCTTGTGAAAAGCATATATCTACTTGGTGAAACGTTTACAGGAAATGCATCAATACTAGAAATTCGCAAATCACCGTCTGCCAAAACAGTGCCTGTAAAACTATTCGTTCCATTATCTGAGACGGTAGTTAATTGCAATGAACCACCTGTTAAGTCAGGGCTAGCTTCTTCCTTCACCTCTTCAACTCTTACCCCCCTTGCTTTAGCTTCTAAAGAAGCATTGACATAATTAATCCCATCTCCTAAAGCACTTGACAAAAGACCTTTTAAAGTTGCAACAACTAATGGTTGCGATGGGTATTGAGCAAACTCTCCTTGCAAACGCACTTCTATCTTTCTTACCTGACCTCCTGAAACCTGATGAGATAGCAAACCAAGTGTCTCTGCTAGTTGCAAATGGGGCTTAAGGCTATCCATTATTTCAGCTGACAACCCAGGAATATTTACAGCACTTCTTGCTGGCAATCCTAAAAGTACATCACGAATCTGCTCTGCTACATCTATAGCCACGTTTTGCTGGGCCTCTACCGTAGAAGCTCCCAAATGAGGAGTAAGAATCAATCCATTTTTGACTTTGAGAAGTGGAGATTCAGAATTTAAAGGTTCTTCTGCAAATACATCTAAAGCTGCTCCAGAGATCAAACCAGAATTCAATGCTTCTGCAAGTGCAGGTTCATCAATAATTCCTCCTCTAGCACAATTAACCAATTTTGCATTTGATTTCATTGTTGATAACAATTTCAAATCAACTAAATTCTCTGTCTCAGGAGTTCTTGGCAAATGAAGACTTATGTAGTCAGCCTGCTTAAATAATTGTTCAATTGATGAAAGTTTTACCTGCATCTGAAGAGCCCTTTCTGCAGAAACAAAAGGATCAAAAGCAATTACCTTCATTCCCATTGCATTAGCGACTTTTGAAACATGAGAACCAATTTTTCCTAGTCCTACTACCCCTAAAATCTTTTTATGCAGCTCATGCCCAACAAAATTCTTTCTATCCCAGGCACCTGAAAAAGTACTTGAATGTGCTTGAGGAATATTTCTAGATAATGACAATAATAAAGCAAGGGCATGTTCAGCCGCAGCAATAGTATTACCACCTGGAGAGTTTACTACTATCACACCTCGCTTCGTAGCCGCTTGTACATCAACGTTATCCACTCCAACACCAGCTCTTCCAATAATGCGAAGCTTAGCGCCTGCATCAATAACTTCAGATGTAACCTGAGTGCCTGAGCGAATCATTAAGGCGTCATAATCTCCTATGATTTCTGCAAGTTGAAAAGGCGAAAGACCTATTTTCTGATCTACCTGAGCAACCTGACTAAGAATGTCAATGCCTGACTGATCTATAGAGTCTGAAACTAAAACTTTTGTCATTAGAAGGCGAAACTATATGCCTGAGTAAACTTTAATAAGCAAAATGTTTTTGATCTGTTTTCTTAAAAGACAGGTCAGAATTCAAACAATTGAGGACTACTTTTGTGGCAATTTGCATACTTGTTTTTGATCAAGAAGAAAAAACCCTTCAGTTATGGAAAAACCTGCAACAAGCCAGCCCTAAAATCAACAAGTTTCAAATCATAGAACCAAATTCACAAAATCAACCAGATTCGAACAATGAAAAAAGCACCCCAAACAATGAATCACCTAAAAAATTAAAAATTCATGAAATAGCGCTGTTTAATCCAAAAATTTCTAGAAAAGAACGACAAAGAAAAATGTCGAGATGGTTAATGCCATTTGGATTCATATCGGGTTTGACATTTGCTGGGATGACCGATCTAAGTACCTTTTCTAGTTTTGGCTTTGGCACGACTAGTGAACCAATTTTTGGAGGAATTCTAGGAATGATTGCAGGCTGGATTGGTAGTTTTTTCGCTGCACGCAGCATCAATAACAATAAAGACGACCTTAAAAGCATTCTTAAGCGAAATGAAGAGGGTCTTTGGTTGGTTCTACTGGAAACATCCTTGGAGTCTCAACTTCCATGGCCATCTATTAATGAAATCCAACCACTAGAAGTCATCAATCTAAATCCAAATTGAAACTACCAAAAGAAAAATATCTCAAAAGATCTAAACACTCTCAAGAGCTTGAGCAACTTTTAGATATCGCTCAAAAAGCTATGGATACATGGGACTCAATTTGGACAAAATTTATTCCTGCCCCTCTAAGAGAAGAAGCCATAAAAATTTTTCAGGAAATAGAAGATATAGCTTATACATCTACAGGAGGCTTCCCTCAAGCAGAACGCCAAAGGATCCTCATATCCAGAAAAAGACAAGAGAAATTACTTTTCGAAGAAAACCCGCCAATTAGTGCAATAAAAATAGTTGGGAATTTCCTCTTTGACAGAACAAGCACTAGTGACTTTACTCAAGTATTGTCAAAAATGGGTATTCGTTCAGAAGATATAGGGGACATATGGATTTCTGGAGATAGAGGGGCCCAGGCAATATGTACTCCGGAAGCATCAATATCCCTTGCTAATCAGAATGGACTTATAAGAGATGTAGAAATTTGCTGCAAAGCAATAGATCTTGAAGAGCTAAGGATTCCTTTTCAAAGAATTCCAAAAAGAATCACGAGTGTCGAAGCTTCGAAAAGATTAGATGCTATTGCTTCAGCAGGTTTTGGAATATCAAGGTCAAAAATTTCACAGAAACTAAAAGCAGGAAAATTGAGATTAAATTGGTGCTCAGCAAAAACTTTATCTAAAGAAATTACAGTAGGTGATCAAATTCAGCTTGAAGATAAAGGAAATATCAAAATATTGAGTCTGGAACTGACAAAGAGAGGTAGATGGAGAGTGGAATTGATAAGAGAATAAAGATTATTGAAAATTTTACTGCTAGCTTTATTAGCAAAAGCTTTAAAATAAAACCAAACATCAAATGGTTTTGACCGGGCGATTAGCTCAGAGGTAGAGCACTACCTTGACACGGTAGGAGTCACTGGTTCGATTCCAGTATCGCCCATTTCTTGTGACAACAACAACAAATAAAGCAATTACTATTGCAATAGGTTTAGGTCGCTCAGGAATTGCTGCAGCAAAATATTTAAATGCAAAAGGTCAGAATGTTCTAATTTTTGAAGAATCTAAGAAAGAATCTTTTCAACAATTATCTCGAGAATTAACAAAAGAAGGGATAAAAGTAAAGCTTGGAATGCCAATGCAATTTTCAAGCTTCAAGCCATGGCTTAATCAATTGCAATCCGTAGTAACCAGCCCAGGTATCCCTTGGGATCACCCAACACTAAACCAATTAAGGAATCAAGGTATATCTATTGAAGCCGAAATATCATTGGCTTGGGAAAACTTGAAAAACATTCCATGGGTGGGAGTTACAGGAACAAATGGGAAAACAACAGTCACTCACATGCTCAATCATGTTTTAAAAAAATGTCTCATAAGTTCGAACATTGGTGGGAACGTTGGGAAGGCAGCTTGTGAGTTAGCTTTAGAATTTAAAATCTACCCTGAAACAATACCTAAATGGTTAATAGTTGAATTAAGTAGCTACCAAATAGAAAGCGCTCCAAATATCAGTCCTCGTATAGGTATATGGACCACTCTTACACCTGATCATCTAGATAGACATGGATCCATAGAAAATTATTTTGAGATTAAACGTTCTCTTATAGCAAACTCATCAATTCGTATTTATAATGGTAATGATAAATACTTGGAAAGTCACAGACCAATACTTCCTAAAGGAATATGGATTAATACAAATACCTTTCACTCAAATAACACAAAATACGATTATTGGATTTCTAAAAATGGTAAACTGACTGAGAAAGGTAAAGAGTTATTTGATACGTCAATTCTCAACTTACCTGGAAATCATAATCTTCAAAACCTTCTTTTAGTAACTGCAGCAGCAAGAAAAATTGGTCTATCTCCTCACAATATTGAAGCTGCTATAAGTGATTTCAAAGGAATAGAACATAGACTTGAAAAAATTGGCGCTATAAAAAATATTGAGGTTTTTAATGATAGTAAATCTACTAATTTTGATTCTGTGGAGATTGCCCTAAAAGCAATTAATAAGAAAACAATATTGATAGCAGGTGGTCAACTAAAGAAAGGTAATAGCAAAAATTGGATAAAAGAGATACATCTTAATACCTGCGCTATAATTTTGTTCGGAGAAAGTAGATATGATTTAAAGAAAATCATAGAAATCAGCTCCTTCAAAGGAAAGATTTTTACTTTTCAAACTCTAGATAAAGCAGTAACAAAATCAGTTAATTTAGGCATTGAATTAAAAGCAAAGAGCATTCTATTTTCTCCTGGATGTGCGAGCTTTGACCAATATAATAATTTTGAAGAACGCGGAATACATTTTAAAAGCCTAATCAAAGAATATTCAACATGAAAGTTAAGTCTTAAGTAAACAATAATAAATCAAAAAGCTAAGTAAATAGGAATAAAGTGATTGGTCGGTCATTACCCAAAGAACATCTCTAGAAAAAGCAAATAATAAAGATATATTGAAATAGATTATAAAAGGTTTGATTTTGAATAACAATACCTCCTTTCCAGAGTCTATAAGCCATAAAAAGCTTAATTGCTTATTTACCAAGGCTAGCAAAAACAATCAAGCCAAAAATGAATTTTCAGAGCCATCCTCACTCAAAAGCAACGAGTTAGATCAAATGCTTATTAAATGGTCGGATATAAGCAAAGAATTATTAACCATCCTAAACAAAAAAGAACTTCAATCTATTGAAGGAAAAAGTCCAAGATCTCTAATAGCATTAGGAGCAATGGAAGCACATATAAATATGGCCCTACAGGCATTAAAGGCTTCAGAACAAGACCAATAAGTACACGCTTAATCTAAAAATTAAGATTCCATTGATTACAAACGAATATTAGATTGAGCGAAATAAGTCATCCACACGCTTCTTATTAACACCCAAGTCACTTAAACCTATTCTTGAACAAGATCTAATTTGAATTTTATTTTTAGAAGGAATATTTAGAATTTCAAGATCATCTGGAAAACGAAAAATCAAACTTCTAACGACACCATGCCAGTAATTCTTGGAAGAATGAATCACCTGAACCCTTGGCAAAGAAGAAGCAGCCTGAACCAACTTCTCAAAAATCTCTTGGGAATTAGCATAAGTATTCTCAATTCGCACACAGTTTGTAGTAATTAAGCAGTCTGGTAAATTAAGAGGTTGATTTAATACCATTGATCAATCCAACATTACTTCTAAAAGTATAAACAAACTTAGATATACTATAATAATTCTATTCATTAAGAAAAAAAGACTTTTTCAAAGCAAAACCATATTTTCAATGCAAAAAAGTTGACAAATTAGATTGATATTAGTATAAAAAAGAATGGAAAAAATTAAAAATAGATCTAAGAAGAAGATTTTAAGTCAAATTCTATTTGATGAAATTGATCATCGGTTGTCTTGTGGATGGCATGCAGAAATTGAAGACAATGGCAATAGAAAGAAATATTTAAAGGAAATTAAACATAGTTCTCAAAATAAAATTCTCCATAAACCACAGGATCTTTAGAAACTTATATTATCTAGTACTCTTATATAGAGTATAGAGCGTTGTGCTTGTTAGATAATTGAATTTAGAACTTAAGAAATACATTTTCTTTTATACAGATTGAGGAATTGGCTCTAAACTCAAGAAATCTCCATGCTCTCTGAACATGTTTTCATGAGAAGCAAGAGCTTTATCAGATCATGGCTACTTTTTAAAATCTCATGGACCCTTTTGATCCAGCTATTCATTATGGCCCCAATGATGCTGGGGTATCCGCCTTATCAATTGCAATAGTTGTAATAGGACTTTTAATTGGCTCTTGGGCATTTGGTGCTCTTTATGGGATTATCTCTAATTATCTACAGAATAAAACAAAGAACTGAGAGCAATATTAATCAAATAAATATCAACTCCATTGCAAAAATTCTAGCTTATTAAGTTAAAAGAGTACTATATTAATCATTTAAGTAATATTAGATTTTAAATGAATCTCAAGGCAATTTGTTAAACATTCATTAGCCTCATCACCAATACCACAAGATGTAATGCAATCAAAGTATGAATCTATAGAATCATTATCTTCTATACTTATTTCTTGCTCTTTTGCAATAGACATAAAGTTTAATTAGTAGGAATACATTTTTAGCATAATAATGCTCATCTAACACGCTTTAGTTACCACAGATAAAGTACCTAGGCAATAATTACTACAATATAAAAATAGCTATTTAAAATACTAGTGTTATTCGGTCTTCAAAAATAAATCATTTTTTCAATCCTAAAAACTATCTAGATTAAAGGAACATTTGATCTTTTTAGACATTAGTTCTGATATTTTTTAGATTAAGAATTTACCGAAACAACAGAAAAGAAAGGGTCACCTTTGATACCTAAAATATTTAGCAAGCTGGAAGCCTCTGTAACCTCTGAAATGCACTCAGGATGAGCCCAAGCTTGGGAAATTAACACATTCTCAATATATTTCATACGATCAATATCTGTTCCTTCTCTCCATATTCTAGGTGCTTTTGTCCAAAAAGCCCTATTAGAAAAAGAAATCATTAAAAGTCCATTAGGCTTGATTATCCGTTTTAATTCCGCAGCAATATCCTCTGGGTATTGCAAATACTGCCAGGCAGCTACCATCAAACAAACATCAATGGAAGAATCTTCCAAAGGTAATTTTTGAGAAACATTTAGGTCCTGCACCCAATGTGAGTCCAGTCGCTTATTACACTCAAGTTCTATTTTATTTAACCCATGCCCAATAACTCTTTTATATACAACCTCATCAGGCAAATGACTTGTCCAACTAGACATTAGATCTAAGATAATTGAATCTTCTTCAATTCTTTCTCTATATAAATTAGTCAATCTTCGTCTAAAAGATTGATCCAAATGATTTACAAGTCTAGGTTCAGAATAAAAAAATGAATCATCAGAATTATCCTCTTTTTTTCTTTGATCATCTGATAAAACTTTTACACTCATTAAAACGGATATTAATTTTTCTTAGCAACTATAACAAATAAATTCCCAATTAAAAATATTTATTTTTAGAAATTAAATATTCTAGCTATTCTTCTAACTAGTTTATTAGTAATAGTTCCTGTTATTTCATAAATATGATTCTTCTTTCTTTTAATTACTAATCCATATGGATTAGTAAAAATAACAAATAATATTTTAAAGAATCTCAAAGGTTTTTTGCTTGTAAAAGATGGGATTGGTTTAAGGCCATTGAGCTCTTCCAAGATAGATTTCTTAAACAAACACTCATTTTCCAAAACTTGCAGAATTTTTTTCTTTTGTGAATCATTAAGAGTACTCAACAAAATATCCATAGCCCTAACCGAGCTATGATCACCATTTATGAGTTCACGAGAAACACTTTGAAACAGATTTTCCCACTTATAAGGTTCTTCTGCGTACAAATAATAAGCTTTACTTTTAGTATTTCCTAAAGCAAGCCTTTCCCTCTCATCCTCATCTGTCTGTTGTGAGATCCAATAATTGTATAAAGGAGAAATCTGTCTTATGTCCAAGGTTCAAAAAAGAATTTCTTTGAAATATATTAGAAGATTTCAATTCAAGAAGTTGTTTTCTTAAATACTGCTGTAGAAGCCTCTTTAAACAATTCCCTGGCACCTAAGACAACAAACCAACCAAGAGTCAATCCTATAAGAATTGGCGCGATTTCATTAAAATGAGACATACTTCCCTCCGTATTGTATCTGAGTGGAAGAGCAATCTTCAATCTGAATTGCCCAAAATGATTACGAAAGTATTTAATGAGATCTTGATTGATCTTACTTCGTAAACTGTTTATAGTTCTATACCAAGATTTTTTATTTGTCTATAAGAGAAATAACTCAGGCATTTATACACAATTCATATGAGTTAAAATTTCTTCAAAAAAAAAAGCCCCGCATATTGAGCGGGGCAAACATTTTATAAGTTTAAAAATCTAGCTATTAAAAACCAATCAAGGTTCTAATCAGCCAAAGTGATCTTTGCGCTATCTAAATTAGCTACTGCACTTGTTATTCTCTTAAAGTCAAAGCCTAGCGCACGAATCGCGTGCCATAGATGACCTTGAATAAAGAAGAAGCCCAAGTAATAATGAACATTGGTTAGCCAAGCACGAGATGTATGCCCAGTAACAACTCCATCCATATTGCCTGTATCTATCCAATAAGGAGAGATCCCAAACTTAAGGGCTAAAGGCTCACCATACCAAGCTTCTGGATAAACTGTAGTATTAGTAGCACACCAGAATGCAGCAATAATAGCCATCCAACCAATACCAGCTAATGACCAAGAAAGAACTGCCTCGGCAGAAAGAACATTTTTACCTTTGAATTCTGTGTATTCACCAAGAAGTCCTGAACCCATTTTTGTTGCAATGTGATGAGCTCCACCCAGGATCTCTGCAAAAGCCAAGAAGGCATGACCACCCATAACATCTTCAAGGCTATCAATAGTCAGGAAGTCAAACTGATGATTCCATATAGCATTTAAATTCAAGTTGTATTCAACCTGACGAACAGCTCCAATTGCAGGATCGTAAATTCCGTGCCATTTTGCCCATTCAACAAACCAGATACAAGCAACACCAAAGAATATTAAATGATGTCCAAGAATGAATGTTTGGTTGTCTGGGTTGTCCCATTCAAGCTTGTATCTAGCTGCCTGACGATGCTCAGGTCGATCATCAGCAAATAAACCTGAAGAGTTCTGAGTATCTGGACTAAAGACCCTTGAGTGCAAAAGCCCTGCAAGTGCATATACAAAAGAACAAATCAAATGGAAAATTCCAATAAAGGCAACATCTTGACCTGTCCACACACCTGCCTGGTCAAAGCCAATACCTATTGAAGCCAAATGAGGGATACTTACCATCCCTTGATGTCCCATTGGGATATCGGGGTTGTAGCGAGCTAACTCCCATAAGGTGTTAGCACCAGCTGTAAATGAAATTAATCCTGTATGCGCAACATGCGAGCCTATAAATCGACTTGACTTGTTGGTTACTACAGAATTACCAACCCACCACCCGTAGGTGACGTCTGGATTTCCATAGGTCTGCATAGGTTAAAAAAGTATTTTAAAAACTCACCAGAGATTACAGGCATTTTGCGACAAGAGGGAAAGTCGTTAAACATCCGTAAAAAAGATGAATAATAAAAGTTGAGCCCGTTAAGAGATATATACGTTTTAACTGGCAAAAAATACAAAGAATGTTTAGAAAACCTTGAATTATTTATTTAATTTGAGAAGCCTATTTTGAACCGCATAATTTTTCAAGGAAATTCAAAATCATTTTGTTAAGAGAAAATCAATCAAAAATTGCTCGATTTAATGGTTTCATCAAACTAAAATTCCTAAAAAACCCAAAATTCATTAAGATTTGGGGGAAAGTTCAATCATCCAGACTTAAAGCCTGAGGAAAGTCAAGGGCAAGAAACTCAGATAAAAAAACCAGTGATTAAAAACTTTGAAAGTCAATCTTGATTTATTGATACTGTAATTACAATTATTTAAGAAATGAACAGTTTTTTGCTATTAATTTAGCAAAAGCATAGTTTAAAATTTAACAAGATTTTTATTAATATTACTTTAATAAGTATAATTAAAGGAAATTATCTAGTAAGAATAATAAATTTAATTATAATTTTAATATATCATAAATTAAATTGATAAATTTAATTCTTTTTTTTAAAGTATTTTTTTCATATTGATTATGTTGATTCTTTAAAATATTTGCACCCTTATCTCCCAATGCATTTTTGATAAATTCTTGATCTTCAAGAAGCCATTTATCAAACATAAAACTATCTACTTCTACATGTGACTGAATTCCATAAGCAAAAGCATTTATCGAAAAAAATTGTTCTTTGCAAACTTCATTACTTGCAATTAATTCTGCACAATCAGGTAAAATAATCCTATCTCCATGCCAATGAAGAACCTGCATAGTGCGATTAAATATAATGCTGAATGTATTAGTATTATTAGAAAAATAAATATCTCCCCAACCAACTTCGAAATTTTTTTCTCCATCTCTTCTTCGCAAAGGTTCGACTTGACCTCCTGCAGCATATGCTAAAAGTTGAGCTCCTAGGCAAACACCAATAACACTAATATGTTTAATCAATGCAAGTTTTAATAGCGAAATCTCTTCATTAAGCCATGGATATTCATTGCTTCCAAGGTCTCCAAGACCCATTGGCCCTCCTAAAACCAACAAAAGATCTCCTTCTTCTATATCAGGTATTGATTCCCCTAGGTCTAATCTACAAGTAATTGTTGGAACCTTACGTTTATTTGCTACTTTCAAAAAAAGTCCAGGTCCTTCTCTTTCTATATGCTGCAAAATTATAATTCGCGACATTCTAATTTAAATAAAAAGAAAGCCTTGAATTAATAACTTCAAGCTGACCAATTTTTAACCAAATCAATAACACTAACAATTAGACCAAAGGCTATTATTGGAGGAGATACCCAACGCAACATAAATTTAAGATATCTTCTAACTCTAATATTTGAGTTACATTCAGACAGATCTTCATCGAATTTTCTTGGAACAATCCAACCTAGGAAAATAGAAAGTACAAATCCACCAAGAATGAGCAATACTCCTCCAAAAATACTATCTATTTTGCCCAACAGATTTAAATTCATTGCAGAAGGAATACCTAAAATAAATAACAAAGTAGTAGAAACAAAAACAGCCTTAGATCTATTCCATCCTAAACGATCCATTATTGATGAAACGGGTACTTCTAATAAAGAAATAGAAGATGTAATTGCTGCTATATATGCAAGAGCAAAGAATAAAATTGCTACAACTCTTCCTGTTACGCCAAGAGTACCTAAGCCAGTGGGTAAAGAAATAAACAAAGTTCCAACTGTAGAACCACTAATAACTTCTTTCAAACCAAAGCTCATAACTATTGGGAAAGTAATCATTCCAGCCAATAAGCCTACAGCTGTATCAAGTGAAGCGACTGAAAGTGCTTCTTTTGGTAATTGCTTTCGCTTGTCTAAGTAGGAGGAATAAGTAACCATTATCCCAATACCTAAACTCAATGAGAAAAAAGCCTGAGTAAATGCATTTCTAATAGTTGAAGGATTAAAAAACTGGTTAACATCAATTTTCAAAAGGAATGTTCGATAGCCTTCCCAAGTCCCTGTCAATGTCGCAGCCCAAATTGCAAGGATTAATAGCAAAGCAAATAATATAGGCATACCCCAACGAGTCAATCTCTCAATACCTCCGCGTATTCCAGCAGCCACTACAGCTGCCGTCAGCAAAAGACTCACTAATTGACCCAATAAGACACTAGTACCAGAACTTATTGAGCCAAAAAACATCTCTGCCTCAGAAATATTGGAAGGCAATCCAACAAACAGTGCATGGAAAAAAGTATCTAAAGTCCAACCCATCAAAACGGCATAATAAGAACCAATCCCTAAAGGCGCTATCACAAAAAGCCATCCCAAAAGTCCCCAACGATCACCCGCAGCTTTCACAGGAGCTAAAAGGGCACTACTCCCGGTACTTCTTCCAAGAACCATCTCTGCAACAAGTACAGGAAGGCACACAATCAGTACTATTAATATGTAGAGGAGCAAGAAAGCAGCGCCTCCTCCTTCAGAAGCTCTATACGCAAATCCCCAAAGATTCCCTAATCCAACTGCGCTTCCTGCAGCCGCAAGAATAAATCCCCAGCGAGATTGCCATTGTTCACGTATTCCCATGAATTTTGGAAAGCAAAATGATTTCTAACTATTAATTATGAAATCAGGCAACGTTCTTCACAGAAATAGTTAGCTCTTGTAGGAATTCAAAAATGAGTAAATTACTCTTAATAAAAGTCCAAATTTTTTCAAGAAAAAATAGAAAGGCTCACATCTGATCCCAATCCATGCAAATCTAAATATTCCTGAAAAACATTTGAATCAAAAGCATTCTGAGCAGCTGATTTTGACTCAAACTCAACAATAACTCCTAATTGCCCCCCATCCCATTCATTTAAATCAGAGTTTTGACTTATATCCTTGGCGATAATAATCCCACCTACCGATAGAAGCCAAGGAATAACAGTTTGGATATATTCAATGAACACATCAGTACTATTAATACTCACTTGCTTGATCCAGTACCCCTTAGCCACAAAACATAAAGAAAAGTTTAAGAAGTATCGCATACTCGCGCGTCTCCTTTAAGCAATATTTTTTTTCAATTCAAATCCTTAATATTTCAATGAAGCCAAATAATTGTCTTGTTTTCTTCTTCGAAGTTAAATCGAATTGAAATATAAAAATTTAAGCTTCTATTTTGGATAAGAATTACTCTTCAGAGGTTCTTCTTTTTCTGAGTGCCTGATTAAGCTTACCTGCAATATAGGGAATGTGATTAGAGTATTTTCTTAATTGAATTCGCTCATTCAAGGTCACAGCCTCACCCGCAGCAATACGCTGGATAATGCCTTCAACCCTTAACCTGGTTTCTGTGGAGAGCATACGAATACCCATTAATCAAACCATTTCTTCAATGATAATTGGAAAAGGAATATTGAAAAGACTGGCAGTAGAAGAAATTTTTTAAAACTAATGAAAGGAAAACCCATCTAAAAATCCCAAGCATATGTTGCAAAGCCTAAAACAGTATTGAGAAACTGAACTAAGGTATAATCATATGAATTTGACCCAAATTATTTTCGATGTCAGACAAAAAAGGAAAAGAGTTAGCAACAGTTTCAGTTTTCCTTAACACAGGAATAGTCGCAGGCTTATTTGGAATAGGTTTTGTTGCTGCTGCTCTTATATTTGGCATTATTACTCTTATCGTGCGATAAAACCCAAGAGCTCAAAAAATTTATTTTAAAAAAGTTTCTCGTTTTAAATCTTGTTTAAAAACTTTTGCAGTTTTTTCTTATCAGATTTATAACCATAAATAGCAAGTTTAATGCTAAAATAATATAAAAGAAATTATTAATACCTTAAGAAGATTTATGTCAGAAATTAATTGTTTAAATGATCTAAAGAGACTTAGATCAGCTCCTATTCTTAATAAAATTCAAGAGCAAAAATTATTTGAAGAACTTTCTGAGTACATAAAAAGTACTGATTGGTTTACGATTGGCATAATGGCAAAATCAAAGATTATTGCGCTTTGTGCATTGAAAGAAATGGAAAGTTGCTTTAACTGGAAACCAATGGTGGGTTTGCAAACAATCGAAGATCAAAAACCTGTCTTTCTTAAAGCAAATCAAAAAACAGGTGATGTTCATATACGAATTGAATATGGATTAGGAGAAGGAGTTCTAATAGGCTGCCACCATGACCATGAGGGAAAAGATATAGATCTTTTAGGTCCTTTTCCACTAAGTTTTTTTAAATTTCAGAAAATCAATCTTTAACGTTGTCGAATAAGAAATTCATTGAAAATTAATTATTCTAAATTTGAGTATTTCTTTCAGTTGGTTTTTAGGGTATTTAATAGCGATGCTGGGGTATGACAAACTACTTTTTTCTATTAGATTTTTCTGATGCTTGGAAACCATCAGAAGGATTTATCTATTTTTTATTTGTAATTGGAGCTTTTCTTATTGCTGGAGTATTTCTTTCTATCCTAACCTTTTATGAAGATTGCTATTGGGGCGACACAGCATATAGAAAATATCTAAAAGATGGCAAAAAAACTTCTGCCAAAATTTGATAAATTATTTTATAAAATTAATGTTTATAAAAAAAGATGAAAAGAAGAATAATGATTATTATTTGAAATTACTATTTTTCTTCTATTAAGTATTCTTTACATTCTAACTCGTACTCCTAGGGATGCCCCGGAAGAAACACAATCTGAGAAAACAACATTACCTATTTGAAAATCATCATAAGCTTGTCCCCAAGTTTCTCCATAGACATCAACTTTTTCACTTGCAGCATAAGTTACTCCAAACTTGAAAAGTAAAGTTGATACATTGTCATCAGTGGCACTAATAACAATAGTTCCAACATTTTGATCAGCCTTAGCAGATATCTCAGAAGAACCAATTCCTGCAGTTATATAAGGCTGCCATTTTTTTTCAGCTCTCCAATCATAACTAGCAGAAAGAAATACTGAAGATATATGTGCACCTATCTCACTATTGATATTTTGAATATTGTCTACAGGTGATTGCACCTTGTTGTAACTTAATTCAGTTCTAACATTCCCAAAATCATAACCAATCCCGATATCCCCAGTTAAACCTGTTTCAAATTCAATTTCCCCACCACCCAAAGAAGTTGCAATATCAATATTAGTCATAGATCCACCACCTATTGCTCCACTAACATAGAAGCCTGTAGGTTTTTCTTCTTCTGCTGTAAAACGAGTATCAGCAAGTGCTGGAGAAAGAAATGCACACCCAACAAGCATGGATGCAATCGCTGATTTTCTTAGAGAAAAGCTCATTAACTTTAAAAGTCCTTTTTTCGTAATTACATATTAGTAAATATTTTTTTTCATGCATTTTTTCATGCATTTTGTAAAGGTCAATTTCTAAATTGGATTTTTCGATATTCAAGACTTTACGAGGGAATCTCTAAGAAAAACAAGTTCCGTTCCAAGCATTAGAAGTTGATTTCATAAAATTTCTTCTATTTTCTTCAAATTTCATTCTCATCAATATTCATTCCTAAATAGTCAAAGAAAGTAAATAAAGAAATCTCAACAATAGTTTTTATCTTAATCTTAAATTATATCTTTAGATATTTAGATCAACTCGAAGCTTCTATTTGAATTGTTAATTGATGTTTTATATGTTAACAACGAAGAATTCTTCATCCGAATATAAACTAGATTGTTTATAGCTTATCAATTAAATCTAAATCTATGTACCTACTAGCTTCTGCCGGACCATTTGGAATTTCCCCTACCACGGATCAGCTAATAGTAGTAAATTTAGCTGCGATACTAGTTGGGACAACATTTAATTCACCACAAAAGGTTTTAAAATGGGGTGGTGTTATAGTTGCAGTTGTCACGTCAACCTGCGCACTATGGTGTGGGCATTAAGAAAAATATTAATTTTAAGTATAGTCTTTATTTGAAATTTGAGAGTATTGATTAAATAGATTTGATATAAGTTTTATAATAAAAATAATCCGATTAACTTATCCTAAAATTCAATAAGCTTATATATTGTTCATAGTTAGAAATTTAATATTAAAAAACAATATTTTTTTACTCAAAGGAAATTAATCTAAATTTATAATTAATTGGTTATTTAGCAAAAACCAGTTAACTTACGAGTATGATCTAAGGAGTATTCCAAGATGGCCGACTCTCTAACAACAAAAATTAAGCAGTGGATAAAAAAGGCACTAAGAGCAATGGGAGAAGCCGTTTTCTCAGAAAAAAGCAAAAATGTTCCGCCTGATACAGGAGAGCAGCCTTATAGAGATAAACCTAAAAAAGGATTATTTTAAATAATCTGTTGTTTTTGCTTATGTATGGTTCGTGCAAGTAAATCTAGAAAATCACAACTATATAAAAAAATTTTGATTTTGAACTAAAAGCTATTCTCTTTTGAGTTTTTCATTAGGCGATTGGTTGTCCAATTTGTTGCACAATAATTTTAGTAATAAATGGAAAAATCTCTTGTAGAGGATAAAAATCGAATTTACATACTTTACTCTTGACGTTTAGTTAATAATTGGCATAACTATTTGTAATTCACCTTTTATAAATTGTATGTTGAGTCTAATTTTTATTCTTGTCTTAGGTCTCGCAGGCTGGACATCTGCATCCTTTCTCAGTAAAGGAAAACACCAAGAAGAAATTAAAGAAGAATTGAAAAATATCCTCAATACTTTCTATAGCTTTGCTTCTTCATTGAAAAATCTTGTCCATCTTCTAATCAAAGATTCAATCAAATCTGCTGCTGATGGAGACCTGGAAAATGTTAAAGATAATGTGATTGAGATGGTAAAAGGAAATATGATTAATCCTCTAAAGAAAGATGAGGAAAACGAAAACAATGAAGAAAAAGCTGCTTAATTCTCCAAATCTATCCTTTCAAATAAATTAAAATCTTAAAACCAATCCCTTAGGAAGATCTTTCGTAGAAGATGATTGAGGATTGGTTTTTTTAATAATCTTCTGAGTTGAATTATTTAATTTTTCTTCTGAATTTTTTAATTCTGATATAGGTTCTGATATAGGTTCTGATATAGGTTCTGATATAGGTTCTGATATAGGTTCTGATATAGGTTCTGACAATTGAGAAAGTTTAGACTCAAATAGCGATGTGATGCTACCAAATTTGCCATTTTGAGCAGCCAATGGAGTAAATGCAAAAACTGTAGCGAAGCAAATAAGCAAAAACAAAAGGATTATTACCTGAACAATTGGCTGCCAAAAAAAAGAAACTTTCAACAATTGATCAAATTCATTGGTTGCATTGTCTTTACTAGCACCAGTCTGGATATAAATATCGTCTGTAAGCCAACCTTTGTTAGCCGAACGATAAGGAGATTCAGTCTTAACAAAATCAACAATCTCTTGAATCCTTTCACGAATCATTGATTCATACAAACAAACTGAATACTATTCAAGCATCTAATAGTATTTAGGCTTGAAGTATTACCAAGTGATCTATAAAAATATAAGATTGTTTCAAAATTCCTTAAATTATCTTACAAAGAAAATCAGTCCTGCCATCAATACACTAGAAGCAACAATTCCTAGTGCAACCAGGCCTAAAATTTTTCCTGTATCAACATAAATAGAAACTTGCAAGAACTCACTACGCTCAGCTTTCTTCTTTTCTGAAACTGATTGATATTTCTTAGGTTTTACAGATTGATTAGCTAACTTCCTACGATCAGCAGCTGCTTTCTTGTCGGCTGCTGCTTTCTTCTCAGCTGCTGCTTTCTTCTCAGCTGCTGCTTTCTTCTCAGCTGCTGCTTTCTTGTCAGCTGCTGCTTTCTTCTCAGCTGCTAATTTCTTGTCGGCCAATTGTCAATCCAAAAATCATAGGAGTATTCAAGCACTCTTCTTAACTTAAAAATCCATGAGCTTTTAAAGTTCAATCAAATGAATTAGAAAAATCACAACAAATCAAATCTAAACTTATAGAAGTTAGAAGTAATGTTTTTTCCTATGAGATGGTAAGTCAATAATTTTTACTCGCTTCAATATATTTGAATAAATTCAATTTTTTCTTCTTGACAAACCACAAATATTCGTAGAAGTATTTGAAAAATTAACTAAGTGATCTAACAAATCTTTAAATTTATTCGAATTGGCAAAAAAAAACCAGCAGGAAAAAACCTACTGGCAAATAGATAATAGAAAAAACGAATATACGTTTAATCTTCCCCTTCAGGAACTAAGCGGAAGCCTTTTCTACCCATCTTAATTTCAAAGTTGTCCCCAGGTTTTAAGTCCAGAAGAGCAGTGTAGGCTTTGCCGATTAATAGATTTCCGTTGCCTTGGACAGTGGCAACATAGCTAAGTTTTCTACCACCCTTGCCAATCCCACCAGCACTTTCTGCAGCAAGGTTTACTCCTTTAGCTTCAAGTAGTGCCTCATAAAAAGCGGTGAAATTAAGGCGTTCACCTCCTCCTTTTTTCGTGGAAACATATCCACAAGCCTTAACAAGATCAGACTTAGAGACATCTCCCAAGTCTTTGACTTTGGCTAATAATTCTTTACCCGTGAGCTGCATGAAAAATAATTGTACAGACTTTTCATTTTTAATATTAACTTATAAATAAGAAGGAGCCAATATTTATATTAGTCTTCACAATAATGTACAAATAGAAGTTGTTTTCGTTCTTCATTTATTTCTTGTCCAATCATTCAGAAGAAGAATTCAGTAGAAGATCTGATCCACAAACTAGGCAAGGAAATAATCAGACCTCAGATAGCATCAAAAATAAGTTTCTATTTCAATGTTTCTGTTGAACCCTAAAATTTCAAAACTGACAAATCATCAACTTTTATATGAGTTGAAAGCATTATGAAAACCTTTTGAGCATATCATTCAAACTTGAAAGGCATTTAAAAAGCTTTTTGGAGAAATTTCAACATCTAATAAAATCTGAACAGCACTTTCCTTTTAGATATATATAAAGGATGCTGTGGGTTACCATTCTTAGTAATACCAATCACGTAAGGCTTTTTGAAACATTGCTTCTTGATCAAATCCAAGACATATTGATCTCTATTCAATAATTGTCCTTTCACTCCCCAACCAATCCATAAATCACAAAGATCTATATTTTCCCAGTAAAGGATATTTCTTTTTAACTCTGCATTATTCTTTTTCCCAATTGGATCCTTACAAAAATTCAATGATCTTGGTGAAGTGGAAATTTTGGCAAATAAATTTATAACAGTAAGAGTTCCATATCCCCAAATCTCACAAAATCCAATCAAGCGTTTTAAAGTCTGATCATTATATGAAACATTGGCTAAGGATGGATTTAAACCAACAAATATCAATTCTTTAGGAGAATCATTAAATACCCTTTTCAATCTCCATCTATAACCACCACAATCACTAAAAAAAGCTTCACCTTTCATTGTTAAAGCATTTTACTTGAAAAGAAAACAATATGTCCTTTAAAGGTAGTTCAACATTAACTACAGTAGCAATATTATAAAAAATCAACATTGATTAGAAAAACAAGCCGAGTCAAGGGAATCAAGCCATTCAAAATGAATTTCCAAATGGATTACTCCAATATTTAGGCTTGTCATAATAATCAGAAAGAAATTTGAAGCCTTTTAAATTTTGCGATGCTTATTTTTCTTACTTGATCTCAGTATAAATAACATTAGTAATGGGGCCAATCCTATCAAGGGCACTGCAAAATTCATCACAAGACTATGTTGCATTAGATTAAATACTAATCGAT
>QCKE01000007.1 GCA_003215555.1 Prochlorococcus sp. AG-409-K04
ATACAACAACTCTAGTCAATAGTAAAATTAAAAAATTAATAAAAAAATTTTAAACCTTTCTAAGAAAAATATCAAAAAAATTTATTCACACAATAATGATTCCCTAGTATTTCTTTTGGTTTTCTGATTAACACCTTCGGCAATAGAACATAAATACTTAAGATCGTCTGGCCTTATAACTACATTAGTAAAATCTGCGCCTTCTATATCGACATCTAAAAATCTAGCATTATATGCAAAAGCATCCTCTAATACTGCGTTTGACAAATTTGTTCCATCAAATACAGCAGAATCCAAAGTTGCATTTTTTAAATTAGTATTTGATAAATCTGTATTTAATAATTTTGCTCCAAATAAAGATGCTCCTTCTAGATCACTAAAAGATAGATTGGCATCTTGAAGATTTGTTAAATAAAAAGTAGACCCTTTTAAATCTGATTTTGAAAAATCTGCTCCAATTAATGTTTGCTTTCCATAATCTATGGATGCATTAGCAACACTTGCGGAAAACAAGAAAACTTGAACGATAAGAAATAAAGAAAAAAATCTTGATAGCATAGTTCTTAGAAACCTTCCATAAGCTTAGAGCAAATACACAGAAAAAAGATTAGACTCCTTTTATTCTTGTTAACACATTTTTAGCTTTAAAAAAAATTTAACAAATTTTTTATACTTTTCCAGTATTTTTGAAAAATATTTAGCTAGAAATAAATTGGTGGAATTCATAAAGTAAATGCTTTCATCAAAAAACTTCCAAGAAATCAAAATTATACTTTACAAATTAGCAAAAGGCCAAAACGTTAGTTTAAAAGAAAGATTATATATAAAAAATGCAGCTGATCAAGATCAAAAAGTTAATTCCTGGCTAAGAAGAGCAAAAAGATTACAAAGAAATTCAAAAGGGGCTGAACCTATTGATGAGCTATTGAATCAACTTGATCTTGACTCCAACGAGGAAGAAGTTTTTACCTATTCCAATCCAGAAGACTTAGGTCTATGGTTTACTGGAGCACCTTCATGGATAACAAGAAGCTAAAGCGCCTTTTTCAAAATCAGCTCAGAAGTCAGAGATTATTTTTACAATCTACAAAATGAATTTCTCTAGCTAAATCATATTTAAAGAATTTAGTAATATTAAAGTTTTTCTTTTTTAAGAAATAATCAGATATATAAATATAAAGTTAACATTAATTAAAAAAATATCAAATTGATTCGACATCCATTTGAAGCAATCGTCATTGGGTCAGGAGCAACTGGAGGTATTGCAGCATTAACCCTAGCAGAAAGAGGAATAAGAGTACTAGTAATTGAAGCTGGTCCTAAATACACTTCAAAAGAGGCCTTTGGCTCAGAACCACAAAATATACTTAAAAGAATAAACGGTATTATCTCAGGAGAAAAGCGAATACAAGCTCAGCATCCAGGCTTTTGGAAAACTAACCCATCGTTATTTATCAATGAAAAAGAAAATCGATATTTCACAAAACCAAACCAACCATTTTTATGGACACAAGGACGACAATTAGGTGGAAGAAGTTTAACCTGGGGAGGAATAACTTTAAGGCTTTCAGATTCAGATTTTAAAGCTTCTAGAGAAGATAGTTATGGTCCAGAATGGCCCATAGGCTATTCAGATCTCAAATCACATTATGCTTTTATTGAAGATTTCTTAAAGGTAAAGGGAAATAAAGATGGTTTTGATCAAGTTCCTGATGGTATTTACGATGGAAACATTAGATTAACTGCTTCAGAAGAATTATTTAAAGAAAAAGTTGAAAATATTCTGAATTATCCTTTTATTAATTCGAGAGGTTTTGGACCTCATCTTAAGGGAAAGGATGGAGAATGGCCAAGATCAAGTAGTTTAGGAAGTACTCTTAGAAAGGCTTTATCAACTGGAAATGTTGAAATTTTAGAAAACCATATTGTGGAAAGGTTAGTTTTAAATAATCAACAAAATGCAGCAGAAGGAGTAATTGTAATAGACAGATTAAATAAGAATAAAATCAAACTCTCATCTAAATTAATTATATTTTGTGCTTCCACTATTCAAAGCATAAAAATTCTTTTAAATTCAAGCGAAAAGATCCAATCCAAAGGTCTAATTGACCCCTCCGGAGACTTAGGTTTATATCTAATGGATCATATCTCTACATGTCGTTTTTTTGCTCTTCCCAACGATTCCATAAAAGCAAAATATGAAGAACAAACTTTGACAGGTGCTGGAAGCTTTTTTATTCCATTTGGAAAATATTTAGACAAAGATACTACTATTGACTTTATTAGAGGTTATGGAATATGGGGAGCTATAGATCGATTTGAGCCACCTAATCTCCTTAAAAGGATATCAAATAGCAAAACAGGTTTTTTAATTGGACATGGTGAGGTTTTACCATACAAAGAGAATAAAGTGACTCTTACTAATGAATTAGATCAATGGGGAATACCTATTCCTGAAATTACTTTTACATGGAAAGATAATGAACTAAAGATGATACAACATATAAATAAAACTATCGAAAAATGCATATTAGCCTCAGGAGGAGAGATGTATCCACTTTACAAAATTTTAAAAATACCTTTTCTAAAACAAGTTAGTAAAAATGCATTCGCATTGAATGAATCACCACCTCCTCCTGGTTATTACATTCACGAAGTTGGAGGCGCACGAATGGGTACTAATATTCAAAATAGTGTTTTAGATAAATGGAATAGAATGTGGACATGCAAAAATGTACTGGTAGTTGATGGTGCCTGTTGGCCTACTTCTGCTTGGCAAAGTCCTACCCTAACAATGATGGCAATAACAAGACGAGCCTGTCTAGAAGCAATTAAGCATCAGACAAGCTAAACAAATCATCAAGGTACTTTTCAACAACTGCTCTATCATCGCTCCCATTTTGAAAAAGGAAATTAGCAAGAGCTGAACTAAGCAAAGTGTATTGATCCCATTGAGGATTGGAACAAATAAATTCCTTCATACCTTTATAAAGAGCCTCAGGTATTTCCGTCTCTAGACTTACTGCGTTATCTATTAACTGATCACAGCTTTCTATTTCAAGGGAGGGCGCAAACTGAACATAATCAGATTTTGAGTCAAAAATCTTTTCTTCTTTACTAATTTTCAATTGAGATAAGTCCATCAGTTTTTCATTGGCTTTTACTTTGCAAAACCAATATCTACAAAATTCATAAAATCGTCAAAGGAGTATAAGAATTTATACTGATTGTCGAGATGGCATGAGACTCATTGCAACAGAGTCTATTTCAAGCACTATTAAAAAATAATATAGAAAGAGTAAAGAAAATATCAAGAAAACATTCATTCCATGGATCATAAAAAAAAACCACAAAAGTAAGTATTTATACCAATAAAAGAAAATTGCAGTGGAAAAACCTTAAACAGCTGTGGAAATGAGCTGGGGAAAAACATTAAAACAATTTTGATAAGCCCTACTTATCATTGGAGAGTCTAATGAGTCACGATGAGAAAGAGACTGATGAGGTTACGATTTTAATGTATTTTTTTTAGATTTAAGACTCTTTTGAACTTTGAAGCGTGACAGGTCCAAAAGGGTGATCAGCATGAGGGTAATGAACATGATCGTGAGTATGTTCATTACCCTCATGCTGATGAAAAGAATTTTTAATTTCTTCGCATTCACCAGTGCATTCTTGCTCACACAAAGAACAGGCCTGATCTATACCTTCAAAATGATCATGATGACTAGTCTGAGGCAATCCAACTTCATTTTCAAAACCTAATAAACTCGATCTATATTTACAAAGGGAACAATTCATTGCATTTTTACCTTCTAAAGCCTCATAAATTCTTTCAAAAAATGTTTCTCTCACTTTTTGATGATTCCCTAAGTAACCAGCATTTATAAATTCAATTTCAGGGTATGCCTTGGAAACCACGTTAACGTATTTTTTTATACGGCTAACAAGTACACCAGAAAAAAGAAAATATGGGAAAACAACTATTCGTGAAAACCCAAGTCGAACTGAATGTCGTAATCCTGGTTCAACCAAAGGAAAAGTTACTCCTGAAAAAACAGTTTCTCCCCATGCAAAACCGATTGATTCAACAAGAATTCTAGTAATCTTAGAAACATTAGAATTAGCATCTGGATCAGAAGAACCTCTTCCAACTACTACTAACAATGTCTTGTTTAGAGCGACATTCTTTTTATTAATAAGTGCTTCTTTTATTCTTTCACCAGCAGCACATATCATCAAATTATCAATTCCAAGTTCTCTACCATATATTATTTCAAGACCGGTTTTAGCAGAATAAGCATTTAGAACCGAAGGTATATCATTTTTCGCATGACCTGCAGCAAACAACATTGCCGGAATAGCAATGACCTTTTTAACGGACTTTTTCCGAAGAATATCTAAAGCTTCTGTGATGACTGGACGAGAAAACTCAAGATATCCAAATTCCACATGATTAGAAGGAAACAAAAATTTTATTTCACCAACTAGCTCTGCAAACTCCTTAGAAGCATGGATATTTCTACTACCATGTCCAACAATTAGGATTCCTATATTGGAATCAAGTTGATTTAAGAGCCCCGAAATCAAAACTTTATGGCACTTTTAAAAACCATATCGTGATAATGGGCATAAATTCTAATTCACTCGCTAATTAATCTGATTTAATAACAATTAGATAGCATGACTGAAAGAAACTCAATCTTCCCGAATCATCAAGCAAATTCCCAGGATGTTGCAGGTATATATTATAAAATCGATTCTAATTTACTAAATCTTATAAGAAAAGACCAAATACATCCAAAGCCATTAATTTTATGTGGAGGTGGAACTTCAAGCAGATGTGCTTATAAAAATCACTGGACCCTTGATATGAGAAAAAATTACCAAGATATTAATTTCAATACACAATCAAATGAGATCTTGATCCAATCTGGAATAAATATGAAAAAACTTTCTAACAAGTTACTGGAATCTAATCGTTTTTTTCCAATAGGTCTCTCTGGATTAACAGGCATAGGATATATATTGACGGGTGGCATTAGTCCTCTAAGTAGAAAGTATGGATTAGCAATTGATCAATTATTAGAAATCAATGGTATTTGGGGAAGTGGAGAATCGTTTAAATTATTCCGGCCTATCTCGTTAAATAAAACAGAAGATAAATTAAAATGGAAAGCTTTATCAGGTGCTGCGCCCTTTTTAGCAATAGTAACTAGTTTGAAACTAAAAACATACAAGTTAAAGACATTTTATGCTTGGGAAACATCCTTAACTCCAAAGCAATTAGCAGAAACATTAGTAATGGCAGAAGATTGGCCTAATTGTGCAAGTTTTTATTGGAACTGGGGTAATACGCTTAAATCCTATGGCTTATATGAATTAGATGATGATGATGATGATACCAACTACACAAAATTAAAAAAAATTATCAATAAAATCCCTAAATCACATGACTTTAAGATTTTCAATTCTGCTAGTTTCAATGAAATTTTAGAGGCAATTTCACCAATTAATAAAAATAATTCATTAATACATTCTGAAGTAGTTGGTTTATTAGGTCCAGAATTAAATGGAAAAGCAGTTAAAGTAGTTAAAGAAATTGAAAAGTTAATCAATATCAGACCCACAAACGAATGTTATATTTCAGCACAACAACTTGGAGGAGAAACTAAGAAAAATAATTTAGATTTAACTTCATTTATTCATCGGGATTCCATATGGAAACCATGGATTACAGGTTCATGGAATGCTGGAAATGATTTACAAAGAAAAAAAAGCTTATCTTGGATGAATATTTCTTGGGATTTGCTTAGTAGCTACTTTCCAGGAGTACATTTAGCCCAAATGCATCCTCACTTAGAATGGCATGACAAAGAAATGAACGCTGCTTTTCAAGATTGGCTGCCAGAGCTCAAGCAATTGAAATTAAAATATGATCCAAAAGGTATTTTACCGCCCCTTTAATAGTACGGTCTCTCAAAGAAGATTTTTAATCGGATGCTAAGTAAAACAAATTCAGGTTTTATAAAACAATGGTTGTCATCTCCAAGACAAGATATTTTATCTGGCCTAGTTGTTGCATTTGCAATGATTCCAGAAGCAATCGCATTCTCAGGGATAGCAGGAGTTGATCCACAAGTTGGGCTTTATGGAGCTTTTTGTCTATCGGTCACTATTGCTTTAGTTGGCGGGCGCATGGGCATGATCACTTCTGCCACAGGATCGACAGCTCTATTAATGACAGGTCTTGTGGTAACGGGAAATGCCAAAGGAGATGGGCTTGGACTTTCCTATCTAATTGCTGCCGGACTTTTAACAGGAATTTTTCAAATCTTATGGGGATACTTACGTCTTGCCTATCAAATGAGATTTGTTCCAACTGGTGTTTTAAGTGGTTTTGTTAATGCACTAGCCCTATTAATTTTTCAGGCGCAGCTTCCACAAATGGGGATAAATTTACATCATGGTGAATCTAATTTTACAAATCACAAAGAACAAATTCTTGAAGGAATCCAATATCCAATTGTTTGGATATTAATTATTTTAGGTTTATTAATTATCTATGGACTGCCAAAGTTATCTAGAATTATTCCTTCTCAACTTGTAGCAATCATAGTAATCACAGCAATATCAATTGGTCTAAAAATAGACATACCAACTGTTAAAGATCTTAGTCTAGGAGGTGGACTGCCAGAAGGATTACCAAGTTTTTATTTGCCTTTTGGTTCTATTGAAAATGGAAAAGTACCATTCAATTTAGAAACATTTGGAATTATTCTGCCAACAGCACTAGCTATATCACTTGTAGGATTAATGGAAACATTCCTTACTCAAGATATCCTTGATGATATAACAGACACTAATTCAAATAAAAATCTCGAAGCAAGAGGTCAAGGAATTGCAAATATAATATCTTCTTTATTTGGGGGAATGGCCGGATGTGCTTTAGTTGGTCAATCAGTTATGAATACAGAAAATGGAGGCAAAACACGACTATCTACCTTCTCATCTGGAATTAGTCTTTTAATTATAGTTTTGCTCTGTAGGCAATGGCTAGAGCAAATTCCTATGGCTGCTTTAGTTTCAGTTATGATATCAATTGCTATTAGTACTGCTGATATAAATGGTCTTAAGAACATAAACAAAATCCCCAGAAGCGATACCGCTGTAATGCTTATGACCTTTTCTGTCACTATGCTTACAACACCTCACAACCTTGCTCTAGGTGTTATAGCAGGTGTTGCTCTTGCAGGTATATTATTTAGCAGAAAAGTAGCAAAAGTAATAAAAGTTGAAGCAATAAATATAACAAATAATGAAATAATTTACAAAGTAACTGGGCAATTATTTTTTGTTAGCAAAGTATATTTTTTACAAGGATTTGATACTCATAAGCATCCATTACAAATAAAAATTGACATGAGCAAAGCCCATATATGGGATCAAAGTGGTGTTGCAGCACTTGATCAAATCATAAGAAAGCTTAGTTTGGGAGGCTCTGAAGTTGAAGTTATTGGTCTAAACAAGGAGAGTCTTGATCTCTTTGACAGGCTTGGAGGACAAGAATCTTCTCATGGATAAAGATTTTCCTTAGGGAGAGAGAGTTAGAGAATTCAAAAGCTGTTCCTTTATCAATTAAATTCAAGAATTAATAAGACAATTCGATCAAAGTATTTTGTTCAAACATAAAAATGTAAAATAAGGTTATAGCTACATGTAACCAAATGGCATACAGTCAAGCAGTAGTTCTTGCTGGGGGAGTTGCTCACGTACCAATTCTCATAACAGTATTAAAATTTTTAGACAGTAAAACTCTAAAGCTCTACAACAAATCTAAAGCAGCTGCTGCAGTGGAAAAAGAAAAAGCAGCGGCTCAAGCACTTGCAGCAACTAAAGCAGCCGAAGAAAAAGCTGCCAGAGACAAAGCCCAAGAATTGGCAGCAGCAAAAAAATTAGAGGAGCAAAACTTTAACAACCAAGAAAATATTGAATAGTTTTAATATTTATATTTTCGGAAAGTTAAATTTATTCTTTTTTCTTTGATTTTCCTTCTCCGAGGAATTGAGTGCAAACAATTATTTTGACATAAAGGATGCATAATTAGCAAATCTCCATTGCCAAGTGAAACGCATTCTTTTTCTAGATTAAAATTATTTTTAAAATAAAGATCTCTTCGAACTCCTAGAGACAAAGAAGCAATACTTGATTTATTATCAAGTTCTTTTTCATTATCTGCGTGCCAACCCATACAATCACTTCCATTTCTATATAAATTTAGCAAACAACCATTAAATTCTGTATTGCAAAATGTTTGAACTCTTTCAACTAACGGAGTAAGCCAATCTGGCCATCCTTCACCAAGATGTGTGACTCCACTATATTGATATCTAATACCAACATTTCCAAAAAAGGAAGTAAGCCTAGGGGCTTTATAAGCCTTCCCATAAATCTTAACTGTTGTTTGTTCCCACTTTACTCGTTTTTGTAAATGACAAAATAATTTATTTGCATCTAATTCTTTCATCCATTTTGCAATTAAAGTATAATTTATGTTATCCAAGTAGCTATTAAATATATTTATTTAGTCAACTTAGACTTACTCTTTGATAACAGAACCAAAGCCATTGCTGAAATAATAAATTACGATGTGCCCTCCATGATGTCTGTGGACTTTTAAAATTAAAATTTTCTGGAGGCATCACATCTCCTCTAGATTTATCTCTCTCCATTTCCGAAATTAATCTTGAAACATTATATTCTGGATGCCCTAAATGCATAAGTTGACGTTGATCAGTCGTTTCAAAAATCGTATATCCTACTTTCTGTCCATATGAAAGTAATCTCAAAACACCATTCCTTTGTGCTTCTTCCATTGATTCATCTGCTAAGCCTGCATGTCTACTCTGAGGGCATAGAAAAGTATCATCTTGTGTTCCCATAATAGGATGAGAAGGAACAAGGCTCTTCATAGGGAAAACCCCAAAAAGTTTTTTTTCAAATACTTTTTTTTCTACACCAGCTAAATAAGCAAGAGCAAAACCTGCCCAGCAAAGTCCTAATGTACTAGCACAACTTTTACGTGCCTCATTTACCAACTCAACTAGCTCCCTCCAATATTTTACTTCTTCAAATGTCAAATGTTCGACAGGAGCTCCAGTTATAATCAAACCATCTAATGGAGATGGCTGCATAGCTTCCTCCCAACCTACATAATGTTTGGACAAGTGATCTAAATCCCAGGTTTTATAACTATGAGAAGTTAATCTGATCCATATTGGCTCAATTTGAAGTGGAGATAATCCAAGAGGATGAAGAAGATTAAATTCATACTCTTTCCCCAAAGGCATGATGTTCAAGATCCCAATCCTTAAAGGTCTGATATCTTGTCTCTTTGCTAGTTCAGGCTCAATCCAAGAGATATGATTTTTCTCCACTGCGGATATCTTGTGATAACCACGCGGAAGAATTAAAGCCATAAAACCCCTCCTATGATTAACTTATTTGGTCTAAAGCTTGAGAAAAGTCAAATTTAATATCATCAATATGTTCAAGTCCTACTGAAACTCTAACCATAGTAGGTGTTACACCTGCTGACTCTTGCTCTTGCTCTGATAGTTGTTGATGAGTTGTAGAAGCTGGATGAATAACCAGTGTTTTTGAATCTCCAACATTCGCAAGATGGCTTGCTAATTTTAGTGAGTTAATAAAAGAAACAGCATCATCAAATCCACCTTTCAAAGAGAACATCAACATACATCCATTTCCCCTTTGTGTAAGGTACATTTTTGCTCGCTGATGATAAGGGTCATTTTCCAAACCAGGGTAATTAACAGTGGCGATTTTTGGATGACTTTTTAACCATGTAGCTAATTCCATCGCATTAGAGCAATGTCTTTCTATTCTTAAACTTAATGTTTCTAATCCTTGAAGTAGCAAAAATGAATTAAATGGACTAAGAGCTGGGCCCCAATCTCTCAGACATTCAAGTCTTGCCCTTAAAGCAAAAGCTATATTTCGGTTTTCAGGAACGCTTAGCATTTTACAAATATCACTACCAAAACCAAATGCATCCCAATGAACAAGGCCATGATAGGCATCGCTAGGTTCTGACATTAATGGGAATTTTCCATTTCCCCAATCAAAGGTTCCTCCATCTACGATTACCCCGCCTAAGCTTGTACCGTGACCTCCAATCCATTTTGTAGCACTCTGAACAACGACATTTGCACCATGATCTAAAGGCCTTATAAGAGCACCTGCTCCACCTAGTGTATTATCAACAATTAAAGGAATATTATTATCTTTTGCTAAAGCAGCTAGAGCTGAAAAATCAGGGATATTAAATTTTGGATTCCCCATAGATTCAACATATATTGCTTTAGTATTTGAATCTATTTGAGATTCAAAGCTTTGAATATTGTCTCCATCCGCAAATTTGACATTAATTCCTAATCTAGGAAACTGAACCTTAAATTGATTATAGGTGCCACCATATAAATAAGAAGTTGATATAAAATTATCTCCAGCTTTCATGCAATTGGTAATAGCTAAAAATTGAGCAGATTGACCCGAAGCAGTTGCAAGAGCTGCAACTCCACCTTCAAGAGCTGCTACTCTTTTTTCAAAAACATCTGTAGTAGGGTTCATTAATCGCGTATAAATATTGCCAAATTCTTTTAAGCCAAATAAATTTGCACCATGCTCTGCATCATTAAAAACATATGAACTAGTCTGGTAAATAGGAACCGCCCTTGAATTAGTAGATGGATCTGGCTCCTGTCCAGCGTGTAATTGAAGAGTTTCGAAATGTGGTGAAGTCAAAGGGTTGAAATTATCTACCTATATTTCTAGCTCAAGAATAGAATTATGGTATCCAATCGTCAGCAGGATTAGGTTTATCAAGATCCAATAATGAAGGGAAACAATCCCTTACAAATAGTACGCTTTCCTTTCTGACAATCATCCTACACTCTTCAACAAAAGCAGAACCAATGACTGGATAGGCATCCAAAGACTCTTCTATACCTTCTCTTAAAGGTTTCCAATTTTTGCTAAGCTTAGGATCAAGCGACTTAAATGCGAGTTCAAACTTAAAATCAAAATCAAATATTTCTATATGATCATTAAATTTTTTACTGATCATAGAAATTATGTTTTCTCTAAATGGTATTAGTGCTTTTGCTTTCAAGGTATCTGGCAATCCTAAAACAGGTTGAAAATAATCAAGTGCTCTTAGCTCTTCTTCTAGCAAGATGCTCCATATCCCTTGGCTTTTAGGTAAAGAATCAAAACTCTCCTCTGCTTTTCTCATTTCACTAAGAAAAAATAAAATCCTACGATAATAAGATTTATCCTTAATTGGCTTTTTGACACTAGTCTTAGAAGGCTTTATATCAGGCAAAGAAGATTCTATTTTTTTCAAAAATAAGCGGTCCTCTCTTTCCAAATTTATTGCACCCCATCGTTGCCTGTAATCCCATAAATCAATATAACGAGAAATATCTTGCAAAGACCACCCAAGCTCTTTTAATTCTTCAGCTCGATGAGTTGTTTCTTTAGCCACATCAAAAATAAAATAAACTTTGAATTTATTATATTACTTTTAAATTGCAAATGAAAAGATAATATGAATAATAAAATAAAGATTATATTATTTCATGAGTTAATAACTGAATCTGCTCCCACTGTAATTTTATGCTATGAAGAAGTTTCAACTGAACATTTGCTCTTCGAAGGTTATGATAATAATCATCAACATTGAAATAGACATTTCCTCTTAAGAAATCAGTAGCAAATCTTACAGCCAGTTCAAAAGTAATAGCTCTAATTGAAAAAGGCAAATAATACAACTCATTTTTACTTATTATTTTATCATCATTAGATATATAACCTTCTATAGCATTTTTATAAGAAAAAATATCAAATACGACATTTTCAATTTCATCAGTTTCTTCTCCAACGGGGTTACAACAAGACCTGGCACAATCTGCAAGATCATACAATAAAAAACCTTCAGAACAAGTATCTAAATCTATAAGTGACAAAACATCTAAGGTCGATTTGTCAAGCAAAAAATTACTTGCTTTTGGATCACCATGGATAATGCCAATAGATAGTAAATTCTTTTTCTTAGGCTCTTCAAGTAGAAAAGCTTCATTAAAATTCAAATTAATATAATTTATAATATGATTAATTAAATCATCTATATTTTTATTTTGTTGTATGTAAGTAGTAAGAGAAGATCTATATTCTGATAAATAATAAGGTGTATTGTGAAAATTATTTATAGAAGTGGTAATATCTTTTGGATTCAAATCAGAAACTAAATAGTGAAATTTAGATAGTCCAAAAAATATTTTTTTAACTAAGCCTGGGTCTTTTATTATATCATAATTAATGGATAGATTAATATATTCAAAAGCTCGCCAATAAAATCCATAAGCCACACAAAAAGGATAATTAGTATGAATATCATAAAGCAACTTCGGATGAACCCACTGATAAAGTTTATGAGAAGAAAGGCTATTTAATTTGATCCATATTGATTTCTCAATATTAATATAATTTTTAATCAAAACTTCTGGATTCGGAAATATTTCTGTATTAATACATTGCAAAATAAAAGGATCAATCCTGTCTGGAGATTGTGGCAATATAAGAAATGTATTGTTGATATTTCCAGAATCTAAAGTAGTTATTTTTGGTCTGCTAGCAAAATTAAAAAAATTAAATACTACATCTTCTACTATATTAACATTTAGATTTGACTTCATTTGAATACATTCAAAATTATAATTTAGAATTATTTAAAAATGAATTTTCAATTAAGTAATTCTATAAAATTACTCTTAACTTTGGCATAGTCAGAACCTACTGATGAACAATTTAGTAATGATTTTTTTGAAAGTATTTCTTCTGTACTAACTGGGTCAAAATGTTTATCTAAAATATATTTCGAAATATGTTTGATAATATCATCATCTTCTATTTGGTCAAAAAGCATATCCAGCATAAATGATGATTCAGGTCGGACAGATTCTTGGCAATATTTTGTAAGTTTTCGACTATTAGTTAAAATTCTATAGACATCTTTTTTTATCTCCTCCGAAGAAAATATTGACATATATAGTAAGTTTATCATCGAAGATTCTTGATAAGGAATAGAGTATTTCTTAAGAATAAATGGCAAATATATAAGTGAATTAATACCTTCCAAGGCTCCCCTTGATAAACCTCTTTCTTCACACCAAAAAATTAATTCTTCTAAATTATTAGGACATCTTCCAAGCCTGGAAATATTACAAGCCATTATTTCTCCTACTTGGAAGTTGCGCGTTGGTTTACCACTAATAGGAAGCATCATGCTACCTTTAAGATCAGCAACCATAGGAATTAATTGAGAAAAAGTATGATCTCTGACTTTTGAAAAACTTTTTTCTTTGGAAATTGCTGCTTCTATTCTTTGAACTCCATAACCAATCTCGGTGAGAGGCAAAGAACCCTTGGAATAAAAATTATTCCTATCTGGTCTACTCATAGAAACCGTAGCCGCTTGATCCAAGCATTGATTTAGTAACAAAGTTAAAAGCGTAGGCAACAATCCAGGGTTATCTCGGTGTACGTAATGGGCAAATCCAGCAAAAATAGAAGAAATATTCTTGACTGCTTTTATATATTGACCTTCTATATTATGAACTCCCGCAGATACTTGAATATTTGGGGAAAGGTTATTAATTAATCTAGAAGCAAGCAAAGCATTTAAGGGATCTGGATGGCAAAAATTTGCTGTAAAACTGTCTAAAGGATTCCTTAAAGCTCCATGCCTATGAAAACCAGAAAAAAAAGCTAAATTTGTATACTTTTCACACAATAATGTAGGAGATTCATTCTTTTTATCATAAGTAAATGAACCAACTAAACATGCAATTAATACTTCACTTCTATTTACAGTATCTCTAATAGACAAAGCCTCTATCAAATCATTTTCTATATGATTACTATTGGCACTTAAAACAACAATCTCACAACTTTGAAACAAATCAGAAAGAGAATAATTATGGCTTTTCCCTCCTTTGTAATAACAAGACATATCCCGAATTCTTTGAATGTACTCAGGCTTAAGCTCTGAGAACAATTCTCTAGAAAAAGCTCCAAAAAGTTCTCTGCCAGGTCGAGGTGCTAATAGTAAATTCTTCTCATTTGAGTGCATTGCACAGTTATAAGCTAAAGATGCTGGATAAAGCCCTATACTATAAAAACCAACTTTAGCTTTATTTAATTGCTTCAATCTTTTGGCTATAGATGATTCATCAGAGGATTTCGAAAAGAAATTATTCTCCATTCTCAAATATAGTTAATGTAAGAAACACTATTAAACTCTTATATATATAATAGGAACAAAATACAGCTTTGGCAAGCTAATTTCAATATATCAAATCATTTCATGAGCAAAATCAGCAAAGTTAACAAGCTAGAAGTCATGAAGCAAATTATTAATTGCAAAAATTTTCTGCTCATTCAAGATATAGATGGTGTTTGCATTCCATTAGTTAAAGATCCTTTAAATAGAACAATTGATTATGAATATATTAACTCTATTTATAATTTAAAAAACAAATTTTTTGTTTTAACATGTGGAGAGCATGAAGGGCAAAGAGGTGTTAATCGAATAATCGAAACTGCTTTAAATAGCAAAGATCTAGCAAAAATAGAGGGGTTATATTTACCTGGATTGGCAGCATGTGGAATTGAATATCAAAATAATTTTGGTAAAATAAAATTAATCGGAATCAACAAAAAAGAAATTGATTTTCTTCAAAAAGCTCCGATTATTATAAAAGAGCTTTTAACTAGAGAGTTGGAATTATTGTTTACGGAATTTTCCAAAGAAGAAATTGAAAACCATATAAATATAGCTGTATGTGATACAAGATTTTCTCCAGCTATAAATCTTAACAGCCTCTTTTTAATTATCAGGAATGATATAACTAAAATGAGAACTCTTCAGAAAACAATACAGAAAGTAATGGAAAAAGTCATAGAATTATCAAGAAATTATGGGCTTCAAAAATCCTTTTATCTTCATATATCACCAAATCTTGGGAAACAAGGAGATAAGGAAATAATTAAACTTGCTACGCATGAAGATATAGGCACCACAGATATACAGTTAATAATAAATGGAGCACTAAAAGAAGCTGGCCTATTAGTACTTATCAACGAATCAATTAAGATCAAAAGTGGCACAAGGCCTTTTGGTGATGATTTTAATGTTAGGAATGCTCCTAAAACAATCGATGGACTAATTTCACTATGCAAAGAAAAGGTGTCACCAAAAGCAATGCCTACTCTGATAGGAGTTGGTGACACAGTAACATCAAGCAAAATTAGTAGTTCAAATAAATGGTCAAGAGGAGGAAGTGATAGAGGTTTTTTGACATTGATTCAGGAACTTGGCAAGGCATATAATAAAGAAAATAGAATAATATTTGTTGACAGCAGTCATGGAGAAGTCAATAGGCCTTCGGTTATAAATGGAAATTTGAATGGTATATCTGACCCAGAAGATCCATTGAAATTCGATTTAATTATGAACGAAGGTCCAAAGGAATATATAAAATGGATTAAATTACTATCGAAAAGAATAGGGACTAAAATATAAAATAATTCTTATACACATGAATTTTCCAAATATTTCAAGAAATAAGCTAAGTACATTGCAAGTAAATCTTGGCTATAAATGTAATCAAGCATGCATTCATTGTCATGTAGATGCAAGTCCTTTTAGGAAAGAAATGATGGGAATCGAAAATATCGCCTTAATTCCCAAAGTAATCAATCTATATCAAATAGAAACATTAGATCTTACCGGAGGAGCACCAGAGATGCATCCTAGCTTCAAAGACTTGGTAATAGAAGTTTCGAAGTTAAAGATTAATATAATCGATAGATGTAATCTAACTATTCTAACCGAAACTGGATATGAAAAATTTGCTGAATTTTTAGCCGAATATAATATTAATATTGTTGCTTCTTTGCCTTGTTACCTTGAGGAAAATGTTAATTTACAACGAGGCAAAGATGTTTTCAAAAAAAGCGTTAAGGTTTTAAAATTATTAAATTCATTAGGCTATGGAAAGAGTAAGGAAAAGTTAAAACTAGATCTTGTATACAATCCTATAGGTCCAGTACTACCTCCTGCACAAGAGATATTAGAAAAAAATTACAAAGATGAGCTATTTAAAAGATACAATATTGTTTTCAACAACTTATTTGTTCTTGCCAATATGCCTATAAAGAGATTTTCGTTATATTTAGATAAATTGGGTAAACTCAATGAATATGAGATGCTACTGCAAAACAATCATAACAATATAAATCTCGATTCCGTAATGTGTAAAAACACATTAAGTGTTGATTGGAAAGGTAATCTATTCGATTGCGACTTCAATCAGCAATTAGGTTTAGCAAGTAATTTATTTCCTAAAACATTAAAAGATTTGGCTGATAAAAAAATTGATCTAAATGGTATTAATATAAATGTAGGAAAACATTGTTTTGGATGCACAGCTGGAAATGGCTCCAGTTGCGGGGGTGCTCTAAGTTAATCTTTTCAAATTTTTTAAATACAATCAGGACATAATGCCCTTACATTTAATGTTGATTCAATTAATTTAAAACCTTTACTTTCAGCAGCTTTGCTTCCTGCTAAAACGACTTGATCACTTTCAAATTCTTCAGTTCGTCCACAATTTATGCAAACTAAATGATGATGGTCTGGATTATCCTTACTCAACAACTCAAATCGATGTCCTCCCTCAGTTAATTCCAACTCATGCAAAAAACCCATTCTGACTAATAGTCTTAAAGTTCTATATATAGTAGCCAAAGATACTTTTGATTCTATTTGAATTAAATGTCCATGCACTTCTTCAGCACTTAAATGATTTCCAGTTCCTATTCGCTGAAATAGGTCTAATACCTTCTTTCTTTGTGGAGTTAACCTGAGTCCTTTTTTGTGAAGACTCAATTCTAAAGGAGAAGATAAAGTTGGATAACCAGACTTGAGGTTCAAGTTAAGTCTTTTTTTATATTCTCAATAATAATAGCTAATGAGATAAGAGCAAATAATTCTGCTTGATGCTTTACTCTAATTAATGAGATTGCTTGTATGTTATACAGCTATCTTGACAGCAAATACTAAAAATTTCGTCAAGCCATGATTTTCAAGTCATTTAGTCTCATGGTTAAAAACAAAATCAAGGCATTTAAAAAGTCCAATTCATTTTTAAAAAAAGAAAGCACTGCATTAATTATAATAGATATACAAGAAAAGTTATTAAAAGTTATACCTGATAACAAGGACTATCTTTTCAAGATAAAAAAGATTGTTGATGCTGCTGAAATACTTGAGATTGATATATATATAACTGAGCAAAATCCATTAAAATTAGGTAAAACAGAACCATATATTTTACCATCAAAAGATTGTAATAAATTCAGCAAATTAACTTTTTCATGCATTTCTTGTAAAGAATTAATTAAAAGACTAAATAAAAAAAAGACACAAGATATCATTATTGTTGGAATAGAATCTCATATATGTGTACTACAAAGTTCTCTAGACCTTTTAAAGGCTGGCTTCAATGTGCATATAATGGCTGACGCTATCAAAAGTAGGCATAGAATTGACCACGAACTGGCATTGGCAAGATTAAATAATGAAGGCTGCTTGATATCAACAATTGAAACAGCAATATTTGAGCTATGTAAAACATCTGAAAACAAGAAATTCAAGGATATTAGTCAAATAATAAAAAGAAAAAATTAAATCAAATAAATCTCTAATAAATTAGATTTTATTGGCTCTAAAATATTTATTAATATTTTTAGACTTTGAGAACTATTTCAGAAATATAAGCCCTTAGCAAAATTGAATATTGATGTCATAATTAAATAGGTTTAGATTTATTCAAAGACAGATGTATACCAAAGCAATTATCTCAGCATGTATCTTTATAATAGGTTATATAATTACTATTATAGGATCAAAGATTTTAAAAAATATTTTCAAAAGAATATCTTCGAGGACAAAAAATACGACTGATGATTACATCCTAAATGTTTTATTGGATACAATAAAACCTCTAGGAATCGCAATCAGTACTTTTTTTGCATGGAAAATACTAGCATTACAAACTAATAATTTAGCTATAAATGAAGCAATCTTAGGTCTATTTAAATTCATTTTATTAATACTAATAGTTAGACTTGTAAATAGAGTTTTACTGAGACTAATAAACAGTTGGTCACTAAGAGTCAATGATAATGCCGTAAGCACAATGATTAAATCATTGAGTCCAATGGTTAGAGCAGCTATTTGGTCAATAGGTGTTGTTTTTTACTTAAATAATATGGGTGTTCAGATGGCAGCATTGTGGGCACTTCTCAGTGCTGGTGGAATTGGTGCTGGGCTTGCATTAAAAGAACCTGTTCAGGAATTTTTTGAATATATAACAATTTTATTAGATAAACCATTCCAAAATGGTCAATTTATTCACATCGATGGAGTATGGGCAAAAGTAGAAAGAGTTGGAGTTAGATCAACAAGAATGAGAAGCATTAATGGAGAAATAATAGTAATGAGTAACAGCAACTTAACCAATGGAATTATTTCAAACTATGCAGAGATGGAAACGAGAAGATTAGTCCACAAAATAGGAGTAGTTTATGGAACACAACATGCTAAAATGGAAAGAATACCTGAAATCATAAAATCAATTGTAGATAAAACAAATAATGCAGTATTTGATAGATGCCATTTTATTAGTTTTGGAGATAGTAGTCTTGATTTTGAATTGGTTTACTACATACCAACCAATGATTACCTATTAGCAATGAATGCACAACAACAAATAAACCTAGAGATAATGAAACAATTTGAAGAGTTAGAAATTGAGTTTGCATTTCCTACTCAAACAATACATATGGCAAAATAAGCTTTTGTATAAGCTACAAGTTTATCAAGATATCTTCTCCCTTGATTTTTTCGATCAAGGCTTTAGAAAGATCCCAAAGTTCTTTTGCCTTAAGCTCATCACTAGCTTCTAAACTTACATCAACTTCCTCAAAATGCATTTTACCAGGCATTTTTATTTGGTTTGAAAAATATCTAAAATCTTTTTTTAGATACTTATTTGATATAGATAAATCCTTAAGGATCCTTCCAGCAAAACGTGGATCTTCTGTTAATTTCAATAAATCTCTTGCAAAAAAAGCAAAAACCCTTTGACCGATTTCATTATATTTTCTACTGTATCTAAAAAACCCAGATTTACTTCGAGGTATTACTAATCCTGGTGCCCAGCATATTACTGGCATATAAATTTTATTTTTTTTCAATCTTCTAGATAATTCTTTTCCAAAAAGTACATTACATAATTTACTATCTTTATATGCTTTATCTGCATCAAATATAGAACTACCATCTACCATCAGAAAATCTTGATAATTCCTCAATCCATCCAAATTACCAAGATTTGCTTGATTTCCTATTCTACCACCAGAGGATTTAGGATTATGAACTTCTGATGCAGTTATTATAATTCTTGGAGATTGAGAGTCTAATAATAAGGGTAGAACAGATAGACAAAGATAATAATGGCTAAGATGATTAACCGCAAAAGTTAATTCAATATTTTGAGTTGATCTTTTAACATTTTTAGATCCAGTATATTGAAGTCCAGCATTTAAAACTAAAGTATCAATAACAATTTTACTATCAAGAATATAGTGAATAAAATTATCTATGCTATTTAGATCTGACAAATCGACAATATGAAATGAAGCCAATTCATCTATAATATCTTGATTGATATTTTCTTTTAGAAGTGAAGACTTTATAGAATCAACTCTTGATCTATTTCTACATAAAATAAGTAGTCGACTTCCAGCTCTTAAAAAATGAATAGTAGCCTGGTAGCCAATACCTGATGTGCCACCAGTAAGCATTATAAATCTCGTGTGTTCCTTAACAACCATGTGATCAGAAATAAATCAAAATTATTTTTATATAATATAATTGATTTGTTGCCATATCTTATTCAGACTTAAAAACCAAAAAGTATATTTAGTTGTAAAGAACATATACCTGATCATATCCTTATAAAATCAAGAAATAACAACATCTAGTAAAAAAAAGTTATGGGTTCTAATTTTCATCGCCGAATCAGGTTAGTCTTGGAATCCAAGAAGGAAAGGAGGAAATGATGTGACTAAAAAAAGTCATACATACTTATTAATAAGTGCCTTTAATCTAAGCAAAAAAGCTTAACCCTGCATGAATACTGCTCATGCTCCTATGGACGTATTGGTAATTGGTGCAGGTCCAGGAGGCCTTGCTATTGCTGCAGCTTTAGGTAAAGAAAAACTTAATTTAGGGGTTCTTTCTGCAAATGATCCATTAGAGCCATGGCCATATACCTATGGCATTTGGGGGCAAGAAGTTGACGAATTAGGCTTCGAAGAATTACTTGAACACAGATGGTCAAAAACTGTCAGCTTTCTCGGTGAAGGTTCAAGAAATTCAATTTCCCCAGAGAATAACTTTACTTCTCACAATAGAGACTATGGCTTATTTAATAAGTTTAAACTTCAAAAGCACTGGATAAATCAATGCAATGAAGCTAATGTCACATGGCACAGAGGAAAAGCAATTAATCTTGAAGTAAATGAACTTTTTAGCATTGTAAAAACATCAAGAGGAGCTGTTTTCAAAGCAAAGTTAATAATAGATGCAACAGGTTATGAGCCCATATTTCTAAATATTCCTAAGGATAGAGAAATAGCAGTTCAAACTTGTTATGGAATAGTTGGGGAATTTAGTCAGCCTCCAGTTGAAGAAAACCAGTTTGTGTTAATGGATTATAGGAGCAATCACTTAAGTGAAATCGAGAGGCAAGAGCCACCTACATTCTTATATGCAATGGATATGGGAGATGGAAAGTTTTTTCTTGAAGAAACCTCATTAGGACTTGCACCTCCCGTAAAGATAGAAACTCTAAAAGCTAGACTTCATTCAAGACTAAAAGAAAGAAATATCGAAATCTTAAAGATAGATCATGAAGAAAATGGCCTATTTCTACCAATGAATATCCCTATACCTGACTTAACTCAACCAATTTTAGGTTTTGGAGGTTCTGCAGGCATGGTTCACCCTGCATCGGGATATTTAGTTGGAGGGCTTCTTAGGAGAGCACCATCATTAGCCAAAGAAATAGCAATTGCAATTAAAGAAAACAATTACACTCCAAAAGAAATCGCACAGAAAGGTTGGGAAAATTTATGGCCTAAAGAACTTAGAAGAAAACAAGCTTTATATCAATTTGGTTTGGAAAAATTAATGCGTTTTGAAGAAGAGCAATTAAGACAATTTTTTACAGGATTTTTTAGTCTTTCTAATGATCAGTGGTACAGATTTCTGACAAATACATTAAGCCTCAATGAACTGGTAAGTGCTATGTGGACTATGTTTAAGAAAGCTCCATTAAGTGTTAAATGGGGCTTAATGGAAATGAAAGGAAGAGAATTGAATTTATTATGGAATTTCTTAAAGCCAAACATCTAATCAATTGAGAACGATTTTAATTAGCGGCGCCTCAAGAGGGATCGGTAGATGCGTAGCAGAACAAGCTCTTAAAGATGGACATCGCATTAGTTTAGGGTTAAGAAATATAGAAAGTATCAAAGGATCATCACTTGATCCTTTATATACATCAAATAAAAAAATATTGATCAATAAATATGATGCTGAAAACATAGAGGATGCTAATGAATGGGTAAAAAATACTAGAAAAATCTTTTCTAAGATAGACACGATTATTCATTGTGCAGGTATTTTTAATAGAACATGTCTTAATTTTAAGAGTGGAGAGGAAAGCCAAATAAATAAACTTTGGAGAGTAAATGTATTAGGGCCATGGTTCCTGACTAGAGCATCATGGAAAGATCTTTGCAAAAGCGACCACGCAAGGATCATAGTCCTGGTTTCGATGAGCGGGAAAAGATCTAAAGGTAAACTTGCTGGATATACATCATCCAAATTTGCCTTAATGGGCTTATGCCAAACAATTAGAAATGAGGGTTGGAGTGAAGGAATACGAGTTACAACAATATGTCCTAGCTGGGTTAATACAGATATGGCAAAATCAATAAATACTATTAGAAAAGAAGAAATGACTCAACCAAAAGATATTGCAAATATAATTTCAAATATATTAAAACTACCAAATAGTAGCGTTCCTTATGATATACCGTTGAGCTGCAATCTAGAAATATAATTTAATATTTAAATTATATTTCACGGATTAAGATTATTTTTTTTTTGAAACAAATTAATTAAACCATAGAAAAAAATACGAATATATCTATGAATAAAAGCTCTATAAAAAGATCCTACAGACTTCCCTACAAAAAAAATCCTTGAAATCAATCCTACAATAAAGTTGATAACCCATAGTAAAATTAATATGGAAACTACTAATGTCGCAGTCGAATATACTCCTGAAAGTTGTTCTTGAACTGGCTGGAACAATTTAAGGTAACTTGAATAATTCATATAGAATAATCTTAAAATACTAATTATTTCTATAATCCAAGAATTTCTTTGATATGCAAGAGAAAATTAATAGTTTTTATTACTAATCTGGAGGTAATGCTAACTGAAATAATTGAAACCTATAGAAAAAGACAACGCTAAAAAAATCAAAGCAAAAATCAAAGCCCTAATTCTATTAAACCATGAAGAAAAAAGATTTAAATCACTACAATTATAACCACCAAAGTTACCTAAGAAAAATAAAAGGAACATTGGCAGCGAAGACAACGCAAATACAATAGTAAGAACCATTGAAAGAGAGGAAAGCAATTTAAATAAAATTGCAAAGGATAGAAAAAAGATTAGAACTGATCCTGTTAAAGCTATAAAGAACTCCTCTCCTAAAGTCTTATGAATATTACTTTTCAATCCAAACTGCCTTTTGCAATCTGAAACCTGCTTTTCATTAAATTTAAAATAGGATGATTCTGGAAGCCTATTATTTTTATATCTTCTTAATAATCTTGCTTCAAAGGCCAAGGGATATTTTGTCTCTAATGATGCAATTACCTCATCGGGAGAAATCTTTCTCAATTGCTTATTCATATCTTTAGCCTTACTAATTAAATATAAATTATCTTTTCTTACAAAAAATACATGACCTGACATAATAGGATTATAAGCAAGTTATAAAGCGTATTGATCTTATGCAAATTATAATTACTCAAATAACAAAGTCAATTCACATAAAATACTTGTTCAAGTATTTTATTTTTCAAAAAAAATAAAATGAGTTTACCAATACTTTTTTCTTTTAGAAGATGTCCATATGCCATGAGAGCCAGATGGGCCATATTAAACTGTGGATTAGATGTAATAATCAGAGAAGTAAGTCTTAAGGACAAGCCTTTAGAACTTATTCAAGCTTCTTCCAAAGCTACTGTTCCAGTATTAATACAGTCAAATGGGGAAGTCATAGACGAAAGTGTTAATATTATTTCTTGGGCACTTAAGAATAGCCCCAAAAAAAATATTCTTCAAAAGTCAAATGCCAATAAAAATAAAGCTATAAATATGATAATTCAAAAAAATGATAAATTATTTAAATATCACTTAGATAGATATAAATATTCTAATAGATATCAAGGTATAGATCACGAAATTCATAAAAAAAAATCAAAAGCTATCCTAAAAGAATGGGATCAAACTATTAAAAATTCCTCAAAAAATACCGGGAGCTTTTGGCTTTTAGAAGGCAAACAAACAATCGCAGATTGGTGCATTTGGCCATTTGTACGTCAATATCGTTTAGTCAATCCAATCGAATTTGATAATGATAACGATTTAACTAATATAAGGAATTGGTTAAATTATTTTTTAGAGAGTAAACTTTTTCCTATATTAATGACTAAATATAAATTTTGGAAAAATACTGATCAAAGCGTATACTTTCCCAAGTCAAGTATGAACAAATAATCCTTCAACTTTCAAATCTACGTTTGTCAATAATTCTAGCTAATTCAAGAAAGTATCCTGCTGTACAAAATTTACCAATATTTCTCTCTCTATTACCCAAGTCACTTCTTAATTCTGCAGTTTCAGCCATAAGTAGGTCCAAATCTTGCTGGGACATTTCATACAATTCCTTAAGCTCAATTTCTCTTGAAAGAAGATGACTTTTAAACCACTTTTCTCTCGACTCCTGAGGAGGAATATCCTTGAAATTACCAGATCTCACAAGAATACTCCTAATTAAGTGTCTTTTTCAAACATAATATAAATCAATTTTTCTACTTTGATTATTTCAAGAAAGATTATTATCAACATTAGGTTTTATTAACAATGAAATAAAGACAAAAAACAATGTAATCAAGCCACACACTTCCGTCCAACCTGTTATGCCAATTTTCATAATTGACAAGGGTGCAATTACTGTTATAAAACCACCTGAGAGCAAAGGTTGAAGAAACAATTGCTTTATAGAGAATATTGGTAACGTATTTGTATTATCCCTAGGATCCGCCAATCGCAAAATCAATATTCCGCTCGCCGCAACTCCTGTTGCATTGCCAAATTCAATAAGTGACCTTTCAAACCAATGTTCTTTAAATAAGACTTTTGCAAATGCAAACATGCCGAGCAAATTCCACATCAAACCACTTAAAGCAAGAACTAATAAAGGAATCCAGTTTTCAAAAAGAAGATGTAGATCAAGTCCGGCCATTGCAGTTGTAATAAGTAAATCTGTAGAAAGTATGCCAATCTCCCTTTGGAGTATGTCTGAAACATAATCTGTGCGGCCAAATTTCTCTAACAAAAATCTAATAACTAGAGAACCTAATAAAGCCAATGGAAATACTGGAAATATAGATATAACCTCATAGAAAATGCCTCCAAAAGATCTACCTAATAACCTTAAGAATGAAAGAGCTAATACTCCAAAAAGCACAGCAAAGCCTACAAAAGCAAGATTGATAGCTAATAATTTTAATTGTTGCAAAACAGATATTTGATTTTCTAAATGAAGTTCCTTCTTGTCTTGCTCTAAATCATCTTTAATCCAACCTAAGAGTCTACCCAAAACAACCAAAGCACTCCCTAACAAGGTAGAAGCTAACAAGCCAATTGTCGCCATCGCTAATCCAAGATCTAGACCAGATGAAAATCCAACATTTTCAAAACTTCTTCCCATCACAGAGGCCGCACCATGTCCTCCCTCAAAACCTACTTCTATCAAACATCCCATTAAGGGATCAACATGAAAAAAAGGAATTAGAATAAAAATTACCGCAAGTCCTCCTATCAAATACTGACCAAATCCCAACAGAAGGCCCATTAATGCCTGAGAAGCAACAGGCTCCCACAAATTTTTTCCATTAGGAATTGGCCTTCCAAGCATTAAAGTTGCGAAAACCACAGTCAGTAAAGGTGTAGGGATTTTTATCCAAATATCAGTGATTGATTGCGGTAAAAGAGTTGAGGGACCATATGGTCCTATTAAAAGAGCAAATATTCCAAATACTATAGAAATAGGTATACCTAATCTCTCTAGCTTTAATGCAGAGTCAAATTTTCTTCCAATTGTTAATAGTATTGCAAAAACAATAAGCAGACCTGTAGCAACAAAAATCTTTGGAAGAGATTCAATAATGACAATGTTTTCAAAATGAATTTGAAAAGGTTTCATATAATTCATCCATAAATTTCTAATAAAAAAAAACAATTAAGATTATAGGAAAACTATAAATATAAAAAAAGCTCACCATATGGTGAGCTTTTTAAGGTAATTCTCCAAGAAATATTAACCAGAGAATTCAGAATCAATCGTTCAAAGTCACAGTTGCACTATCGATATTAGTGATAGCACTACTTACTCTCTTGAAGTCAAATCCCATTGCACGAAGAGCATGCCAAAGATGACCCTGGATATAGAAAAATCCTAGATAGTAATGAACATTAGTTAACCAAGCCCTAGAAGTATGTACTCCTAGATCCAGGTCAACTGTATCAACCCAATAGGGGGAAATTCCAAATTTCAGATCCAATACCTCTCCAAAGAACTCAACTGGATAAACAGTGGTATTTGTTGCACACCAGAAAGCTGCAACTATTGCCATCCAGCCAATTCCTGCTAGAGACCATGAAAGAATTGCCTCAGCTGAAAGCAATCCAGCGCCTTTGAATTTGGTGTATTCACCAACTTGCTTAGTAGCAATATGAAAAGCACCACCTGTAATCATGAAGAATGCTAAGAAAGCATGCCCACCCATTACATCTTCCAAACTGTTAATAGAAAGGAAGTCAAATTGATGATTCCAAATAGCAGAAAGGTTTAGATTGTACTCAACCTGGCGAATAGAGCCTGCAGCCGCATCCCATATGCCATGTATTCTTGCCCATTCAACAAACTGAATATTGGCTACACCTAGAAATATAAGGTGATGACCCAAAATAAAAGTTTGGTTATCAGGGTTGTCCCATTCAAGCTTAAACTTTCTTGCCTGAGCAACTTCAGAATCCTGTATATCTCCTGGGAATAAAAGAGAATGCAGAAGACCTCCTGCTCCATACACCATAGAAAGAATCAAATGAACAATCGCTATTGATGTAACGGCAGTTCCTCCTACAAAAGTTCCTGTCTCATCAAAACCAATTCCAAGAGTGGCTAAATGAGGAAGAGCAATTAAAGGTTGATGACCCATAGGCACTGAAGGGTCAAAACGAGCTAATTCAAAAAGAGTAAAGGCACCAGCCCAGAAAGCAATCAGGCCGGTATGAGCGGCGTGAGCTGCAATAAATTTTCCTGAACGGTTGGTGACCCCAGAGTTACCAGCCCACCACCCGTAGGTGACGTCTGTATTTCCATAGGTCTGCATTAGATTGCACGAAGGTGGGAAAGCGGTGCGACACTAACGAAAAACGAGAATATAATGTGACCAAAATGAATACCTTTTACATTGTGTAAGTCTTTTGCCCTCTAAAACCGTCAAAAAAGGCAGTATTCTTTAGTTTTCTGACAAAACGTAGGATTCACTTCAGGGATTTCATGCAAAATTGTGGTAAAGCTTCTATAAAAAAGAAAGCCAAATACTTAAAGAATGCTTTAATATTGATTGTAAGCTAAATAAAGAAAAAGAATGTTTCTAAAACTATGGGAGGTTATTTTACCGTTAGTAAAAGATATGAGGCTAAGATTTGCTCTAGCAATGTTAGGTAATCTTATAATTCTATGGATATTAATTAGTGTTTTCAAAAAATTTATTCCTAATTTACCTGAGACTTTTCCAACATAATCTTCTATCACTAAAATAGAAACTTTTTATAAATAAAACTAATCTTATTTATTTTCCACAAATAGAATCTTTCAAATATTTTTTGTCATGCTGCCAAGTCAGAAAGAGGTGCATCTCTATTGCGCCAATATTCAATTATTTCTTTGCACCAACTAAAATGATAAATAACTTCGGGTTTCCATGGCATTGAATGCTGAACAGGAGCACTTCTCCAATGAGTTCCGGGCTTCAAATATCCCATTTCCCTCCAAATTTGCAATGTTTTAGAAGTTACACCTAGGCGTTTACTTGCCTCCTCCTCTAATAACCATTGATTAGAAGACATTTAAAAAAATAATTTCCATATATCTTTAGTAACGCATCTACAAAAAAACGTAAGGGGTTCATACTAAAAATAGGTAAAAATACACTTTGAGCCAATCAATAAATTCTTAGGGAGGGAACCAAGGCCTTATATTGTCATCGAGCAATGGAATCAAAAGCCCAGAATCAATTGAAGGATGAAGACATGCATTATTTGAAAACTTTTTATTAATACTTGTATGACTTGTCTTTTTATTTCGTGAAATGGTAATTTTTGACAACTCATCTAAATCTATCCAACCTGGAATCCAAAGTGAATCATCGGATAATTCTTTCAGATCCAATCCAAAAGATATTCTTCCATCTATAATTGAGACCATATTAATCCAATATTTTTCTTTTATAGATCCATAATTAGTAGAAACAAAGTATCTTTCACCTCTAACTCCAAGAATACTAGTCCATGCTTTAACTGGGGGGCAAATTATCATTTATAAATTATTTTTTTACTTTTTTCTTATAATCAAGATACTCTTTTCTACCTTTTTCAATCAACTTTTTTTTTCTAGCTAAAATTCTTAGGTTATTATAATTTCCATATTCTAACCTTTGCCCTTTGGTCATCACCATCCATTTATTAATAGAAAATTTACGTCTAAATCGGAAAAAATAAGAATAATTTGAAGTTACAAGAATCAAAGCAAAAACAAATATTAACAAAACAATAATTTTATTCATTATTTTCTTAAAATGGATTTTATGAAGTAACTATATCAACAATTTCTTTTATATTTGATATATTAATAGAAATATTACTACCAAAATTTTCTTTATCAATTAATGATTTTAAAACAACTTCACCTTTATTCACCTCTTCTTCTCCAATCACTAATGCCCAAGAAGCATGAGATCTGCTTGCTCTTTTAAATTGTTTAGAAAAGGCTGAACCTGAATTATCTAATTCAACTTTTAGGTTTGCTAATCTTAAACTTCTTGCAAGACAAAGAGCTTCAAGCTCTGCTTTTTCTCCTTTATTAACTAAGTATATATCTGGTGTATTTTGATTTGGAATTTTATTAGCCAACAATATTAATAACCTTTCCATACCAATTGCCCAACCTATTGAAGAGGTGGCCGAGCCTCCAAGTTGTTGAACAAGGCCATCATAGCGGCCTCCTCCACAAACTGTTGACTGTGAACCTAACTCGCCACTAGTTATTTCAAAAGCTGTATGACAATAATAATCTAAACCTCGAACAAGCTTTGGATTAATAGTAAATGGTATATCAAGTTCGCTTAAGAATTCCTGTAAATTTATAAATCTTCTTTTGCTAGATTCACACAAATAATCTATTAACATAGGTCCACCTTCAAGAATTTTTTTGATATTTTTATCCTTACTATCTAAAATTCTTAAAGGATTATTTTTTAATTGATTCATTGTATGTTCATCAAAATTCTTAGAATATTTTTCTAACCATGACACCAATTGACTGCGATATTTCTGTCTATCTTCCAAAGTACCTAAAGTATTAACCTGAAGAGTTATCCCTTTTAAACCTAATTGTTTTAAAAGATCCCATGCAATAGATATCAATTCAGCATCACTCTTGATTGAAGATAATCCAAAAAATTCAACCCCTAACTGATGAAATTGTCTTTGACGTCCTGCTTGAGGCCTTTCATACCTAAACATTGGTCCTTGATACCAAAGACGCTGAGGTCCTTGACTTATAAGACCATTTTGAATAAGAGATCTGACAACCGAAGCAGTCCCTTCTGGCCTCAAAGTGCATGATCTATCTCCTCTATCAACGAAAGAATACATTTCTTTGTTCACTACATCTGTAGAACCACCAATTCCTCTATTAAACAATTCCGTAGTCTCAAGTAAAGGAGTCCTTATCTCATTAATCCCAGCTCTTTCAAAATGATGTCTTGCAAAAGTCTCAACGCTTTGCCATTGCCACGTCTCCGAAGGCAAAATATCAACCATTCCTCGAAGTGTCTGAAAATCAGCCAATACAGTCTAAAAAATAATTTTCTAATCAACTATAAATCATGATCAAAACATTTAATTAATAATCTTTAAAGAAAAGTACTAAATAAGAACTAAAAATATTTAAAGACTTTTCTCTTACATTAGATAAATACCAAAACAATTTTGAGGAAATCTTTTAATCTCCTGATTCTCTACAATCGAACCTAGTACCTAGCGAAAATTTGATAAGCCAAAGATTAACTCTTCTTCTATAGGAAGGTGGTATCTCGTTAATCAACTGAGTCAATTCTAAAGCTCCAAGTCTCTTAAGCTCCTTTTGATCAAGCTTCCATAATATCTCTGCTTCTCTAATTAACCTCGCCCAACTTCTTACTTGCTGCCATTGTTGCAAACGCCTTTTTATTTTTTGCTTTTTCAAATGGATCATCCTTCAAAAAAGACAATATGTTTTTAGGTTGGCACAAAAAGACTTGTTTGCATCAAAACTACTTAGTCACTTCAAAGATCTAAAAGAAATAATGTGAAAGCAAGAAGCTCTTGAAAATCTAATTAAAATTCTATCTCTTTTACTTCAAACGATAAAACTTCAATTTCTCTTTTACTTAATCTTCTGGTCCATGAACCTTTAACCGGATCATTCCATCGGAATCCTGCGTCTTTAGCTAAATTTCTTTGATCATATGAAACTAAAGCTTTAACCAAGCTTCTTGGCTCAAGTGCACGTTTTAAAAGAGTTTCAAGATCAATACATCTTCTAAGAACTTCAACCAAATAAATGCAATCTGTCAAAGCACGATGGGCTGTCCAAACTGGAACCTCATGAGCAATAGCAAGGTCTCTAACAGAAGGCCTAGGCTTCAATTGCAGATCCAATGGCCAAGCAATATCTTCCATTGAGCAGATCCATGGCTTTGCAATAGCTGGTAGAGGTTTAATGCCAAACCATTTCCTATCAAAAGATGCATTATGAGCAACCACAGCATCCGATCTATCAAGTAATGCCTGAAAATATTTAACTCCTTCTTCCCAAGGTTGAGACAATCTTGTAATTTCTGAAGGAATTTTATTTATTGGCTCAGCAGGGTTATTTTCAACAGGTATTAAAAACGAATTTTGAGCAAGAATAGATCTACTATGAACATGAAACAAAATAGATCCAACCTCAACACATTGACTTGTCTCAGGATCAAGTCCAGTAGTTTCCGTATCAATAATCAAAAGCACTTCAGGCGATGAAATATGTTCATCACATTTCTTGTTATTAAACAGGTCTAGTTCTTTTTGCATCTGGATAAAATTCAAAAAAATTGCAGCTAAATATTAAAAATAACAAGATTCAAAAGTAAAATTCTTATTATCATATTGTTTTTGATAAAGCGCAGCATAAAGATGTATTTTTCGTTCTTCAACATGGAAAGGTTCTCAAATGACTAACTGGAGAAAGATAAATCAAACATGGTGCAGTTGGCCATCAAAACCAAAAGCACTAATAGAAATGATTGGTGGCAGTTATTTAGCAGCAAGCCCCAATATTACTTACAAAAGGCTTTTGGAGAGACTTGTCGAGAAGAATATTGCAATACATGCTTGGAGTTATATTCCTGGCCTGGATCATCAAGCTCAAGCTAATGAAGCCTGGAAAGAATTTAGACAATGCAGGCTAAAATTAGAGTCTAGGATAGGAGAAACTTCATATAATCCTATTAGATTAGGGCATAGTCTAGGATGCAAACTTCATCTTATCGCTCCAGATGGAGGCAGAAAAAGCAAATCTTTTATTGGTCTTTCTTTTAATAATTATAAAGCAGACAAATCAATACCTATTCTATCAAAAGTCAAAAAAAGATTAAATTTTGAGACTGAATTTAGTCCTAGTCCAATAGAGACAATAAGTATTATTGTCAAAAATTATCTACAAAAACAGAATCTATTAATAAAATTTTCTAATGATAATCTTGATCAAACAAGTTTATTACTAGAAAACCTAAAAAAAAGACACAATGATGATACAAGAGTAATAGAAATAAGCGGAAATCATCTTACCCCTGCAACCCAAAATATTAAAGACTATATACTAACTGATAAGTTAGAAAGCAATAATCAAAACAATAATTTAAATACACTAGTAAATACAATATATAATTATATAATGGAGTAAAAAAATGAAAAAAAACAAATCTATTTGGACAAATAGAACTGAAGCTCTTATTAACGATCTTCATACAGAATTAAGACTAAGCAACAATAACTGGCACAAATATAAATCAAATAAATATCGAAGGGCTGCTGAACTTTTAGCAAGTGCACTATCACAAATAATAAGGAATGGTAAAGAAGCTGATATAGAAGCTCTGATCCAGCAATCACTGTGCTGGATCAGAGAGGAAGTCACTGATCCTGGTTGTCCTTCTCATTGATTTCGGATTAATTACGCCGACTTGCTATCTGCAAACGATTACCTTTCCTGCTCCATCGAACATCGTCGAAACATTCGTGAATTAAAAAAAGACCTCTCCCGTTTTCAGAATCCAATTGGGAAGGTAAGGAAAACTTTCTTTGAGATTCCTTTATCCCTTCACCATCATCCTGAATCTGCCAAATAAACCAATTTGGCGTAATAATTCTACGAACTCTTACAAGCTTTTTAGGATCATTAGAATTACCATGAACCACTGCATTAACAAGAGCTTCATGTAAACCTAACTTGATACGTTTCCTCATTTTTAAAGAAGGAACCTGTTCCAAAAGAAGGGAAACCTTCAATTGTAATTGAAGAGTTGAATTGAAACTATAGTTAGTCCAGTGAAAAAAACTCAATAGAAAAAAAGCAAAAGAGTTAAAAACTAAAAAATTAGAAATTAGAAATTTACTCTAGAAAGATTTATAGCAGTTTCCTAATTAAAATATCATCATTCTTAATTCAAATTTAGGAGACGAAGCCTAACTCTTTTTAGTAAGTCGCGAAGTCAAAAATGGATGTTTTAAATAAGCATCCATTAATCGGACTCCTCTCAACTGATTCACTAAAGGCATATGACCTTCAGGTGCATCTAATGACCAGGTAAAAGACTTTGGATACCTAGTCCAACCATTATCTGTTTTCCATCCAATCCGAGGCCATAGTTTTTCATAACGACCTCCCAATGACTCTAAAAGTCTTGCTTGCACAGAAAAGCCAAATTTTCCTAATGAATATGCAATCCATAAGCGATCCAAACTATTCAAATCAACACTACTCATATTTTCAACTTCACTGAAATAAACATATCCTCTTTGAATAGCACTTTTACCAGCCAATTTTCTTAAGGTTTCGCTTGTAATTCGATCAGCATCTTCAAAACGTTCTTCCAATAGACTTATTTGTAATGGCCTATGATCAATATCAATCAAAGAAGCTGTAAAAAACAAAGGAGGATCTTCATTTTCTAAAAATCCTTTCAAATATTCTTTTTGGTGTCTATTCAACACTTGAAGAATCCAACCAAATGACCAATTGTCAGATTCCTGGTCAAAATTATCAAATAATTTTGACCCCAATTCCACTAATTCATTCGACCTTGACTCAATCTCCTTAACAAGTCGAAGTCGCTGTCTTAAGGAACTACTTGAAAACTTTTCAAGCAGTTCTTCAATAGGAACACTGGTTGATTCAGATGTGTCAGATGGCATAACTAACAACCTATCTCAGAGTCATCTTCATTACACTATGTCAGGAAAGGGCATACCTTCATCATATTCTCTCAATACTTTCAGGAATCTAAAAGGACCTATAATAGATATTCGCAGTCCAAAAGAATACATTCAAGGCCACTGGCCAGGCGCTAAAAACATACCATTATTTAATAATGACGAAAGAGATTTAATAGGTAAAGCCTACAAAAGACAGGGGAAAGAGAAAGCAATTATGTTGGGTATCAAACTAGTCTCTCCCAAGCTACGGACACTTAAAAACAAATTAAAAATTGTCAGTTCAAATACATCCAATTCTTTTCTAAGAATCTACTGCTGGAGAGGAGGCATGCGCTCAGCAAGCCTGGGGTGGTTTGCAAATTTACTTCAACTAAATCCAATCTTGTTGGAAGGAGGATACAAAAGTTATCGAAAATGGGCATTAAATCAATTCGAAAAAGAATGGCCTTTGAGGCTATTAGGTGGAAAAACCGGGACCGGTAAAACTTCATTACTTTTAGAACTTAGAGAAATGGGTATATCAATAATTGATTTAGAGGGTATTGCTAACCATAAGGGAAGCAGCTTTGGAGGCCTTGGGGTGAACTTACAACCAACTAGTGAACAATTTGAGAATATTTTGGCTCAAAAGCTCTATGAAACAGAAAGTATTACCCCTAAAGGTATCTGGCTAGAAGCTGAAAGTGCAAATCTAGGCAAATGCAGAATCCCAAATAAACTTTTTCTTCAAATGAAAACTGCCCCTTTAATAGAAATAAAAAGGAGCAAAAAAGAAAGAGTCAAAACACTTGTCAATGAATACAGTTCAAACAATAAAATAGATCTTCAAAATGCAACACTTAGGATTAGGAAGCGTTTAGGACCTCAAAGAACAAAGAAAGCCTTGGATTCCATTAATGAAAGTCTTTGGGAAGAAGCATGTCTCGCAATTCTTGAGTATTACGATAAATGCTATGAATTTGAACTGGAAAAGAAGATCAAAAAAGCAAGTATTGATATTTCTGGCATGAGCAACAAGGACTCTGCAAAGCAGTTAATAGAGTTAGGTCTTGTTTACTAAGTATTTTTTTCTCGCGTTTTGAATGCACTCTTAAGTACTATCAAGTACCAGTCGCTAAATCCAATGTCTGAAACAAACAAAAATGCGACGATTAGTTTTGTCGATGGTATTTGTGAGCCTTGCGTACCAGAAATTCGCTTAACAAGAAGTAGCAACGGAAGTACTGGGCAAGCTTTTTTTACTTTTGAAGAACCAGAAGCATTATCTTCAGTTAAAGATGGAAGTATAAAAGGAATGACAATGACAGATGAAGAAGGTGAACTAAAAACGAGAGAGGTTAAAGCTCGTTTTTTAAATGGAGTACCAAGTGCTATAGAAGCAACATTCGTATGGAAAAGCGAATCAGATTTTCAACGATTTATGCGTTTTGCAAAGCGGTATGCAAAGTGCAATGGAATGGGATATACAGAGAAATAAATTGGAATTTTCTAATTTAATTGGTTTAGCTGCACTAATAATTGCAATTTTTATAGCTTGGAGTCTTAAAGAAGTCATTATATTGATTTTTGTAGGAGTATTAATTGCAATGGCATTATGTACTCTTACAGGAAAAATCAAGAAGACAGTTAAACTTCCTAGACAATTATGTTTAGGTATATCAATAAGCAGTCTTATTCTAATATTCTCTATAATAATTATAACAATTGTACCTCAATTCACCAAGGAGTTCCAGGAATTAATAACACAATTACCTTCAGCTGCAAATGCATTCCGGGAGATAATTTTGAACTTAATAGATAATTTTAGCAGTTTTTTTATAAGCAATAATGAACAATTCACTAATAAAAATGAACTTGTTTATAAAGAGTTTATCTCTTTACCTGATGGTGTCACACTTGCTAGTGGAATTACTGATAGCTTTAAGAAAATTTTAAATATAGCTGGGAATTTAGGGATAGGAATAATTCAAACACTATTTGTCTTATCTATCAGTTTAATGATTGCTATGCAACCTGAATCCTACAGGGAAATAATAATTAAATTGATGCCATCTTTTTATAGACGGAGAGCTAGATTTATACTTTTAAAATGTGGTGATGCACTTAGCAATTGGATGACTGGAGTGCTTATAAGCTCAACTTTTGTATCTCTTTTAACAGGTTTAATACTTTATTTAATTGGTGTGAAACTTGTAGTAGCAAACGCTTTAATTGCTGGATTCTTAAATATAATTCCTAATATAGGACCTACAATTAGTACAATCTTTCCTATTTCAGTTGCTTTACTAGATGCACCCTGGAAATCAATAGTTATTCTCATTTCTTATATCATTATTCAAAATATAGAAAGCTATATAATAACACCATCCGTTATGCAATATCAAGTCAAGCTATTGCCAGGATTAACCTTAACCGCACAATTTGTTTTTACAATTATATTTGGACCTATAGGCTTATTAGTATCATTACCATTAACTGTAGTCATTCAAGTACTAACTAATGAAGTAATAGTCCATGACATATTAGATAAAAAAACAAAATAAATTTGAAATCATTTAAACATTCTATTTTTAATTCTAGGTAATAAAAGTAACACTGTTATTGCCAATGGATGCTTATAAATAGAAAAGAAGAAAGCAACAAAAGTGAAATTATCTAGCATCAATCTAATTTCATCCCACAGCTCATATATGCATAAAACAAACAGGATAATTTGTATTTTATATACTATAAAAATCTGACTATATCGCAATTTTTTTTTTAAATCTCATTTTTGATAAAGAAAAAATCAGTCATCTGTACTTAGAGAGAGAAATGATGGTACTAATGCAATACTAGACCAGCTTCCTATTACAACACCAATAGCAAGGGCAATAGAAAACCAATACAGAGAAGTTCCACCAAAAAAGATTAAAGCAAGAAGAGGCAAAAGAGTAGTTCCACTAGTATAAAGAGTTCTTGTTAATGTTGCTGTAACAGCAGAATCTATCTTTTGTTTATAAGGTAATTTAAGGTTTTGATTATTAATCTCCCTAATTCTGTCATATACAACAACAGTATCGTTAACTGAGTAACCAGCGATAGTTAACAATGCAACTGCAAAAAGGCTGTTAACCTCTACATCCAATAAAATTCCTAGCCATGAAAACACACCACAGACAATCAAAACATCATGAATTAAAGCCAATATTGCATACAAAGAAAACTTTCTATCAAATCTTACTGAAATATAAATCGCAACACATGAGAAAGCAACTAGAAGAGACGTTAGAGTAGTTTTTAATAATTTAACTCCTAATGTTGGTCCTATGGTTTCTATAGATTGACCACCTTCTTCAAAAGGTCCAGCAACATCAATCATTGATTCAACAACTTTCTTACTTTCAAGTGCAGATAACGTTGGCATCCTTATCAAGACAGATTTATAGCCATCTAAAAACTGAATTCTTGAAGAGTAAATTTTTTGTTTAGTTTCTTTTTTAGAAAAATTAATCTCATTTAAAACCTCATTAAGTTCTAAAGAACTTAATGAGGTGCATTTGTTTAAACACTTTCTTTCAAGCTTAATCTGAGTGCCACCTGTAAAATCCAAACCTGGACGCAGAGGGAAGCGAACCGTAGGGTTTAACCATGAAGTGATGAATCCTGCGAGACTTAAAATAATCGCAAAGCTTGACAAAATCCAAACCTTATTACGGTGCTTAGATAAATTTATATTTTTTTTGCCATTAAAAGTTTTTGAAGTAAATGTCACAGTCTTTTCTAATTAAGTTGATTAGGAAGTTGATTAAGAGACAAAAAGTTAGAAGCCCTTCTTAAGAATTTATAGCTCATGAAAAACCTAAGGAGAACACGAGTACAACTTAATGCTGTAAATAAACTAACAACAACACCAATACCAAGTGTTGCCGCAAAGCCCTTAACAAACCCTGTTCCCAAATAAAAAAGTGAAATACAGCTTATTAAAGTAGTTATGTGTCCATCAATTATTGAAGAAAATGCTTGTGAAAAGCCCTTGTCTATTGATCTAATCAATGTATTCCCTCTTCTAAGCTCATCTTTAACACGTTCAAAAATAAGAACATTGGCATCAACAGCCATACCAATGCTTAATATAAAACCTGCAATTCCTGGAAGTGAAAGAGTTACTGGGATAAGAGCATAAACAGCAAAATTGAAGAGCGAGTAAAAAGAAAGAGCAATAATAGCAACACAGCCTGCGAGTCTATAAAAAACAACCATAAATATTGCAACCATTGCTAATCCAAAAAGAGCTGCCATAAGACTTCTTCTAATATTTTCCGCACCTAAAGTTGGCCCTATTGTTCTTATCTGGACAATTTCAACAGGTAACGGTAAAGCTCCTCCTCTAAGTTGAACCTCAAGTTCTCTTGCAGAATCTGCAGTAAAGTTTCCACTAATTGAAGCGGAACCACCTGTAATTCCAGCCAAACTAAACTGCTCACCAACACTTGCTTCACTAATAGACTCACCATCTAGAACTATTCCAAGAAGACGATCTGAACCTGCAATTGTTTTTGTTAATCTAGCGAATTTTTCACCGCCCTCTTTATTGAATGAAAGTGTTACTTCCCAACTAGAAAGATTCTGTTCTTGTCTTCTCCCGGCAGTCAGCAAATCACTTCCTGTTAAATTAGCAGGCTCAAATAGATCAACAATTTTATTATTAATTTTGTTCCTAATTTGTTCTAATTCTTCCTCAATATTAGACGATGAAATGGTAATATTTAAATTATTTTTTATATCCTCAATTCGCTCCCTATTCTTTGCAATTTGATCCTTCTCTTGATTACTACTACGAGAAAGTTCTTCAAATAAAGCAATACTTCTTACCTGATTACGAAGCTTTTGATATTTTTGCATTTCTACTCTTGTCCCAGCTTTTTGGGCACGGAATTCAAGCAATGCTGTTTTCCCTAATACTCTTGCAGCTCTTGATGGCTCTTGCTCTCCTGGAAGCTCCAAAAGCAATTGATTACCCCCAATTGTTCTAAGAGAAGATTCAGCAACTCCTAATCCATTTACTCTTCTTTCCAAAACTGATTGAACGGCCTCAAGTTGTTCTGGTTTAATTTTTTCTGAAGAATTAACAGATTGCACTTCAAGAGTTAACTGACTACCTCCTCGAAGATCCAGACCTAATTGAAAAGGCAAATTAATACAAAGCAAAAAAGCAGAGATAACTAATGCCATTAAAAGGGCAAGCCACCCTTGTTGACGTGCCATTATTATATGCCTGAATTCATGACCTGTTCTGCAGTCTCAACTATTTGATGAGGTTGAATAATTGTAAGATTTTCAAGCTGCCCATTATATGGAGTCGGAATATCTTGACTAGAAAGTCTTACAGGGCGACAATCAAGTTCATCAAAACAATTTTCATTAATAAGAGCAATCAATTCAGCTCCAATACCTCCTGTTTTCATACATTCTTCAACAATTATCACTCTATGAGTTTTCTTAATTGAACGAGCAATTGTTTCCATATCAAATGGCTTAAGAGTAATGAGATCAATCAATTCGACATCTATATTTTTCTTTTCAAGTTGTTCAACTGCTTTAATACAATGATGACGCATACGTGAATAAGTAAGTATTGTCAAATCCTTACCTTCTCTTACTAAATCTGCCTGATCAAGAGAGCATAAATATTCTCCTTCTGGCAATTCTTCGGAAAGGTTATAAAGAAGAACATGCTCAAAGAATAAAACAGGATTGTTATCTCTTATAGCTGCCTTCATTAATCCCTTTGCATTAGTCGGAGTACTACAAGCAACAATCTTGATACCTGGAACAGCATGAAAATAAGCTTCTAACCTTTGACTATGTTCAGCACCAAGCTGCCTACCAACTCCTCCTGGCCCACGAACCACTGCTGGAATAGTAAAATTCCCACCACTGGTATAACGCAACATTCCCATATTATTTGAAATCTGATTAAATGCTAAAAGCAAAAAGCCCATATTCATACCCTCCACTATGGGTCTTAGCCCCGTCATGGCTGCACCAACAGCCATACCAGTAAAGCTATTTTCTGCAATTGGCGTATCTAAAACTCTTAACTCTCCATACTTTTCATACAAGTCTTTAGTGACCTTGTAAGAGCCACCATATTGCCCAACATCCTCACCCATCACGCAAACATGAGGATCTATAGCCATTTCTTCATCTATGGCTTCTCGAAGAGCATCAAAAAGGAGTGTACCTGCCACAATTTTTCTGGAGTTTCTGTTGAACCAGCATAACTAAAACAAGCTATAACAAATTGGGGTCTATTATCCGCCTGCAGCAAATGTAGAAAGAATCAATACCGAAAGCAACATCCCGGGACATAGCAAAACAACAAGCAAACCAAGGTCGTGGAGAGTCATCTAACTAAACCCCTTTAAACGAAAAAAAAAAGTTCGTATTTAAATATTAATCATCTTTAATAGAATTGACAGTAAACAAACTTCGAATAAATACAATTGTCAGTCCAATACCTATGAACCCAAATGTAAAGGTAGCCAAAAAACAAATTCCAATAGCCAGCGTTTTCATTGCAGAAGCTATGCTTTGGGCAATTGGAGAAGTGTAACTAGGAGAATGCAATGCAAAATATATAACGACTTTTTTACTTATAAAAAAAGAAAGCCATGTAAAAAAAATACTTGTTAAAGCTCCAGAAAGAAAACTCAATGGACCTTTTTCTTTAGAAAGGCTGCTTTTTTCATCAGCTTTATTTAATTTCTCCTCATCACTTGAATTGGAAGATTGTTGAAAAGGTTCCATCACTGAATGAACGAAACTCCCTTTGATCGAAAGCCACAACACCATCCTTTCAATCCTAACAATTTAAGTTGTTTTTTATTGCTTTCAAGTGCAAGTCTTGCTGTTTTTACATCTGCAAAGAGACCAAAGCAGCTTGGTCCTGATCCACTCATAGAAAATGACATGACACCTTCTAGTGAAGAAATAAAATCCAGACCATTTTTCACTGCTGATGTAATAGGTTCTACTACTTCTTGTAAATCATTTCTTAGTGGGGGTGGATTCGATACATTTAATGGATTCAACCAATTCGCATCCTTCAATAATTTTCTTCTTTTCTCAAAATCTTTTTCTAAAGTTAAATAGCGACTATTTTTTTTCTCTTTATACATTAAATAGGCCCAAGGAGTTGAAACTTCTACTGATGGATCTTTTACTAGCACTACACCCATATCACTTTCCCCTTGATATGGCTCCAAAATTTCGCCGCGGCCAAAGCAAAATTGAGTCCCTCCATCCAAGCAAAACGGAACGTCAGATCCTAATTCCGCAGCAAATTCTTCCAACTGTTTTTTTGAAAAACCTGCCTTCCATAAAACATTAAGACCCATCAATGAAGCTGCAGCATCACTAGACCCGCCAGCCAATCCTGCGCCAATAGGAATATTCTTTTTGAGACGAATTAAAGCCCCTAAGTTTTTATTACAAGACTTCTCTTTCAATAGTTTTGCTGCTTTAACAATTAAATTATCATCACCATTACTTAATTCAAAATCACTAGAAATAAGCTTGATTAAACCGTTATTAGTTTTCTCAAAATCTATTTGATCAAAAAGATCAATACTTTGCATAACCATTGCTAATTCATGAAAACCATCTTCGCGCATACCTAGAACTTCTAAATGCAAATTAATTTTTGCTGGTGCAATCACTCTTAAAACATCTAATTTTGTAGGAAAATTCATTTCAATTCTCATTTCTTTTCAGAAATTGTATTTTTCTCAAGCCCTTTGCTAATTCAATCCAAATAGCCGGAGATAATTCTTGAGGTCTTTGATCAAGACTAACGCCTTTTTCCTTAGCTAAAACTTCCAATTCATTCAAAGGACAAAGTGTGATCAAAGTATTTCTCAACTTCTTTCTTCTAGACAAAAATGCTGTTCTTACTAATGAATCTACTTTACTTTCGAGTTCAAAGTCCAAACGCTCTGTTTCCCTTAATGGGTCTAAAACTATTACCTGAGAGTACACCTTAGGCGGAGGACTAAAAGATCCCGGTGGAACCTCACAGACTTTTCGGCATTTTGCTAACAATTGAAGTCTGATACTCAACGCACTACAACTGCTTTGACCTGGTAAAGACAAGATTCTCTGTGCCACTTCCTTTTGTAACAACAAAACCAAACGTTGATAGCTAGTTTCAACACGTCTACCCAATCTCCCAACCAATCTTGAAAGCAAAGGTCCTGTTATGTTATAGGGAATATTAGCCACAACCTTATTGGCTGGCTTGCCATCAGGAAGCATCAATGGAATTGAAAGAGCATCTCCTTCTTGCAAGGTAAATCTAGGCTGATCAGAAAAACGTCTTTTTAAACCAGCCACTAAATCAAAATCCAACTCAATTCCATGCACCAAACCAGCTCTTGATTGAAGCAACTTTTCAGTCAAAGCACCACGACCAGGGCCAATTTCAAGAATACGATCATTCTCAACAAGATCAGCTGCATCAACAATCTTGTTCAATACAGAAACATCTTTAAGCCAATGCTGGCCAAAGCGCTTACGTGTAATCATGCCTTGAGAAGCCATACCGCATCTTCTCCTTAATTAAGTCACTAAAAATGCAACATCTGTATCAAGTCACAAAAGGAGATCTGATACAAAAAGAATCCATAAAACTTATCCTCGCTTATATTTGATCAAAGTTCAAGAAAGTATCCTTTTAAAGAATGAGCTTAGATCCTAAAAGCCTTGAACGCCTACGCGAATTAGGTCGTAAGTTACCTAAATCACTACCTGTAAATAAGACAAGCTCAAGTCAAAAAAAACCTTCTAATCTCCATATCATCGAAACAGAATCAAGTCCTGACAATCTTTTCAAAGAATTAATCAATGTTAGTCAAGATGGAACAATACCGCCTCATTTAATTGAACGAATGAAAGAAATCGAGGCAGTTGCATTAGACAAACAAATAATTGAAAAACGCAAAAATGCGCCAGAAACTACAGATAAGAATATTTTTCACAAGAAGCAAAAGACTAAAAGGGATACTCAAATGGATGAACTTTATACCGAATTCAATCAAATCCTACTAGAAGAAGATAGTGACCAATCCTTCTAACTAACAAGCAAATAATTCACAAAAAGTGTTGAATCCATCTAGATATCGAATAATTGCCATAGGAAAAGTTCGCAAAGAGTGGATAAAAACTGGTCTGCACGTATATCAAAAGCGACTTTCAAATCTATCAATCACAGAGCTACGAGATAGCAATCCCATCAAAGAAGCGGAAGCAATTCAAGGGGCCATAAAACAAAAAGAATTAGTAATAGCATTGTGCGAAGAGGGTGAAATACTCACCTCGCTTGAGTTCTATCATCGATTAAAAAATTTCGGATCGAAACGTCTTGTGTTTGTAATTGGCGGAGCCAATGGCTTATCCTCAACAATAAAAAAATTGGCTCATTGTCGCCTTAGCTTATCTCCTTTAACTTTTCCTCACGAAATCGCTAGGCTTTTGCTTGCAGAGCAAATATTCAGAGCTATTACTATCGCACAAGGGGGCCCCTACCATCGCTCATAAGCCATAAGGCCACAACCAGCAAAATAGCTCAAGCTATAGTATATTTGTACTATAACTTGAGCTATTTCATTGGAGCCCTTGAAGCCTTTAACAGCAAATCAAAAGCTATCACTTCCGCTATTACATCAACATGTACCTGCCGGTTTCCCTTCGCCAGCTGACAGCTATGCAGAAACGAGTATTGATTTAAATGAGGAATTAATTCGCCACCCAGCAAGTACCTTCTTTCTACGTGTTAAGGGTGAATCCATGCGCAATGCAGGAGTGCTAGATGGAGACCTCTTAATTATAGATCGTAGCTTAAACCCTCAACCAGGGCACATTGTGGTAGCCGTATTAGATGGGAGCTTTACCTTGAAGAGATTGACTTACTCTAAAAATATTCCTTACCTAGAAGCAGAAAACCCGAAATACCAACCGATTGATCTACGTCATTATAAAAATGTACACATTTGGGGTGTGGCAATTTATTCCATTCATGAACTGAGTAATAAAGTCAGTTCAAATTAAAATGTCAATAGCACTAATTGACAGCAATAATTTTTATGCTGCTTGCGAGCAAAGCATTGATCCTTCACTTATCGGTCGCCCTTTGGTAATACTTTCAAATAATGATGGCTGCATAATTGCTCGCAATGCAGAAGCCAAATCTCTTGGAATATCAATGGGTGAAGCATATTTCAAGATCCGTAAGAAATTAACAACATTATCAGTAGAAGTACGAAGTTCAAATTATTCGCTATATGCTGATATGAGCCAACGTTTAATGAGTCTTTTAAGAGATAACTGCGAAGAAGTAGAGGTTTATTCGATTGATGAAGCCTTTATAAAGATTCCATCGAGATTTTTTAATATTAATGCCTGGGCACATGAGCTCAGAGAAAGCACTTACCAAAAGCTAGGTCTACCTATTGCCATAGGCATTGGGGCCACGAAAAGTCAATCAAAACTAGCAAATTACCTGGCAAAAAAAATAGCCTGTCATGCTGGAATATTTAATATCGAAGCCACGACAAACCAAGACTTATGGTTGGAACAAATTGAGATAGAAAAGATTTGGGGCATCGGCCAAAAGTTAGCCTACTGGTGTCACAAACAAGGGATTCACAACGCAAGGCAATTTCGCGATGCACCAAGCAATATTCTTAAAGAAAAGCTTGGGATTATAGGCGTACGATTACAAAAGGAAATACAAGGAGAGCAATGTTTGAAATTATCAAAACAATTAGCTCCCAAACAAGAAACTTGTGTCAGTAGAAGTTTTAGTCCTCCTATCACTCAAATAAATGAATTACGTCAAGCAATAGCCAATCATGTCATAAGTGCAAGTGAAAAATTACGAAAACAAAAACAAAATGCCACTAAAGTCACAATATTTACACGTACGAGCCTATATTCGCCAAATTTTTATAGTCAATCGGCAACGCAATATCTAGATATACCAAGCAACGACACACAAATTCTTCTAACGGAAACTCTCAGTCTAACTAAAAAGATATTTAAACCTAATCATTTACTCATAAAAGCAGGTGTAATCATGCAAGGTCTTATCAGCGAAGATTTTCTACAACTACATTTATTTTCGAAAAGACAGCCTTACAAGTTACTCAAGCAGGAATATCTCATGAAAACTATCGATTATTTAAACAAGCGTTATGGTCGCAATACGATTACATGGGCAGCATCTGGAATTAATCAAAGCCATAACAGTCGACAAGGGCACCTAAGTACATCATCGACAACTAACATCACGGAGATTCCTATTGTAATAGCATAAAACCTCAAGAGAATAGTTAGATTTTATAATAAGATCTGAGCTATCATGATCAGAAGGATCTCAAGGGGAAATTATGTGGGAATTTCTCTTATTTCTTAACACCTCAGAAAAAAAAATTATACAATTAATTCAGGCAGCAAACTACAAAATAGAAGAAGACACCCCATTGTGTCTTATAGGAGATAAATTCTTTGGTTTTCTAAAAAAAAGACAAAAGATAGTTGTCATATGTACAGAAAATGCAAAACGATATGGGGGATATAGATATACACGAAATCCAAATTCAGGTGAATCCTTTATTACAGGTCTTATGATAAGGAGGGCCATTAGACACGAAGCCATACATGTAGCTCAAGAGTGTAACAATGGAAATTTAATTAACTCCAAAAGCAAATTAAAGATAAGTCCCTATAAACTTAATGCTTATAATAGATCTTCAACTTTAACAGGAAATTCAAAAGAAGAGTATGAAGCATACTCAATGGAAGATAAACCAAGAAAAATAATATCAGCTTTAAAAAAATTCTGTTTTTAAATTAGAAAATTAAATAAGAAATAATATGATTCTATTTATTTATTATGCACTTAATGTTTCCTTATCTTGGTCTGTCAAAGCACAACGTTGTTGGTCCAAATAAAGTATATGTTTACGCTCTGTATAATATAATTTCTGGAAATTTAATGCTTCTGCATTTAAATTGTCGAACATTTCATCTATTTTTATTTCCATATCATATGAATTATTTGGTTGTTTTTGCTCTTGTTCAATAAGAGAAGAAATGCAAGTTTCAAGGGTTTCTAGTCTTTGGCCGCTCCAGGCTTCAATCAGATGTCTGCAACGCTTTAGTGATTTCTGACGTTCCAAAACAGCTAGCACTCCTCTTAATTGTAAGAGAGGTTGTTCAATTAACATCGATTGGAATTCATCAGGCTCCATAAGTGTTGTAAGAACGGAACTTAATGAAGTCTCGTTTTCAGCAAGAAACTGATCTAGCAACATTTTTGCTAGATCAATTTCAGCCAATTGATCTGTTGTGCTCTGACCTCTATTAATAGACTCAAAAAGTTGAGCACCTAAAGTATTTTCTTCTAAATCACTAATTGCTATCCAAAGCAATCGATATTGATGCAATGCAAACTCATCAAGTTCTCTCTCTCTTAACTCTTTTCGAATAAAAGCTCGATGATGAGGGTGATGAAAGTATAAACGAAGAATCTGAGTTTCAAGACGCTCTCTTATACTAGTTTCACTAGGAAGTGCAAATCGATTTGATCGGCCATGCCATCTATGACCTTTAATTTGCTTACGAAGGTCATCTTCCAACTGTAATGCCAGACGAGCTTGTCCTCCACTAAGAAGTTCAGCTACTTTCTGGAGATAATGCGATCGCAATGCCGACTGAGGCAATTTTCCTAGCAACTGAACCAATCCAGCAACAGCTTTCTGGAAATGTTCTGCCTTACTTAAATCACAATCTTTAAGGACTTGATCAATCTGCCAATCAACCCAAAGAGGAGATTTATCTATAAGGCTTTTATAATCTAAAGCTGTATGAGATTGGAGATATTCATCGGGATCTTTTCCAAAAGGCAGTTGCAAAACTCTTAATTCCAACTGACCTTGCATAGCAAGATTTTCTACTTCGCCAATGGCTCTATTAGCTGCGCGAACTCCTGCTCCATCTGCATCAAAATTAAGTATTATTCTTTTACTATCACTACATCGACATAATTGTTTGATTTGCAGATTACTAAGAGCTGTTCCCAAAGATGCCACAGTATTGTTAATACCTGCTGAATGAAGAGCTATAGCATCAAAGTAGCCTTCTACAACAACCGCTTGATCTTCTTTACGAATAGCATTGGCTGCTTTGTCTAATCCAAATAAATGTTTTCCTTTCTCAAAAATCTCAGTTTCTGGGGAATTCAAGTACTTAGGTTCTGTACCATCAAGACTTCTTCCTCCAAAACCAATTACTCGACCTTGACGATCATGTATGGGAACAATAAGACGGTTTCTAAAACGATCATAAAAACCATTGTTGCCTTTACGTGAAACGATAAGACCAGTTGCAACTAACAAATCAAAAGGAATCCCTTCAACATGATTCATATATCCAACCAATGAATCCCACTCCTTAGGTGCATAACCCAGTTCAAATTGTTCTATGGTTCCCTTACTAAGTCGGCGAGTCTTAATCAAATAGTCCAACGCTTGGAACCCAGAGTCTTTGTTTAATTGATCGCGAAACCAGCCTTTAGCAAGCGCAAGAGTCTTATACAGCCTATCTCTACGGGACAATTCCTTCTGCAAACGTTCATTTTGAGGGCCATCCAATGTTTCTACAGGGAGGTGATATTTTCTCGCCAAATCAAGGACAACATCAACAAAGCTCTGCCTATTAAGCTCCATAAGGAACTTAATAGAATTTCCACCGGCACCGCATGAAAAACAATAATAAAATTGTTTCGCAGGGGAAACAGTCATAGAAGGCCTACTATCATTATGGAATGGGCATATACCTACATACTCCTTCCCTTTTTTCTTTAAAACAACGTGCTCACCAACAACATCAACTATATCTGCCCTTTCTTTAACGGCATCTAACGTACGTGGATGGAGTCTAGGGTTAAGCATTATCAACGTATTATGAACTAAGAATGGTTTTCCGTCTGATTCTAGTTAGGAGTCTTAAATCCAATAAAAACAACAATCCTTAAGCATCACTAGTGGAGAAAATCAATAAACGTTTTATGAGTGTGAAACCATTAAAAAGTAACAAATGGAATTTAGAAGGATTCACAGCATTAGTTGGAAGTGCTTTTGCTTTTAGTCTAATGACAGTTTGTATAAAAAAATTAGGAGGACGTATTCCTGTTGCAGAACTTGTATTTTTTAGATCAATATTTAGCTTATTAATTACTAAATTAATGATAAAAAATGCCAAGATAAGCCCTTGGGGGATAAACAAAAAATTACTTTTATTAAGAGGGGTAATAGGAACAGGAGCACTCCTATGTGTATTCAAAGCTATTGAATCTTTACCACTTTCCACTGCAACAATAATCCAATACACATATCCAACTTTTTTAGCTTGTTTTGCATGGTTATTAATTGGAGAAGCTATAAGAAAAAGAATATTTCTAGCAATAATTCTTGGCTGGGTGGGGATCCATTTTGTAGTCCAGCCACTGTGGATACAAAATGCAAACAATGAATTTACTATTTTTTCAATATGCATTGCTTTAATTGGAGCAATACTCACAGCACTTGCTTACGTAACAGTTCGAAAATTATCAAAACAAGAAGATCAATTAGTTATTGTGTTTTATTTCCCGTTAGTTTCAATCCCAATCACTTTGCCTTTCTTAATTATTGAAGGGGTCACGCCGACAGCATATGAATGGATATTTATTCTAGGGATAGGTGTTTTAACTCAAGCTGGACAACTACTAATAACTCGCGGTCTTAGCCGTTTACCTGCCAGTTACGCAGGGGCTATAAATTACACGCAAGTAATATTTGCAACTTTTTGGGGATTACTTTTTTTCTCAGAGCCATTAAATACTTATATAATAATAGGAGCTGCATTTGTTCTTAGCGCTACATTGATCACTCTTAGCGATTTACCAAATTTTTGAAGAACTAAACCTACAAGCTAAATTAAATGGCCATGAAATTTCTATTAGCTCTAATTTTTTCCATTAGTTTCAATTCTATTGCAACTGCTGATGAGTACCAGCCTGGATACTCAAGGACTAGAACTTGTACAAGAAATGAATATAAAGAAGAATATTTCCCAGGCACAGAAGAATCTCCTGGTTATGTAGAAAGTTGGACTGAAACAGTAGTTGTACCATGTTCGACAACAGGACGTTCAACAAAGCAGGCTCGTCCTAGTTCTAAACAAACTGACAACACGGACAACAATGACTGCAGAGATGGTTCAATTATTGGTGGATTACTAGGAGCTGGATTAACCATGTCAGGAACAAGAGGCAAAGATAGATGGTGGGCCGTACCAGCAGGAGGTGCTGCAGGGGCCATGGTGGGTTGTTCTTTGGATGGAGGCTAATAGAAGTTTATTTACTATTCTAAAATGATCGGTTGGTTACAAGGAAAAGCAATAGATTATTGGAACAATGGAGCTCGTGCAGGAGTAATACTTTCTTGTTCAGGTGTTGGGTATGAAGTGCAATTACTTGTTAGAGACCTAAATGCAATAAGAGACTCAAAGGACTTGACGTTCTGGATTCACCAAGTGCAAAAAGAAGATGGATCAAATTTAATTGGTTTTATTGAAAAATCAGATAGAGATTTTTTTCGGCAATTAATCAGCGTTAACGGAGTAGGACCTCAATTAGCAATTTCTCTTCTAAATGCTACTTCTGCGCATCAATTAATTGATGCTATAAATCAGAAAAATATTTCTCAACTTATTTCCTGTCCAGGTATAGGAAAAAGAACAGCCGAAAGGCTAATGATTGAATTAAAGAACAAAATCCCTCAACGAAGTAATTTAATTATTAATCTCAGCCAAAACAACAACGCCTTAGAAAGCAATATCCCTGTTGATCTCTACAATGATGTACAAAGTGCATTAATTAATCTTGGCTATACCGAATTAGAAATACATAGTGCTTTGAATGAGTTAAAAAAAGAATCAAAGTCCATCGCAGATAAAAAGGGTCATATCAAAGAAGTCTCTCAGAATCTTGATTTTCAGACTTTATTAAAAGACACTCTTCTTAGAATAAATACAGAAACTGGAAAGAAAGCTACATGAGGAGTTAGATTAGTTGATAGCAAAAGCCTTATCAAAGAACTTTCAATCCAAACATGGCTCTAAGTACCCAAGCAAAGCAGGAAATCATTAACCAGCATCAGACTCATGGAACTGATACAGGATCTGTAGAAGTGCAAGTTGCAATGTTAAGTAAAAGAATTGACCAACTTAGTCAACACTTGCAAAACAATGCCCATGATTTCTCTTCTAGACAAGGATTACTAAAAATGATTGGACAACGGAAAAGGTTGCTTTCTTATCTTAAAAATACTAAGAAGAATAGATACGAACAAATAGTCTCAAAACTAGGTATACGTGGCTAAAACAACAGGAATTTTTTCAAATTTTCAATAAATAGATGGAAGAATCTAAAAAATCACTTAAAAGTCAAAAAACAACTTCAAAAAACAAAAAGTCCAGACGCTCTAAAGATTCTTACATACCAAAGGCAGTTGCAAACAGAATGGCAAGACGGATAGCTTTTACTACAGGAATACCAACAATATTAGGAATGAGTGTATTTATAATAAGTTACTTACTTATTATAAAAGGAATTAAAGATATTCCACCATCACTAACTCTAACAACTTCTGCTTTATTTTTCTTTGTTGGATTATTGGGCTTAAGTTATGGAATACTTTCAGCAAGCTGGGAGGAACTACCTGGGACAATTTTAGGCTTGGAAAACATAAAACCAAACATATCTAAGATGCGTAGTGCATTTAAGCCAATATCAGATGAAGGTAAGAGTTAATACTAAATCACAAGACTTTTGCTACAAGATGCCTGAAAGGAAATTTTCCGCAGCGAATCAATTAAGGCATTAGGATCTTTAACGCAAAACTGATGACCTAGTCGAACATATTTAATACTGTTGGCTGTCTTAATTGATGCAACAACAGGGACCTTAATGCCTAACTCATCTTTAGAAGGCCTATGCTTATATATACATTCTCGTAGTTTATGTTGATATTCTATATCGCTGATCTGATTAGGCAGTAAATCAATTAATACAAATCTCATCTGATCTATTGATCTACAATCATCAACTATTAATTGAACATTGTCATCTCTTCGATCCACAGATGCCCAGAAAAGTAATCTTGCCTCCGTAAGCAAATGATCAGACAATCTGTAAAAACTTTTTGGGAATACGACCGCATCGCAGGATCCAGTTAGATCTTCAATTTGAAGAATAGACATTCTATCTCCCTTTTTAGTAGTAACTACTCTCATCTCTTTAATCATTGCGATTACACTAACTTTTGCTTTATCCACCTGATCTTCTAAATCAATCAAACTGATAGGAGCAATTAACTTTGCAGGCTCAGAAAGTTGTTTTAATGGATGATCAGACAAATAAAATCCAAGCAACTCCTTTTCCAATCTAAGTTTTTCAGTAGGGCAATAATCATCAACTACTTTTCCCTTAGGAGCAGAAGAAATGTCACGATTATTTGTGTCTTCAGATTGAGTGGAGGAAGAAGAAGAAAAATCAAAAAGATTTCCTTGACCACTAGCTCTGTCTCGAGCCCTTGAACTTGCCCAATCAATAATCAAATCCAAATCAGCTATTAATTGAGCACGATTTGCATTTTTCTCAAAAGAATCAAGGGATCCAGAATGAATCAAAGATTCTAAGGTTCTTCTATTTAATACACTGGTTGGAATTCGGTCACAAAGATCTGGTAAAGACAAAAAAGAACCGCCCTCATCTCGAGAATGCATTAATTGCTTAATCGCGCTATCTCCAATATTTTTAACTGCTGATAATCCAAAAAGTATACTATTGCCGACAGGCGTAAAATCTAGCCCCGATGAATTGATATCTGGAGGCAAAACTTCTATCCCCATAGAATTACAGTTTGAGATATATCGTTGTATTTTGTCGCTTGAACCTGCATTAACTGTTAACAACGCTGCCATATAAGCAACAGGGTAATGAGCTTTCAAATAAGCTGTTTGATAAGTAACTGCACCATATGCAGTTGAATGACTCTTATTAAAACAATACTCAGCAAAAAGAACCATTTGGTCAAACAAATCATTTGCTATTTTTAAATCAACTCCTTTTTTGCCTGCTCCATCTACGAAAAAGCATCTATGCTTTTGCATTTCTGATACCTTTTTCTTACCCATAGCACGCCTTAATAAATCTGCCTGACCAAGAGAATATCCAGCAAGATCTTGTGCTATTTTCATAATTTGTTCTTGATATATCATTATTCCATAGGTTTCACCTAGTATCGGTTTCAAAGAATCATGAGGGAAATCAATCATTTCTTTACCGTGTTTACGATTAATAAACTTTGGTATTAATCCTGCATCTAAAGGCCCTGGTCTATAAAGTGCCAAAATAGAAGAAATATCTTCCAAGGAGGAAGGTTTAATGTCTCTAACTATTTGACGCATTCCACTTGATTCAAGTTGAAATATCCCTTCTAAATCTCCTCTAGATAACAAATCATAAGTTTCTTTATCTTCTAGGCCTAATGAATCTAAATTTACTTTTTCACCTATAGATTCTTCGACAAGATGAACTGTTCTTTGAAGCATTGTAAGATTTTTAAGACCTAAGAAATCCATTTTCAATAGTCCTAAAGATTCAATATCTTCCATGAAGTATTGAGTAATAATTTGCCCATCATTATTTCTCTGCAATGGCACCAATTCATCCAAAGGGTCCGACGCTATAACAACACCCGCGGCATGAACACCAAAAGTTTTATTAGTACCTTCAATTCGAATAGCCATATCAATCCACTTCTTTGTCAAAGAATCTTTCTGATATCGATCTCTGAAATCACTATTAGGAGAATCCTTCCCAATCATTACTTCTAACTTTGCTGGCTTTCCTCGAACAACAGGAATCAATTTCGCAAGCTGATCAGCATCCCGATAAGGAATGTCTAATACTCTTGCGACATCTTTAAGCACTGCTTTCGAAGTCATTCTGTTAAAAGTAATAATTTGAGCAACTTTATTTTCTCCATAGCGCCTAGTAACATAATCAATAACTTCACCACGTCTATCAATACAAAAGTCTGTATCAATATCAGGCATAGATTTTCTTTCGGGATTCAAAAAACGTTCAAACAAAAGTCCATTCTGAACAGGGTCAATATTTGTAATGCCTAATGAATAAGCTACTAAAGACCCTGCTGCAGAACCTCTTCCAGGCCCAACAGGTATTAGTTGCTCTCTAGCGAATCTAATGTAATCCCAAACAACAAGAAAGTAAGTTGGAAAACCCATTTGATCTATAATTTTTAGTTCATTAGATAACCTCTGAGAATATTCTTTTTCGATGAGATCCTCTGAATCGAGTTTCAGTTTTTCAACCAAACCTTTCTTTGCTACTTCTTTCAAATAGTGAAGAGGTGTAGCATAACCTGCAGGAAGAGGAAATTCAGGCATTTTGTAACTTCCTAGAATTGAATATTCTTCAACCTTCTCTGCTACAGAAACCGTATTTGCAATAGCCTCATAAACTATTTCTTCATCTAGATGGTCAAGAAATAATTTCCTCATCTGAGGTTCAGATTTCAAGAACTCAGTTCCTGTATAACGCAATCTTTTTTCATCTTTTATCAACTTACCAGTAAGCACACACAGCAAAGCGTCATGAGCTTCAACATCGTTTTCCGTAAGATAATGAGCATCATTTGTTGCAACTAATTTAATATTCAAATCTTTTGCTATTTGAACAATAGCAACATTGACTATTCGATCCTCAATAGAACCATGATCTTGAATTTCTAAATAAAAATCTTCACCAAAAATGTCTTTATACCAAGCAGATACTTCTCTTGCTACATCAATTCTTCCTCGTAAAATCGCTTGAGGAATTTCCCCTCCCAAGCATGCTGTCGAGACTATTAAACCTTCCGAATATTTTTTAAGCAAATCTTTATCAATACATGCTCTGGAAAAAATTCCTCTGCCACGCATTCCTTGAAGGTGACTAATCGTAGTTAATTTAACAAGATTCTTATAACCGATAGAATTCTTAGCTAACACAACTAAATGGTAACGCTTTTCTTTCTTGGGCTGAGCATCCAAAATCGAACCATTTATTACATACATTTCATTCCCAATAATCGGCTTTATTCCAGCTTGCTTACATAATTTCAAAAGCTCTATAGAACCATACATAACGCCATGATCTGTCAAAGCCAAAGCAGGAAAACCAAGCTCTTTAGCTCTTGCAACCATCAGTGGGAGCTGACTGGCTCCATCAAGAAGGCTGTAATCACTGTGATTATGTAAAGGAACAAAGCTCATAACCACATTTTAGCCGGAAACTCAATATGGAGCGTAGATATTAACTAATGCCACCATATATGTGGTACAAGGTTTAGTTCAAGATAAAATCATTATTGGGGGCATGCTTCATAATTTCAGCATGTTGCTCATATTGATGCGCCACTTGTAACAAGCGATTCTCATCTAATACATTTGCTATTAACTGCAATCCGATAGGCAAACCTAAATTATCAAAACCGCAAGGAAGACTAATTGAAGGAAGACCAGCCAGATTGGCTGGAATTGTCAACAGGTCAGAAAGATACATTTGCAAAGGATCATCTTTATGAGATCCTGCTTTAAATGCTGTAGTAGGAGACGTAGGAGTTAAAAGGATATCTACACACTCAAACGCCTTTTGAAAATCCCTACTAATCAATGTCCTTACTTGCTGTGCTTTCTTGTAATAGGCATCTCCATATCCTGCGGACAATGCATATGTTCCTATAAGAATCCGTCTTTGAACCTCAGGGCCAAAACCAGTAGCTCTACTTAAAGTAGTCATAGATAACAAATTATCCTTTTCTTCTGATCTATAGCCATACTTAACTCCATCATATCTAGCTAAATTTGCAGATGCTTCAGATGGAGCAATTAAATAATAAGTAGAGATTCCATCAACAAACCTAGGGCAAGAAACCTCAATTAGCTCTGCGCCCAATGATTGAAGCATATCTGCAGCTCGTAGGTTAGTTTCTTTTACTTCAGGACTTAAGCCATTTTGTTCGAAACACTCTTTGATCAAGCCAATGCGAAATCCAGAAATAGGCTTAGATAAATTAGCTACATAATTCGGGACAGGCTCATCCAGGCAAGTGGAATCCTTAGAATCTGCACCTGAAATAACCTGTAAGACTTCTGCTGCATCAGCAACAGTATTAGCAAAAGGTCCTACCTGGTCAAGAGAGCTAGCAAAAGCAATCAAACCCCATCTACTTACACGACCGTAGGTAGGCTTTAATCCAACTACACCGCAAAAAGAAGCTGGCTGCCTTATTGAGCCTCCAGTATCCGAACCCAATGAAGCCATACATAGCCCTGAAGCAACAGCAGCAGCACTCCCCCCGGAACTGCCTCCTGGGACTCTTGACACATCCCATGGATTTGCTGTAGCTCCAAAAGCAGAAGTTTCTGTTGAACTCCCCATTGCAAATTCATCTAAATTAGTTTTCCCTATTAATATTCCACCTGCTTGCCAAAGTCTTTTAGTAACAGTTGATTCATATGGAGGAACAAAGTTCTCTAACATCCTGCTTGAACATGTTGTAGGTATGCCTTTTGTACATAAATTATCTTTTATCGCAAATGGAACTCCTGCTAAAGGTGGCAAATCCTCGCCAGCAGATCTTGCCTCGTCAATTTTTATAGCTTCTGACTTTGCCTGTTCGTAGTTCAAATATAAATATGATCGAATCGAACCATCAATAGACTTAATTCTCGAAAACTGTTCATTCAACAATTCAAGAGAAGATACTTCTCCATTTCTTAGTTTCCGAAGCCACTCAGCTATGGTCATTATTCACTTGGAAAACTTCTTTCAATAAGTATCCTACTAAGAAAGGAAGATTATTAGTAAGTCAACGGTTCCACACGTCTACAACGCACAAAACTATGGTCAATAGATCCAACACCTTCTTCGGAAAGATCATCCATGAAACCTATAACCTTACTCTGAAGATTTTTCTTGGTTAAAAAAGGACCAAACCAATAAATTGAATTAGGATTATCAGTCTCGATTTTGGCCCACCAAGCCAAACCCAACCTGTTACCTAAACTGCGAATCGCCCCGATTGGGCTCATGACTTGAAAAACGAGTTTTAATGATATTAGTACTTTATAAAAAAAAAACTGAGAAAGGATCTGCTTTTTCCCATTTAATGTTCAATCAAGCATTTTTCTATATCACACACAAACTAAATAAATTTAATTCTTTTTATTGAGAGTAAACTAATCCAATTTATTATTTGGCATTGGTCTAGTAAATAATTTTGCCTTGACTGACTTAGGAGAAGGATCTTGACCTGACAAACCTTTCATCCAACCTTGACGAGCAATCTCATACAAACAAATTGAGGAAGCTACTGATGCATTCAAACTAGAAGTAACTCCTCTCAATGGAATTCTTAAAAGCACATCACAATGCCTCCTGGTTAATAAAGACAAACCTTTACCTTCAGAACCTATTACAAGAACAATAGCGCCATCAAAAGAAAACTCATTTATAGTTTTGTCCCCTTCTTCTGCAAGACCAACAACTGTATAACCAAAATCCTTTAATTCCTCTAATGCCCTATTCAAGTTAACAACTCTAGCCACAGGTAAATGCTCTAAGGCACCTGCCGCTACTTTTGCAACTGATCCAGTCAATCCAGCACTTCGCCTTTGAGGAAGAACAATCCCATGAGCACCAAAAGCTTCAGCAGACCTGACAATAGCTCCCAAATTCTGAGGATCTGTAAGTCCATCAACTGCAATCAAAACAGGAGACTCTCCAACACTTTTGCACCCATCGACCAAGGTCTTTAAATCAAAAGTTTCTGCTGCTGCAGTTTGAATTGCAATTCCTTGATGAACTCCTCCTTTAGTTACGTGCCCTAATCTTGCCCAAGAGACTTCCTCAACAAGAACACCCAAAGACTTTGCATCCTTTATCAACTGAAAAAAACTAGAAGAACTTCTTATTTCAGAGGTACACCAAATCCTATGAACAGGACGTCCTGACTCAAGTATTGACTGAGTTGAATGTCTACCCCAGAAAATATCATTGGATTCATTTTCGTACACAACCTTTTCTTCACCTGGATGAAGCTTTGTATTTGCTCGATGATTTTCTAATTGATTTTTTCTAGGAAGAGGAATGAATTGCTTTTTATCAAAATCCTGAGTTTTATTTTTTTCAGAAAAAGTTTTTTTTGAAAATCTATCTCCTTTTAAACTGCCTTGAAAACTTTTTGAATTACCATTTTTAGACTTTTTAAAATCTATTGAATTTCTTCTATTTTTAAAATCCCGCCTTGATTCTTTTACATTCTCTGAATTGTCTTTACAAGTCCATTCATTCAGCTGTGATGATTTTTTGAATTCACTTTTGCCTGATCTAGTTCTGTCATCTGTGACCCATTTTGAAGAAGCAGCCCTACGTCCTGGACCGCCTCTCCCTTTTGCTCTTTTCCCTCCAGAAGACAAATCTCTAGAGAAGTTTCTTCCAGGCCGATCATTAAAACTCATTTGTTTTATTTAAGATCCTTTAGATTGAATTTGATCTAATTGATCCAGTAGTTGTGCAAGGCGAGTTGGATTTTTCAAAAAAAGCCACCCTAGAAGTGTTTCAAATCCGGTTGCCTTTCCATAAATAGCAAGATTTACCTTACGAAAACCACGACCAACTTTATTTCTTCCACGTTTTACAAACTGTTTTTCTAAATCTGTCAATAAAGCATCTATGTTTTCAAGTGCCAAAGCTTGAGCTTCGGCTTTAACTTGAGAGACAACCGAAAGGTGCAAATCTTTTGTTCTCGCTGGTGCTTCACAAAAACGTAATCTTTGATGTAACTCCCATACTGAATCTCCTAACCACGCCAACTGCAGGGCTCCCAAATCATCGGGAGATCCAGATGGTTCCAAATTTCGAATCCAATTAGTCAAGCGGCAATTTGACTAAGAGCCGAATTTAAATCCGATGTAACTCGTAAAAACTGCTCAAGTCGTACAAGTTTAATTGTTTGTATTACCCTTGCATTTCCTACAACAACAAAAGATCTTTTTGATTTTTTACATTGCTTTGCCAAATGAACAATTGCGCCCAATCCAGAGGAATCAATAAAATCAATCTTCGTAAGTTCAAGCACAATGGGCAATGCATTAACACTAAGAGCCTCTTCTACAAAAACATTAAACTGCTTTTCCGAATAAGCATCTAACTGACCTGTGAAATGAAAAATCAAACAGCCTCTTTTCCGCTCGGACCCACCACGTAAAGAAACGGTCAATCGTTTTAAATCGTTTATGAGACCAAACCTCCATTACTTCTCAAAGAAAGTGTAGTAATCAAAAAGAAACTAAACCACGATTCACCGTCTTTCTGACATTAGTTCAACAAAACGAGAAAAATGATGATCTGCATCATGTGGACCAGGACTGGCTTCTGGATGATATTGAATGCCAAAAATTGGTCTGTTACACATTGCTATACCCGAAACAGTTTTATCATTCAAATTAAAATGTGTGATTTCTAAGATTTCTGAATCTATCGATGAAGCTTCTAATGCAAATCCATGATTCTGACTCGTAATTTCTATAGACCCACTTTCCCCGCATGGATGATTCAAACCTCTATGTCCATATGGAAGCTTAAAAGTTTTGCACCCTAATGCTAGTCCTAAGATCTGATGCCCTAGACATATTCCAAACATAGGCAAATCGTGTCCTTCAATTAGCTCTTTTGCTAATGAAATCCCCCCCTTAACGGCAGCAGGATCACCAGGGCCATTTGAGAAAAATATACCCTCAGGTTCTAACTCTAAAACATCTGACAATGAAGCTGTTGCTGGCAAAACATGCACTTTGCAACCATGCGCAACTAAACGATCAAGTATCGATCTTTTTATTCCAAAATCAATAGCAACAACCTTAAAGAGATCGGTTCGATTGTTAACAATTCTTTTGTCAAATTCAACTGAAGTAGTTAAATGCCATTCATATGCTTTTTTAGTAGTAACTTCACCTGTCAAATCAAGGCCTTCCATTAAGGGCCTCTTTCTTAACTCATCCAATAAAACTGCAGGGGATGAAATTCGATCAGAAGAAATAACTGCATTCATTGTGCCAGAGCTTCTTAAGATACGAACAAGAGCTCTTGTATCAATACCGAACACTCCAACAACTTTTTCATCAATAAGCCAATTCTCAAAACTTTTTTCTGAGCGCCAATTACTTGGCTGTGAAGAAAATCTTCTAGTGACAATGCCTTTTGCACAAGGCGAATCAGATTCCTGATCACAATGATTAACGCCAGTATTTCCTATTTCTGGAAAAGTAAATGTTATGAGTTGACCAAAATAACTTGGGTCAGTCAACACCTCCTGATAACCAGTAATACCAGTATTAAAAACCATTTCGCCAAATACTGTCCCTCTATAACCAAAAGACTTACCTTCCATCAAAGTACCATCAGACAAAACTAAGATTGCATTTTCTCTTTGAAAAAAATTCATTAGGCAAAACTAATTAAACGTGAACTCATATCGTTTTTGAATCTAGAAAATCTTTTAACTCAACAAATTTTTTCCATGGCTTTCCTGATTCTAAAGCTTCTAAAGCAAGTTTGACTCCTTGAGCAAAATCAACTTCAATTCCTGATGCCCAAAAAGTCAAAGCAGAATTTAATGCAACAACCTCTTTTTGAGATTTAGTTCCTCCTCCTTGCAATAACGACATGAAAATATCTTGATTTAATGAAAGGTCCCCTCCTTTTAACTTGAGATTCGAAGAAGGAGTAAGTCCCAACTCTTTAACATCAATCAATTTAGATGATATCTCGCCATTTTCAAGCAATCTGACCTCATTAGTTCCTTCTAATGAAGCTTCATCTAAGCCACCTGAGCCATGAACTACAATTGCTCTTTCTAATTTTAAATTTTTCAAAGCCTCTGCCATTGGATCCAACAATTCTCGACGAGCGACGCCCAATACCTGCGCTTTGGGTCTAAAAGGATTAACCAATGGACCAAGCAAGTTAAAAACCGTTCTTATTCCTAAACTTTTTCTTAATGGCGCTAAATTCACTAAAGAAGAATGCCAAACAGGTGCAAACAAAAAAGTTATTTTCTTTTCGTCAATGGCATCAGCAACTACTTGGAGAGAGGCATTCAAATTCATTCCAAGTCCTTCTAAAACATCAGCAGATCCAACCTTTCCACTTGCACTTCTATTTCCATGCTTAGCAATAGTCACACCACAAGAAGATGCAGTGAATGCAACTGCTGTTGAAATATTAAAAGTGTCTGCACCATCGCCTCCTGTACCGCAAGTATCAACCAAAAAAGATTCAGTACCTTTATAGACAAAAGGACAAGCTTCTCTAAGCTCAAAAGCCATATTAGAAAGTTCTAAGCCAGTAACTTGTTTCGTTCGCAAAGCAGATAAAAAAGCCCCAGTTTGGACAGGTAGAAGTTCGTTGTTAAGCCAGGCATGCATTAAAGCTTTAGCTTCACCCGAGGTAAGGTCTTGAGAGCTTAAAAGCTTTTCAAGAAGTTTTGGCCAAGAAACAACAGACATAAAATGCAGTGAGACAAAAACCTAGATGCTGCTTTGCAACCAGGAAAACTAAGAAGCCTTTCTATTATCTAAAAATTAATCTTAGAGAAGAAAAGTATCTTCAAAAACTCGCATTAGTTAACACTATTTTCAGATGCATCAAAACCAGAACCAACAATTTCATTAGAGTTTTTGCCAGGTTTAAACCCCTTCTTCCAAATTTCTCGTGTTCTATGATGAAGATCCTCTTTTGAAAGCCCCCAAAATTTCAATGCCTTCTGCATATCGATTTTAATATCCTCTGCTCCTGGAAAACCTTCATATCTTATAAGCAAACGTGCTATATCAATTAAATCCTTCTCACTAGGTTTTTCTTGAGCCAACAATTTATTTACATGCTCACGATCCGAAGAGTACAAAGGATGGTTTTGTCCTTCCATTAAAAAAATGCATATTTCGTGAAAGAAATTTAATCTCTTTTTGCTCTAAAGCAATCTAAATTATTAAACATACTTATAAAGCCATGGCAACATTTAGAATTGATCTAATAAATAGATATCTAAAACCTCATAAGCGAACTTTATTTCTAGGTGCAATAAGCCTTGTATTAGTTAATATTTTTAGCGTTGCAATCCCTTTTGAGGTTCGTCGAATCATAGATACTCTTCAAGAAGATTTTACACTTAATGATGTCCTTAAGGAATCTGGATGGATAATTTCTCTTGCAACCATGATGGCATTAATAAGGCTTTGGTCTAGACAACTTGTATTTGGAATAGGCAGAAAAGTCGAAGTTGATTTAAGACAACGTTTATTCAATCATATGCTCACACAAGATCCTGGTTGGGTTCAAGAAATCGGAAGTGGAGAAGTTATTACAAGAGCAACAAGTGATATAGAAAATATTAGAAGGTTACTTGGATTTGCAATCTTAAGTCTTACTAATACCTTTTTAGCGTATGTCCTAACTATTCCCGCAATGCTTGCAATAAGTCCATGGTTAACTGCAGCATCAATTTCTCTTTATCCTTTAATGCTAGGAATTGTTAGACTATTTGGAGGGCGAATGGTAAATCAACGTAGACGTCAACAAGAAGCTTTATCTAGTCTAAGTGAATTAATCCAAGAAGATCTTTCAGGTATTAGTGCTATAAAGATTTATGGACAGGAGAAATCTGAGGAAAAAGCTTTTTCAGGATTAAATAAAAATTATAAAAATGCTGCCATTAATCTTGCAAAAACTGCAAGTACATTATTCCCTTTACTTCAAGGCATTTCTTCAATTTCGCTTTTATTAATACTATCACTTGGTAGTGGATTAATCCAAAACGGATACCTAACTATTGGAGGCTTAATTGCTTTAATACTATATGTTGAAAGATTAGTTTTTCCAACTGCTCTTTTAGGTTTCACATTAAATACATTTCAGTTAGGTCAAGTCAGTCTTGAAAGAGTAGAAGAATTATTAAACAACACACCAACTATTAAGGACAACATAAAAAGTAAAAAAATAAATTCACCTGTCAAAGGAAAATTAGAAGCCAAAAAATTATCTATAAGTTATGAGAACAGTCAACAGAAAATTTTAAATGAACTAAATTTTATTATCAACCCAGGAGAGTTGGTTGCGATAGTTGGTCCAGTTGGATGTGGTAAAACTACACTGGCAAGAGCATTGGGACGAATGGTCAATGTTCCCAAAAATCAACTATTTATAGATGGGATTGACGTCACAGATTTAAAGCTCGAAGAACTACGAAAGAATATTTCTTTAGTACCTCAAGAAGGATATTTATTTACAAACACATTAGAAAACAACATCAGATATGGAGCTCCTGATTCCCCTATTGAAAAAGTTATAAAGTCCGCATCAGAAGCAAAGCTAGAAGAAGATATAAAAGGTTTTCCTGATGGACTTAAAACACTAGTAGGCGAAAGAGGAATAACTCTAAGTGGAGGACAGCGTCAAAGGACTGCACTAGGAAGAGCTCTATTAATTAACGCACCAATAGTGGTACTAGACGATGCACTTGCAAGCGTTGATAACAAAACAGCCGCTGGAATCTTGTCTTCTATTAAAGGGAAAACCAACCGTACAATTTTAATGATAAGCCATCAACTTTCTGCTGCTGCTGCATGTGATCGAATTATAGTTTTAAATGAGGGCAAACTTGTTCAACAGGGAACTCATCAGAGGCTGATAAAAGTAGAAGGTGTTTATAAAAAGTTATGGGAGCGTCAAAAAGCCACAGAAGTACTTGATACCTAGAAAAACTTATTATTTAAAATAACTGAAAAGTTATTTTTCGAAAAAAATAGAGAAAAATTCTTTACTCTATTTACAAGGCTTATAAAGCTATGTTTTAAATGACTCTTCCAAATAGATACACAATAAAATGTGACCTTACCTTTGGAGATATTTATCTTCAAATACTTGCTTGGATGGCTGTCATTTTTGTAAGTCTTGCTGGAGGACTGAGCCTAATGGGTGCATCAAGTCCCATTTTTGCTTTGATCGGTGTTGGTTTGATTTTAGTATTAAGTCTTCCTTTTTTGTTATTTGCTTTTGTTACTACATTGCTCAATCATATTCAAATAGAACCGCTTTCATAATCCATAATAATAATAACAATCACCAACTTGTTAAATGCTACCCAATTGGTTGACTCCAAAAAAAACAAAAAAAAGCTCTTTAGGCTTAAAAGATGTTAAACACTATATTTTACAAGAATATATTTCTATAGCACCCAGAGAAAACGAAGAAGAAATATATTTTGGATGTGGTTGTTTTTGGGGAGCAGAAAAAGGTTTTTGGAAATTACCTGGGGTCAAAGCGACTGCCGTTGGTTATGCCGGGGGGCAAACAGAAGATCCTACATATAGAGAAGTTTGTGCTGGCAACACAGGCCATACCGAAGTGGTCAGAGTTGTATGGAATGAATTAGAAATTGATATAAGTGACCTACTAAAAATGTTCTGGGAATGTCATGATCCTACTCAAGGGAACCGACAAGGCAATGACTATGGAAGTCAATACAAATCAGCAATTTTTACAACTAAACAGAAACACACCGATTTAGCACTTAATAGTAAAGATGAATATCAAAAACTTTTAAAAGAGAATGGGTTTGGAAATATCACCACGCAAATTTCATCAAACAATGCTTTTTATTTTGCGGAAGAATATCATCAACAATACTTAGCAAAACCTGGAAGCAGACCATACTGTTCAGCAATGCCAACAAATATTTCCTTAGAAGAGTTTAACGGATCAAATTATAAACTCGATAAAATAATATGGGAAAATTTCAATTGGAAGGAATCACATTGTGTATTAAGAAGTACTAATACACCTATATCCATATAAGTACAACACTTAAAACAAATGAACAATCAAATTGACGATAAAACAATAATATTAATTATTATTGGGACTATCCTACTTGTTTTTATATTAATTTTCAATTTTATACCCTCAAAAGAGCAATTTTCTCAACCTATGCAGTGGAAAGATCAAACCACTCAACCAAGCGATAATTACAATAACGAATTCTGATATAATAAATGTAAATATTTTTCACCAGCAAATCAAGGGATAAGTGAAAGAAGCAAATGAATCTAAAAATCAAAATGGTTTAACTCATTCACCAAAAGTATTAATTAATTTATATGCTTTGCTAGCAATTTTAATAGTTTTAATACCTGAATGGATAGCTGAAATAGCAATAACAATAGACAATAAAAGATCCAAAAAATCCCTGCCAAAATCAAATTCAATATGGGAAACACATCCTGAACTGAAGATTTCGACAATGAATATCAAAGAATTAAGAAAAATGGCATCAATGCTTAATATAAAAGGTTATTCCAGAGATAATCGTAAATCTTTAACAAAAAGACTTGTGCAGAAGTTAAATAAAAATTCTAAATTTATAAAATTAAAACGAGATTCAATTATTTAACGATAATGTTTGTTATAGTTAAGCATATCGGGGCGTGGCGCAGCTTGGTAGCGCACCACTTTGGGGTAGTGGGGGTCGTGGGTTCAAATCCCGCCGCTCCGATAAATAAAAATCAATTACTCAACATCAGTTTCTACAGCTATTTATTATTAAGAAAACATTTATTGTTCAGAAAAGATTATGAGGTTTTTTTTCATTTTAATTCTTTTAATCATTATCATTTATCCTGTAAATGTAGTTTTTTCGCAAGATGTCAACAGCTATAATGATAATTTAGAAAACTGGAATCACAACATTAAACTTGCAAGCGATTATTTAGAGAATGCAGAAAAAGAGCTAAAGAATGGTAATGAAATAGATGCATGTATACAACAAAGGAAGGCTGCTGATTATGGAATAAAAGCAACAAATTCTCTTATCAAGGCATTCAAAGAGAGTGGATCTACTGAAGATCTAAGTAATATCGAAGCTGGTCTTAATAAATGGAAAGAACTTAGAGATTTTTGTTAGAAGGTAGGTATCTCAATATGAAAAATTCACTAAGTTTAAATAAATGTACTGAACAAAGTAAAAAGAAGAGTAGAATATTTTACCTAAAAGCATTGAAGCTATTAGGACAACAAGAACCATAAAGAATGTTCCAAATTTAAATTTGGATAAAAACTCCTCCCCTTCATTTTTCAACTGTTGATTATTAATAGCTTGAAGAAAAGCAAGATTAGTTCGTCTAAAGGCGCCCATGAACAATCAATATTTATCAACTTAATCAAGTACTAGCCAAACAATAAACGTTAGCACTGGGTAAAAATTACTAAAAATTTTCCGATTGCGATTGAAAATTATCCAGGCCAGAACCATAGATCACTTATTCTTCAATTTTTAAAGTCGATTACCGATTACGATTAGGTAACTATTATCACTGCTGCTAGCAGCTAAAGATACATAACCCGCCATCAAATAGCACTAAAAGTTGCTGTAGACGTTATGCAAAGTGGATACGCAGATTCGTCAAACTCTTTCTTATCGCTCATAATATGTATGTCCTAAGTGTGAGGAATCCAAATGAAGCTTTTCCAGCAACTGCTGGTAGCTCCTGCTGCTCTTGGTTTAATGGCTCCTTTAGCTGCTAATGCAGCTGAAGTTAACATCAATGATGTTGCTAGCTACACAACACCAGGTGCAGAAGTTTCTACTTCTCAATTCTCCGATGTTATCCCTGGAGATTGGGCTTATACAGCATTACAAAACCTAAGCGAAAGCACAGGTTGTGTTGATAGCGTTTACACAGAAGCTCTTCAGAGCGGTCAGTCTCTTACTCGTTATGAAGCTGCAGCTCTAGTTAATGCATGTCTTGAAGGCGGTCTTGCTTCTGCTAACACAGATGCAACTCGTCTTTCCGCAGAGTTTGGCACTGAAATGGCCATTCTTAAGGGACGTGTTGATGGACTTGAGTACAAAGTTGAAGAGCTTAGTGCAGGTGCATTTGCCTCAGCTACCAAGATGACTGGTAGTGCAGTGTTTACAACTGGTTTTGTTGACACTAACGCTAACAATGACAACAAGTTAGCTTCTGAATATAACTTCCAGCTTGATTTAAATACTAGTTTTACTGGTATGGACAATCTTTATGCAGGATTTGAAGCAGGTAACCAAGGTGATCTAGTACTTGATAGTGCTGTAAGAAACACTTACCTAAACAACAATGTTGTTACAGAGACAAATGAAATTCAACTTCATTCTCTGTTCTATACATTCCCTCTTGGAGATTTCGAAGTAACCGCTGGTCCTCTTCTTGACCAAGATGATGTAATTTCAGCAACTACTTCTATTTACTCAAGCGCTTTCAGATTAGCTGAAATGCCTTGGGCATCTGCTGGTGACACAGGAGCTGGTGCTGCTGTTTCCTACATTGCTGACAATGGTTGGAATGGATCATTCAACATAATTGCTCAGGGTGCTTCTGATGCAACAGTTGGTGCTTTCACTCAAGAAGGTATAGATCTATGGACAGCATCTATTGGTTACGATGCTGACAACTATGGTGGTGGTATTGTCTATACAGACGATGACAACATTGATACAAGTTTTGGAGTAGGTGCTTACTTCAGACCTGACAACTTCCCTACAATTTCTATTGCTTACGATCAGCTTTCTGATGGTGATGCAACAGACTCAAGTAACTTGTTACTTGGATTTGATTATGCAAATCCTTTTGGTTGGACAGGTACTGCAAGTGCTGCTTTCCAAACAGTTGATACAGCTGGTACAACAACAAACAACTGGGAAGTTTACTACAACTATCCTATAAATGACAGCGTGGCTATTCAAGGTGGTCTCTTTATTGAAGAAACTGCTGCTAATAACCAGCTAGACACACAAGGTGTTGTTGTAGAAACATTCTTCAAGTTCTAAAATCAAACTTAAACCAACAAATAATTGGTTTAAGAAAAAGCCCCTTCATTTAGAAGGGGCTTTTTTATTGTTTGCTTTTTTTATAAATTACTGAGTCAAATTAAATATCCTTCTAATACAAAAAGACTAATAAAAAAAAAGATTAAAAACTATTCCATGTCTTCTTCAGAGGAGAAAGCCGATTGAACTAGTTTAAAAGAACTTATTCCAACTGCCAAAAAAACAAAAATACTTGTTCCAACTAAAATATAAACTGTTGTATTTGAAAGCTGCAATTCACCAAACTGTATAGATAAAAGTGTAATTATGAATTGATTCAAAATCTTCTAACATCTAAGTAAGTTTAGTCTCAAAATAAAATGCTGTAAACAACTTAAAACTTTCTTAATGCTATAAAAGTAATTACTTGAAGAAAAAATATACTCATGAGACTTTGAAGTATCAAATTAAACAGTTAATATATTAATCAAAACTAAATTTCATGAGAAAAAAACTCATCTCATTGATTTGGGCAATATTTGCATTTTTGTCCTTTCAAGCAAAAGCAGATGCAAGCTACTGGCTTGTAGTAGGTAGTTATCGACAGGGGCCTGGCTCTCGACCAGAGGTCAGTGGAATAACAAGTCCATCTCTTTTTGCTATCCCAATGAAAACTTTGGAGCTTTGTGAACAAGCCGGAAAAAAAATCACGAATGATATATATAAACCTGTTTGGCAACTAGATAATAAATGGACGTGTATTTACAATCACAACTAAATCAATGTATAAAAATAATATCTACTAGCGTTTTACATCATGAGCACATCCATCTCCTTCATATGAGCTTGTATTATAATAACCATTTCTTGTACCAAAATAGACTGTAATGATTACAAAAGGTATGGATGCCCAAAGGAGCAAATCAGATAATTCCATATAAATGAATTTTATAAATTTAATAATAGTAATTTAATCTACTTTTACAAGCAATTATTAAGCAAAATAGATTTATATAAAAAACCAATTACAAAAGCCTACTCATTATTGGATCTATAGCCACTTTAATAATAATTCCAGACAAAATAAACCAAGCCATTAAAAAAGTTATGACTAAGTTTGCACCTTTAAAAATTGGTTCAAAATACTTGTTACTATCTTCATTTTTCATCATTAATTGACACTCTAGAAGCTGAGACTTAGACAATCGAAAATAGTCAGATTTAGGAAGTCTCACTTGTGAATATCTAGAGTGAAGATTTTTACAAATATTTTCACAATCCTTAGATCTTAAAAATGCACACAGTTTTCCTGGCTTTAATATCTCTTGTTCTTTTTCAAGATTCTTGGATATGCCAATATAAAAAAGATCTCCATTTTGAATTAAATAGATATAAGCCTCCATAACAAAAATTTGATATTGTGATGATACCTATTAATTATGTAGGCAAATTAGCCCCTAAACAATAATTTTGAAATACTTATCCAAACCGAAAATCAAGCTGCCTTTATTGAGTCAATATAATCACCATTGACTCTAATTCTTTGTTCCAGTCTAGGCCCATAAAGTTCATTACCCCAAATCTCAACCTTAGAATAATGTGGAACCAGCAAAACTATAGCTTCAGCAGGGAAGATAACCCTTTCTAAAAAAAATCTTTTTGGTCCGACACATCGAAGTACGACCATATTTGGGCTTTCATTAAAGTATGAAAATTCAATCATATTTTTTTAGAATTAACATTATTACAATGTAATATTGCTTAAAATACTGTATAAATAATAACCAAAAAGCAATGTTTTTTGTTATTGCTAAAAACTAAGAACTTTTTGCAAAATTTTTCAATTTTTTACGACTAGTTTGATAACCAAAATTGATCACATCTCTTTGATTATTGATTTCAACTACTACATCAGCATCAATATTCATCAAGCTCTCTTCCGGTAATGAGCATTGAATCATCCTTACAAAAGATTTCAGAGAATCACCTTTTAAAGCAGCCCCTCTTTTTAAAAGCATTTCTTTTTCTTGCTCTATTTTCCATTGACATGTTGATGAATAATCTATTGGTTTAATATGCCAAATCCTATGAATTCTATTCCAAATTGATAGGTATTGAATCAATATTTTTTGTATTCTTTCTCTATAAAGCTTTTCTTTCTCTGTCAAAGTAATAGAAAGTGAATCATTACTAATTGCTTCTGAAAAGTCATTATTTATTGGACAACAACCTAGAAACCAACCTTCTAAAACCAAGAGATCTGGATTGCATTCTAAGAACCCAGATCTATCGCCACATCCATTCCTTAATGCCTTATCAAATTTAGGGGCCTTAAGGAAACCACTCGAAAGCCAAATATCAAGAGATTGTTCTAAAAGAGAGATAGAATGACTACCTGGCAAACCTCTAGGGACTCCCCAAGGATTGCCTTGCATTGCCTTGTCAAGCTCTATTCCAGGCAAATAAAAATCATCTAAGGAGATTACTTTTATTGATACATTTAGTTCCTTTCCGGCTGCTTCCAGCCACCTTCCAAGACTAGTCTTGCCACAACCAGGTAAAGCAGAAATTCCATAAATTTTTCTTTTTTTATTTCTTAAAAGATTTTTATTGATATCGGAAAGCAAGGGAATACATATTCCCCATATCCAATCAGCTTTTGTCCCAGCTGGCAATAATGAAGATAAAGTCTTTACTGAATTATGATTTCTCCAAAAATCAATCCATTCTGAAGGCTGCCAATCCAATTCCAACAAAAGAGAATAAAATCTTTCTAAAGGGAATGAAATATTCTTATTTTTCAATGAAGTTAAAGACCAAAAATCTTTATTGATGTTTAAAGAATCAAAAGTCATAAATTTATAATTTCTCACTAAGAATATCTTTAACTGCCAAGGCCCATCCCTCGGAATGCGGTGCTGGCGCCAATAGAAACTCTCCACTTTCTATTCTTGGCTTTAAAAATTTATTAGGACCTTCTATACCAGGAACAACAATTGCTATATTTGCAACCTCAAGCAGGGGTATATCATTTTGGGAGTCTCCTAAAGCTATTACTTTTACATCCAAGTGATTAAAAAACTTTTTCAAATAAGAAACTGCATTTCCCTTGTGACTTCCCTTCCCCAGCAAGTGACTCATTCTATTTCCCTTATATATTATCGTATCAAAACTTGAAGCTATTTCTCGCACTAATTGATAATCTGACTCAGGAGGATTTAAGAAAGGAACGCTCCATTGTCGCTGGAGTGCAAGTTTGATAGAATTACCTCTTAAACCAGTTAAATCATTTATCTCTTCATAAGACATATCATTTAATGCTGTTAAACTATAACCTAATTTTTTTGAAATCAAATCAAGCTTCAATCTCAAGTGTTGATAACTTTTACCTAAAACAAGTTCCCATTCTTTTTTAGAGTTGTATTCATTTCCATAAATTGCACCACCATTTTCAACTATAAACGGATCAGTCAATCCAATATCTTCTCTCAAACATCTAACTTCAGAAGCTGTCTTACTAGTACATGGAATGATAGGTATTTTCAATTCCTGCAACCATTTAATTGTTTCCAAAGCAGGAGTTAAATTATATTGATGGTCCATTAAAGTACCATCAATATCAGTAACAATCCACCAATTACTTTTAAGCGAATTACGATGCATTTGTCTTTTTCAACCAACAAACCCAATAAGGTTTTAATTCTATAGTATTGTTGTTGTAGATTCTACTATTTAATAAATCTTTCCAAACAAATTGAGGTTTCAACTTTATACCTAAATTATCTTCAATGCAAAAAGATAATCTTAAATTAGTCATATTATGAATTGCAAAAATTTTATCTTCATCAATGCCGCGGCTAATAACTACAATATCGTTGTGATCTTTACTATAACAATTCATAGGCTGTTCAGGATCAAAAGCTTCATATAAGCCTCGAGTTTTCATAGCATGTCTTAACAATATAAGACTTCTACTTGCTAAAGAATTTTTATCATTTAGCAATTCAATTAACTGTTCTTTGTCAAACTTTTCCCTATTCAGATCTCTTCTTTCACCGGTCTTTAAAAATCTACTTGTATCATTCTCCGATGTCATTATTGTTGGTAAATAAAATGCAGGTACTCCCTTTAATGCTATAATAAATAATTGACTTAAAATATATTTTTCAAACTGCAAATATTGTCTATTTGTACCAGAATTTGACATCGCACTCCACCAACTAATGTTCAATTCATAAGGCTGATCTTCTCCATTTGGCATTCTTCTATGACTGACAAGACCTCCTCTTGTTTCACACTCTACTAGAAGTTTATGAATTCTAGATGGTTCCATTAAACCTTCCAAGGCTCTTAAGCCAATTCCATCATGAGACGCAGTAAAATTTAAAAAGCCTGTCTTTATTGGTAAATCAGGCCAAGAGGAAAGCCATTTATTAATCAAGTCAGCTTTGTTGGAAATTAAAGATTCAAGCAACAAAGGAGGCAATGGAAAATTGTAAGCCAAATGTGCTTCATCTCCTGGATTAATATATGAAATGTTCTCTTTTTCTGGAACATTAGTTTCCGTAAGTAAAATGCTAGAAGAATGAATATTCTTAAGTAAAATCCTAAGAGCTTTTACAACATGATGAACTTCTTCCATATGCAAACATGTTGTTGATGGTTTTTTCCAAATAAAACCAATTGCATCTAAACGTATCCAACCAACTCCATGCTTTATATATTTAACAATTAATTTTAAAAATTCCAGAAAAATAGAAGGTTCTTTCCAATTTAAATCCACTTGATCAGAGCCAAAAGTTGTCCAAACATTTTTGTGACCATCTTTTGTATAAATACTCGTAAAAAGAGAAGTATTTCTAGGTCTAATAACGTTTTCCCAGTTATCAGTTATTGATGGGTTTAAAATGTATTTTTTCCCAGGTTCAATACCATTTTTAAATTGTTGTACCCAAGGGTGAGAAGATGAAACATGATTTAAAACAAGATCCGCCATAATCACATGATCAGAAGACAGATTTTTCAAGTCTTCCCAAGTCCCAAATCTATCTTCAATTTTTTCGTAACTTGATACAGCAAATCCGCCATCACTTGTAGAACATAAAAAAGGCAAAACATGAATGACTGAAGCCAGATTTCCCAAATAATTATCAATTAAATACTTTAAGGTTTTTAAAGTTGGCTCATTGAAGGTAAAAACTGTATCTGCATATGTGATCAAAACAGCTGTCGAAGAATCCAAGCAAGAGCAAGAGTTTGTTTGGAAATCAATTTCCTGAGCACTATTTTCCTCTAAAATCTGCAACAATTGCGACCACATAGAATCAAGTTCTTCTGCAGAGTGATCCTTGTAGATTCTTTGTATTAAGCAACGTAATTTTTCAAGTTGCTCTTCAGCACCTGTCACTTGATCTTCACCAGAACTTTGCACAGGAGAATTGCAAGGACTTCTTTCATTCTGTTGCACCAATTAGCGAATGGACTTCAATCAGGGTTTGATTACAACAATTCATGAATATGGAGTTGTACAAGATTCTCTAAAAAATCTTAGTAATGGCCTAAGCAATACACCCACAGCTATTTTAATACCATGTTTGTTTGAAGAGTTTAAAAGACCTGCTCTAAGTCATACAAGAGACATCCTAAAAGATTTAAAAGGTTTGAATGAACTTGTTATTGCGTTATCAGCAAAATCTTCTGAAGAAGTAGAAGAAGCAAAGAAATTTTTCTCATCCATGCCTTTTCCAGTTCATATTCAATGGACGAATAGTCCAAAAGTGATAGAGCTACTAAAATCTCAAGAGAAGAATGGCCTCGATTTATTAGGTACTCCTGGAAAAGGATGGGCTGTTTGGCAAGGTATTGGCATAGCAACAAGGAAATCAGAAGTTGTTGCATTGTTCGATGCTGATATAAAAACCTTTAAAAGTTCTTACCCAGCAAGAATGCTACAACCCTTACTGGAACCTTCTAATGGCATTTCATATGTCAAAGCTTTTTATAGCAGGCTTTCACTTGAATCAAATGCTCTTCAAGGGAGAGCTACAAGATTATTTGTAGGCCCAATATTAAACTCTCTAGAACAAATTTTTGGTCAAGGAGATTTCTTACAGTATTTACAAGCGTTTAGATACCCACTTGCTGGTGAATTTGCATTCACTAGAGAATTAGGCATGAATTTAAGGATTCCTTGTGATTGGGGTCTAGAAATAGGACTCCTTTCCGAGGTTTATAGAAATGTAAGACTGTCAAAAATTGCGCAAGTTGATCTAGGTGTATTTGATCACAAACACAAAGAAGTTGGTACTAATCCGAAAGAAGGTCTTCAAAGAATGTGTACAGAGATTTTATCCAGTATTTTGCGTGGAATAATGGAACATCAAGCAGAAACCTTAAATATTTCTCAATTAGCAACTCTTGAGGTCTTATATAAACGAGTTGGTCAAGATAGGGTTAAAAAATTTGGATTAGATTCAGCAGTCAATAATCTCCCATATGATAGGCATGAAGAAGAATTATCAGTTGCAAAGTTTTCAAAGATAATCAAACCTTCCACCATTAAGTTTTTAGAATCTCCTGTTACTCAGCAATTACCAAGTTGGTCAAGAGTCCTTTCTTGTGAAAATAATTTACAAAATGACTTGGCAGAGGCTGGTTAGCT
>QCKE01000008.1 GCA_003215555.1 Prochlorococcus sp. AG-409-K04
CTGGCAATTGACATAAAGAAGCAAAGAAGACAGCCCCAAGAAACAGGCTACCCACATCTCCCATAAAAAGTTTAGATGGATTCCAATTAAAAAGAAGAAAAATAATTAAAGGCAATACTAAGAAGAAAAGCTCCGGGATATAACTGTATCCGATAGTAGACAGAATCACAGTCATTGTTCCTGCCAATAGTCCATCCATACCATCCATAAAATTTGAAAAGTTAATCAAAGAAATACCTAATATCAAAAGAAATATAAAAGATGGAATATATAACAATGTAGGAAGACTATTAAGTATAAAGCAATATGATAAAAGGAAAGTTATAGTGATTGCTTGGACTAAAAAACGATACGTTTTTGGAATATCAAAAATATCATCCATTAGGCCAACTAAAGAAAGTGGTATGCACGCTAAAGGCATATTCCATTCTGAAAATAAGAAGCAAAATGAACTAATAGTTAAAAATATTATTCCTCCTCCTGTAGTCTTAGGAACACTATGACTACTTCTACTATTAGGTAGATCTGAAAGGTATTTTCTTAAAATTTGATACGAAAAATATGTAAAAATGTAGCTAATGATTAAATAAATAATTATGTTTATAAAGTTCATGGTAGTAATTGCAATTGAAAACTATAAAAGGATCTATTTTCTTAATAAAAACCAATTAACAGTTTTTTCTATTCCCAAAGAAAAGTCAATTGGTGGATACCAATTAACTAAAGAGTAAGTTTCTCTTGGATCAACTACTAATGAGCAAACTAATTTATTGAGTTGGGATTTTAGATCAACAAATAATGCAAAAAAAGAAAGTATACTAATAGGAAAATAAAATAGCCTGGTATTTTTACCAAGTAATTCTGATATATTATATATTAATTCCTTAGTAGACAATGGTTTTGGATCAGAAATCAATAAAGTCCTACCCGCAACCATTTCATTTGAAATACATTTTTCTAAAAACATGACTAAGTTTTCAACATACATAAAAGATCTTGAGTTATTGACATTTAGAAGAGGTAAAGGATATCCACTATCAATAACTTTAATTAATTTGAAAAAATTTGCTTTTACTAAAGGTCCATATACTAAAGGAGGACGAACAATAACAACTTGTAGGCTTGATTTTGATTCAATTAAACGAAGCTCTTTCTCTGCTAAATACTTTGAGATTGCATAAGAATCATTTGGATTCGGCTCTGAGTAATTATCAAACATGCTTTCATTATCATTAAATTCACCATTTACTTTTATAGAGCTTAAAAAAATCAACCTTTTAACACCACATTTGACACAATCTTCAGCAAGTCGCTTTGTTCCATCTATATTTACAGATCGATAGGATTCAAATGAAATTGATTTGTCTGACTTTTGATGGACTAATGATGCGCAATGAATTACTACGTCAACTCCTTGAAGTATTTTTGAAAAATCAGTTTTGCCATTAATCCCTTGAACAAAAAACGACTCCGATGGAGATTTTCGTTGGATTAATGTCAGATCATAACTTAATGACGATAAATACTTAACTAAAAAAGAACCTATAAAACCATTGGCACCAGTAATTGCTATATTCACAATTTTAATCCTTAGTGGTTAAGCCCGAATATATATCAAGATGTTTATCAATAACAAAGTTTATATCATATTTTTCTAAAGCTAGGCACCTTGCTTGTTTACCCATTGAAATCAACAGATCAGGATTCAAAACTAGCCTTTTAATAGCATCAGATAAAGAATCTGGATCCCGCAATGGAACAATCTCGCCAGTCAATCCAGGAATGATTGCATCTCTACATCCTGGAACATTAGTCGTAATTACAGGCCTACCGCATGCCGCAGCCTCCATTAAAACCTTAGGAAAACCTTCTCTATAAGAAGGCAAAACTACTAACGAAACTTTTCCAAAAGTCTTAGATATATTTTCAGAATACCCCCAATACTCAAAATATTCATTATTTACCCAGAAATCAAGTTGTTCTTTAGTAATGCAAGCTGGATTTCCAGAATCCAAGTTACCTACAACAACAAAACGTGCTAATTGCCTAAGTCTTTTAGCTGCCTCGACAAAATCCAATATACCTTTTGTAATTAGAAGTCTTGCAGGAAAAATAACGACGGGTGGATCTAGAGGAATTTGTTTTACAGAATACTTGGATAATTCAATACCAGAGCCCCTAATAATTGTAGATTTTTCTATTGGTAAAGAAGAGATTTTTACTATAATACTTTGATCATCATTATTCTGAAAGATAACATTTATATGTTTGTGTTTAAATGCAAAATGGTACAAAATTGAAATTATTTTTTGCTTAAAGCTAGCCAGAATCCCACGATCTACAAAAATATGGCCCAATCCTGAAACAGAACATACTATTAAAGGTTTTACTTTCAAAAGATGTAAAGATAAACAACCCAGCAAGACTGGTTTTATCGTAACAAGATGAATAACATCAGGCCTAAGAATTCTATTCAGTTCCCTTATTTCTAAAAGATTATAAAAAACATCTAATAAATTATTTGCTTCTCGTGTCAATTTTAAAGGGTGAAGAATTAATCCCTCATCACATAAAAATTTCTCATATTTTGTGAAAGAGCAAGCCAAATGGACCTCATAACCTAATCTCAAAGCTTCCCTAGCGATGGGTAGCCTATGAGAAACAAAAAACCAATCAATATTCACTATGAAAAGAAGCTTCAATAGTCACTAAATTATGCATTACTAAAATTATAAAGGCTGCTAAAGGTAAGTTGACAAAAATGAAATTTTTCATCTATTTTAGTTTTATTATTTTGAGGTAGATCTTGCTAATTGGTCTAATATTAATCGTTTTATCATTGAGTATAAGCTCACTAATACCAAAAGCACTAAAGCTTCACTATCTAATTGTAATAGGAGTAAGGATATTAATTGCTATATTAAATACAATAATAGGATTACCTGGAGGAATTAATGATTCTCCAGGACATTACACTAAAGCTGTAGCAATTGATAGCTACATTGAAAAATTAATTGACGGTGATATTGGACTAATTGAATCGATACTTAGAGGGACAAGATCTCACGAATTAATACATGGTTTACTTCAAAAACTTACATACCAACCATCGTATTTCGCTAGTCACTGTTTATCAATATTAATATCATCTTTAACTATATTGATTTTAATAAATCTATATCTTCTTTTTTCAAATCCTTCAAAGCTAGGGGGGCAAATATTAGTATTAATTTATGGGTTAGCACCATCTATTGCTACAAACCAAACTTATGTCCTGAGAGAGTGTTTTCAATCTTTTGTAATTTTATTTATAATATATATACCGATAAAATCCTTTAAAGGTAATAAAATAAAATTATACGAAAAAATAATTTATATACTTTCGATCATTCTAGGGATTTCATTACACTACATATTCTTGCTATTTGTACCTATTATTTTCTTATCAACTTATGGCTATCAAAATAAATTATTATCCATATACCAGTTTAAAAAAATATTGAACCTAAAATTATCACCGCGCATATTATACCTTCTATTAACTATTCTTTTAACATTCAGCTTAGTATATTTTGTAATTGAATATTCAGTTATAAATTACATCCTAGAACAAGTACCGTTAGAAACTGCTGCTGAATTTCTGGAAGGTTCTGAAAGCGATGGTATGCAAGCAGCTGCAACATATGGGAATTATGTAACGCCTGACAATCCTTTTTCCATTGTTATGCAATTCTTAGCTTACATTGTCGCTCCATTAGGATTTAGCTATAGGATAACAGACTTAATTATATATCCAGAAAGATTATTTACCCTATTTACATTATTCATATATCTAAGAAATAGAAATTTAGCTTTATATTTTGAAAAAAAATCCATAGATTTGATGATATTAATTTGGTTTTTTATAAATTTTGCTTACAGCCTAGGGACAACAAACTGGGGTACAGCTTCTAGACATCAGGTTGTAAGTTTCGCTTTAATTTTACTCCCTTTTATCTATTTAAAATTCAACAAGAAAATATCTAAATCATCTAAGATTGAGTATTAGATATAAAATAAATTAAGTTTCGATATATTTTTCTTGCCAAGCTTGCCACATTAATATATTCCAAAGTATAGAAGAATTATCTGCTCTAGCTTCTATATGATCTAAAAATAACTTGTCAACAACATCATGATTAAATTTTCCCTCCTTTATTATGCGACTAGGGTTTAGAAGTTCTTGTGCCCATGGTCTCAAGGGACCTGATAAAAAGCTTGATAAGGGTATAGCAAATCCACTTTTAGGCTTTTCAGTTAATTTTACTGGAATATATTTTTTCAATATTTCTCTTAAAATCCATTTACCTTTCATTCCTCGTATTTTCATAGAAAGTGGTAGTTTCCATGAGAATTCCGCTACACGATGATCTAGAAATGGAGCTCTAGTTTCTAGTCCAACTCCCATTGCTGCTCTATCAACTTTTACCAAAATGTCATCCGGCAAATATGTCAATGTATCGTATATCATCATTCGTGATGAAAAATTAAAAGATGAAAAAGGTTTGGTTATTTTATAGAGCACTGATTCTTGGTAACTATTATTTAACAAGTAATTATACTTGCTAGATAAAATTGAAGAAATATCTTGGCACTGACTAATCATTGAGAAATAATATTGTTCTTCGGAATTAAAATAATTTAAAGAATTAATTAACCTGCTAAACTTACTACCTAAGTGTTTTATAGAAATTAAATCCCCAAATACATTTAGTAACTCTGAATTAATTTTTTTGCCTACTTTAGCTGCTGTTGGAATCAAGTATGAAGGAAGATATTTTATAGTATTGAATAATTTAGGAGCAAATATATGGCGATTATATCCACCAAATAATTCATCGCCTCCATCACCACTAAGGGCAACTGTTAAACCAGATTCCCTAGCCTTTTTAGAAATTAAATAAGTTGGAATTTGAGATGAATCAGCAAATGGCTCAGCATATAAATCCGATAGATAAGGGATAATTTCCAAGGCATCATTACTGGTCAAAAGAATCTCTGTATGATTAGTACCTATACTTTTGGAAATTTCCCTTGCTGTATCTGCTTCACTAAATCTTGAATCTTCAAATCCTATTGTAAATGAATTTACATTGCGTGAAGATACATTTTGCAACAAGGCTGCAATAAGAGATGAATCTATTCCACCAGAAAGAAAAACTCCCAAAGGAACATCAGCTTTACCTTGATCAATTAATATTTTTTTTAGTAAATCCTCTAAGTATGATATAGCAATATTCTCATGATCAAAACTCTTATTTGCAGAAGTACTAAATATAGATTCCATAGACCACCAATTTCTACTTTCAGGAAGACCATTAGAAATATCAAGAGGTAATTTTAATGAGATCATATGACCAGGAGCTAACTTATAAATATCAGAGAATATTGAGTAAGGAGAAGGGACATAAGACAAGCGAAGATAATTTTGAAAAGAGATATCATTAATTTGATTATTAAAATATGGATAAGTTTTAATTGCTTTAAGATCTGATGCGAAAACAAATGAACGATTTACACCTGAACCACTTAATCCCCAATAAAGAGGTTTTTCACCAAATCGATCTCTAATCAAATGGAAGGTATTGCTTCTCTTATCAAGCAATGTGAATGCAAACATACCATGTGACTTATGTAGTGTTTCTTTTAAACCAAAAACTTCTATAGCTTCTAAAAATATTTCAGTATCAGAACTACCTCTCCATTTTATTTCTGATTTATTTAACTCAATAGATTTCTTTAATTGTATATGATTATATATTTCTCCATTCAAACATATAACATACCTTCCTGAAGAAGAAACCATAGGCTGATGGCCCGCTTCTGATAAGTCAAAGATAGATAACCTTTCATGTGCAAAAGCAATACTCAGTTTTTCAGAAGTAAATATTCCAAAATCATCAGGGCCTCTATAAGAAATAGATTTTCCCATTGAGTTTGCAATTTTTACTAGATTAAAATCTGCTTTAGGAAGAGATGCCAAACCAGCTATTCCGCACATTCAAATAAATCATTAATTATTACAATTTTAGTATATAAATGCTTAAATATAAAACAAATAAATAATTTTTATTTAAGCAAATAAAATATTCAAAACATTATTTTCATTAAACACAAATCCAATTATATTTATTTAAGGTTGCTAAACTTTGTCATATCAGCCCAAAAACCCTGAGACTCATCTTTACGATCAGGTACTTTTCCGAACTCAAGCTTTATTTTGGAATTTGATTGAAAAACTACTTTTTCTGCAAAATCTTTTATTGATGTAGGGTAACCTGAACCTCCATTATAAATTCCACTTGCTTTGGAATTCGTTGCCAAAGCAATCAATTGCTTAGCGATTTCATCAACTGGAACAAAATCTCTCAATTGATTTCCTGATGTCAATTTAAAAACTTTCGATTTGGAAAAGATTGCTCTTCTTAAAGATGGATATAAGGATTTTTCATTTTGTCCTTGTCCATATACATAAAATATTCTAAGCCAGGAAAAATTAACATTATTAATTCCACATTTTATCTCTGAATATCTTCTCAAAGTATCTTTAGCAATTGAATAAAGATTTTGAGGGTTTGTAGGAAATTTTTCTTTTATACTTCCATCAACACAACCATACTCATAACATGTACCTGCTATTACAATTTTTTCAATACCAGCTTTAATAAGGTTATCTAGAAGAGCAATCGAATTAGGAAGATTTTTTGTGAGATGGTGATCAGAATTATAATTAGGTAAACCTGGCCAACTCAATAGAATAACAATTTTAGGTTTATTTTTAATCATATCAACCCAACTATTTCTTTCATATAAATCAAAATAATAATCATTATAATTAGCCTTATTGCTACTCCAAAATACTAAATTATTATCAATATTTAAACGTTTTATTGCACTACCAATAAAACCACCACTTCCTATTAAATGAATAGTTTCTATCATGAATTCCAATATTTTATTTCAGGAATCGCTGTAACAAGATCATATCCTTTTAATTGAACCCTTAATTCTTGCAAAATATTCCAAGGTAACACTAATAAAGTATCAGGAGAAATTTGTGCAATCAATTCAGGAGAAACGATTGGAATGTGACTTCCTGGAAGAAATTTACCTTGTTTACTCTTAGCTTTATCCACAACATAAGGTAGAAGGTCATCCTTGATGCCTGCAAAGTTTAACAATGTATTCCCTTTAGCGGCTGCACCGTAGGCAATAACTTTTTGCTTTTTCTTCAAAGAGCTAAGAAGAAAATCAAGTAAATCATGCTTTGCTTTGATAGCTCTATTTTGAAAATCGTTATAAACTGATAATGACTGCAAACCAAAATCTTCTTCCTTGTTCAAAAGATCTAGTACTCTTTGATTAGGTTCAGATTGACTTAAATGTGTTAACCATACCCGCAAACTTCCTCCATGTGTATTTAAAGTTTCCACATCTTCAACAATTAATCCATTCTGATAAGCTATTAATGAAAAAGTATATAAACTAAAATAACTAAAATGTTCATGATAAATAGTATCAAATTGATTAAATTTTAAGAGTGAGTAAAGGTGAGGGAATTCTATAGAAGCTCTTCCGAGTGGCTTAAGCAAGTTTGCAATACCCCTAATAAAATCATTTATATCAGGAACATGAGCTGCAACATTATTAGCAATTATTAAATCTGCGCCCTGCTCGCATAATGGTTCATCAGATTGAAGCTCTTTAGAAAACTCATAATTAAAAAATCGCTTCAATGTTTTTATGCCTTTTGAAATCGCAATTTCAGCTGTAAGTTTTGTTGGCTCTATTCCCAGACAGGGTATATTAGAAGATTTAAAATACTGCAGTAAGTAACCATCATTACTTGCTATTTCCACAACAAGGCTATTTTGATTAAGTTTCAGATCTTGAATTGACTTATAAGCAAAATTTTTAGAATGATTTATCCAAGATTCCGAAGTACTAGATAAGTAAGCATAATTAGGGGTAAACAGTTTTTCTGGGGCCACATGTTCTGGCAATTGAAATAACCAACATGATTCACATACAAATACCTTCATTGGATACTTGGTCTCGGGTAAAGATAATTGAGATTTATCTAAATAAGCATTACTGGGTGGTTGATGCCCAAGATCAATAACTTGCTTAGAAAGTTTTGATTTACAATGACGACACAAGTAAGTCATATTTACTTAAACAAGGGAAGGTTTTTATCTTTCTCACTAATTTGAGAAATTGGCATAGGCCAAGCTATGGATAAAGTTGGATCATCCCAACGTATACCAGTATCGTATTTAGGTTTCCATTCTTGAGAATGAAGATAAAGAAGTTCACTAGATTCTTCAAGAACTTGGAATCCATGAGCACATCCAGGTGGGATAAAAACTGAATTTGCCTTACTTCCAGACAATTCTAAAGAGCACCATCTTCCATAAGTATTAGAATCTTGTCTAAGGTCGACAATAACATCCCAAACTTTCCCCTTCAAACATCTTACTAATTTAGCTTCAGAATAAGGATCTAATTGATAATGAAGACCTCGAATTGAACCAACAGTTTTAGTATGACTTAAATTAATTTGAACAATAGGATTAGATCCCCATGTTTCTAAAAATTTCCCTTCATAACTACGATAAATATTTAGAAAAAAACCTCTTTCATCTTCAAAACATGTTGAAGTGATTTCAAATACTCCTTTAATATCAAGTTTATGCATAATACTTTTCCAGATAAATTTGATATTCCTCTATATCTTTTAAACAACAAGACAAAGCACTATTTCCGTCATAAAACTTTTGATACCATTCGATTGTATTTCGAATAGTTTGATGAAAATTCCAAACAGGAGACCAATTCAACATATGAAAAGCTTTTTCACTAGAAAGACTCAGCTTATTAGCCTCATGTAAATTCTCACTTGAATTTATATGAAAACATTCTCCTGGCCATAATTCTAAAATTTCATCAACAAATGACTTCACTGTTTTGTTTGATTCAGGACCTGATCCAAAATTAAATGATGTTGAATAAGGATTATTTTCATATGAATCACTTTTCAATTGAAATTCATATAAAGCTTTTGCAAGGGTGATATAACCATGCAAAGGCTCAAGAACATGCTGCCAAGGCCTTTTAGCACTAGGATTTCTAATTTTAATTGGAGCATTAATATGCAACGCTTTTACACAATCTGGAACCAAACGATCTTTCGACCAATCACCTCCTCCAACAACATTACCTGCTCTTGCAGTGGCGATTGAAAGACAAGATGTTTGATGAGATTTATTTCCGCAAAAGCTTTTTCTCCAACTATCTACGGCTAATTCCATTGCAGCTTTGCTTGCACTATATGGATCATGGCCTCCAAGCCTATCTTCCTCCCTATAGGCATAGATCCATTCTTTATTTTGATAGACTTTATCTGTTGTGATTAAAACCATTGCTATACACTTATTTAACCCTTTTACAGACTCTAAAAGATTCAAAGTGCCAAGAACATTTGTATTCCAAGTTTTCAAAGGGTCTAAGTATGATTCTCTAACTAAAGGCTGTGCTGCAAGATGAAAAATAATATCAGGACTTGCTTCATTAATAAATTTACTAAAGCTTGATATATCATTTATATCTCCAATTCTATGGACAAAGTTATAATTAGGATTTTTTTTCTTATTAGTTAAGTAAAGTTTATTAAATAATACTTCGTCAGTTTCGCAATCCAAAGAGTAGCCCCAGACTTCAGCCCCAAGCTCAAGCAACTGCAAAAGCAACCAACTTCCCTTAAACCCTGTATGACCTGTAATGACAACTTTACGATTGCACCAAAAGCTACTCATAGAATCATTCTTTACCATGATTTCCAAGGAGGATTTCCTAAAGACCAGAGATCTTCTAGTTTATTTTTATCTCTCAAAGTATCCATTGGCTGCCAAAAACCAAAATGTTTATAAGAGTTTAGTTCACCTTTTTCAGCAAGAACCGGTAAAACATCTGTTTCCCAACTTGAAGCATCACTCTCTATAAGATTAATTACTGAACTTTCGAGAACAAAAAAACCTCCATTTATCCAAGCATTATCTCCATCCGGTTTTTCTTGAAAAGAAGCGACTTGATCTCCTTCTAATATTAAAGCCCCATATCTGCCAGGTGGTTGCACAGCAGTAAGTGTAGCTTGTTTTTTTGAAGAGTTATGATGAGAAATTAAACTATTAATATTAACATTTGACAATCCATCTCCATACGTAAAACAAAATTGATCATCTGTTAAATATGGCGAAACCCTTTGCAATCTACCAGCTGTTTGAGTTAACTCTCCAGTATCTACTAGAGTAATTTTCCAAGGTTCACTCTTTTGCTGATGTACCTCTATACGATTTTCTCTATCCATATGAAAAGTAATATCACTTGTATGTAAAAAGTAATTAGCAAAATACTCTTTAATTACATATCCCATATAACCACAACATATAACAAAATTATTTATACCATATGAACTATAAATTTTAAGTATATGCCATAAAATAGGCTTACCTCCTATATGAACCATAGGTTTAGGCTTAATCTGAGTTTCTTCACTTAGCCTTGTACCTAAACCTCCTGCCAAAATAACTGCCTGCATTGATAGAGGAATACAATTATATATAAATTTAAATATTCAAAGTCATAAAGTCAAATAATAGTAATTAAGATTATTCAAATCGTGAAAATCTATGGACTTAAATTATTAAATCAATTCTTTAAAACGTTTTTTCCAATCATTTAATGAGAATTTATCAGTCACCCACTGTTTTACATGTTCAGAACGTTCTTGATACTCATTACTATTTAAATTTGATGCTAATTTCAATGCAGCATAAAAAGATGGCAAATTATTGTCAAAAATTATAGCTGATTCCTTAGGAACAAAATCCCTTGTCCAATAAGTATTAGAAACAATTGGCACTAAACCAATAGCCATAGATTCCAACAAAGAATTATTTCCATATATATCCCTAGATGCTAATATAAAGTATTTAGATCTAGAGAAAATATCATAGATATCAAATGAATATGACTGAATTATATTAGAATCATATTTATTAACTTTCTTAACTAAAGACAAAAATTTCTGTTCTGTAATATCACTAGTATGTGAATTCATACCATACATTCTAAATACATAGTTTGAGAAACAAGTCTGTAAACTTGCTGATAAAAATAACTCTGGATATCTTCTCCAGATGGGACGATTTGCCCAAAGAAAGTCAATATCAAAAGATTGCAAATTAAAATGTTTTGCTTGTGATTCTTTAATATTTTCTTGGTCTGTATCTATACAATTGGGTAGATGAATTAAATTAGAACTAGGTTTAAAAAATAAAGAAGATAATATTCTCTTCATATGAGGTTCCTTGTATACAACTTTTTTAGAATACCTATAACAAGAAGAAGCTAAAAATTTTAGGATGAGGTTCACTTTATTTAAATCAGTAATAGAACCCCATTCCAATAGGACATAATCAATAGAAAACAATCCACATAGAAATATAGTAAATAGCGATGTATAGCTCATAGGTGTTATGACAACTTTATTTATTGATTTTTTATATTTATATAAATAAAGTAAGATTCTCTTTATTTCTTGCAATGGAGAACGACTAGGAGTTTTTATAAAAGTGTAATATTTACAATTTTTACTTAGCACACTTTGAGAACGGCCAAAACTATCTGAAGTAATTAAGGAAACATGATAACCTAATTGAGCTATTGATTTAACTTGATATCCGGCTTTAGGCTCTAAAGTAGTCCAACCACATAAAAGTATTATTTTCATTCTAACTTTACCTTTCTAAGGAGCCTTAATATCGCCAAAGGATGAATACAACCTCTGATAAAAATCTGATTTAACACTGCTAAAAATCCTACTGATAAAAAAATAGTATCTTTCTCTTTATATGTAAAATATCTATATAATGATACTAAAGACCTCAAAAAAATCGATTTTTTGAGAAATTTTTTAATTCTAGAAGCATCAGGATAGGAGGTAACATATGGTAAATTTTGCAATGGTTTGATAGAGTATTTATAATATTTTAAAAGTGATTTTCGTTTATATAAGTCTGCATATTTTAAATTCATAAAATAATTAACAAGGCTAAAACCAAACAAAGGTAATAATGGGGTTAAACCAATATACTCAAAATTTCTTATATGATTCACAATATACCTAGATTGTCTATAATTATAATCAAAATTTTCCAAAGCTGATAAACCATTTAAGTCTTTATTAGTATATTTTGAAGCTATATCTGCTGCCAACCTTAAACTTCTTCTAGGTATGCAGTGGTACTCAGAAATCGAAGAGTTAAGACAGAACTTAGAGTCATCATTTAACAAGGGCAAATGGCTACCAGCAAGGAAATCCAATGAATGACCTGGTAACACATAGGCCTGAGTATCGAGGAAAGGTTCTTTTAATGAAAACATACATTCAGCAAAATGAGGTAACGAGAAATTTCCACCTGAATATATCCAAAAATCCTTAAATTCTTTTGTTTTTAAAAACATTGCTAATGAATTTCTATCAACATTTATATGAAAAAAAGGTATATTTAAAGAAGTTGCAATAGATTTGGCTGTCTTAACCTCAGGACTATGATATGAGCCAATTGAATACGTTTGAACATTAAATTTTCGTATTATCATCTGTTCTAAAATAATTCGTGAATCAAACCCACCGGAGAGAGGAATAACTATTTTATTTTTTCCTAATAATGAGCTAAGTTTATCAAAAGTATGATTTAATATTTGATCAAAATGAGATAAGTCAAAAGAATTTAGAAATGAACGTTTGAAAACAAACCATTCATGAACTTCTCTAGTTAAATAATTATAAATTGTTCCTGCAGATATCATAATTAAATTCTGAAATGTTTGAGCTAAACAATAGCCAAATAAATCATATTCAATTTCATATTCTGATGAATCATAAGTACTAGGATATCCTAAATAGATAATCAATTTTTTCCGATCAAAAAAGCAAGGTAATGTAGCCAAATGATCCTGATAAATCAAATTATTTTTCATATCTATAATCAACCAACCTGGTATATCTACATAAGAAGAAATTTTCAATGGATCTATTTTCTGTTCATTGTAGATAAGCTTTTTTATTATTACTATTACACAATCCAATATTTCCTCACACGAAGAAAAAACAACAAAATGACAATCTGCGAAAATAATATCTTTTTTTTTAATATTATTAAGAGTAGATTTTATAACAATATTCATAGGAAATATATTTTTTCTTTTTTGCTAAATTAATTTAGCGGGATTACCTACATATGTACCTGGAATTGTAATATCCTTAGTAACCACTGCTCCTGCTCCTATAACTACATGATCACAAATTGAAACTGGCAAAATTGTTGCGTTAGAACCTATTAAGCAACTAGAACCAATATATGTACCCATCCACTTATTCTTATCTCCTCCTGAAGGTTTACCCCCGCGATACAAGTCATTTATAAACATAACACCATGGCCTATTCTACATTCGTCTCCAATAGTAACTAGGGAGCAAATAAAACTATGAGACTGAATTCTCGTATTTTTCCCTATAGTTACATTTGATTGTATTTCACAAAAGGGTCCGACAAAAACATTATCTCCTAGTATACATCCATAAATATTAGAAGGAAGTATGAATTTACAATTCTTCCCTATTTTTAAAGGAGAGATAGAAGATTTAGAAACCGAAAAATCTTGATTATTCATAAAAATCTTGATATTTAATATTGTTTGTTTCTATATTTATCACATCAAAACCTGATAATTTTTGACATAGTGATTTCGTATAATTGTATGATATAGAATCTATAGTAATAAGTGTAGAGGGTATAGAGTAAAAATCAAACATTTCTATACTTAAAGTTGAACAAAAAGAAAATATTCTTTTTGAAGAAAGCTTATCTGAGGAAGAAATATTAACATCAAAATGATCAACTAATCTTTTTGGCAAAGGATCTGATTCCAGAGGATGAGGAACATATTGTATGGAATAATTTGGATATTTTTCCTTTATTGTACTAAAAATAGTATATAATATATGCGGATAAAGAAACTTATTATTTGTGTCGACAAACCATGTGCCTAACAAAGTAATCCTATTTTTCTCATGGGTTATTAACGAACTAGATTTATTTCTTTGAAATGGCAATAAAAAACAATTATCAGCTGGGATCATTTTCAAAGATAAGACTTGAAAATAGCTAACACGATTAGGATGAAGAAAAATATCTGGGATAGAAGATCTAAATTTATCAAGTAAGAAAGGAGAAAAATCTCTTGAAGCAGGACAGATGATTCCATGCATATAATGAAAAGTCTTGATATTAAATATCTTGGCGACTAATACCACTTGCCAATACCTATGAATATGAGCTACAAAAATAGACCTGGGTCGGATTAAGAAGAAAAGAAAAATTAAGAAAAAAGTTTGTAATAAATAAAGATTAAATCTTAAAAAGCGAGGCAATCTATACAAATGGGAAAATAAAAGAAAATATAAATATTTATTTAAAAAAAATATATTAAATAAATATTTTTTATTTTTAAAATTCTCCTTCTTACCATCTACTATTATTGTTGGCTTAGGATTCAAAGAATGTAAAAAATGTTTTAATCCATAAAGATGATTTGAATCATAAAGTGGATTAAAAAGCATAGATTTACTACAAAATATAAGATTCACACCATTAAAAAAATCCCCGTTCCCTTTAATAAAAAAAGATTCACTAGTATTCATCCATTTATTATCTATAAAAAAAGAATTATTTAACGGCCATATATTTCCTACTTCATGATGTTGACGTATTTGCTTAAAAGAAGAACGCCTTCTAATCTCATCTAATACTAAAATTAGCTGGGGAATCATATTCAATTATTATTGGAATTACCCAAAGGCTTATACGAAACTTTTTCTGAAGAAAAAACCCTACGATTCTCAGCAGCTGATACATAAATTGAATGTAGAAGCTCCAAACATGCTATGCCTGATGAAGCAGATATCGTTTTATCTGGTTTTAAATTTGTGATCGAATCAGAAACACGTTTGTAAAATTCATTGTGACCATAACCATAAACATTAGGGGGATTCTCTGAATATTCAGCTATTCGATCTGAATAATATCTCTTTCTATTTTCATCATTTAATTCCAATCTTTTAAGTGAATTCACAGCAAACCCTCCAATATCAATTGCTCCGCTAGTTCCTAAAAGAGAAATCGAGCCCTCTAAATCAGTTGGCCTAGTAGCAGTTGTAGCTTCAATTATTCCAATAGAACCATTAGTGAATTCAATTTGAGCTATTGCTGTATCCTCAACCTCAATTTCTGATCCAAAGTTGCGTGTAATCGCATCAACCGATTTAAATCCTCCCATAAGATAAAGAAGTAAATCAATATGATGAATTGCCTGATTTGCTAACACCCCTCCATCGTTAGCCCATGTCCCTCGCCAATCAGATAAATTATAATAATCTTGAGTTCTACACCACCTAACACGTATAGAGCCAAGAAACAAATCCCCTAGCAAACCATCTTCAATAAGTTGCTTACATAGCACTACAGGTTTGTTAAAACGATTTTGTTTAACTATATAAATATTTTTCCCGCTAATTTCATCTTTAATAATTTCCCTTGCATCCTCTATCCTAAGTGTCAATGGCTTCTCAATTATAATATGATCAAAAAAAGATCTTACTTCAAGATAAGTACTAAAATGGTTCCCACTAGAAGTTAGTATTACAACTACATCTGCTTTGTTACTATTGATCATCTCTTGTAATGAATCATATGCAGGAATAGAATATTTTTCATTAAAAAGTGAAGCTTTTTTAGAATCAATATCGTAGGCAGAGATTAAATTTAAATTAGGACAATTATTAATAGCACTAACATGCCTATCAGATATTCTTCCACATCCAACTAAAGATAGTGATATCATATTTTTAAGAATAATGCAATACTATAACACGGCGTTTAAAAGGCCTTGCAGCAGGGAAATCACCATGTATACCTCTATTGTTTGTTATCACAATATCTCCACTTTCAAGAAAGATTGGCGTCATTAACTTAGAATCAAAGAGTAATCCATCCCAAGTACCATATCCCAAATTATTGCCAAAAACAGGTTTTAGGATAAATCGAGTTATTTTTTGCAAGAGAGAGAAGAAATAACGGTGAGATGAGACAAGATATGCATATGGTCCATCTTTAATATCTAAAATTGTATCTAAATATAGAAACACTTTATATCTATCCAACATATAGTCAGAGTGAAAGCATCTTGGCGTATAAACTGAATCATATAAATATATATTTATATAAGAACTCCTTTTATAACCTAATTCGGCCATTATTCGGTCTAAAGGTCTAATAGTATTTTCTATGATATTATTCTGTGTCTTTGATAATATATATTTTGCAAAAAAAACATCCGATATACCCTTATCAGCAGAATGGTTAGTGGTTCTTTTTTTTAATCTAGAGACAACGGGGAAGCCTCTATGTTCAATTACAGATTGACTATTAGCCAAAGCTAAAGAGACCAAGTCCTCGTAATAATATGAATAACTATTAGGAATATTAATTGATCTCTGGCTACAATAATCTTTATCTATATTATTAAATAATTCTACATTGTTCTTAAAATATGTATTCTTGATTAAGACCACACCTTCTTCAAGCAATTTTTTTTTTATAGTTACTGTCTCTTCAAAAGTAACAGTTTTAAACTTATGTTTTGAAAGTTGAAAATAGAATATATAAATAATTTTCCTTATAATAGAGTAAATAATATTCATTTTAAAATTAATTGTATTACCAATAGATACTCTATATATACATTAATTTCATAGTTCAAGCAAATAATTATACATACATATTATTTTTGTAACACATTATATCAGACCAGCTACTATCTAAAGTATCTTCTTGAAGATATTTTTCCTTATAATTAATGATTTTCGAAACATATTGACGCCTGATAAGAGGATCTTTCAATAAAGTTAATAGACTATTCCAAAGACTAATTGGTGAAGAAAATTCCCCTAATCCTGCTCTATTCATTTCAAACTGATTTGCGGAAGTTGGATAAGCAATTACTGGTATGCCTAGATTAAAATAATGTCTTATCCTAGTGGCAGGCTTTGCCATATGAATCCAACTACCTGAACAAACAGGTAAGATCATAACATCAACTTTTTCTATAAGCTTTACATGCTCTTCTCTATGCCATTCATGAAAAGCTGATATACATATATTATTAGAAATTGATGAGAACCCCCTAGAATCAGTTATTACTATAATATCATTATTGTTATCTATCCCATATCCTTCTATTTCATTCAAAGCTTTAGCATTAAATCCCATACCTTCCCATCCAATAATTAACCTTTTTTTATAAATATAATTGGGTGAATTAATATCCTTTTTATATTCATTTGAATAATCTGGTATTATTTTTATATTTCTAACTCCTATAGTCGAAAGATAAGATTTTTGTAGATGGTTAGAAACAATAACCATCGATGAATATTTTAAAAGTCCAATTAATAACTTATAATTAATTCGAAATTCTTTAAGAGACTTTAAAAGATTATAGTGGCTATACCAAGGCTCTATAAAAAGTGAATCAACAGTTTCAAAAATAAGCTCTATTTCATTTTCTTTTGCTTGCTGAAGTATCCTAGGAAGATGTCTAGAAAAAGGATTAGCTATAACTTTTCCTTTGCTAGATTTAGAAGAGTATAATTCATATTTTATATTATATTTTTTAGCATAATAAGGGAATCTTCTTCTATCTGCTGGGCCTTGAAGATCATAAGTATATGGTGCATAATAAATCACTTCTCAAAAAAACTCTGAATTTTATGAGCTACATACTTAATCTCATCTTCTAATAAAAATGGATGCATAGGTAGAGACAAACAAGTTCGTGCAAGATATCGAGAAACGCGAAAATCTTTAGAAGCCTGAATAAGATTAGATTTATAACATTTCTGATCAGGCAATGCTATCGGATAATTGATATTAGTAAATATTGAATGTTCTGCTAAATATTTCTTAAGAGAGTCTCTCTCGTCAGTATTTATAACATATAAATGATAAACATGTGACAAGCCACTAGAAAGCATAGGAATATTAATCTGTTTAATTACGCTTAGATGCTTGTGGTAAAGAATTGCATTTTGTATTCTCTTTTCTGTGTTTTTCAAAAGGTATTTTAATTTAACAGCTAAGATTGATGCTTGAATAGTATCCATCCTACTATTTATTCCTTCTATAATATGATTACCTTTTTTTAAAGATCCATGTCTTGCATATAATCTGCAAAAGTTAGCAATTTCAGAATCATTTGTAGTTATAGCTCCAGCATCCCCATAGGCTCCTAAATTCTTACCTGGGAAAAAAGAATAGGTAGAAATATCTGATTCTGAATAATGTTTTAATTTACTATTTTTTGCCAAATGAGATTGAGCACAGTCTTCGATTACAAATAAATTATGCTCTTTGGCGAATGAAGCAATTTGACTAATATTAGCCAGTTTTCCATACAAATTAACGACAACAATTCCTTTCGTTTTTGAAGAAAGAACTTTTTTAATGCTATCTAAAGTAATAACCCAACTCCCTTCCTCGATGTCTGCAAATACTGGCTTTGCTCCTGCTTGAGTGATAGTCTCACTAGATGAAATCCAAGTCAATGCAGGCACTATGACTTCATCATTAATGTCTAAATCAAAACTCTTAAGAGCTATATAAAGTGCATCAGTACCATTACCACAACTTATACAAAAATCCTTAGAGACTGCTTTTGCAAATTCAGTCTCAAATAAACTGACTTGAGGTCCACCTATAAAAGATGTAGTGTCTATACATTCTTTTATAGCTTCATCAATTTCTTCCTTAATTGAGAAATATTCTCTGGATAAATCATTCATTAATAGTGGTAATTCAAGTGCCATTTTTAATCTTCTTGATGTAATCTATTTTTAATTTGTTTTACCAAGCAATGTTTACACGTGGATGGTAATTGATCCCAATCTTGAGAAGTGAATTTCTGTCTAAGTATCTTTTGATTCGATTCCAATTGAGATTTCCAATCCCTAATAGACTGGACATTAGTATATGTTATATCAAGCATATCTCTACCATAAGGCGTACAGCATGGGCTAACTGCGCCATTAGACCATAAACAAGAATATGCAAATGGATAATGACACCATGGTTTAACATTTTTCTCTTTTAAATAATCTATTTCATTATCAATATTATCCACAAACATATTATCTAAATCAATAAGATCTTGTAATTCTATAGAATCAACCTTACCCAACCATTTTTGAATAAAGACCTCTTGCTCTGAAGAATTAACTTCTTGCTTAACAAAAGACACTCGAACTAATGGTGAAGGCCGATTTTTACTTTCACGATAAGAAACAACATGATGTATTTTTTTTTCTATTTGTTCCAAAAGATTGTAACCTCTGATAATTTCAAAAGTCTCCTTATATGCACTATCTAGAGAAAAAAATATTCGAGCCAAACCCAGGTCAGAAAGCCATTCAATATCTTTCAAAGATATTATGCTTCCATTAGTAAACAAAACAACGTCAGGGAAAAGTTCTAAGCTTTTAGCTACAATCTCTTTCCAGTTATGACTTAGTGTAACTTCTGAACCTGAACCAATGATGCAACATTTAACGCCAATCTCAGATGCAAATTCTAAATATTCCTCGGCAGATTTTGTCTCAATATTTTGCTTTTGACTTAAAGAAGGAACATCACACATTTTACACTTAAAGTTACATTTATCTGACAAATTTAATGTGATAGTATTGACAGGAAGAAATTTTCTACTAATTTGCAATTCTGGATCATAGGAAGACATATATTCATTTCTATACTTTTTAAATTCCTCTGCTCCCATTCTTCTCTCTAATACATTCTGAAGCTTTTTCTCATAATCCTCCTCACATATCTTAGTTAGATGAGCTAATTTAGATTTTGTGTTTGAAGCCACAACAATAGAATAGCCCATTTAATCAAGTGATTATCTCAAGAAAATAGATTCCTGTCAAGCCATTTTACACAACCAAAAACAATCAAACAAATAAATGAAATTGCCTGAGAAATTCATTGGGAATTTTCATTTCACTAAGAAGAATAATTGAATATCTTAAATGATTTATTCTTAGTTTAAGTATAATTTTTCTTGTAAAACAATTTACCTTATGCTTAAGAAAAGATAATGTTAATAATGTGCCAAAGATTCGTAATTCTACTAATATAAAATGTTATAATATATCTCTATATTATAACATTTTACTCCACAATTAATGTCACTAATTAATAAGATAGAATTTAAAAAAGGAAGTATTTTAGCTCAGAAATAAGGTAATTGCTCTATCACTGCTTATACAAATTCAAATTTTGATTCTCAAATAAATTAATTATTTAGGAATTGTCTCATATAGATTTTGATCATAAGCTTACAAATTTAACATTATTTTTGCGCCTCTTTATAAAGCATATATAAAGCTATTTCCCAGAGTTTGAGTATAACCATGTTTTAGCATTTGTTATAATCTTTGTACTTTCATTAAGCGTATAAATATAAGCTTTATCAATGCTATTACCTTTTACAACAAGAATATTATAAATATATTATTTGCTGAGATTAATAATATAATGATAGTTTTCTCTTCATTTAATGTTGGCATAAATAAATATAGATTCACTAATTCAATTCTCTAAACTATCCCATCTAATTATATATCATAACTTTATATTTCATTTTAATCTTTTCCCATGCAATATTTATTATAGATTTCAATAGCATTTCTCAAAAGAGCAAAAGTTTTAATTCTTTTTTTGAAAAAATAATTTAGAAATTACTCGCCCAAAATAACTGTTTTCCCAACAATAAAAACTCTTTTAAAAGCTTTTAATTAAGCCTTGAGAAGCCTTTATGGCAAACTGAAGATTCCAAAAGATTGTCAATATCAAATCCATCCTCACATCTAGATACTAGAGAGAAAACATTATCAAGTTTCTCAGAATATAAATCTAGTATCTCATTTGAATGAGAAATACACGAATAACAGATAGTTGAGGCTAAGAAGCCCTCCTTAAGCATTTCCTGTGTCAAAAGAGTCTTATATTTTAGATGATTTCTGTATTTAAAATTAAATCCAGCCAAAGATGGGATTCCATAGTGTTCTATTTTTAAAGAATACTTATTTGCTAATTCATTCCAGATTCCTTTGATTTGTCTACCTGTTTTTGTTATCTGTACCCAACTTTGTTGTTGATGCATTACTTCTAAAGTTTTTAAAGCGGCTACAGGGCCAATTCTTTCTGTCCAAAAAGTACTACTTATAAAAGTACTTTGGGCTGCCTCCATAACATTTCTTTTTCCAATAACAGCTGTAATAGCGTAACCATTTCCTAAAGCTTTACCAAACATTGCCAAATCAGGGGAAATTTTATACTTTTTGTGAATTCCTCCAAAAGTTTCTCTGAACCCTGAAGTGCATTCATCAAAAATAAGAACTATCCCTTTTTTCGTACAAATCTCTCTAATAGTTTCTAAAAATCCTTCTTTTGGAGGGACTGAACGTTCTACCTCCATTTTTATTGCAGCCAAATCATGCCTAGAGACTATATCTTTTACTTGATCGATATTATTAAAACTAAATGGTATTACGGTACCAGAAAGAGAATTAGGCACACCATTGGGATCTAAACCAGGCAAAAGATGTTCATTTAAAGCCTGCTTATCTCCAAGGTTTGTCGCTAAGTACCAATCATGCCAGCCGTGATATCCACATATGGCAATTTTTTCTTTTCCAGTTGCGGCTCTTGCAATACGTATTGCAATGGCATTGGCTTCGCCTCCTGATCGAGCAAGACGAACCATCTCGGCCCAAGGATGTATCTCAACTAATTTTTCTGATAGGTAAACCTCTTCTGGACAATTTAAAGTGCTCATATTTCCTGCACTAATAACATCTGCTACTGCTTTATCCACCTCCTCATTTCCATACCCAAGAGTGTTTGTACCAATACTCATAATACTCATGTCAAAATATTTGTTCCCGGAAAGATCCCATACTTGACAACCTTTTGAAGAAGAAAAATAAGCAGGCCATTTATCAGGTAAAAACATTTCTGCTCTCTTTGAGAGAAGCATATTTCCACCAGGTATTACTCTTTTTGCTCGTCTCCAGAGTTTTTGACCTTCATTCATTAATGATCCTTCATTGCGTCTAAAAGCTGAATTGGGTAAAAATATCTCACTCTTTGATTCATGCAACGATAAAACATCTTTCCAAGTAAAAGTTGATGAGCCTCCAAATTCCCTAACAATAGACTTTATAACAATTAGATCTTCAGGCTCGTCAACTGTCCATCTGTAATTTGATAAATCTATATTATTAACTTTTACCCCTATTTTATATTGATTAGAGTCTCTAATCCAAGGAGTTACATGTTCTCTTTGGGCACGATTTAAACATTCTTTATTCGCTTGTAATAAAGCATCTTTTGTGAATACTTCGACATCTAATCCATCAGGATAAGTAGGCGGGTTACAATTACTCAAATAATCAACCTTTTGATCAAAAAAACATTCTATTGTCTCATCTATTATTTCAGGATCAATTAATGGGCAATCACCAGTAATTCTTACAATCACATTAGCATTAGTCAAATTACTAGCTTCAGCATATCTTGAAAGAACATCATTTTTAGATCCTCGATATACAATTAATCCTAGTTTATTACCTATTGATACTAAAGATTGATCAGCAAAATCTTTAGTAGTTGCTAATATATAATCATTAATTTTTTTTGATCTTTTCAATCTTTCAATTAGAAACTCTATTAGGGTTCTCCCAAATATATCCTTTAAAACTTTCTGAGGAAACCTACTAGAGGAAGTTCTTGCCTGAATAATTACAGCAACTAATACATCATTTTTAGTCATTATATTTGCACCATTCATCACAACGTCTTAACAATGTAGAAGCAACCCAATTATCAGGATTATCTGTATATTTCCTAGTATCAATATGAGTTAGGTAATGATCTGTTACTACATAAGAAGGATGCCAGTCAAACATAGATGATGGATTTGTTTTATGACTATATACTCCTTCCAGATGATGATATTTATTTACTTTATAATTCGGAGTCCAAAAATCTAGTATAGCAATCCAACTCCTGGATTTAAGCACTCTATGAGCCTCGCTAGCGATATTAAATAAATCTACTCGATCACATAAATATAAACAAAATCCATATACTAAAACATCTAATGAAGAATCTTCAAAAGGTAATTCTTCTGCCGTTCCAACATAACCATCTAAGCCAAACTCTTTAACTGACTTTATAGATTTAACACTTGGGTCAAGACCTGTAACATTCCAACCGAAATTATCAGAAATTGTTTTAAGTCTTAATCCCTGTCCACAACCTACTTCAACTAACCGTGTTGTGGTATTTTTTTGTAAATTAAGCTTATTCAACAAGGGTAGAAGAGGATCATCTTCCAAACATTTTTTATTTTTCCGATGAGAAGATTGGATGTTTCTTGCCAACCATGCATCTCCCTCACCATTACGAAAAATATCTCTTTGAAATTTATCATTCATTTCTTGGGCCATTCTCTTGGATCAATATCACTAATACTATTCCAACATGTTGATTTTCGTAATTCAAACAATAATTCTATTGCTTTAATACTTGTATGAAGAGCTATTACATGCCACCTAAATCTATCAAAAATTGCTTTAAGTCTTATCTTCTTAATGCAAGCTATTTCTAAAGGAATTTTTGAAAGGAATTTTTTTAATTTGCAATACAATAAAAACAACAGCGCATTTAACTCTATCGATACTTGATTATCATCTGACCTTTTTCTATATTTTGAAAACAATAAGTATCCTCTACTACATAGAAGAAAATTGATTTGAGAAAAAGCACTCATTTGGAAGGCCAAAAGCGTGGATCTATATCTTCAAGTTTACTCCAAGGCGAAGACAAGCCAAGATTATAGAAGAAATTATCATTTAATTCTGCTTTTTTCCAAACATCATAAATAGAGTAGAATTCATCAAAGCTACTAACACCAACAATTACAGATTCGATATTAGGCAGAGAGAGTACAAAACCTAAAGCAGCTTGAAGTAATGTATAAGAATTTTCTTTTACAACTTTGCTAAACTTTTCATGGTGAAGCTTAAAAGAAGAAGAAAGAAAATCAGGCCAGTAATCAAAGCTTTGTAGAAGAAGTCCTTGAAGAAAAGAACTTCTTACAAAAATAGATAATTCTTGAGATGATAATTCACTTAAATAATCATTTTGCATAAATCTTTGGTCATAAATAGAAAGTGGAATTTGAATTATTTGTAATGATTTCAATGGTAAACAATTTAGATCTGAAGGAGAATATACAGATACACCAATTCGATTAATAAGATTTTGAGTTTGAAGGTCCTTCAACCAGTCCAATAATAATTGATTCCCAGGAAGTAATAGATCTTTTGAATTATGCAAAAGCAAACCTTCAATTTTTTTAACCTTTAATTTATCAAGACTATTAAAAAAACATTTATTTAAATAGCAAATCTCATCTAAATTCCACATTTTTATATTTCTCGCTTTGACTTTAGAAATAATATGAAACTTATTTTTAGGTAATAAATCACCTAATAAACTTTCTGAATTTCCATAAGATTGAGCTGTATCTATTAAATCAATATTATTCTTAACAGCAAATTTTAAAATCTTTTTTATCTCTGGATTAGAAATTTTTCCTGTATTATTAGTGATTCCATAATCCATACCAAACTGTGCAGTTCCAATACAAATCTTGGGTATCTTTGGATAATATTTCAAAAGAAATTTTAAAAATCAATAAGGTTTAAAGTTTCTATCAATATGAATCTTTATTAGTGATCTTAACTGATCAACTGATAGAAAATCTTGATTAGAGTCTGAAGAATATCTAAAACCTGGCTCAACATCTTTTACATTAGAAATTCTTTCTTCATATAACTGTCTTACATATCCATCTGAAGGAAGAATTGCATAAAATCTACCAAGGTCAATAGTAGTAAAGCTATCAGAATTTGTAATCATTTCTTCATGTATTTTTTCTCCTGGGCGCAATCCAATGATTTTCTTACTACAATTTGGACCAACTGCTTCTGCAACATCCTTTATACAATAACTTGGGATTTTCGGAACAAATATCTCACCACCTAAAGTATTAAAAATAGTCCAAAGAACCATATCTACGCCCTCTTCCAGAGAAATGTTGAATCTGGTCATAGATTCATCTGTTATTGGCAAAACTCCACTTTTTGCTTTTTCTAAGAAGAAAGGAATAACTGAGCCTCTAGAACCCATCACATTTCCATATCGAACAACTGAAAATCGCAAATCTCTTTTACCTACAATATTATTTGCAGCTATAAACAATTTATCAGAACAAAGTTTAGTTGCTCCATAAAGATTAATAGGTGCAGCAGCTTTATCTGTACTTAAAGCAATTAATCTTTTCACGCCTACATTTAAACAAGCTTGTACAAGGTTGTCAGCCCCAATAACATTGGTATAGATAAATTCCATTGGATTGTATTCAGCCGCTGGCACTTGTTTCAACGCAGCTGCATGCACAACCACCTCAATACCCTCAAGAGACCTTTCAAGCCTATCTCTATCTCTTATATCACCAAGAAAAAAGCGAATCTGCGGAAATTCCTTTTCTGGAAAAAGCTGCTGCATCTCCCATTGCTTTAGTTCATCTCTACTAAAGACAACTAATCTCTTAATCTCAGGAAATTCTTTAGTAACTTTCTGGACAAAAGCTTTACCAAAGCTACCTGTACCACCAGTAACTAAAATGCTTGAAAAAGATTGAAGTTGTGTCACCAATTTTCTAAGCAGAAATAAGTGTTAGCAAAGAAACTTCAATTAGAAAGATTCTAAACTGAGCTTAATATTTCAATATTACCTTTTTGGAGATTAATAATTCGATCACAACGAGAAAGTGTCGCTGTTCTATGAGCAATGGTAATAATAGTAAGATCACCATCCAAAGAATCAATTGAATCCATAACAGCTTTTTCGGTAATCGTATCCAATGCACTTGTGGCTTCATCCATGATTAATAATGAAGCTTTTTTATATAAAGCTCTTGCTATACCAATTCTCTGACGTTGTCCCCCACTCAACTGTATTCCTCTTTCTCCAACAAAAGTCTGATAACCAAAGTTAGTAGAATCGATGAAAGAAGATATATTAGCCTTCTTAGCGGCAAGCTTTACTCTATCAAAATCGACTAATTCCTCATTGATGCCAAATGCTATATTCTCTGCTATTGAGCAATCGGCTAAATAAATATTCTGGGGTATATGGGCAATACTTGAACGCCAGTTAATAAGTCTATCTGGAAATAATGATTCATTAATATCTAAACCATCTACAAATAACTGTCCAGATGAAGGCTTTAACAAGCCCATTAAAATATTAACGAATGTACTTTTGCCACTTCCTGTTGCACCTACAATACCTATTCTCTCTCCTTTAAAAATTTCTAAATTAATTCCTTTAATTATTAAAGGTGATTTTGTAGAATAAGAAAAGCTAACATTAACTAACTCTATTTTGTTTTGAATATTAAAAGGAGCAATACGAAAACTTTTTTTTAGATGAACTATAGGTTGTTCTAAAAGATAAATAATATTAATTAAACTGTCTCTCCCTGTTTGAACTTGAGCCCAAGATTGGTAAATACTTTGTGATAAAGGTAAAATCCTCTGAGCACCTAAAGCTAATGCACCAAGAATAGTAATTGATCTAACACTATCCTCTGTCTGTATTAGCAGGTATCCTATTGTTGCTATCAAGATCATACTAAATGGCTCAATAACCAATTTAGGAAATAATGCAAAAAATGTAGATTTAGCCTTTGAGAATCTATAAGGTTCGTCGATAGATTGATATCTCTTATAATATAATTGCTGATTATTATCCAATAAAATATCAGCAATAGATCCAAATGATTCCTGTAGAATTTTAAAAAGCTTTTGATCAAATCTAACCTGCTCTTTGCTCATTAATTTCAATGGATTTCTAGTTATATAAAATGCAATCCCATAAAATAAACTTAATGAAGAAAAGCAACCTAGTGCTAACCTCCAATCAAATAATAGAAAACCTATAATTAAGGTTATTAAAATAATAAATGAGCTAAAAAGTACCAAAATAGGTTTAAGTATTAAGCCTATTACTTTTCCTATATCTGTAGTTATAGAAGAAATCAACTCACTACTATTTCTAGCTATATGAATATCATAATTTTGATATATAGTTCGTCTAAAAGATTCACAACTTAAATCAGATCCAATTACTCCAGCAAAATAAAAATTATACCAATTTGTCAAAAGTTTTACAAAAGCTGCAAATAAAATAGTAAGTATAAATAAGATAAAAAATAAAAGTATCAAATCATCTGCAGATGAAAGATTAAAAAAGTCATACAATCTATTTGCATAGCTATACTGAAAAAGTCTATCTGGATTTATTAAGACTCCTAAAAAAGGTACTAAAGAAGCAAGACTTACAAGTTCAGCAAAGCTACTTATTAAAAACAAAACAAAAAGACCTATTAATTGAAATTTCCGTATTCTATCTAAATAGATCCATAACCTGATAACTAAAACAAATAATGGTTTATCATTTAAATTTAGATTATTCATTAAAATTAAAACTATAAAATATAAATTTTCAATCTATTATAGCCTAAAAGAAGATATATGCTTAGGAACTATACCCTTAAGATCTATATAAACACCATTCAAATTTGCAATATTTTTCCAATCTAAATCTGATAAACCCTTAAACTGATCATGGGCAACTGCAGCTATAACAACATCATATTTAATTTCTGATGGTATGATAGAAAAAACACTTAATTTAGACATCTTAAATACCTCTTTAGGGCAAATCAAAGGATCAACAATATCAATATTCATATGATATTGTTCTAATTTTGAAATCAAATCGAAAACCTTAGAATTTCTAATATCTGGACAGTTTTCCTTAAAGCTTAAACCCAATATAAGAACCCTAGCACCTCCTATATTTATTTTTCTTTGAGCCATCAACAAAACTAATTGTTCAACAATCCAATTACTCATCCCATCATTAATTCTACGGCCTGACAATACAACCTGAGGATAATAACCTAATTTTTCTGACTTATATGTTAAATAATATGGATCGACTCCAATACAATGACCTCCAACCAACCCAGGCAAGAATTTAGAAAAATTCCATTTAGTTGATGCAGCATCTAAAACATCTAATGTATCTATTCCAATCTTATTAAATATAATCGCTAATTCATTTATTAAAGCAATATTTAGATCTCGTTGAGTATTTTCAATAATTTTTGCTGCTTCAGCTACTTTAATAGAAGATGCTTTATAAGTTCCTGCATTAATAAAGGAACCATAAAAGTCATCAATCCATTCGGAAGATTCTTTTGTAGAGCCACTAGTAACTTTAATAATATTTACCAATTTATGCTTTTTATCTCCTGGGTTAATTCTTTCCGGACTATATCCACAAAAGAAATCTTTATTACAGGCAAAGCTTGTAATCGACTCTATGATTGGAATGCAAACTTCTTCAGTAGCTGCCGGATAAACAGTGCTCTCATAAACAATTATTGGCAAAGTATCATGTATTCTATTCTTAATTGCTTTTGCAACTGTAGTAGTTGCATTTTTAAGAGCGGTCAAATCAGGAGCTTTATTATTATCAATTGGGGTAGGTACAGTAACAATAAATAAATCAGCTTTAGAGAGAATAGAGTTGTCTGAAGTGAATTCTAAATTATTTGTCAACAAAAATTCTTCTTTATTGATTTCATTAGTCTTATCTACTCCTGCTTTAAGCTCATTAAGTCGCTCATTGTTTATATCAAATCCAATCACTTTTCTATCAAGATTCTTAGCAGATCTTAAAGATATTTTTGATTTAGATATTTCAACAGCTAAAGGTAGTCCAACATAACCTAATCCGATAACTGCAACTGTACAAGAATGCAAATCTGGAAGATGGGAGTGATTATTTCTCTTCATTTACACAATTATCAATCATTTCTGATAATAAATTCTATACCAATCTATAAATTTTTTCACTCCCTCTTTTACACTAGTAGAAGGCTTAAAGCCAATCCAAGAAGATAGAGAAGAAGTATCAGATTCTGTCGCAACAACGTCTCCGGGTTGCATCGGCATATATTGCTTCTGAGCCTCAATGCCAAGAGCAAGCTCTATTTCCTTTATGTATTCCATTAGTGGAGTTGGATTTGAATTGCCAATATTAAAAATCTTATGCGGTGCCCAACTAGAAGATGGATCAGGCATTTCCGTCTTAAAAGAAAGATTAGGTACTGCTGGTTTATTCAAAAGCCTTACAAGGCTTTCAATTATGTCATCAACATAAGTAAAATCTCTCTGCATTTTACCATGATTAAAAATCCTGATGGGCTCACCCTCTAAAATTGATTTGGTAAAAATGAACAAAGCCATATCTGGTCTACCCCATGGTCCGTAAGCAGTAAAGAATCGTAGTCCAATTGCAGGAAGATTATATAAATGACTATAGCTATGGGCAATTAACTCATTTGCCCTTTTTGTTGAGGCATACAAACTTACCGGATGATTTACACCTTGTTTTTCGGAAAAAGGTAAATTTGTATTTCCTCCATATACTGAACTACTACTTGCATAAATAAAATTTTCTACATTATAATTTCTACAGCATTCTAAAATATTCGTAAAGCCAACTATATTAGATTGTATATAAGCTGAAGGATTTTCAATTGAATACCTTACTCCTGCCTGCGCTGCTAAATTTACAACCTTCTTAAATTTATATTTTTCAAAGATAGTATTTAAATGGGATATATCTTCTAAGTTTTGTTTAATTAAAGTGAAATTAGTTTTAGTTTCTTTAGATATTAATTCTAATTGATTTATTCTTGCTCTCTTTAAATTTGGATCATAATACGAATTAACATTGTCATACCCAACGACAGGAACTTTTAAATTAAGCAACCTCTTGGCTAAATGAAAACCAATAAAACCTGCTGCTCCAGTTACCAAGACAGTCACAAAAATTTTGAAATTAAGATTTCACTAAACATGGTAACCCACACAGGCGCAAATTCACAAACAAATCATACTCTTGATATAAACCATTATTGAAATTAAATGTTTTTAAAAATAAATATGTGTCAAGAAAAGAAAAGATCTTAAAGCTTTTATTTACCAAAGTGCTTCAAATTCAATTCACTTTTCTTAGTTGTTCTTGTTGAACTAATTTTATATCTAATTTTAAACTTCAAATAATATGCATAATTTCTAAAGGCTCTATAGTAATTTACAATTCTATCTATTATAGGTTTATTTGCTGTAGAAATATTTATTTCTTCCTGAGTTAAAGATTTAACAAGAAGTCTAATATCATTCAAATCCGTGCAAACATCATCATCGATTTTCGAACTAAAATTAATTATTTTAGTGTGAGCTGTTAAATAATGAGAAAATAATTTATCACAGGAATTTTTATAATAATAATCTATTATTTCAGATGCCTTTAAAGGAAATATTTTCTCAATACTTGATGCTAAAAATTTAATACTGTTCTCTATATAAAATTCTGGATAAATTTCTTCAGGATTATATTGACCTGCGATAGGACTCATTTCATTAGTTAAGCTAACAAAACTATCTAATGAGTCAAATATCCTAAAAGCCTTACTGTCTATAGAAGAGACATCAGCCATTTTTGTTGCCTTAGATAAAAGAACAGGTCTTTTCATTAACAATGATTCTGCTATAACTCTATTTGCGCCCTCCCACATACTTGCAACAACATTAATTTTAGACGCAGATAATATTATCCTAGACTCTTCATTACTAAGATAAGCTGGAGAGTATGTATCTAGTTTATGTAAGACAAGTCGCTTGCGTAGAATACTGTCTACTTGGTCACAATAATATTTACTTAATGAATGATCATGGAAGCGATTATCAGGTTGATTAACAACAAATATACGTGCAGTTAAATCTTTATTTAAAAGTAAATAATGCTTAAAAAAAGATAGAATATGTCTTGTTCTTTTGAACATTCCATTAAAAGCAAATGACTGCAAAGTAAATCTAGGTTTCTGAGTCACAAATGGAGAAGTAGAGGAAGCAGAAAAATTCCAGCCTTGCAAATTTATATGAGGCTTATTATAAATATTATCTACAATTCCCTTTGCTGCCAGAGTAAAATCTATCAAGGAAGGTATTTCTAATAGTTTATTCTGAAAATTACCAAAATAAAGTCCTATATAATATTTTTTAGATAGTTTTTCTAAAACATCTTTATCTAAGAGATGTAATTCATTATTTTTAAATAAAATAATTCCTTTGCTATTGTTAATGGGGCTAAATAATATAGATGCCATGAATTTTTAAGTAAAATAGTAACACTATTTAAGTTTTAGGGACATTTTTATTTGAAAATAATATAGAGAACCTCTGAGCACCAAAGTCTAAAAGCTCAAAACCCATTGAGGTTAAAAAATTCGTAACTTCTGGTAAGGAAGAACTTCCATCATTCTTTTCAAACCCTAAGTCAGCTGCTATATAGTCAATAAAAGGCAAAGTCTCTACACTTCCTTTTAAAACGTCTAATTCAGAACCTTCTGCCTCCAATTTCAATAACTCAACTCTTTTACCAAATAATCCAAGTTGTTTTATCTCATTATCAATAGTAGTAACTTCTACATCAATTAAGCGGTCATTGTATGTGGCATCCTTTTCTCTTGAGGAAACCAAGTGCCCATCAGCAGTTTCTGGAATCACAGAAAAAAAAGATTTGGAAACTTTGCTAGACAATGCTTTTTCAAAAGAAAAATTATTATTAATATTAGACGATAAACAAATATACTCTTGCGGTGAGGGTTCAAAAGCTATGTATGTAGGAGAACTGATATTTCTCATATACCTTAAATAAAAATACAATTCACCAATATTGGCGCCACAATCTATAATTATAGGATTATTAGAAAAAGTTATATTATGAAGTAAGTATGCTGAATCTCCGAGATTATTCAATCTATTTTTAGCTCCTCGTAAGTAATTATTAAATGTCCTATTTAAATCGACATGTCTAATACTCTTCTCAATAAGATCAGTTTTTAAATAAACAGATCTTGATTTAATTCTAATCTTAATATTTTCCTTGCTAAATAAAAAGCTAGTTAAATTAAATAATAAAACTACAAGCTTAGGAGCGAATCGTATTTTTGATTTACACCAATAAATAATATCCAGCACCAATTTAATTTAATAAACATATTTTAAATAATAATTCCACAGAGGAGTTGACTTCTAGACCAATCCAAATACACAACGAATCTTAATGTTTGGTAACATAGGAAAAGTTTCGCAAGGTGCATAGCTCATAGGAAGTCACCACAATGTTGTATATTTAAATAATGTACTAAGCACTTATGTCCAGTAAGGCATTTTCCTACACAGAGTATGCACAAATACTACATAAATTTAAGGAAAAGCTAGTAGATTATTCAGAAACTAGAGGAAGAAATATTTATGTTTTGTTAAGGCATGATGTTGAATATTCACCAGAAAAAGCTCTTGAAATGGCAAAGATCGAAAATTCATTAGATATAAAATCTTCTTATTTATTTCAGGTAAAATCTAATGCTTATAATTCATTATCATTAAAAAATACAAATATAATTAAAAGAATTCTAGAATTAGATCATAAAGTAGGTTTACATTTTTATGTAAGGCACATAGAGGCTAATAACTGGGAGAAATTGAAAGATGAATTAATACAGCAGAGAAATATACTAAAACTTGTGTTAGGTTTTAAACCTGATAGGTTTAGTTATCATAGGCCTCCGGATTGGGTCCTCACAAGAAGCGATAACTTAATATGTGAAATGATTAACATGTATGGAAGCAATTTCTTTGAATTTACTAAGACACCCAGGAAAATTAAATATCTTTCAGACAGTGGGCATCTTTTTAAATATGGGCATCCACTTGATGATATAAATTTTAAGAAAATTCAAATTCTCTTGCACCCTGATGAATGGTCCCATCAAGGCTATAACATATATAAAAATTTTAGATCTCTGGAGAAAAAACATTTAACTGAATTTTATAGAACCCTTAATCAAGAGAGTAAAATATATCGTGAGAACCTACCAAAGGAAGTAGACAATGAAAATAGTGATTTTTGGCAATAAAGTTACTACTAGTATTCTTTTGAAAAATTTACTAGAAAAGAATTACAAGATACATTCATTAGTAACTCTTGACTCAATAAAAAAAGATTCTTCAAATATATCTGGAAATGATATCAATCTGGAGAATCTAGCAAGATTAAATAATATAAATATCTATAATCCAATATCATATAAATTAAATAATAAAAAAGACTATAATTTTTTTATAGAGAACAATTTTGATATTGGATTATGCACTGGTTGGCAAAGGTTAATACCTGCAGAGATACTTAATACATTTAAAAAAGGTGTTTTTGGCTGGCATGGTTCTGGTTTTGAATTTCCCAATGGACGAGGTAGATCTCCTATAAACTGGAGCATAAGATTAGGGTTAAAAAAGATATACCATAATTGCTTCAAATACGATGTAGGTATTGATGATGGGAAAATTGTAGAGACTAGAGTAATAGAAATAGAAAGTAATGAATATATTTTAGATGTAATAAATAAAGCAACTGAACACATAAAGGAATCATCATGCAGAGTAATTCAAGCATGCATTAATGATAATTTAGAATTAATTGAACAATCTAATCATGCATATATTAGTCTACCAAAATTATCCGAAAAAGATGGAGAGTTAACTCATGATATGTCAATAGAATATGCTAAAAATACTGTAAGATCCTGTTCAAAACCATTCCCAGGTTCTTTTATAATTAATGAAGCAAATCAAAAGATTAGAATATGGAGATTAGAAAACTACCTAAATGATATTAGGGAAATCAATAAAAATATAATATATAAAGATAATATAATTATTATTAGATTTAAAGATGGGAGTTGTTTTAGTAATGATTTTGAATTAGTGCCAAATAATTACTAAAACAAATCCAATATCACCTAATATAAAGATAAAAATTTTTATCTATAATCTGCAATATTTTTCACAATCTAGTCAATTATTCTTTTAGTTAAAAATATAATTATATCTAGTAAAATTCTTATTAATCATTATCCACATATATCCATCCAACAATATTTTGGGTTAAAAGTAATTCCGAGAACTTGGATTCTAATTCACTATATTTAATACTTCCCGACCATGCTATTAACAACTTTTTAGCACAAGAATTAACCTCATTAACATTACTTGAACAAATAACACTTCTTTCTTTCAAGGATCTTTTAAAATATTCTACAATACCTTTAATTTCATCAGGTAAAGATTTAGAAAGAGGAACTAATCCAATACTTTCATTATAATCAGTATCTAATAATTGACTAACTATCAGATCTACTTTATTATCCCATTCGTCTTTTGTTTTTACCGATAAAATTGTTAGTAGGGGAAATGGTATTTTTCTTTTAAAATCTTTAACCCTAAAAATAATTCCTGTCTTCAAGTCAATTAAAAATGAAATCAAAGAACCAGCAAATAATCCACCAGCTAGGCCAAATATCGCTAACTTTTTCTTATGCGGAGACACTTGTGTATCAAACACAGTTGGATCTGAAATCAATTCCCAAGGTCGTGATTGCCTTGCTTTTTCCAATTTCAACGCATCTAATTGCCCCTCTAATTTTTGCAAAAGTGCTTCATCTCTAATTGCAGTTCTTTTTAGTTCACGATATTTAAAAACAATATCTCTTGGTCTAGTTAATGAATTTTTTAAGGATTCTATTTGCAATTTTAAATTCTTTATTATTTCAGAGTTCGGCTTAAGAAGTGCAGATTTTGCAACTAGTGTTGCTTCGAGTTCATTTAACTTCTTGTAATGCGATGCGTAACGAATTTTTGTATTATTTACTGAATTTCCTTTAAAAGAGTTCTGGTTTACTAAATTAACAATATTGCCTCGATCATCAAAATCTAAACTATTAATTTGAGATTCTAAACCTGAAGACAATCCGTCTTGAGGGAAAGGTATACCATCTTGAGACCCTAAAGAGTTTTTTAAAGAAAAGGATTGCAATGCCTTCATAGAATTTGTTGATTTAATTTTTATTTTATCTAATTGAGTTTCAATATATTTAATACCTTGATCTATACCTTGTTTTCTATCCCTACCTGAATATTCCTGATATGCCTTTGAAATATTATTTAAAACTGGAATAATTGAACTTTTATTATTATCTTGATATGAAATAGTTAATACTGAAGTATCTTCTCCTAAGGAAATATTCAATTGATTCTCAAACCATTTTCTATAAGTCCATCTAGAAGTATCTTCTCCACTTGATTTCTTTTTATTTTTCACATAATCATATACTGGCTTTAGAACAGAAGGACTTTCTAGAATTTTAACTTCTGTCTCCAAGCTAGAACTTTGGGACATATTTTTAAAAGAACTAAAAGCTACATTTCCTTGCAACTTATCAAGTATAGAATTACCTTTCGTATCTCCTTCTAAAACAATTTGAAATTCTCCTTCCCAAATAGGCTTTGCTATAAATCCATAAAGTATTGAGAAAATTGTTGTCGAAATAGCACAAAATAATATTATATTTTTGTGCCTAATAGAAGATAAAAAGTAAGCTTCCAAATCTATATCTTTTTCCTCTTCAAAATCATCAAAGGAATTATTATCTGAAGAATACTGAGAATACATTTTTGCCATCAATTCAAATCAAATAATTTATAAAGTGTATAAGATGTAACTGCTGGAGCTGTTACCTTAGTAATAATATCAGTGGTTATTCCAAAAAATGATTGTTTGACATTTATTATATCTCCCTCTATCAATTGTGGATTTTGATAGCTATTTATTTCTGCTTTTTCATTAAAGTTAAACTCCCTACGATCAATCTCACCGTCACCTCCAAAACGTAAGAATTGTAATCTGCCGCTCAACAATTCCATACCTCCTGCTAATGCTATTGCCTGAGTCAAGGAAGAACCATGAGGTAATTTAACAATCCCTGGATTTCTTACATTACCACTCACAAAAACTTGAAGTGTGTCAGGACTTAGATTTGAATCTCTTGCATAAGCTATCTGCTTATTGATTGGTTCGCTACTTTTAGAAATTTTTATTGTATCTCCATCAAAAATCCTAATATTTTGACTTTGATCACCTTCAGTAAATAAATCCATAAATCTTACTGAAGACTTCACCTTCCCTCCTCCAAAACTTTTTGGATTATTTCTAATTACTTCCACATTTGAAAGGCTAGAATAAGGGGTAACTCCCTGAGCTGATCGAATGGCATCAAAAAGTGAAGGGAAAAGAACTAATCTATTTGAATTGGCAATTGTACTTTCAATATTGATACCCTGAGGGCTCACAATACTGCCACTTAAGCTAGAAAAACCTGAATTCAAGTTAGGATTATTTGAAGAGGGATCTAATTTAGTAACGCCTTTTAAAACATAAAAACCTGGCCTAACTACTTCCCCAGCAACGTAAACTCTCACTGGTCTATAATTGATAATACGAAGATATAAGTTAGGCGATTTTACAAAAATATTATATTTTTCAAGTAAAATATTGCGCAATTCATCTAAAGTCAGTCCTTCTGCATACACATCCTCAAGCTGAGGAAGTAAAAGAAATCCATCGGGTCCAATAGTAAAATTCCCTGAAAGCTCTGGTAGAGCAGTAAGATTAACTAGAAGAGTATCTCCAGCTCCTAATATATATACATTTGCCAGGCTCTTCCTAGATGCCTCAATTTTTGCATTCTCTTGCTTATATTCAGTAGAAGCACGAGCTGATATCCCAAAAGGGCATAAAAATATACCAACCAACAAAATTCTGCTAATTCTATGAAAAGATTTTTTTAAATTAGCTTTAAAACAAAACATCTTTTCAAATTAATTAAATTACAAACATTTTAAAGATTGTACAGCATACTTCACCTTAAAGACAAAAGCAAGCTAATAATTTTTATGTATATCATCTTCAACTAAAATTTAGCAAGTTAAATTTTTCTAGGAATTAGAATAAATTCAAAAATATATTCGTACAGATGAAATAAAAGTCCTTTAAAAATTCTCAATAAAAAATAAAATTAGGATTACATATCTAAGAAAAAATTGTATATATTAGAAGAATCTGTAATGTTTATCTAACGGGAAAAAGCTATACGTTTCTAGCAAATTACAAACAATATTTAATATTATTATCTCTACTAATTTGAGTTAAAGTCAAATCATATATATAGAAATCAAAAACAATTTCTTCAGAGTCATTCTTTTTTATTAATTACAAAATTTCTTTAAGTTTTAAATTTGGTTAGCCAATAATAATCAACCTTAATACAATGTTGGGTTTTTATGGAGCCAAGGAGACTCGAACTCCTGACCCCCTGCATGCCATGCAGGTGCTCTACCAGCTGAGCTATGGCCCCAATTCGTTGACATCTACAGTAAAAAAACTTGTGAGGCAACATAGCTATTATATCTTGAGTCTAGTCATAGATCAATTTCAAGAACAGACTTTGTAAACGGTAAATTATTTTCAACTCTTTACCGTTTGAGCTTTCTTCTCAGAAGAAAATATGTTTTTCGGTAGAATTTTAGGAATTTCATATATCCCTAAATCAACTTTTATATATGGTTTTCAACTAGTTTTTTGTAGATAAATGTAAAATTATTTTATTGTTAACTTTAGGCAGAAATCAATCTTTCCGTATCTAAATTTTCCAAAATGTCTTAAAATATAAATTAAACTAGAAACAAGAAATCACCTTGAAGCATTTAGTGACTGGAGGAGCAGGGTTCGTAGGGTCACATTTAATAGATGAACTTATGAAATCAAATGAAAGTGTAATTTGCCTTGATAATTTTTGCACAGGGAGCTTGGAAAATATTAAATCATGGATAGGTAATCCAAATTTCCAACTAATTGAACATGATGTTATTAACCCTATTAGTTTAGATGTTGATAAAATCTGGCATTTAGCATGTCCTGCTTCTCCTAAACATTATCAAGACAATCCTATAAGGACAGCAAAAACCAACTTTTTAGGAACAATTAATATGCTAGGAATAGCGAAGAAAACAAATGCAAGATTATTATTTGCAAGCACAAGTGAAATATATGGGAACCCCGACGTACATCCCCAGCATGAAAATTACAATGGATCTGTAAATCCAAATGAAATTAGAGGTTGTTATAAGGAAGGAAAAAGGATTGCAGAATCACTTTGTTACGATTATCAACGAATTCATAATACAGAAGTGCGTATAGCCAGAATATTTAATAGTTATGGCCCACGTATGTTGCCAAATGATGGAAGGGTTGTGTGTAATTTTATTTTTCAATCATTAAATAATCAACCTTTAACTATTTACGGTAATGGTTCGCAAACAAGATCATTTTGTTATATCAGTGATCTTATTCAAGGTCTTATTAAACTAATGTCCTCAAATTATAGTAAGCCCATAAATCTAGGTAGTAATCAGGAAATCTCTATTCTGGAATTATCAAATTTAATACTTAAAAAAATAAACTCAGACCCAGGCATATGTTATATGCCCGAAATTCAAGATGATCCAAAACGTAGAAAGCCAGATATTACACTTGCAAAAAAAGAGCTTAAATGGATGCCTTTAATTGATATTGACCAAGGCCTGAACAATACAATTAATTATTTTATAAAAATGTATATGTAATGACTAAAGAAATAAAAAATATTTGCTGTATTGGTGCAGGTTATGTTGGAGGTCCAACAATGGCAGTAATAGCCGAACAATGTCCTTTTTTAGAAATTAATGTCGTAGACATTAATGAGAACCGTATATCCCTTTGGAATGATCCTGATCTCACCAATCTTCCAATATATGAACCCGGTCTTAAGAAAATAATAAAAAAGTGTAGAGGTAAAAATCTACACTTTTCTACAGAACTGGAAAACAATATACGTAATGCAGATATGATTTTTATATCTGTTAATACACCAGTCAAAAAAACAGGGATAGGAGCTGGGCAAGCAAGTGATTTAAAGTGGATAGAAGCTTGTGCAAGACAAATAGCTGAACATGCAATAGGTCATACAATAGTTATAGAAAAGAGCACGTTACCTGTTAAAACAGCTTTAACGATTAAAGATATTCTTGGTGGTTCAGTAAACAAAGATTATCAAAAAAAAATTGGTCAAAAAACTTTCTCGATTTTATCTAATCCAGAATTCTTAGCTGAAGGTACTGCTATTAATGATCTAAAAAATCCAGACAGGGTCCTAATAGGTGGGGAAGATGAAATTGCAGTAGAAGCTCTTATTAAAATATATTTAAATTGGGTAGATAGAAGAAAAATATTTACAACAGATTTATGGAGTTCTGAATTATCAAAACTAATAGCAAATGCTTTCCTTGCTCAGAGAATTAGCTCCATAAATTCCGTTTCAGCAATTTGTGAATCTACAGGAGCTGATGTGAATGATGTAGCATTAGCTGTAGGAATGGATAAAAGAATAGGCCCTCATTTCTTAAATTCTGGTCCAGGTTTTGGAGGCAGTTGTTTTAAGAAGGATATTTTAAATTTAGTATATATATGTGATCACTATGGTCTTAATGAAGTTTCAGCATACTGGCAAAAAGTAGTTGAAATAAATGACTGGCAACAAAAAAGAATTTCAAATATTATTGTAAAAAATTTATATGGAACTATTTCAGGAAAAAAAATTGGTATATTTGGATTTTCTTTTAAAGCAAATACTAATGATACTAGAGAGTCACCATCTATAAAAATATGCAAAGCTCTTCTAGAAGAAGGTGCCAATCTATATATTTATGATCCAAAGGTGAGTGCTAATCAAATTGAAACTGATCTTGATAAAAAAGAAAATAAATTAGAATTAACAACTAATAATCTTGAAGGAACATGGTCAAGCTCTAATACAATTGACAATACTGCAAAAGGTGCAGATGCCTTAGTTTTCCTTACTGATTGGAAAGAATTCCAACATATTGATTGGAGCAATATAGCAAAAGTTATGAGGTCTCCATCCTGGGTATTTGACACAAGATCAATTTGTGATTTAGAAAAAGCAAAATCTTTTGGAATAAATATTTGGAGGATTGGTTTTAGTGCAATGATTTAAATGTTTTAGCATTTTATATTGATTAAAAAAATGAATTTTCAACAATTTTAGCTAACTCATTATCTCCTGAATTTAATTTGCATCTAAAGAATAATAGTTAGTCTTAAATATTTTATATATTAAAAGAATTACTAATTATAATTTTATTCATTAAAATCAAATACTCCTAATCAACTTCAAAAAGCATTAAGAAGATGGATAGAGTTAATTAATCAAAAAAAATAATTTGCTTATTAACTTCCCAAAAATCAAGTCTGTCTCCATACAGCAAGAAGCCTACCTTGTATATGAACATCTCGAGCATCCAACTCAATAGGTTCATATGCTGGATTTGCTGCTTCTAATCGCACCAAGGGACCTTCACGAAAAAAATGTTTCAAAGTCGTTCCAGCACCAGCTACCATTGCACTAACTACTGTCCCATTCTTAATTCTTGATGGTTCATTTACTGGTTCCATCAAAACCATATCTCCATCAGCAATATATGAATCAATCATAGAATCCCCATTAACTGTTAATGCGAATAATCCTTTGGTTTTTAAAACAGAATTCAGATCAAGCGTTTCTTGTATGTCATCAAAGGTTTCAACCAAACCACCTGCTGCAACTGCCCCCAAAACAGGTACACCTGACAAGGCCTCTTCTACAAGTTGCAACGTTCTTGCTTGACCTTCTTTCCATTTTATCCAACCTTTTTCCTGAAGATGCTTTAATCGACTTTGAATTGGAGCAGGAGATCTCAATCCCATTGCTTCCATCATTTGCCTAATAGAAGGACTATGTTGATAAGTCCCAACATAATCTGAAATCCAATCATAAAGTTCTTGCTGAGCAGGTGTTAGAGACTGACCAGGCATTTACCCCTCCACTAATTTTGTTTATCGATTAATACATATGTACCTAAAGATTAAGTTTTACGCAAGCCTCAAAGACCTCCCAATAAAGTTGCCAATAAAGCTTGCTGAACGTGCAATCTATTTTCAGCCTGATCAAATACACGACTTGATTTACCCTCTAAAACCTTTTCCGTAATTTCTTCTCCTCTATGTGCAGGCAAACAGTGCAAAATTATAGCCTCCTTATCAAGGTGATTTAACAAACGGTCGTCAACAACAAAATCCTTGAAGACTATTTTTCGGTGATCTTTCTCTTCCTCTTGCCCCATAGAAGCCCAAACATCCGTATAGATTACATTTGCTTTATCAACTGCTTCAAAAGGATCATTGAAAACTTCAATGCTTGTGCCTTGCAAAGCCATTGATCTTGCTTTTTCTTGAATAGAAACCTCTGGCTCAAATCCTTTTGGGCAGGCCGCTGAGACATTTACTCCAAAGAGAGCGCCGCAAAGCATTAAAGAATGAAGAACATTATTTCCATCACCTACATAACTAAGTTTTAAACCATTCAGATCACCAAAAACCTCTTGCATAGTTAAAAAATCTGCAAGTGATTGGCAAGGATGTTCTAAATCAGTTAAAGCATTAATTACAGGAATTGAAGCCCAATGAGCATAATCAATTATTTCGCTATGACTAAAGGTTCTTATAGCCAAAGCATCACAGTAACGACTTAAAACTCTTGCTGTATCTTTCATAGGCTCCCCTCTTCCCAGCTGAGAGGAATCAATATCAAGGTTAATTGTTTGACCTCCCAACCTTGCCATTGCTACTTGAAAGCTAACTCTTGTTCTTGTGGAAGGCTTGTTAAAGATTAATCCTAAAACTCTGTTTCCAAGATCAATTCGTCTTTCTTCCTTTTTTAATTCAAGAGATAGTTGAAGAAGAGCTTTTAACTGAGACGAATTAAAATCGGATGAAGAAAGGTAATCTGTACCTTTCAGATTTGATAACTCCTTAGATACAGATTGATTAATCATTGTTAGATGAATTCAAAATAAAACATCTCAAGGCATAGTACTTTCTGCAAGCAAGTTTTTTAAATCTTCTCCTTCAATTACTTCTTTTTCAAGGATTTTCTGTGAGATTGATTCAAGCAAATTTATATTTTTCCGAAGAATATTTAATGCATTCTCATGAGCCTCATCCACAAGGCCTCGAACTTCTTTATCAATAGCTTGAGCAGTAGCATCACTTACAACTCTTCGTGGATTATTGTTTCCTCCCAAAAACTGACCACCTCCCTGTTTATCATAAGCTAAAGGACCCAAGATATCACTCATTCCATAAGTTCCTACCATCTGCTCAGCAATGTCAGTTGCTCTTTGCAAGTCGTTAGAGGCTCCAGTAGTAACCTTACCAAAGACGATTTCTTCTGCAGAACGTCCACCTAACAAAGTTGCAATTTGTCCCTTCAATTCTTCTTTTGAGTTCAGGAACCTCTCTTCAGTTGGTAGCTGCAAAGTATAACCAAGAGCACTCATCCCTCTAGGCACTATAGAAATTTTTGCTACTTTGCTGCCTCCAGGCATCAAATGGCCAACAATTGCATGCCCTACTTCATGGTAAGCAACTACTTTCTTTTCATCATCTTGAAGCACCCTGCTTTTCTTTTCTAAGCCTGCTACAACTCTTTCAATAGCCTCATTTAAATCTTGTTGTTCTACTGAAGTTCTTTTGGCTCTTGCAGCCAACAATGCTGCTTCGTTAACCATATTAGCCAAGTCTGCTCCAGCAAAACCACTTGTTGCCTGTGCTATTGATTCCAAATCTATTTTTTCTGCCAACTTAATCTTTTTTGTATATATATCAAGAATTGTTTTTCGACCAGCCAGATCAGGTCTATCAACTAAAACTTGCCTATCAAAACGTCCTGGTCTTAAAAGAGCAGCATCTAACACCTCTGGTTGGTTGGTTGCGGCCAAGACAATAACAGGCTTATCGGCAGAAGAGAATCCATCCATTTCAGTTAACAACTGATTCAAAGTCTGCTCTCTTTCATCATTACCACCAACAACTCCCATGGAACCAGATCTACTTTTACCAATGGCATCTAATTCATCAATAAAAATTATGCAAGGAGCTTTTTTCTTTGCTTGCTCAAACAAATCTCTAACCCTTGCAGCTCCAGCCCCAACAAACAGTTCTACAAATTCTGATCCTGAAATAATAAAGAATGGCACCTCTGCTTCCCCAGCCACAGCTTTGGAAAGCAGTGTTTTACCTGTTCCTGGAGGACCAACTAATAAAACACCTTTTGGAATTCGCGCACCTATATCTGAGTATCTCTGAGGCCTCTTTAGAAAATCAACAATCTCAGTCAATTCATCTTTTGCTTCATCAACGCCAGCCACATCATCAAAAGTTACTCTTGACTCTTCATCTGGAACATAAACTTTAGCCTTACTTTTAGTAAAACTGAGAGCACCTTGAGCTCCTCCTCCGCCCATACTGCGACGAGCAAAAAATTGAAGTACTAAAATAAAAATCAATGGGGGTACAACCCAACTTAAAATCGTGGTGAAAATATTTGGTTTTTTAGGGGGTGCTGCAGCAAATTCAACGCCTTTGTTTTCTAAGCGTTGAGGCAAATCCATATCAAATATGGGAGTTGTTGCTAAAACCGATGGAGCCCCTTCAGCAGGAGAAGACAATTCATATCTAATTTGATCTTGAGTGATATATGCCCTTTTAACATCCCCATCATTCACTTGATTGATAAACAATGAATAAGGAACCCTAGGCACCTGCATATTTTGATTAGGGAAGAAACTGCTAAACAAAAGCAAAACCCCAAACCCAATTAAAATCAGGTTAATTATTCCAAATCTACGATTCGGCTGATTCTCGTCTTGACGAATCGGCATGATCCAAAAATTAATTAAGTACAAAGTTAACAAATATGTGCTGATCCGATTTAAAAAATTAGGTGGGAGAACCGAACGAGAAGAAAATCAATAGCTACACATCTCTAGTTACAAGAACATTTAATACAAGATCTTTTTCAACTTTAAATAAAGAAACATCATTAAAAGTTAAGACCTGATCCATTGAAGTAAAACCCAAGTCAGCAAGTGGGGTCATTGCATTAAATCCGCCTAAGAGTTTTGGAGACAAATAAACAAATATTTCTTGTACGCAATTTTGCTTTATTGCACTAGTTGCAAGAGAGCTGCCACATTCCCAAAGAACTTTGTTGCATCCTTTTTCAGCCAAGGTCTCTAATAATCTTTTTGGACTGCTTTCTTCTAAAAGAATTTTTTCAGGTCCTTTAGGTAGTTTCTCCAACAGTTTTTTAGAACTTTCTGGTCCAAAGCAAATAGCTGTATCAGCTTCTTTTATGTCCCACAATCTTGCATCCTCAGGCAAATCTAAGGATGAACTCAACACAACTCTTAAAGGCTCAATCTTTGATAATCCTCTACTTGTCAAAAGCGGGTTATCAGTCCTTACAGTTTGGCCACCAACAATTACAGCATCACACTTTGCTCTAAGAGCATGAACTTGCTTTCTTGATTTTGGACTGCTTATCCATTTACTTGAGCCATTAGGCAAAGCAATACGTCCATCAAAACTCATTGCCCATTTCAAAATACCCCAAGGTCTTCCAGTCCTAATGCGATAAAAAAAAGCTCTATTTAAGAAGGCTGCTTCCTTCTCAAGCACCCCCGTAACAACTTCAACTCCAGATCTCTCCAAACAAGAAATTCCTTTACCAGAAACCCTAGGGTCTGGATCTTTAACAGCTACAACAACTCTGGATAAACCCGACTCCAAAATTGCATCCGTGCATGGCGGGGTTTTTCCATGATGGCAACAAGGTTCAAGGTTTACTAATAACGTGCCGCCCTTAGCAGCCTTTCCTGCCTGAGACAAAGCTTCAATTTCAGCATGGTGATCTCCTGCAGCGAAATGAAAGCCCTCTCCAACAAGATTTTGTCGAGAATCTAGTATTACAGCACCAACAAGTGGATTTGGACTGGTTTGCCCTTCAGCTAAAGAAGCTAAATGCAATACTCTATTCATCCAAGGCACCCAAATTTCTTTTTTCAATTCTTGTTTTGCCATTTTGTCTCAATAGAATTAATCGAACGCCACTCACTCACAAGATAAGGCGGTATAGGGATCTCACTAAAACCATTTTGCAAGTGCAAGCGTAATGGTCTATCAATTTTTATATCATAAAATAAAGATTCCAAGTCAAATTCTGCTGCAGCATCGCGATTATCTTTTGCCAATAAAAGATTACTTAAAGTGACATCTTTAAATACCAAGGATTTAATTCCTGCTTGAACATCCAAATTTGTAGGGTGATCCAATCTCAAACTTCCGTTAAATCCAACTATCCGCAAAATTAATTTATCTTTTTGATCCTTATAAACTATTAATTGCCAAGTTTGTGAATCTAGATCTTTCAAATTTTCCAAACTTCTTTGCAATTGCTCCCCTTGATTATTTTTAAAATTTTCTAAATGAGCGTGAGCCAATTCAGGGTTGAAGAATTGAGTACAACTAAAGATCAAAAATATTGGAAGGATACACCTAAGAAATTTTTCATAGCAAATTTTAATCATTTTGCATTCCCTCCGAATCCAACAGTGCATCCAGAGTGATTGAGGAGGTAACTAAAGAATGATATTTTGCCAGAACACGACGATTACGATCCAACCATTTGGCTGGATCAGATGTATTAATTCCAGAAGAATCAAACATTGAACCTTCTGAGTCCATTAACTCCAAATCATTTTGTTGTTTAATAAGAGCAATCAAAAGCTCATGCTGTCTTTGCCTCCGGCTAGTATCTTTATTTATTTGGTTCATTGGGTTATTCAATGAAATCTTTTAAAGGCATAAAGAATCTAATCAACGATCCTTAAGAAAGAGTTTTTTCAAAATGGTAAGCAACAAAAAATTTCCAACAAAAAATTCAATTCCTCTAAATATTATCGGAATCTCTGACTCTGGGGTTGAAGGGCTTTCATCACATCTGCAAAAAATAATCTTATCAGCAAAGAAAATTGCAGCACCTAAAAGAACATTTGTTTCTTTTACTAATTGGTGGAAAAGAAATAATCCTCATAACCCATTACCAGAATTATTTGCAACTGAACAAACAAATAAATTAATTGACTGGCTAATAAAACGAGATCAAAAAACAGTTTTACTTGCAAGTGGCGATCCTCTATGGTTTGGTATCGGAAGAACATTATTAAGTCATTTCAATTCAGAAGAATTAATTTTTCATCCTTCTCCTACTTCTTTACAACTGGCATTTTCGAAAATCAAAAAACCTTGGCAAGACACATGCTGGGTGAGCTTACATGGAAGAGATGTAAATCCATTAATTGATCTTCTAAAAAAAACCCCTAATTCTATTGGAATTCTTACAGATCCAAAGCAAGGGGGCGCTCAACAAGTAAGAGATATTCTCCATGCATATGCTTTAGAAACTATTTATAAATTTTGGATATTTGAAAAACTTGGCGCCAAAGAAGAACGCGTCTATGAGATTAATTCCCAAGAAAAATTACCCTTATTAGACCCTCTACATTTAGTAGTATTAATTAAAGAAAATAAAAATTCAAAAAATTTTAAAAATATTCCTCTTTTTGGTATTGAAGATAGTTTTTACTCAACATATGAAGATCGCCCCAGTCTTATTACGAAAAAAGAAATTCGAATTCAAATATTAGCCAATCTTGAGCTGCCAAAGCAGGGAATAATCTGGGACATTGGTGCAGGGGTAGGCAGTATTGGTTTGGAAGCACTAAGGATAAGGCCTGAACTCAAACTTCTTGCAATTGAAAAAAGATTAGGAGGAAAAAAATTGATTAATGAAAATGCTAAAAGACTTTCAGTTCATCCAAGCAAAGTTATTGAAGATGATGCTATTTCCCTTTTTAAAAGTGGAAAAATTCCAAAAAACCTTTCAAAACCAAATAGGATCATAATTAGTGGAGGAAACTTCGAGAAATCAAGCCTTCAACAAATTTCAAATCGACTCGAACCTGAGGGAATTATTGTTATTCCTTTAGCAACTCTAGAAAAACTAGAACAAATTTCGTTAATATTAAAAAAGGAAGGATTTAACGTACAAATAAGTCAGCATCATGCTTTTAGAGGAATTCCATTAAAAGATGGAACTCGTCTAAGCCCAATCAACCCTATATTTATAATCAAAGCTAAATTGTAATCATAAACTTTTGAAGAACAATAATTAGTTCTTATTCGGTTTAGCAATATGAGGCAATCCCCAACCCAACTTATTACCAAGCACTTGAAAAAACTCATGGTCGACTAAACGAATGAAGCGTACAGGATGATCGCTTTTCCTTATCAAGACTCTATCCTCTGGCCATACATAGCATCCTGCAGTGCCATCAACAACCATCATCAATCTCTCTGGTGTTGCAGGGAAAACAGTTACAGGTTCTAAATCGCTAAAAACTAATGCTCGTGACGCTAGAGAGTGAGGAGCAATAGGAGTTAACTGTAGTACTGGACAATCTGGGGTAATCACTGGTCCACCTGCACTAAGAGAATAAGCTGTCGACCCAGTCGGAGTGGACAAAATAACTCCATCAGCAGAGATATCAACAGGTGCATGTCTACCTATTGATATCTCAAAATGACACATACTTGTCAAAGGTTCTCGATGCAATGCCATCTCATTAAGGCACAAAGCTTCCCAGCGCCTTTGATCCCCCCTCAAGACAGTCACAACAAGACTAGTTCTTTCTTCAACATCCCACTGATTTAATAAAACCTGTTCAACAGCTTTGTCTAAATCCAACAAGTAAGTTTCAGTCAGAAACCCCAAATGTCCAGTATTAATAGCAAGTATAGGTACTTTTATAGGCGCTGTTTGGCGTGCTGCGGAAAGGACTGTTCCATCGCCACCTAATACTATGGCCAACTGAATTGAAGAATCAAAACCTTCTGGTATACAAGCATTGTATCCAAGTGTTCTCATATGTTGATCAGGATTAGCAAAACCCACCATTCCACCTGAACTGCTTGCGCGTATTACGTCATATCCTTCTTTTTCAAATTTTTCTTGAATCCTTTGAGCCGTCTTTAAAGAAAGCTCCTTCCCATCATTAAAAATTAATCCTAACCTAGGCAAAGACAAAATTCATAAACTATCTATTACTCTAATTTAAAACTTATTTTTAGTTAATTTACACAAAGTAAATTAAAAGATAATTGCAAAATTAGAATTGCTCCAAAAACCTCAAATCACTTGTATACAGCCTTCTAATATCATCTATTCCATGACGAACCATACAAAAGCGTTCAACGCCTAACCCAGCAGCAAATCCACTCCAACGCTCTGGATCAATTCCTAAGCCATTTAGCACAGAAGGATCCACCATTCCACAACCCATCACTTCAAGCCATTTACCTCTCCATTGAACATCAACCTCAGCAGAAGGTTCTGTAAAAGGAAAATAACTAGCTCGAAATCGAACTGGTAAATCACCAAAAAAAGATTTTAGAAAAGCCAAAACTGTTCCACGAAGATGACTAAAATCCAAACCTTCATCAATTGCTAAGACTTCTACCTGATGAAAGACAGGCGAATGCGTTGCATCTATAGCATCACGTCTATAAACTCTCCCTGGCGCAACAATCCTTATTGGAGGAGGATTCTTTTCCAAGCAGCGAATTTGTACGGGTGAAGTATGAGTTCTAAGAAGTAAATTATTATTCAAATAAAAAGTATCTTGCATATCCCTAGCAGGGTGATCTTCTGGAATATTTAAAGCAGCAAAATTGTAATAATCGCTTTCAATCTCTGGCCCTTCTTTTACCTCATATCCTAGGCCACAAAAAAGATCTACTATTTGTTCTGTTGTTGTAATCAATGGATGTCTATGCCCAAAAAGCTTGCCTGAAGAAGGAGCTGTAACATCAATCTTTTCACTTGCAATCAACTCTTCTAAAGCTTTTGATTTAAGCACCTGCAATCTTTCTGCAAGAAGCTCTTGCAGAGAATTCTTCAATAAATTAGCCCTTTGTCCAATAATTGGACGTTCTTCATTTTCCAAATTTTTCATTGAACCAAGAACTTGTGACAATCGACCTTTCTTTCCCAGTAATTGAACACGCAAATTTTCAAGTGATTTTTTATCACTCGCGTTAGTAATATCACTAGCAGCTTCCCCTTCCAACCTCTCTAGGTCTTCAATTAGCTGCACAATGGAAATTTTCTGACTCACAGTAAAAAAAACTCTTATACAAACTTTAAACAGGTAAGGGTACTAATTTGATAAAGATAAAAAATCAACAATGAATCCTTTGAAAATCTTAATTAGTAATGATGATGGTGTTTTTGCTGAAGGGATACGGTCTCTAGCTATTGCTGCGGCTCATCGGGGACATAAAGTCACCGTTGTCTGTCCTGACCAAGAAAGGTCTGCAACAGGGCATGGACTAACCTTACAATCACCTATAAGAGCCGAAAGAGCAGATGAGCTATTTTGTAAAGATATAAAGGCCTGGGGATGCAGTGGAACTCCTGCAGACTGCATAAAACTTGCATTAAATGAACTCCTTGATGAAAGGCCTGATTTAATTCTTTCTGGAATCAACCATGGTCCTAATCTAGGTACCGATATTTTTTGCTCTGGAACGGTGGCAGCTGCTCTTGAGGGCACCTTAGAAGGAATACCTTCCTTAGCAGTAAGCATTGCAAGCTTTAACTGGAAAAAATTCGATTTAGCCCATGAGATTGCATTAAATATTGCTGAAAATGTCTTAACTAAAAAATGGCCTCAAAATTTACTTCTTAATTTAAACATTCCGCCATGCGAATCCTCAGAAATGGGAGAAATTTCCTGGACTAGATTATCTATAAGACAATACCAAGAACAATTTAGTAAACGAACGGACCCCAAAGGAAACACGTATTATTGGATGGCAGGAGAAGCAGTCAAAGACCTTGAATCTGCAGGTGAAGGACCAAGTCATTGGCCGAGTGATGTTTCTCAAATAGATGCAAAGGGTCCTTCCCTTACACCAATCCAACCAGACTTATTTTGGAAAGGAAGCATTAAAGATTTACCAATACTAGAAAAAGGTAACTATTTAACTCGATAAATTCTTTGAAGCAACCAAAGAGAAAAAATCAACCCAATTAAATGAGCAAATAAAACTTGAGTATTACTTAAAACAGATAGCATTTCGAGTGAAGTAATAGGGTAATTTTCCATCGCTCGTACGCCTGCTCCAATTGATATTCCAGGCGCCTGCATTGAAGCTTGAACAAAAAGAGCTCCTGCCAATGATTGATAACCAACAGAAGAAAATACCAATCCCAACAGATCAACTATTAAGCCTCTTTTCAATAATCTACTTGTCTCACCTCTACTAGGCCGAGCCTGGCTATTTATGGCTCTACCAGTAAGTACTATCAACCATCCCTGCCAAAGGCTGTATAACAATAAAAGAAACGCCAAACTGGTTAGGGATAAACCTGGACCTAATCCCAAGGCTCTTTCAGAATTCCTCGCCAGACTGCTTCCTACATTGTTAAAAAGCAACACCCCCACCACCACAACTCCAAGTACAGTTTGGATCCAAAAACGAATCCATCCCATTCGACGCATGCCTAAAGCAAGTAAAGGAAAATCAGGCTGCTCAGCCATCAAAATCACGGCATTTATTCAAACTTGCCACCTAATCAAGAAAATTGCACGTTAATCTTGATATCAGTTTGCTCTCCACTTCAGGCTCATCTCCCAACAGCATTAGCTCTTGGGAGTTTCGATGGTCTTCATGCAGGTCACATAAAAGTTATAGAAGCAATTACATCTAAAAAGCTTGGTATCCCTACAGTTGTTAGCTTCTGGCCTCACCCAAGAGAGGTGCTTTATGGCGAATCAAAACTAAGGCTATACCTTCCTGAAGAGAAGGCATCTTTGCTCGACCCTTTAGGAATTGAACAACTAGTTCAAGTCCCATTTGACCTATCTTTAGCCTCTTTAAGTGCTAAAGACTTTTTCAATAAAATTCTAAGAGACACACTCCAAGCGCAACATATTTCCGTAGGGGAAAACTTCAGATTTGGCAAAAACAGAGAAGGAAATACAACCACATTAATAGATTTGGCCAAGTTCTCAAATATTGAGATATCAGTTACCAAAATCATTGAAGATTGTGAAGGAAGAATGAGTAGTAGCAGAATCAGAGCTGCCATAAAAAAAGGGAATCTAGAAGTCGCTAAAAATCTTTTAGGGCGGGATTACACCTTCAATGGATTAGTTGTGCCTGGAAAAGGTTTAGGGAAAAAGATAGGTTGGCCGACAGCGAATTTAGAAATTGATAATAGAAAACTTCTACCCGGTCCAGGAGTCTATGCAGTATTAGCAAAAGAAACTGATTTAGAAGATTTTGTTCCAGCTGTAATGAATTTAGGCACCCAGCCAACTATTGATCCAAATGCACCTTCAGCTACTGAAGTACATATCTTAAAAAAAGAAGTCAATCTCAAAGGGAAAGAATTATGTATCAAACCAATTAAACTAATAAGAACTCAAAAGAAATTTGCAAGTCTTAGCGATCTAAGCAATCAAATTAAAATTGATTCAGAAAAAGCCATTGCAATTTTATCTTAGATATAGAATTAAAGAGGCTGAGGATAGGCGTTAGCCAGTCCCCAAACCACAAAAAAACCTATACCTCCTAACAAAACAACTCCCCAAATCAGCACATTAGTACTTTCAAAATCAGCCTTTTCCATTGATTTCATCAAAAATGAAGCTACTTAAGGTTGACACGAAATAAATGAGTGTCACCCCAAACTTAAATCAAAATGTGGCTCAGCTAATAGATGCCAACCTAGATAGAGCTCGAGAAGGTCTTCGTGTTATAGAGGATTGGTGTAGATTTGGATTACATAAAAAGGAGTATGTAATCCTTATAAAAGACTGGAGGCAACAACTAGGTCAACAACATTACGAGATCTACAAAAAAGCAAGATTAACTTCTTCTGATGAAAGTGCAGGATTAAATCATCCGGCTCAAAAAGATCGAAAACAACCAAAAGAAATAGTTGCAGCCAACTTTGCTCGTGTTCAAGAAGCTCTAAGAGTTTTAGAAGAATTTTGTCGATCATCACATCCAGAACTATCAACTATATCTGCAAAAATAAGATATAAAATATATGATTTAGAGATAAGTGTGCTAAAAGATTCCGAAAAAAATAATCGCTTTAAAAAGCTTCATTCATCAAAACTTTATCTTATAACAAAACCTAATCCAAACCTTTTTGATATTGTTTTATCAGCATTAAATGCAGGCGTCAATATGATTCAATATAGATGCAAAAATGGGAATGATTTAGATAATTTTAGAGAAGCTAATGCATTAGCATTGCTATGCAAGAAGAAGAAATCTCTTCTTATTATTAATGACAGAATAGACATTGCTCTTGCTTGCGATGCAGATGGAGTTCACCTTGGTCAAACAGATATTCCATTGGAAATTGGTCGAAAGATGATAGGGCCAGAGAAAATAATTGGCCTTAGCACACACTCACTAGATCAAATCAAACAAGCTGAAAATAAAACCTGTGATTATGTAGGAATAGGACCTATCTTTCCAACAGTCTCAAAACCAAGTGAAAAACATCTAGGTTTAGAATCCTTAAAAAAACTATCACTTAAAACTAATCTTCCATATTTTGCCATAGGTGGAATAAATAAAATGAATATCTCAGAAATAACAAAAACTGGAACCAAGCGAGTAGCTATAATCAATGGCATTATGGATGAAAAAGACACATCCTCAACAGTTAGATATCTAATAGAAAAATTAAAATGAATTTCAAAATAAATGGTGAACTAAAAAAAATTAAGATTGAAAGGGAGGAAGCAACCCTTAGCTTTTTAATTAGCAAACTAGAACTTAACCCAAAGCTAATTGTGGTTGAGTTCAATGGGGCAATTATAAATTCAGACAACTGGGAAACACAATCTATAAATGATGGTGACACACTTGAGATAGTAACTATTGTTGGAGGGGGCTAAAAAGAAGCCAAGACCCCATTAACCCAAAACTTTGAAAAGAGTCAAAAGGGGTTCAAATGTTAAGCATTTATTAAATTTTGACCCAAAATTAATCGTATTTGAAAATCTTAAGAATTTCTTTCACTAAAATCTCGCAACATCTCTCAAGTCAGCGGTTTCACACAGTTAAGTTATCTGTACGTTTTTCATTGATTTTCTAGGTGTCTGCTTCATCTCAACCTGAGCCACGCTCAATGAAATGGGAGCGCAATGGCGAATTAGCACAAAGAGATTTGTCTGAACTTGTCAACCGTTTACTTGACGTTGAATCAAAAAGCAACAGCCATGAACTTTCAAGGCTGGGAAACAAATGTGACAAACAGGACTAATCTTTTACATAACCCACTTGCTAATTAAAAAAATAAAAGCAAAATTCAACTAAATTATAAATATTCATTGTCAACACAAAAGACGATATCTTGGGTTAATACCCCAGTATTAGTGGAAGCATTATCTCGCTATCATGAAAATCGCCTTCCACACTCAATGAAATTATGGATTGAACAAATATTGGAATTAAACTCACAAGAACTTTGATAAATAGTTAAAAAATCTTTAATTACTATATTTATGAGCCTTGACAATCCTTAGGGCAGCCATGGCAGCACCATATCCATTATCTATATTCACTACTAACAAACCAGGGGAACAACTAGAAAGCATTCCATTAAGAGCGGCATTGCCACCATGACCTACTCCATAACCAACTGATACTGGCAAGCCAATAACTGGTTGAGGAACTAAACCAGCCAAAACCGTTGGGAGAGCTCCCTCCATTCCTGCACAAGCAATTACCACTGTTGCATCTTCAATCTTTTTCAAATTTTTTAAAAGCCTATGCAATCCAGCTACTCCAACATCCATAACAAGTTCAGTTTGGACACCATGTAACCGTAAAGAAAGCGCTGCTTCAGATGCAACCGATACATCACTAGTTCCACCACTAACAATAATCACTTTCCCAAAAGAAGGATCAATTAAAATGGGACTACCTAAAGTCAAGCATGAACATTGAGGATGATATTCGGCATGTTTAAAAGAGTGCAATAATTTTGAAGCTTTCGAAGGAGTAACTCTTGTGACCAAAGCCAATTGATTAGCCACTGCAAAACTTTGTAAAATACAAGAAATTTGCTCGCAAGATTTATTTTCGCCCCATATTGCCTCAACCATTCCAAGCCTTTGAAGCCGATCATGATCTAGAAAAATCTCATGATCAATCATTGTGGAAAAAGTTCACCTTGAGATTTAATTGGAAAAGGGTTAGAAGAATGATCTCCTGTTAAATCCATAGCTATTTGCTCAAAGAGTTCTTGAACTCTATCAATTTCTATCTGAGGGATATCTTTCCACAATGAACGAGTACTCCAAGTGATTAACAATATTGCTTCTTCATTATTTGGGTCCCAAAGAAGTTGTCGTCCAACAAATCCTTTTTGCCTATTCAACCATGGCTCCCAAGTTTGTCTCTCAGCATTTAACCAAGCTTCCTTTTCCTGAGTAGGGACTGAAAGCATAAGATATTCAATCACAGGTCCTTTAGAATCAATCACTTCAGAAGAAGAAATAGATTGAACAGCTTGCGTATTGCTAGCAAAAATGATCAGTGCGGCAGATATTGATCCTACAAGAGATATAAGCCTCGTATTAAAAATTTCTGATAAATAGTTCTTCATACCTTTTCTAATAAAACAACAGCATGACTACTAATACCTTCTTCCCTACCCTCTGGTCCAAGTAATTCATTAGTAGTTGCTTTTACACCAATGCAATCAATTTCCACCCCCATTTTGTTAGCCAGATTTCGTCTCATCAAATCTATATATGGCTTCATTTTGGGCCTTTCTGCAATAATCACTGAATCAATATTTACAATCACCCATCCTTTCTTTCTAATTAATCCAACTATATTTTCCAGTAGAATTAAACTATCAGCATCTTTCCATTCCATTTGTTCCGGAGGAAAATATTTACCTATATCTCCTAAAGAAAGTGCTCCAAGCATTGCGTCCATAACAGCATGAACAAGTACATCTGCATCACTATGTCCAGCCAGTCCTAGGGATCTCGGATGATCAAGCTCAACTCCTCCAATTATTAGTTTCCTATTTGGGACTAATCGATGTATATCATAACCGTTGCCAATACGAAAATTTAATTTAGATTCAATCATAAGAATAAATTAGAAAGGAAATTTGAAAACTGTGTTTTATCTGTATTTAAGTTAAAAGAAAACATTAAAAAAAAAAATATGAATTTTTTTCAAATATTGATATTGCAATCAATCTAACATCAAAAAGAAACAGTACAGATTCATACAATCAATCCCACCAAGGATCTTCTATAAAATTATTTTCACAACTATTTTTAGAAGATGAATTAGGTAAATTATTAAGCATCAATTCCGAATTACAAGCCATTTCCTGACTCTTAACCCACCTTTCAAAAAGATCTGGTCGTCTTATTTTTGTACGCATCTCTCGTTGCTTTTGTCTCCAACGAGCAATTTCCTTATGATTCCCACTTAGCAAAACTTTTGGCACTTCAAGACCAGAAAATTCAGATGGCCTCGTGTAATGAGGCTGTTCGAGTAACAAATTCGAATGACTCTCTTCAATCAACGATTCTGATCTACCAATACCTCCTGGAAGAAGACGAACTACTCCATTAACAATTGTCATTGCAGCTAGCTCGCCTCCAGTTAGAACAAAATCTCCTATAGATATCTCTTCATCCGCAAGATTTCGAATCCTTTCATCAAATCCTTCATACTGGCCACAAAGAAAGATCAACTGTCTATATTCCTTTGACCATCTCCACAAATCACTTTGCTCTAATTGCTTTCCTTGTGGAGTCATCATCAAAACTCTTCTTGCAGGATGACTAGGTATAGAGGTAAATGCTTTGAAAAATGGCTCTGGCTTTAAAACCATCCCAACACCACCGCCATAAGGCTCATCGTCTACCTTGTGATAGCTATCATGAGTAAAATCACGAGGATTATACAAATTTAACTCAGCTATACCTGTGGTAAAAGCTCGTCCAATAACACCTAATTCATGCAAGATCTCAAAGGGCTTTGGCAAAAGACTTATGACATCTAATCGATATGCTGACATGACTCTATTTACCTTCATATCCAAATTCAGATAATCTTGCAGGTTTACTGCGCCAATCAGGAACAACTTTTACAAACAATTCAAGGTAAACCGGTCCATTAATAAGTTTTTGCATTTTTAGCCTTGCTGTCTTTCCAATCTTTTTCAACATTGAACCACCTTTACCAATTAAAATTCCTTTCTGACTTTTGCGTTCTACAACAACAGTTGCCAATACAGCTGTTTTTTTTAAATCTGATGAATTGTTCTTATCCATAGAGACTTCATCAACACGATCAATTCTTACAGCAACACTATGAGGGACCTCTTCTCTTGTATTAAGAAGAATCTGTTCACGAATAAGCTCAGACAAAAGAATTTCTTCCGGTTGATCGCATTTTAAATTTGGAGGATAAAGATAAGGTCCAAGTGGTAAAGATTGTGAGATGCTTTCTACCAACACATCACAACCATTTCCTGTAAGTGCACTACAAGAAAAAACAGGCCAATCCTTATTATCAACAAAATCAATATATTCATTCAAACGATCTTTGCAATTACTTTTATTTACGAGGTCCCATTTGTTCAGAATCACTAAAACAGGAAGATTTTTATCTACTTTAAGTAAATTGACAATAAACTGATCTCCCCTTCCAGGTTTTTGAGAACCATCAAATATAAGCACAATAGTATCAACTTCTCCTATCAACTTTTTAGAACTCTGAACTAATCTTTCACCTAACAGATGATGTGGTTTATGAATTCCAGGGGTATCTACAAAAACTAATTGTGATTTTTGAGTGGTCAAAATAGCCCTCAGTCGATTACGAGTTGTTTGAGCAACTGGTGAAGTAATAGCTATATTTTCTCCTATGATTTGATTAACGAAAGTCGATTTACCAACATTAGGTCTTCCTATCAAGGCAACAAATCCAGACTTATAACCTTCTGGAGTGGAATTAAGTAGTGACATTTTCTAAGCACATCAATAAAATAGCTTTACTCAAAAAAGACATGAACAAACTAAAGCCAAGTTTTGAGGAAGCAATGAATGCAGCATCAATGTGGTGCAATGCGTGGGATCTAGAAGAAATAAGTGATGAGGTTTTAGCTGAAAGGGTTTCTGAACTTTTAGAAACTAGCAATGGTGCTCGTGGATTTTTTGTGATAAGCCTTTCAAGTAATTCACCTTTAATGGATCGTTTACCTGATGCCCTTGTTTTTCAATTAAGAAAAGCTGGTGACATAGTAGTAGAGCTTACGGCAAAGAACTTTGTTATGAGTTCAGCAATGGCATTGCATCACAAAAGAAACAAAAAAGTTGATCAACAATCAACTTCTCAAAAGATACAAATGAGATGCCTTGAACTGCTTAGAATCCTTGAGCCTAATTCAGTAAAAAAAAAGCTGGAGAGTCTTTTAGAGGCCTTAGAAGGAAAAGGCAATGATATGAATTTTATAAATAGGTGCAATTTTGATAATGAGCAACATGACTATATATTCTCAAGCATTAATTCAATAGCCGAAAATAAAAAAGGAAGTGATTAATATCACTTCCTTTTGCTCACTCTAAATGATAATTGATTTTCAATCTCTCCTACCACCACCTTGAAGAGCAATAATTAAACGTAGTATAAAAACAAACAAATTAATATAAGTTAAATACATACCTAACGCACCAGCAAGATACTGCTCATCATTATATCTACGTGGCATTGTGTAAAAATCTACAAAAGACATTGCAACAAATAATACTGTTCCAAATCCAGCAATTATCAACTCAAGTCCACTACCACCAAACATTCCGGGTGCAAAGAAACCACCTATAAGTTGTATAACCATTGCAATCAAAAGACCTACAAGACCTAAACCAACTGCTCCACTTAAAGCTTGGCCAACGCTGTCACTCATCCGCCTGCCTACAACTGATGCTATAACAAAAGTTATTCCTGTAGCAAAGGCAGCTGTCCCTACTGAACCTATACCAGCAGTTCCAATTGCTATTGCAACAATTCCACTTAGGGTAAAACCTGTTAAAAGACTAAATCCTGTTAAAAGAGGTAAGGCTTTTGCATTGTTGGAATTGTTTGCAGCACTAGTTGCCATAAAGAACAGAACCAATTCTGCTATGAAAGCAACAATTGCAAGTGGTTGGAATAAGGCTGGATTTGAAGCTAATAAAGAAAGACCACTTAATACACCAAGTGCTGTAAGGACCATACCTCCACCCACATAAGGCAAGGCTTTATTTACGACGTTCGGGCCAACCAAGGAACTTGATTGTGCATCACGAATAGCTTGTTGGAAATTGCTACTAGCTGGCATATGAATCCAAGTAATTAATGAATACTTTGCCAGAAAAAAAATATTTGCGCGAATTATTTTGTGCGGATGTCACTAACTTTTCTATTTCTTGAATAAGCATCAACTACTTTTTGAACTAATTGATGGCGAACGATATCAGCAGAAGTCAATCTGCAAATAGCAATTCCTTTGATTTTGTTTAACACCTCAATAGCTTCTACAAGACCACTTATTTTCCCCTTAGGAAGATCAATTTGAGTAATGTCACCAGTTACAACCATTCGAGATCTCTGTCCTAGCCTTGTCAAAGCCATTCTCATTTGAGCGGAAGTTGTGTTCTGAGCTTCATCAAGAATTATAAAAGCATCTTCAAGAGTCCTTCCACGCATATAAGCCAATGGGGCTACTTCAATAACACCTTTTTCAAATAATGTGGTTGTTTTTTCTAAACCAAGCAAAGTATGCAATGAATCATAAAGAGGTCT
>QCKE01000009.1 GCA_003215555.1 Prochlorococcus sp. AG-409-K04
ACTCCGCTTCATCAATTATTCCTGAAACATGAGCTATTGAATTTAGATCATAGCTGATATTTGTTGAGATAACTAATATTTCTCCTGACTTTACTTCTGATAAATCACTCTTAGAATTTATTACTCTAATTTTCCCACTAATCATTCCTTCTCCTGAAGAATTCCCTTTTGCAACTATATCTGTCACTATTCCCACTTTTATTAAGTCAGTGGAGCCACTAATGCCTGTTAATGTTCCAGCTGTTTCAACAACCAAATCTCCAGGTTTTAAAATTTTCATTGACATGGCTAATTGCATAGCAACTTCAAATGTTTGACTTGAAGTTTCCTGAATTTCTATCAATAGTGGTAAAACACCCCAGACTAATTGCAGGCGTCTTGCTACCTCAACTTCGTTAGTGATGGCGAGTATGGGTGTCGGGGGTCGAAATTTACTTACATTGTGAGCAGTTGAGCCACTTTTGGTTAAAGGCAATATTGCAGCTGCATTTAACTGTCTTGAAATTGTACTAACTGCTGCACTAATAGCGTTTGGAATTGTGCTTGGGAGATGGCTTTCCAAGGACATTTGTGGATAATCTCTTTCTATTCTTCTGGCAATCTTTGCCATTGTCTCTACTGCTTGAATTGGGTAATCACCAACAGCAGTCTCATTTGAAAGCATAACTGCATCTGTACCGTCAAGAATTGCATTTGCCACATCACTTACTTCAGCTCTTGTTGGTCTTGGACAAGATGCCATTGAATCAAGCATCTGAGTTGCAGTAATTATTGGAATACCTAAACTATTTGCTTTATTTATTAATTCTTTTTGCAGCAGTGGTACTTCTTCTGCCTCCATCTCTACTCCTAGGTCTCCTCTAGCAACCATTACCCCATCACATAATTGGAGTATTGAATCTATTTGATCTATGGCTTCAAATTTTTCTATTTTTGCTACTACTGGAGTTGTATGACCATGCTTCCTTATTAGTTCTTTTATCTCTTGTATATCAGCTGGATTACGAACAAAGCTTAAAGCTACCCAGTCAACACCTTGAGCAAGTCCAAAGGCCAGGTCTTCTTTGTCTTTATCTGTTAGTGCTTTTATAGAAAGCTGTACATCTGGGAAATTAACACCTTTGTTATTTGAGAGAATTCCTCCCACTGTTACAGAACAAATTAATGCATTTTTGTCCTTATCTACTTCTTCTACTTTCATTTCTACTCGACCATCATCCAGCAGTATTCTTTTCCCTTTGGGAACTTCTTTAATTAATTTTTTGTACGTTACATTAGCTATTGATTGATTACATTCTGTTTTTTCTGATGTTAATAAGAATTCATCGCCTTTTTTTAACCTAATAGGCCCATCCTTAAATTTTCCTAATCTAATTTTTGGACCTTGTAAATCCTGTAATATTCCTATGTTTACATTTAGATTATTTGCTACTTCTCTAATGGTATTAATACGTATTTCATGCTCTTTGTGATCTCCATGGGAGAAATTTAATCTAAAGGTTGTTGCTCCTGCTTTTATAAGATCTGATATTCTCTCTTTGGATTCTGTAGCAGGACCTATAGTGGCAACTATTTTTGTCCGTCGTTTTAGGTCTATTTCTGTCATGTGAGGTTACCTACACCCTAAAAAAATACCATCTTTTGTGCATTGAAATCCTCTTATGTTTTGCTTTTTCTGATCATGGAATTAAATGAGTATCAAAAAAAATCAAAAATCACAGCGTTGTATCCAGATGTTGGAAATAATCCAATTTATCCAACACTAGGCCTAGCAGGAGAAGCAGGAGAAGTCGCAGATAAAGTTAAAAAGGTTTTGAGGGATAAAGGGGGAAATTTTAGTCCTGAAGACAAAAACAATTTGAAGTTAGAATTAGGAGATGTACTTTGGTATGTAGCCCAACTTTCTGATGAACTAGGTTTTGACCTTGAGGAAATAGCTCAATCTAATTTGTTAAAATTAAAAAGTAGAGCTGAAAGAGGTAAATTATCAGGAAGCGGAGATAAGAGATGAAATATATAATGGTGTTTTATGAGATCTTTAATTATATATAAATCCACTATTTAAGAAAGCAAAGCCTAAGTTCCTTAGAGCTGATTCAGCAAAGTTTAAAACTACAAAAGCTAGTATTGGAGATATATCTAGACCACCTATTGCTGGAATTATTCCTCTAAATAAGTTTAAGTATGGATCAGTTATTGCGCTGATATTGCTAAGTATGGGATTACTCCAATCAAGGTTTGGGAACCAAGTAAGTAAGACTCTTATAATTAATATATATGAGTATATAAATAGTGTTTGACTTAATACTTCTAGTATTTTCGATGTGACTGTATACATGATTTGAATGTTTTATAGCATTTTAAGCCAATTCTTTGGGCTTTGTCGCTTTATTATCAGGAATTACAGTGAATGTTTGATGAAACTTTTCCGCAAGTGTAATCCAGTAAGATCTTCCTTCTCTTTGCCTTTTCCTTTCTATGAAATTTAGTTCAACTAAATCTTTGATATGTTCATAAGCACCTGAGCCTCTGAGATCTACTAAGTCTGATTGTAAAATTCTTTTTTTTAAAGCAATTGTTGCAAGTGTTCTAAGTGTTGCTCCAGAGATATCAACGGGTAGGAGATTTTGTACTAGTTCGCCAAGTCCTTTCCTTAATTGAAGTTCATATTTTCCATTGTTTGTATTGATCTCTAATGCCGTATCTCGTTGAGAATATCCTGCCATAAGAGCCACTAAAGCTTCTTCTATTAAAGAAGAAGGTTCATTAAGTATCTCTGCAATTTCCAAAACAGTTGTTGGTTTCCCTTTGAGATAAAGGACTGCCTCTATTCTTGCAGGAAGTGATATATCAAGTTTTTCTTCTTCGCTTCTAGATGGGTCGGGATTAGTGATTTTCCATTATGCGAATGTCACATTAAAAATAACGTGTTTATTCTAGATTTGCACCTAAGAACATTTCATATGCAGGATTATTAGTTTCATCAGAGCTTTTATACCCTATTTCATTAATAAAATTCTCCCAGGAATTTATATCATTAGTTTTTACTAGTACTCCAACTACTATTCTTCCTATATCTGCTCCATGGTTTCTATAGTGAAAAATACTTATAGTCCAGTCTTTTCTCATGCCTTCGAGAAATTTCATCAATGCTCCCGGACGTTCAGGAAATTCAAATTGATAAAGTAGTTCTTTATATGATTTATCTTGTAAATCTTTTGTGATTGGTAATCTGCCACCAACCATATGTCTTAGATGCACTTTTGTTAGTTCATCATCACTTAGGTCTAGGGAATTAAAACCATAACTTGTAAGTTTTTTAAGAAAATCATTTCTATCATTTTTATTTTCCACTTCTATTCCAATAAAAATGTGTGCATTTTTAGTATGAGACATTCGATAGCTAAACTCAGTTAAATTTCTATTGCCAATTACTTTACATAATTCTTTTAAACTACCTGCTCGCTCTGGTATTTCTATTGCAAACATTGCTTCTTTTTCTTCTCCTAGTACTGCTCTTTCTGCAACAAATCTAAGCCTTTCAAAATTCATATTAGCTCCGCATGTAATAGCAACTAAGTTTTTATTCTTTAATTTTCTTTTTATGACATCTGCTTTTAAGCCAGCAATTGCCAAAGCCCCTGCAGGTTCAAGAATAACTCTTTTATCGTCATAAAAGTCCTTGATAGATGCACATATTTCATCTGAATTAACAGTAACCATTGAATCTACGTACTTTTTAGCTAATTCAAATGTTTTTTGACCTACTTTCTTTACAGCTACTCCATCTGCAAATAATCCAACATCTGAAAGTTCAATAATTTGGTTTTGCTGTAATGATTTTGTCATTGCTGATGCATCTTTTGTCTCTACTCCTATTATTTCAATTTTTGGCCAGAGATTTTTTATGTAAGTAGCTATGCCTCCAATTAGTCCACCTCCCCCTACAGCAATATAAATTGCATCTATAGTCTCATCGCTTTGACGAAGAATTTCTATTCCTATAGTTCCTTGGCCTGCAATTACTTCTGGATCATCAAATGGATGGATGAAAACTAAACTTTCTTTTTGGCTGATATTTTGCGCTTTTATAAAAGCTTCATCATATGTTTCTCCGTGGAGAATTACCTCAGCATTTAAAGAACGAACTGCTTCAATTTTCATTGGGGGAGTCGTTACTGGCATAACAATTACGGCTCTACAATTTAATTTCGAAGCACTGAGAGCAACACCTTGTGCATGATTTCCAGCGCTTGAAGCTACAACACCTTTCTTTAATTCATCCTTTGTAAGGCGAGACATCCTGTTATAGGCACCTCGTAGTTTAAATGAAAAAACTGGTTGTAGATCCTCTCTCTTAAACCAAACTGAATTATTTATTTTTTTACTTAACTTTTCGGCCTTTTCCAATGGCGATTCTATAGCGATGTCATAAACACGTGCTTTAAGTATTTTTCGTAGAATGTCTTCCATAAATAGTATTATGTTGTTTTTTTGTGAATTAAATTTTAATTTCCATTTTGAATTAGGTAATAATCTTTCTAAATGGTACAAAAACACATTAGATTGTCAGAAGCAAATACATAGGGATAATGCGTCTGAGCGATGTAAGCCATCCTAATCAGTTACATGGTCTGACTACAGCTCAACTGGAAGACATAGCATGTCAAATAAGAGAAAGGCATTTGCAAGTTGTTTCTACTAGTGGTGGTCATTTAGGTCCGGGTCTTGGCGTAGTTGAGTTAACTCTTGCTCTTTATCAGACATTAGATCTTGATATAGATAAGGTTGTTTGGGATGTAGGTCATCAAGCTTATCCTCACAAATTAATTACAGGAAGATATTCTAATTTTGATTCATTAAGGCAGCAAGGGGGTGTAGCCGGATATTTGAAGCGTACTGAGAGTAAGTTTGATCATTTTGGTGCAGGTCATGCAAGTACATCAATTTCTTCAGCACTTGGCATGGCTGTGGCAAGAGATAGAAAAGGTATGGATTATAAATGTGTAGCTGTAATAGGCGATGGAGCTTTGACGGGAGGTATGGCATTAGAAGCAATTAATCATGCTGGTCATTTGCCCAATACTCCTTTTTTGGTTGTTCTTAACGATAATGACATGTCTATATCTCCTCCTGTTGGAGCGTTATCAACTCATTTAAATAGAATGAGGCATAGTGCTCCCATTCAATTTATTTCTGACAGTGTTCAGGAAGGTGTTAGACATATACCTTTTATAGGAAATGAAATCCCCGAGGAAATTAAATCATTGACTGGAAGCGTTAAGAGGCTTGCCGTACCAAAAGTAGGAGCAGTTTTTGAAGAATTAGGTTTCACTTATATGGGACCTGTAGATGGTCATGATATTGCTCAAATGGTTAAAACTTTTCAAGCTGCTCATAGAGTTGGAGGACCTGTGTTAGTTCATGTTTCAACAACGAAAGGCAAAGGGTATCCTTACGCAGAGGCTGATCAGGTTGGTTATCATGCTCAATCTGCTTTTGATTTAACTACAGGAAAGTCAATACCTTCTAAGAAACCAAAGCCACCAAGTTATAGCAAGGTTTTTGGACAGACTCTTGTCAAAATTTGTGAGCAGGATCCTACAGTTGTTGGTATTACAGCAGCAATGGCAACAGGCACAGGACTCGATTTACTACAGAAAGCAATACCTGATCAATATATAGATGTTGGAATTGCGGAACAGCATGCAGTTACATTGGCCGCAGGTATGGCATGTGAAGGTCTAAAGCCTGTTTGTGCCATTTACAGTACTTTTCTTCAAAGAGCTTTTGATCAATTAATACACGATGTTGGAATACAAAATCTTCCTGTTACGTTTGTTCTTGATCGTGCAGGAATAGTTGGGGCAGATGGTCCTACTCATCAAGGGCAATATGACCTTAGTTATATGAGATCAATTCCTAACTTTACAGTTATGGCACCAAAGGATGAGGCAGAACTTCAAAGGATGCTTTTGACTTGCTTGGATCACGATGGACCTTGCGCTTTAAGAATTCCAAGAGGACCGGGAGAAGGGGTTACTCTTATGGAGGAAGGATGGGAATTGTTGAAAATTGGCCGAGGTGAAGTCTTAAAGGAAGGTGACGACTTATTAATTATTGCCTATGGATCTATGGTTTCATCAGCTATGGAGACATCACTATTACTAGAGGAATTAGGAGTAAGTTCTACCGTTGTTAACGCAAGATTCTTAAGGCCTTTAGATCAAGCATTAATACATCCCTTGGCCAGAAGAATTGGGAAGGTGGTTACGATGGAAGAGGGAACTCTTTTAGGGGGATTTGGTTCAGCTGTAGTTGAGTCATTTGTTGATCAGGATCTTCAGGTCCCTACATTAAGAATTGGTATACCTGATAAGTTGGTTGATCATGCTAGTCCGCAGCAAAGTAAAGAGAAACTGGGATTAACGCCAACTGCTATGACAAAAACTATTTCCAAAAGATTTGGTTGGGATGCTTCAGATTCTTTTGTTTTGAGTAAATCAAATAAAGAATCTATATAGGCAAGATAACTAAATAAGCCATGTAAATAAAAACATAGTTGTTTTAGTGTTATATCATTTTAAAATATACTAAATATCAAAAATATCTAATATATCTCTATTGCCACTTAAAAAGCTAGAGTTATTAATATGCAAATATTTGAAAGTTATTTTTTAAATTACTTATTGATAAATTCTAGGTATTAAACAAAAATTATTTGTTTAAAGAATGCCTCTTGCAGCCAAACCTAAAATAGAACCTATCCCAAGAATATGTCCTAAGCAATTTGCAGCAACAACAGATGCATGACTCATACCACCGAAGAATTTAGAGTTAGGAATTTCAAATCCCTCATTTGGCTTAGCAATATTTGCTCTAGCTATTGCATAAGCAAGTACATTGCACAAAATCATAATCATTGCGCACTTTGGAGACCAGTGAAAAGTTGCTGGTGCAGCAGAGGCCAATAGCGATGTAATCATTAACACAATAAAAGCAACTATATTATTCTCCTTGATAAAGCACATTTAACCACAAAGATTATGCACCTCTTAAAGGTTATTCACCTGATTTCTTAAGAAGGCTTGAAAAACCAAATACTATAAGCCCGTCGCTTAAAGCTAAAAAAGCCTCTGCTGATCCGTGTAATGTGTCTATATCGGTCAATTCTTTCCCTTGAGTCACTTGAGCATATACTGAAAATAAGATTGTTATTGCAACAAAAAGAAGAGTCAAGCTGAACCCATTGAAGGCTAATCTTGGAATCAATTCTGTTTTATTGGCCCAGTAGAGAAAAACTAAATAAGGAAACAAAGATAGAATAAAAAGTGGCCCTGGATCTAAGCCTAATAAATATAAGAAAAAGTCATTCATGTGTTTTGAGCGATTTTCTTTTGCTCAGAAAAAATCTTCCATGTTGCATAAGCTAGACATACATTGCCAATAATTGTAAGAAGAGCCTGTATATAAACCAATCCATAGAGATAAGGGTCGTTATCAAATATATGCCATGTTATTGCTGCCATTGCACTCGCCAAATTTGGGAGCATTGCATAAGAAAGATAAATTAGATTTTTATACTTTTTGGAACTAGTAGAAATTTTTTGTATCAGTAGAATTGCTATTGTCCATTCGAATAGAGTTAGTATATGAATAAACCATGTTCCTATAGAAAGAGCGTGCATTTTTTGTTCATTGCTTGATTAAGTACAGTTGAATAAGTTTAATAAAAATTAAATTATTCTTATATTTTGCTTAAATCAACCCCTACAGATTTTGCATATGAATCCAGTCCTTTCTTTTGTATAGTTTTCAATGTCCTTGTTGAAATTCTAATAGTAATCCACTTTTTTCCTTCTTCCCACCATAAACGCCTCTTTTGAAGGTTTACCTGCTGTAGTTTTTTTGTCCTAATATGAGAGTGGCTTACTGCCATCCCATTGTTTGCTCTTGTACCTGAAAGCTCACAAACTCTGGACATGCTTAATCCTTTTAAAAATATCTATTTATTCTATCAAAGCATTCATTATTAAACTAGTTTGCTTAAAAGACTACCTAGTAGATCAGAGCTAGTTTTTTGAATGTTTGCTAAACCTGTTGAATCCAATCCTCCTATGCTTAGACATGCCATTTGATATAGGTGTACTGAAACATCCTTAATTAGTTTTTCGTTTTGAGTATTTCCTTCCTTTGCAACGATAATTGAATTTTCATGCAACTTGAATAAGCTCGTTACGATAGGATGATTCTTATTAATTAAGAGGACGTGATTTTTAGGTAGTCCTGGTATTTTTTGCTCCATTAATGCTCCAATATCATTCATTCTTCTCATTTGTTCTGGAAGTAAAATCAAAGATGGTATAGATGTGTTTCCTTTAAGTTCTCTAAGTTGAATTGTTATATTTTCATTTCCTAGAGCGTCTTTAATTATTTCTTTAAGTGAATCATCATTCTTATCTTCATTTATCTTTTTTATGTCAGTTGATTTGTTACTTATTTCTTCTTCAATTTCTGAATCTACTCTTTGAAAGCTTACATTTTCTTTCCTTGTCTCAACCCATGGTATATATTGTGAATCTATTACTGTATCTGCTATTAGGATTTCATTTCCTTTTTCTTGCCATAAATTTAAAGGATTTAACTGCGTTGTCTCATCCGTGCAGTAAATTATTCTCTTGTTCTCACTTGTATTTAGTCTACTAATATAGTCTTTAATTGTTGTATATTTGTTATTGTTGTATGAAATAATATTGTCTTCATCATTAAATTCTATTTTTCTTATGGTCTTAAATATTATCAAGTCTTCTACTTGTTCAGCAAATTTTTCATCCTCCATTGCTCCTATTTTTATAAATGGAGAAGTTGAATCCCATATTTCCGCATAGAATTCTGAATTATCTTTCTTGATAGATTTAAGTTTGTCGGCTATCTTTTTAGAAATAAAGTTTCCAATGGATTTTACCTTTCTGTTGGATTGCAAAGCACTTCTACTTACATTAAGTGGGATATCAGTAGAATCTATTACTCCTCTAAGCGGAAGAAGAAATCTAGGAACAATATCTTTAATTGAATCACTAACAAAAACTTGATTACTATATAATTTAATTTCACCACTTTCCCAATCTGCCCTCCCTCCCATTTTTGGAAAATATAAAATACCCTGTAAGTTATATGGATAGTCTGTATTTAAGTGAACCCACAAAAGAGGATCTCCCTGAAATGGATATAAATATCTATATAAATCTATATAATCTTGATCTTTCATGCTTTGTGGGTTCTTTCTCCATGGGGGATCTTGTTTGTTTATAGAAGTACCTGATAATTGAACATCAAATGGCATAAAATCACAGTATTTTTTAACTAATGTTTTTATTCTTTCAGGCTCTAAATATTCTTTTTCCTCTTCCATTAAATATAAAATTATATCTGTACCTGGCAATTCTTTTAATGATTCTTCAATACTAAATTTAGGAGATCCATCACATTTCCATTTATATCCTTTACTATCTTTTTTAGCTGATTTAGTTAATATTTCAACTTCTCTTGCAACCATAAAACTAGAGTAAAAGCCTAGTCCAAAATGCCCTATTATTGACTCTTTATTATTCTCATATTTTTGTAGAAATTCCTCTGCACTAGAAAATGCTACCTGATTTATATACTTTTTGATTTCTTCTGCTGTCATTCCTATTCCATTATCTGAAATAGTCAAGGTTTTCTCTTCTTTATTAATAATAATATTGATTTTTGGTTCTGAGTCAGATGATTCACAATCCCCAGCCATGGAGGCCATCCTCCTTTTATTTATAGCATCAACGCCATTACTTACTAATTCTCTTAAAAATATTTCGTGATCTGAATAAACTGCTTTTTTTATTATTGGAAATATATTCTCTGTATGAATCTGAATTTGGCCTTCTTCAATCTTGTTCATGATGTATTCATAATTAAATTGATTTTAGTTATTAGACATTATATAAAAGTGTAGTATTGACCGAACCTAAATCATTATTTTATCATTTGAAGATCTTCTCTTTCTTCTGGAATAACAGCTCCTTCAACGGGGCATACTGATAAGCAAACACCACAGTCAATACATTTAACAAAATCTATTATATAGTAATTAGTTCCTTTTTTATTTCTATTGTTTGAGAAGTGAATGCAATCTACGGGGCAGGCATCTTTGCATATAGCAACTGCTTCACATTTCTGGCTAACAATAGTATGTGGCATGATTTATTAATTTAACCAAATTAGTTTATCAAAACAATGAAATTTCATTAGCTTCTCGGCTTCTTCTTTTGATATGCATGGCTGTAGTTCAACCATTGCTATATTTCCACTTTTGTGAAATTCAATTTGTTTGTTAACAGCATCCTCATATCTTTTATTATGTCCATATGCTATATATATTTTACTTGAATATTCATTACTTATCACATTAATATCTGATAATTTTCTAATATTATCAATTGAGAAGGAAAATCCTGCTCCAATTTCATCAGTTTTGTTTTCACCGAAAAGCTGAAATAGTTTATCGTATCTTCCTCCTCTTGCTATTGTTTTTGGTGTGTACGAAGTCTTACAAATTAATTGGAATATTAAACCAGTATATAAATTAAAATGAGATTGAAAAGTTGGATCTAGTTGAATTTTTACACCATGATTTTCTGCAATAGGAATTATCAGTGTGAATAATCTTTTAAGTTCTTCGAATATTTCCTTATTGCCATAAATTGATTCTAATATATCAATTACTTCAGTTGGATTACCTCTGGTTTTTAAAATCTGTATTAAATTATCTTTAGTTTCCTTATTTATTTCCAGATCCCTTAATTTTATTAAATCATATTCAGATAGTATTCTTTCAATTTTTTTTCTATGCTTTTCATTTATTTTCTCTGTTATTAAGCTAAATAAGTTTGAATGTCCTATTAGTAGAATTGGTTTTTCATTTTGATTAATTTGTAAATTATTAAGGCATTCGAGTAATAGGTATAAGAGTTCTAATTCTATTGCCATGCCTTTTTTCCCTATTAGTTCAACACCACTATTTATGTTTTCTTCGACAATGAATTTTCCATCTGAATCATATTTGCTTTTAAATATTGTTCCAGAACACCACAATCTCAATGGCCGTTTTTTATGAGCTAAACGAGTAGTTGACATTCTTGCTATTGATGCTGTCATTTCTGGCCTTAGTCCAATGGGTTCGTCTGCTACTAACTTGATAATGTCGTTTGTTGAAATACTGCCTCTAGCCATTAAGGTTTCTAATCTTTCTACTTTAGGAGGTATGACCTCTTCGTAGCCCCACAATTTATAGATATTTGAAAGCTTGGATTTTATAAATTGATTTTTTTGTACTTCTTTTGGATTTAAGTCCTTAGTCTCAAATGTTGATTGCATTGTCATGGAAAATTTTATCTAGTAAATTAGGAGGAAATAGCTGTAGTTCCATCATATGATTTTGGATCTAATGGTTTTATTTTGCGAAGTTCCGATATAAGTTCATATTGAATAAATGGATTTGTAGCGACAATTCTACCTGTTTTAAGATTAAATTCTTCATTTTTATAATCACTAATTACTCCACCAGCTAATTCAACTATGGGTATTCCGGCCGCAATATCCCATGCTGATAAGCCTCTCTCCCAATATCCGTCAAAAATTCCGTTAGCTACAAAGGCTAGGTCAATAGCAGCTGCTCCTGCTCTTCTTACACCTCGAGTTTTATGAGTTAGAGAGCAATATTCTGCATAATTGTTGTCAACAACATTGTGCCTGTCATAAGCAAATCCAGAAGCGAGTAAGGATTCTTTAAGTTTTCTTGTTGAGGAAACATGGATTTCATTTTCATTGCAATATGAGCCTATTCCTGGTGCTGCCCAAAATGTTTGATCAAAGTAGGGCAGAGAAATTGATCCTAATATTGGCTTGTTGTTCCAAATTAGTGCAATTGAACAACCAAAAAATGGAAAACCATGGGTGTAATTAGTTGTTCCATCTAATGGGTCTATACACCAAACGAACCCGTCTTCAGGACCAGTTGCACCTGATTCCTCCGCGTATATTCCAAAACTTGGAGTCTTGTCTTTAAGAAATGAAATAACAAATTCTTCAGTTTCTAGATCTGCATTTGTAACTAGGTCCCCTTCTGTGCTTTTGCTTTTTATAGTGTTTATATTGCAGTAATGCTTCATAAGAATTTTGGATGCCGAATTTACGGCATCTCTAGCAACCTGGGAGTAATTTTTTATATCCTCTGTTTTGAGTCCTGATTCCTTTGTCGCTTCTACGCAGATTTTTTGGCTCATAGTTGGACCTTATATTTAAAAAGTGTTGCCACAATCTAGAATTCTTAGACTCTAGTCCCCTGGTAGATTTAATAGGATAAAATTGAAAATGCTGGAGAGGTGGCCGAGTGGTCGATGGCGCAGCACTGGAAATGCTGTATAGGGGCAACTCTATCGAGGGTTCGAATCCCTCTCTCTCCGTTTTATAAATTAAGTGGATTCAAATCAATAGGATTATATGGTTATTTATTATCCAAATTTACCTGAGATGTATTCTTTTGTCTCCTGCTGATTTGGACTATTAAATATCTTGCTTGTATCATTATATTCTACTAAATAGCCCACTTTACCTCCCTCTTCAATACTTAGAGATTCTGCATTAAAAAATGCTGTCATGTCACTCACTCTAACGGCTTGTTGCATATTATGAGTCACTATAATAATGGTATATGTATTTTTTAATTGATGTAGTGTTTCCTCAATTTTTAATGTTGAAATAGGATCTAAGGCCGAACATGGTTCGTCCATTAATATTACATCAGGTTCAATAGCTATTGTTCTCGCAATACATAGTCTCTGCTGTTGCCCCCCAGATAAGCTGTAACCACTTTTGTTTAATTTATCTTTGCATTCATCCCATACTGCTGCTTTTTTTAATGATGTTTCAACAAGTTCGTCCATGTCACCTTGATATCCATTTACTCTAGCTCCAAATGCTATGTTTTCATAGATACTTTTTGGAAATGGGTTTGGTTGCTGAAAAACCATTCCTATTCTTCTTCTTACTTCAATAGGGTCTATATTTTTACCATAAATATCTTGTCCTTCATATAATACTCGGCCTTTTAATGTACAGTTAGATATTAAATCATTCATGCGATTTATTGACCGAAGAATTGTTGATTTTCCGCATCCTGATGGTCCTATAAATGATGTAATCTTGCCATTAGGAATTTGTAAATATACATTCTTTACTGCAATTTTATCTGCATAGCTAATAGATACATTTTGAAGGGAAATCTTTTCCTTGTTAGACATGATTATTGTATTATAAAAGCATTAACTCATTCATCATGAATCAGAAGTAGCTTTTGCTATTATTCTAGCGAAAATATTTAACATAAGCACTAGTAGTACTAATACAAATGAAGCTGCCCATGCTAATTGGTTTTGAGCTTCGTATGGTTCTAGAGCAAAATTATATATTAAAACTGACAATGAAGACATTTCACTTAGTATATCTTGCATACTTGATATGTGGTAATAAGAAAATAGTGCTGTGAAAATTAGAGGTGCAGTTTCACCTGCAGCCCTAGCTAAACCTAGAACTATTCCAGTTGCTATATTTTTAAATGCAGAAGGAAGGGTAACATTTATAATCGTTGTAAACATTGAAGCACCAACACCTAAGGCACCTTTCCTAAGATCATCAGGAACTAACTTTAGTCCTTCATCAGTTGTTTTTATAACTATAGGTAGTATTAAAATCGATAATGCTAATGCTCCAGCTATTCCACTGAAAGTACTACCAAATATTATTTTGCTTACAACAACAACTGCATATATAAATACCCCAGCTATTATGGAAGGTATCCCAGCTAAAACATTAACTCCAAATCTAACAAATTTTGATAATATTCCTCCCTTAGAATATTCAGCAAGGTAAATTCCCCCTCCAACACCTACAGGTATTGAAATAAATGTTGCCATAAGAGTGATTACTAAAGTACCTACAATTGCGTTACCAATTCCTCCAGCAAAATCTAAATCATAGCCAGGTGGCTCTGGTTCAAGAATGAAAAGATCTAAATTGATTTGTGAAGCTCCTTTTATAATCACATAACCAATAACAAGTATCAATGGAACTAAACTAATAAATGCAAATAAAGCAGCTAGGGCTGTAATAAGTCTATTAACTGTATTTCTAGTATTATTATGTTCATATACCAGATTTGTTGAAACTGTATAAGATTTATTTTTTTGTATATGATTTTTCATTGGTATTTTAAACTTAACTTTTTGACTAACCATTGAGCAATAATATTTATTATAAGTGTCATAACCATTAAGATAAAAGCTGCGTACATTAGAGAAGAAACTTGTATGCCATCTGCTTCTCCAAATTGATTTGCTAGAAGTGAGGAAATTGTATATCCAGGACTAAGTATTGAAAAACTAAAGTTATTTGAGTTGCCTATAATCATAGTGACAGCCATTGTTTCTCCCATTGCTCTTCCTAATGCTAAAAGAATTCCTCCAGTTATACCTGAAATTGCTGCAGGCAAAATTATATTAAAAATTGAGCACCATCGAGAAGCTCCTATTCCATAGGCAGCTTCTCGTAACTTTGAAGGAACTTGTTCTATAGAATCTCTTGAAATAGAAGTAATTATGGGGAGCAGCATTACAGTAAGAATTAGAATTGCTGGCGCGATTCCTGGTCCGCTTGCTTCTGAGCCAAAAAGAGGGATCCATCCAAAATATTGATGCAATAAGTTTAAAAAAGGTCTAAGAAAAGGTTCCATAACAAATACAGCCCAAAGCCCAAGCACAACCGAAGGTATGGCGGCAAGTAATTCAATCATTATCCCAATTAGTTCATTTAATTGTTTTGGGAGAATATCTTCTGTAAGAAGTACTGCGGTTCCTACTCCTAAAGGAATAGAAAGTGCTAGTGATGCTAGCGAAGTAATTGTTGTTCCATAAATTGCGGTGAATGCTCCATATTTGTTATTAATGGGATCCCAGTCAGCTGTTACAAGAAAATCAAGGCCAAATTCTTTAATTGCGTCTTTTGATTCTATGAAAACTACAACTAGAATTGAAATTAGTATTACACCTACCATTGAAGCCATAGTTATTGTGAAATTTCTAAAGCTAAGATCAATCCATTTTTCTGAGTTTGGTCGCTGTTTTAATGAAAAAATCTTTTCTTCTTTGGTTTTCACTTTTTCAATTCATACTATTTAAATTTAAGTTATTAGCGATTTTTTAGCATCATTTATTTTTTGTTTTATGTTTTTTCGGTTTACAGCACTTTTAAATATTTGTTTTATAGAATAATCACGTTACCTTTGGGTCTATATACTCACGGCCATGGGGAGGATCGTTGGAATTGATCTTGGCACTACGAACTCTGTTATTGGAGTTCTAGAAGCTGGTCGTCCTTTTGTCATTGCTAACGCAGAAGGTTCTCGGACAACACCATCAGTTATAGGGTATAACAAGGATTCTGAATTATTAGTTGGACAACAGGCTAGGAGACAATTAGTACTTAATCCAAAAAACACTTTTTCAAACTTAAAGAGATTTGTAGGTAGAACCTGGCAAGAATTAGATGAAAATAGTTTAAATGTTGCATATACAGTTCGGGCAAATGATCAGGAATGTGTTCGTGTTATTTGCCCTGTTACAGAGAGGGAATATGCACCAGAAGAATTAATTGGTTCAATTATTAGAAAATTAATTGATGATGCAGAGAAATATCTTGGTGAAAGTATTGATTCAGCTGTAATAACAGTCCCTGCTTATTTTAATGATTCTCAACGTCAAGCGACCAGAGATTCAGCATTATTAGCTGGTATTCGTGTTGAACGAATACTTAACGAACCCACTGCAGCAGCGCTTGCCTATGGTTTTGATAAATCTTCTTCATCGAGAGTTTTAGTTTTTGATCTAGGAGGTGGGACATTTGATATTTCCTTACTTCAAATTTCGAATGGTGTTTTTGATGTTAAAGCAACATCTGGTGATACCCAGCTAGGTGGAAATGATTTTGATCAGAAAATAGTTGATTGGCTAGCCAATGAATTTTATAACGAACACAAAATTGATTTAAGAAGAGATAGGCAATCATTGCAGAGGCTTTCAGAAGCTGCTGAAAAAGCTAAACAGGAACTTTCAGGATTGCAAACAACTCCTATTTCTCTTCCATTTATAGCAACTGGCTCAAATGGACCTCTTCATATCGAGGCTAAATTAGATAGAAAGAAATTTGAATACCTATGTACTGATTTAATAGATCGATTGTCTATTCCTGTTGAAAATGTATTGAGAGATTCTGGGTGGTCAGCAGAAGATATCAACGATGTTGTTTTAGTAGGTGGAAGTACAAGAATGCCTATGGTGCAGCAATTTATACGAACCATAGTTCCAATTACTCCATCCCAATCTGTAAATCCAGACGAAGTGGTAGCTGTTGGTGCGGCAGTTCAGGCAGGTATCATTTCAGGGGAATTGAGAGATCTTCTTTTAAATGACGTTACTCCTTTATCTCTTGGTTTAGAAACTGTCGGAGGCTTGATGAAAGTATTGATTCCAAGAAATACTCCTATCCCAGTTAGACAAGCCGATGTATTTAGTACTTCTGAAGCAAACCAATCATCAGTAGAAATTAATGTTTGGCAAGGAGAACGTCAATTGGCAAATGATAATAAATCTTTAGGTAAATTTAAATTATCAGGAATTCCACCAGCACCAAGAGGTGTGCCTCAAGTGCAAGTTGCTTTTGATATAGACGCAAACGGCTTGCTTCAGGTAAGTGCTACTGATAGAACTACCGGCAGGAAGCAATCAGTAAGTATTAATGGGGGGTCAAATTTAAATGAGAACGAAGTTGCAAAGCTAATAAAAGATGCCAGGGACAAAGCCGATATTGATAGAAAAAAACGAGCTTCTATAGATCAAAGAAATAACGCATTAACATTAGTAGCTCAAGCAGAGAGAAAACTAAGGGATGTTTCATTGGAGTTTGGGCCATATGGAGCAGAAAGACAACAAAGAGCTGTTGAAGTTGCGCTTAGGGATGTACAAGAGTTTTTAGATAATGATGATCTTGTTGAATTAGATATGGCAGTATCATCCTTGCAAGAAGCATTATTTGGATTAAATCGTAGAATTTCTGCTGAAAAAAGAACAGATAACAATCCGATACAAGGAATTAAAAACACATTTGGATCATTAAAAGATGAACTTTTCTCAGATGATTATTGGGATGATGATCCTTGGGATTATTCACAAAATGATAATGGAAGATACAATCGTAGAGAACTAGATCGTAGAGAACTAGATCGTAGAGAACTAGATCGTAGAGAACTAGATCGGTGGGATAATGACTTCTACAACTAAACCCGATTATTGGTCAATATTAGGGATATTGCCTGGAAGTGATTTAAAGGAAATTAAATCCGCTTTTAGATCAGAAGCACGTAGATGGCATCCAGACTTAAATGTAAATGATTCAAATGCAGAAGAAAGATTTAAATTAATAAATGAAGCTTATGCAGTTTTGAGTGATCCTGTTAAAAGAAGTACTTGGGAATTATCTTATTCTAGTCAAAACCAAAACTTTGATTTATTTGCTACAGGTTTTCCTACATATAGTGAATATCTAGATGTTGTCTTAGGTGTAAGTGCCGATAGAAATCAGTATCAAGATGTTAGTAAAAATAATGACCAGAATGTTTCTACAAATGAGGATATAAGTATCAGTAATTCAGAAGATTACTATGAAGAAGAAGATTCTTTTAATGATTATATTCCCACTAAAACATCACCTCAACCTCCCCCAATAAAACATATAGATGATATGGAAACTGTAGTTTATTTATCCCCAGATGAAGCGTTAAATGGAACCATTGTGGAAATTGAATTAATGAATGGAACAACCGTAGAATTTTCCACACCTCCATTTTCTGGTGACGGCTGGAGATTAAGACTTCCAGGAGTAGTTGTAGGTGGTGGAGATCATTTTATTCAAATAAGAGCAGAAACAGACCAAGGCTTGAGAATAGATGGATTAAGAGTTCTGTATCGACTAGAGCTTTTCCCTCATGATGCTCTTTTTGGCTGTGGAGTAGAAGTTCCTACACTTGATGGCCCTGTTTTGCTACAAGTCCCGCCCAAATCTTCTTCTGGTAGATTGTTAAGACTTAAAGGAAGAGGATTAAAATATAATGATATATATGGAGATCAGATTGTTGAAATAATTTTAGTTCTTCCCGAGGATTTGACAGATTCTGAATTGGCTTTATATAAAAGACTTCAAGATATATCATTGAGTGATAATATATAATTTTAATGTTATAATAAAAAAAAACTTTAAATGCTAGTTCATGTTTTACTCTATAAAGTAGGAGAAGATGAAGAAGGAATTCATTCCATTGATATTCGAGGTAAAACTATAGTACTTATGTTTGAAGATAAGGATGATGCAGATAGATATTGTGGATTACTAGAAGCTCAGGATTTTCCTGTTCCAAGTGTAGAATTGTTAGATAAAGAAGAAATAAGTACTTTTTGTAATGAAGCCGGATATGAATCCAAATTTATAGAAAAAGGCTTTTTGCCAATTACAGAGGAAGATAGATTCTTTATATCTCCCCCAGAGAGGAATTTAGAATATAATGTTTTATCAGAAGATATGGATTGTAAGGATAAAATTGATAATAGAAATTCAATTAGCGATAATAAATTAGACGAAATAAGGAATAATCTTGAAAAACTTTTATAATGATATTTTTTAATAGATTTACAATCAAAACTATTGATAGAAAAAATTTAGAAACAGAATTTGAGAATATTAACAGTAAAAATATTGATAATTTATCTACAAGTGAAATGGTAAAAATTTTTATGGAAGAGGATAAAATTCCACAGATAGCAGTAAGTAATGCTAAGAAAGAAATAGCTTTATCTATTGACAAAATTTCTTCACGATTAAGAAATAAAGGTCGGCTTTTTTACATTGGGGCAGGTACATCTGGCAGGATAGCAGTTCTTGATTCAAGTGAATGTCCTCCCACATTTTGTACTAATCCTCAACTTGTACAAACAATAATAGCCGGAGGCATTAAATCTTTGTTTTCTAGTTCTGAAAATGCAGAAGATAATACTTTAGAAGGAATAAATGAATTAAAAAAAAGAAAATTTAATTCAAAAGATTGTCTTTTAGGAATCACAGCAGGAGGAACAACACCCTTTGTTTTGTCTGCTTTAGAATATGCAAGGAAATTAGGATCTCTCAACATATTATTAACCTGTGTACCTTCTGAACAAATCGATTTTAATTTTGATATTGTCATTAGGCTGATTACAGGCGCTGAAATTATCGCGGGGTCTACCAGGTTAAAAGCAGGTACTGCTACAAAAATGGCTCTAAATATAATTTCTACTGGGGTTATGATTAAACTTGGAAAGGTTTTTGATAATAAAATGATAGATGTCTCTATCAAAAATAATAAGTTGCTAGATAGGGCCATTAGAATACTAATATCAATATTAAGAATTGATAGAGAGCAATCATTACGCCTTCTTAAAGAGTCTAATGGATCAGTAAAATTATCATGTTTAATGAATTTATCAAATTTAAAATATCAGGAAGCTAAGGAGCTTTTACTGGCAAATGAGGATAATCTAAGAAAAGCATTATTAGCTGCAAATGTAGATGTTAATAAGTATATTTAGATTTACATTGCTTTTATATTCTAATTTTGTTATATAATATATTCAAATATATATCCCTAATAAAATGAAAGCTCTTATGGAAACTAACGTAGGTAAGATACTTATAGATTTGTTTGTTGAAGATGCTCCTAATACAGTTGATAATTTTGTGAAATTGGCTTCTGATGGTTTCTATGATGGTTTGTCATTTCATAGGGTAATAAAAGGTTTTATGGCACAGGGTGGTTGTCCTAATACTCGAGCAGGATCATCTGGAATTCCTGGTACAGGTGGGCCAGGTTATACGATTAATTGCGAAATAAATAACAAAAAACATCTAGCTGGTTCCTTGTCTATGGCTCATGCTGGCAAAAATACAGGAGGGAGCCAATTCTTTTTGGTGCACGAACCTCAGCCTCATTTGGACGGAGTGCATACTGTATTTGGTCATACAAATAATATGGATGTTTTGCTTAAGGTTGATAACGGAACTCAAATAATCAAAGTTACAATCCAGGACTAGCTATAATATGTTTTTGTAAAGCTCTACTTCCAAAAAACTACATAAGGTAGTTTTTTATTATCAATATCTAATATATCTTTAGTATTACCACTCTCTAAGTCATTTAGAGATAGAAACTCTGTCTCCATGTTTTGAGATGGATGTATAGCTTGTTCTTTATTATTAGAGACAAATATGCCTAATTTCTTTGTTCCTTCCCATTTGCATATTTGTTTGATTAAGGAAAATGTAAAGGAGAATTCCTTGCAATTTTTCAATCTCCATACAAATTGAGGTCTTTCCCACAAAGCTAATAGTCTTGAAGAATATTCTGGCTGAAGTTCTATACCTTCTAATTTAGAAATTTGTTCAGCTTGACTTCTAAATATGGAAAGCATTTGTGATGATGCCGAACCATCCCAGAAAATCACATAATATTTACCTTTGTAGTTAATTTGATCTTCATCAATGAAGTGACCAAGTTTTTGTTTTTTGATAGCTAGGTATTCTGCATTATGGTCGCTAGGGGACATTACGAGAGGTTCTCTAGCAACAACTTGAAGACCATAACCACCTAATCCAGCTATTTTTCTTGGATTATTTGTTAACAATCTTAGTTTGTTTATTCCTAAATCCGTAAGTATTTGTGCACCTACGCCATAGTTTCTCAAATCAGCTGGAAAACCAAGTTTTTCGTTAGCTTCTACAGTATCTAATCCACCATCTTGAAGGCTATATGCTTTTAATTTGTTTATTAAACCAATCCCTCTTCCTTCTTGTCTTAAATAAACTACTACACCTTCACCTTCTTCAGAAATTCTTGATAAAGCAGCTTCAAGTTGAGGTCTACAATCGCATCTCAAGGATCCAAAAGCATCTCCAGTTAAGCATTCAGAGTGCATTCTTACTAATACAGGTTGCTTAAATTTTTCTACATCACCTTTTACTAAAGCAACATGTTCAGTGTCATCTAACTCATTTTTATATCCTATGGCTTCGAAATCACCAAATATACTTGGTAACCTCGTTTTCGCTTCCCGGAATACAAAACGTTCGTTTTCAAGTCTATATCTTATTAGATCTGCAATGCTAATAATTTTTAAACCCCAGTTTTGCGAATACTCTCTGAGCTCAGGTAGTCTTGCCATAGATCCATCTGCATTTTGAATCTCACATATAACTCCAGCTGAAGTTAATCCAGACAAAAGTGAAAGGTCTACTGCTGCTTCTGTGTGTCCAGCTCGTTTTAGAACGCCTCCTTTTTTTGCTCTAAGTGGAAACACATGTCCAGGTCTTCTTAAATGTTCTGGTTTTGCCTTTGTATTTAAAGCCACCTGTATTGTTCGTGCTCTATCTTCAGCAGAAATTCCTGTTGAAACTCCAAATTCTGGTCCAGCATCAATGCTTACAGTAAATGCTGTTTGATTTGAATCAGTATTTCTGTCAACCATTAAGGGAAGATCCAATTGATCTAATCTTTCTCCGTCCATAGCCAAACAAATCAATCCTCTAGCTTGTGTTGCCATAAAATTAATTTGTTGCGGGGTTGCAAATTGAGCAGAACAAATTAAATCTCCTTCATTTTCTCTGCTTTCATCATCTACAACTACTACGCACTCACCGTTCCTTATCGCAGCAAGTGCATCTGCAATATCATCAAATCTTATTTTACCTGGATCTGCAGCTTTCAAAGTAAACCTCTCTTAAATTATTGGAGCATATTGTTGTTATAGAACTTTTGCTAAAGTTCTTTGTTTTTCACTAGAGTCTATTATTTGATCATGAACTCTTTAAATAATAATCCAAAGCGTGTCGCAGTGATAGGTGCTTCTGGATATGGTGGAATTCAGTCTATTCGTTTGTTAGAGAATCATCCTAGTTTTGAAGTTTCTTTTTTAGGAGGCTTTAATACAATTGGAAAAAAATGGAATGAGCTATGTCCTTTTTTGCCTTTAAAAAATAATCCTATTGTTCAAAAGGTAGATCCAGACAAAATTGCAGAATCTTCAGATTTTGTTTTACTCAGCCTTCCGAATGGCCTTTCTAATGAACTTATACCCGAATTATTTAAGAGAAATTTGCGGGTAGTTGACCTATCAGCAGATTTCAGATACAGATCACTTGAGAAATGGAAAGAAATATATAAAAATGTACCCAAAAGTTTAAATAGAAAAGATTATAAGTTATGCGAAGAAGCAGTATATGGTGTTCCTGAAATATATTCTAATGCAATTTCTAAAGCAAGGTTAGTTGCTTCTCCTGGTTGTTTTCCTACATCTTCTATACTTCCACTAATGCCGTTTCTAAAGCAAGGAATTATAGAAACTGATGGAATAATTATTGATTCAAAAAGTGGTACATCTGGTGGAGGTCGTGTGCCAAAGGAACATTTGCTATTAGCGGAATCCTCTGAATCAATATGTGCATATTCTGTGATAGGTCATAGACATACTTCTGAAATTGAGCAGGAATTAAGTAGTTTTTCTGGCATGAATATTCAATTGCAATTTACCCCTCATTTAATACCAATGGTTAGAGGTATATTAAGTACAATTTATGTAAGATTAAGAGATCCAGGTCTAACTGCAGAAGACTGTAGAACTGTACTTCAAACAGTTTACCAGAATTATAAGACAATTGAAATACTTCCGGTTGGTAAGTATCCTTCTACTAAATGGGTAAGATACACAAATAGAGTTATGATTGGAATAGAACTTGATATTAGGACAGGAAGATTAATTCTTGTATCTGCAATTGATAATCTAATCAAAGGACAGTCTGGTCAAGCTATTCAGTCATTAAATATAATGGCAGGTTTTCCAGATTATATGGGACTTCCCCTTGCAACATACTATCCTTAGCAATATATATCTCTCCATTTTATCCCTGCTATTGCTATACCCTTGGAAATTATTTGATGTTCCTGATTTTGTATTTTGGATCTAAGTAATTCCTCATTATCACTATCATATATGGGAACCGCTGATTGAATTAATATTTCTCCAGAGTCTACTTCTTCCTCTACTAGATGAACTGTACAACCTGTAAATTTAACTTTATGGATTAAAGCTTGTTTGATTGCATTATAACCTTTAAAGCTTGGTAAAAGTGATGGATGTAAGTTTACTATTCTTCCAGAATATTCCTTTATCAATATATTGGTTATAATACGCATCCAACCAACCATAACTATTCCTTCTACTTCATTATCTCTCAAAGTGGAAATTATTTTTCTGTCTAAATCTTCTCGTGAAGTGAAATCCTTATGATTATGTATATAGTAAGGAACTGAATATTTTTGAGCTTTTTTTATAGCACCACAAGTACTATTGTTCACAATTAAGCACTTTATTTCCGCATCTAGTTTGTGATTATTTATGTCCGAAATTATTGTTTCAAAATTTGTACCATTACCTGATGCTAATATTCCAAGTTTCAATGTGGGATTAAAATTTGGAATTTTTACAATATTTGGTGATATTATAGGATTACACTTAGTAATTTTCATGATTAATTTAATATTTTGTATATATAATAGAATAGAGAAAAAATATTTGTGTTAATAGCTAATTATTAAATAGAACAAGTACTACAAATTTAATTTGTTTTAGAAATAAAGTATAGTTTTTTTTACCAAATGATTCATACTAGTGTTAGCTTTTGATGAAAATAAGTTAACCACCTCAATATGAGCTCATCTGACTTCTATATGGGAAATAATAATGATCAATGGAATCGCTTTTGTGATCTTCTGTTTTTTGATGAAGAGATTGGGATATGGCTAGATATTAGTAGAATGAGTTGTTCTAAGAAGGATCTTGACAATATAAAAGACCCTTTTAAGAAAGCATTTTTAGCCATGCAGAAATTAGAAGATGGAGCCATTGCAAATCAAGATGAAAATAGACAGGTTGGACATTATTGGCTAAGAAACCCAGAAATATCAAAAGATTTAGATATTTCAAACTCCATAAAAGATTCAATAACAGATATAGCTGAGTTTGGTAATGACATTCTTGCCGGCAGAATACAAAATGAAAAAGGAGAATCCTTTACTGATGTGCTTTGGATTGGGATTGGAGGAAGTGGTCTAGGTCCCTTATTACTAGTCAATTCCCTTCAAAAAACTGGCAGTGGTCTAAATTTTACTTTCATAGACAACGTAGATCCAAATGGCATTAATCAAAAACTAAATTCCCTTAAGGACAATCTTTCTAAAACATTATGCGTTGTCGTCAGCAAATCCGGTGGCACTCCAGAGCCCCAAATTGCAATGGATCAAGCTAGATATTTTTTCAAAAAAAATGGTTATAACTGGTCTTCAAGAGCTGTTGCTATAACAATGTCCGATAGTGCTCTTGATAGAAAAGCTTTATCCGAAAAATGGCTTAAAACTTTCGATTTGCCTGACTGGGTTGGAGGAAGAACTAGTGTAACTGGAGCAGTTGGTTTGTTGCCATTAGCTTTAATAGGAGAAGATTTGAACAAATTTCTCATGGGAGCCTCTTTGATGGATAAATTAACGAGAGAGAAAGATATTTATCACAATCCAGCAGCTTTACTTGCCTCCTCATGGTTTTATGCAGGGAAAGGCAAAGGGCTCAGAGATATGGTTGTTCTTCCTTATCAAGATCGTCTAGAAGTTTTCAGTAAATATCTCCAACAATTAGTTATGGAGTCTCTAGGTAAACAAGAATCTAGACTTGGCGAAATAGTTAATCAAGGACTTGCAGTCTACGGAAATAAAGGATCTACAGATCAACATGCATATGTTCAGCAATTAAGGGATGGTATTGATAATTTTTTTGTAACCTTTATAGAAATATTAGAGGACAATAAAAATATTCCATTAATAAATAAAAAATCTCCAGGTGATTATCTTTCTGGATTTCTTCAAGGCACAAGATTAGCTTTATCAGAGAACAAAAGACAAAGTGTTACTATTACACTTAGAGTATTTAATGCACTAACATTAGGTTCCTTGATTGCTTTGTTTGAAAGATCAGTAGGTTTATATGCTGAATTAATCGACATAAATGCTTATCATCAACCTGGCGTCGAGGCAGGTAAAAAAGCAGCATCTAACATATTGGTTCTTCAGTCAAAAATAGAAACAGTTTTAGAGGAAAGAGATGGTTTATCAATACAAAAAATTTGTGAACTTATTCCAGATTCATCTGAAGAATCTATATTTTTTATTTTAAGACATCTTTCTGCTAATACAAACAAATACAAGATAATGGGTGATTGGTCTAACCCAAGATCATTGAAAATAAATAATTCTAATTAGATTACAATATTAACTAATTTTCCTTTAACAACTATTACTCTCTTAGGGATATCTTTGTTTAGCCACTTTTGTGCAATGTCACTACTTAGAGCCTTTTCTTTAAGTATTTCATTTTCGTCACTAGTATTTACCATTATATAGCCTCTCACTTTGCCATTTATTTGAATAACTAATTTGTAGCTATCTAATATTAATGCTCTTTCATCAATTAAAGGCCATGATTGCTCATGAACACTACCATTACCGTTCAATTTAAACCAAAATTCTTCGGCTAAATGTGGAGCAAATGGGGCTAATAGAAGGGTAAGATTTGTTAAAGATTCATTTAAAATGATTTGCCGACAATCTGTTTTGCAATCATATAATGTGTTCGTAAGGATCATTAGTTCTGATATTGCAGTATTAAATTGATTATTTATTTTCAAGTCATTAGTAACTTCTTTAATAGTATTATGTAATGTTCTACGTAACTTCTTTTCTATTTCATTAAGATCATTAGGTATAGTTATTGTCCTAATGATTTGTAGATTAATATTTTTATTATTATTTATATCATCTATTAATCTCCATACTCTATTTAAAAATCTAAATTGACCTTCTACATCAGAATCATCCCACTCAAGATCTTTTTCTGGCGGAGCTTTGAATAAGATAAACATTCTTGCTGTATCAGTACCATACTTATTAATAACTTTTTCTGGATCTACTCCATTATATTTGGATTTAGACATTTTCTCATAGATTATTTCTAACGGCTCTCCAGTTTCTGGATCTAATGGATTATTTATATCGGTGATCTTTTCTACTGCTATGTATTTAAGGGAGTTAGGATTTCTATAAGTAATACCTTGTACCATTCCTTGAGTTAATAAATTTTCAAATGGTTCATCTATATCAATTAAGCCTCTTTTTTTTAGGGCTTTAATAAGAAATCTAGAATATAAAAGATGCAATATAGCATGTTCTACTCCTCCAACATATTGATTAACAGGCATCCATTTATTGGCAAGTTCTTTATTAAATGGTTGTGAACTATTGTTGCTGTCAATATATCTTAAAAAATACCAGGAAGAACACATAAAAGTGTCCATAGTATCAGACTCAAGGACAGCATTTTGCCTGCATTTTGGACATATAATATTGTCTTTTGGCTTATTATCTGTAGGTTTATTTAATTTTATAGGTAGTTCGTTTTGGTCAATTGGAACAACACCACAAGTCCTACAATGTACAACTGGTATAGGACATCCCCAGTATCTTTGCCTAGATATAAGCCAATCACGTAGTTTGTAACTAATTTTCTTTTGGGCCCAATTTTGCTTAATACCGATAGATGTAATTATTTCTTTTGCTTCAGTTGATGATTTACCATTTATATCATTAGAATTAATTATTATGCCTGGTAGTGTATAGGCAGAATTTAACTCATTCATATTATTCATATTTTTGTCCTTTATTACATAGGTTATTGGTAATGAATATTTTTTTGCAAATTTATAGTCACGTTCATCATGACCAGGAACTCCCATAACAGAGCCTGTTGCATATGATGCTAAAACATAATCAGCAACCCAAATTGGAATAAATTTATTATTAATTGGATTAATAGCTTCTACTCCTAAAGGAATACCTTTCTTACTTTTACTATCAGAAGTTCTATCTTGATCTGTAAGTTTATTTACTTCCTTTCGAAAATTATCAAGATTTAACTTATTATCTTTAGAAACTATTTTATCTACTAAAGGATGATCTGGAGCAAGACAAATATAATTTGCTCCATATAAAGTGTCTGGCCTTGTTGTAAATACAGTTATTTCAGTATTTTTAAGATCTCTTACTTTAAATATTATTTCTGTTCCAACTGATTTACCAATCCAATTTCGCTGCATAGTTTTAACATTATCTGGCCAACCTTTTAACTTATTAAGATCGGTTAATAAATCCTCAGCATAATCTGTTATCTTGAGAAACCATTGTTTTAGTTTTTTTCTTTCTACTTTTGCTCCAGAGCGCCATGATCTTCCATTAGAATCAACTTGTTCATTTGCAAGTACTGTTTGATCTATTGGATCCCAATTAACGGTTGCAGATTTTTGATATGCAAGCTTTGAATCGAGTAATTCTAAGAACAAGTATTGAGTCCATTTATAATAATTTTCTTTGCAGGTTGTTATTTCTTTATCCCAATCTATAGATAAGCCAAGCTTATCTAGTTGACTCTTCATTTGCTTGATATTTTGGTCAGTCCAAATATCAGCTTCAATTCCTCTGTCTATAGCTGCATTTTCTGCTGGCAATCCAAACGCATCCCATCCCATTGGATGGAGCACTGCGTAACCAGTCATTCTATGATGCCTTGCTATTACATCAGTTATTACATAGTTTCTGACGTGTCCCATATGGAGATTCCCAGATGGATAAGGAAACATCGATAAGGCATAAAATTTTTTTTGATCAGATTTTGGTTCCTTAGTCTTATAAAGAGAGTTTTCCTTCCAGGCAGATTGCCATTTTTTTTCTAATATTCCTGGATTGTAGGAATTCAATTCTTTTTCTTGGGTCTTGTTAGTACTCACTTATAATATACTTAAGAGAAGGTTTGAAATTAAATAATAATCTAACAATAGAACTAGTAAAATTATTACGTATAAATTTTGTAATAGAATAGAATTTGATTTATAATTAGAAGTATGGAAGCAATGAAATTTATAAAGTATCAAGGAATCGGAAATGATTTCATTATCATAGATACATTATCAGAGTATCATGATGTAGATTTTCTATATACTGATACAGAAATTGTAGAGAGAATATGCAAGAGAAGGTTTGGTATAGGAGCAGATGGTTTAATACTAATTCTAAAAGCAGAAAATAATACTAATACTATAGCTAAAATGGAAATAATTAATTCTGATGGCTCTATCCCAGAAATGTGTGGGAATGGTATGAGATGCCTAGTTAGATATCTTAAAGATAATACTAATCTAATTAAAGGTAAAATTACTAAAATACAAACCAGAGCAGGTATTATTGAATCAGTAATAGAAGATAGTGGAGAAATTACTGTAAATATGGGTGCTCCTATTTTTAGTCCTTTACTAATTCCTACAACGCTTGAAACTAATACAAAAAATGTTCCCTATGGAGATGTTATTTTAGATAATAAAAAATATGAAATATATTCAGTAGGAATGGGAAACCCTCATCTTATAATATATATTGATTCATTAGAATTAATTAATATTAAGGAGTGGGGAACTAAGCTTGAGAATGATTCAAGATTCCCTTTAAAAACGAATGTACATTTTGTTGAAATAATAAATAAAAAATTGATAAAAATTAAAGTTTGGGAGCGTGGTGCAGGAGAGACTCTTGCTTGTGGCACTGGTGCTTGTGCAACTTTAGCTATAAGTACAAGACTAGGTTTATGTAACAATCAAGCACAAATAATTTTACCTGGGGGTAATTTAAATATTAGCTGGCCAAATTCTTCAGGGCCTATATTTATGAGTGGAATAGCAAAAAGAGTTTTTACAGGTAATATATATTTATAGTATTTCTATGAATCGGCTCAGTAAAGATATTTATTTAGATGCTTGTTCAACATCTCCTCCTTTAGCTGAGGTAACAGATGAAATATCTACTATTTCGTCCCAGATTTGGGGCAATCCATCAAGTGTTCACAATGTTGGTATACTTTCTGCCAGAATCTTAGAAAAAAGTAGGAACGTAATAGCAGATAAATTCAATGTTGAACCAACTCAAATAGTTTTTACCTCTGGTGCTACTGAATCAATTTCTTTGGCACTATCATACTTAGCCTATAGTTCCAGTCCAGGAAGAGTAATTATCAGTTCTGTAGAGCACCCTGCAGGTGTTTTAGCAGTAGAACTCCTAAGACGACTTGGTTGGGAGGTTGTCTTATGGCCTGTGGATAAATACGGAGTGATTGATTTAAATTATATTGACCAAATGTTGTCGAGTAATACAAAAATAGTTTCAATTATTTGGGGACAGAGTGAGATAGGCACATTGCAACCTATAAGTACAATTGCTAAAGAATGCAAAGAACGCAACATATATTTCCATACGGATGCAACTCAGATTCTTTCGCAAGGTATATTTGATTTTTTAGATGTTGGAGCTAACGCATTATCAGCATCAGCTCATAAATTTAGAGGACCTAAAGGTATAGGCTTTCTTGTCCTTGATAAGTATTATCTAAAGAAATTTATTGATCAGCAAAAGCATATTCATCAAGAGAATGGATTAAGAGCAGGTACTCAATCTGTGGCTTTAATTCATGGAATGTCGATAGCATTAGATCGCATTAAAACTAAAATAAGTATCAATAAAGGTAATACTTGTTTTGAGCCCAGCAATACTAGTATTAATACTAAATTGCTGTTAAATAACTTGCTTCAAATTAATGGTCTTTCTCTTCTAGGTCACCCTACTCATCGTCTACCAAATCATATTTCTCTGCTTGTGACAAAAAACAATAGACCATTGCCAAGTAGAAAAATAGTTTACGAATTGTCAAAAATTGGTATATATACCAGTAGTGGTACAGCATGTAATTCACTATCACAAGAAAAAAACTATGTACTTGCTTCCATTGGTCTCAAGCCAGAAATGCAAAAATCAAATCTTAGAATAAGTTTGGGTAATTGGATAGATACAATAAATACGCCTCTTATAGCTAATATAATAGAAGAAACTATTAACAAAATATATTATCAGACCTTAAATGAATAAGAACAACGATCAAAAAAGGCTGCCAAAAGATCTAAGAGAATGTGAGTTAATGCTTTTAGATTCTATAAAATCTGCTCTTGATTTTACTAATAATCGTTTATTATCAATAGATTTAAAGTTAAATGGGATTAAAACTTTTCCTTTGATTTTTAGATTATTAGCAGAATTAAATGAGATTGAAAATAAAATTATTATTAGCTTTTCAGATTATGGTAGTGCAGCTCTAGCTAAGAGAGATTACCCATTATTTAAAAATAATATAAATACTTTTAAGGAAATTATTAATATGGATAATCTTGACAAGGACTCACTAATAATTGTTGACTCTCCTCAGCCATATGATTATGAGTTATTTGAACAACTAACTAATAATGTCTTAAATAGAATAATAATGGTTAATGGTAAATTAGAAGAAACAGCAATAGGTGTTGGGTTTGTTGGACGGGAAAGAAGAATCAAGTTTATCAAAGCATGGTTTAATATTTTTTGGTTAGAATCAATACCATATGGAGCTGTAATGCACCAATTTCCTTTTAAATGGAATGTATATAAAAAATATTATGATGGATATCGACATGTTAAAGAATATGATCATAAGCCTGACAATGATTCTGTTGCAAACATACTAATTGAATAAATATTCATTCAATGAAAATAAGTAAAACAAAAAAAATAATATTATTTATATCATTTTTTATAGTAGGAGGAATATATATTTACCATAATTATGAATTTAGTATATCTTCTAGTAAATTTACCTCACTATTTAATAAATATGCTAGAAATAGAAGGAGAATAGTTAATATATGTAAGCCTCTTCAAAAGCACATAAATAATATTACATTTCCCTACACGGATAAATTAAGTATTACTATATTAAATGAAAAATCTGAAATAATAGCTGAATATAATAGTCGAGTTCCATTAGTACCTGCTTCAAATATTAAAATATTTACCACAGCATATTCATTAGATAGACTAGGTCCGTCTCATGTATTTGATACAAGATTATATAAAAATAGTAATGGTTTTTATGAGTTAGTCGGTGTAGGAGACCCTGATTATAGTATCAAACATCATAAAGAAGTAGTATCGGCAATTAAGCAAAATCCATTTTATACACAAAAAGGAATTAATATTGTTTTGTATGAAGAATCTAAAGATAAATGGTGGCCAAAGAGTTGGAGCCTATATGACAGGAATTATTCCTATGGATCTCCTATATCAAGGTTGTCTTTTAGAAGTAACTCGAATTATAACTCATTAATAGATCCTATTAGATACTTTACATTTGTGCTTGAAAACACATTTAAGAATAGTAATCTTGATAATAAAATAAATATAAAAATAGAAAAACGTACACCTGGTGAATTCAAGTTTTTTACAAAACGCAAATTATTACTATCTCAGAAAACTGCCCCTCTTTATATGTTATTAAGCCTAGCAAATTCAGAGAGTCATAATTTCACAAGTGAAGTTCTACTTAGAAATACTTCTAAATCGTGGAGCCCAGAAATTTCATCAGAAAGGCTAACTAAGTGGCTTTTGCGAAAAGGGGTAGATAAAAGAGAAATTGATGTATGGGATGGAAGTGGTTTATCTAGGAAGAATCTTGCTAGTTCGAATTCTATAAGTAAAATACTATATTATATGAGCAAACATAAATATAAGGACTATTATATTTCTTCCTTTTCAGTAATAGGATCACGAGGAACACTTAAGAATCAGTATAACTCAGAGAACATAAACTTTAATTTTTTTGGAAAAAGTGGTACTTTGTCTGGTGTTAAATCACTTTCAGGATACTTGTTTACATCCAATGGCATGAAAATTATAAGTATTATAAGTAATAATACTATTTACAATACAGCCTATTTTAGTGATATATTGCAATCTACGCAGTTTTATAGTAGCTGTAATTAACTGATCATTGTTTATACAAGTTATTTAAATCAGTTGCTATAATTTCAGGTACCATATGTTTTATTTCACCTCCAAACATCGCTACCTCTTTAACTACTGAACTGCTTAAAAAACTGTGGAAAGTTTCTGTCGCTAGAAATATAGTTTCTATTGATTTATCAAGAGTTCGATTTGTATGAGCAATTTGCAGTTCATATTCAAAATCACTCATAGCTCTAAGTCCTCTGAGTATTAATTTGGCATTGTATTTTATTGCACAATCAATTGTTAGACCTTCATAAGTAATTATATCTATATTTTTTATGTGCTTGGTAGCCTCTGTTATTTGTTCTATTCTTCTATTAGGAGTAAAGGTAGATGACTTATTTGGATTTTCTAATATTGCAATAATAACATCTCCGAATAATTGAGAAGCTCTGTTTATCAGATCTAGATGTCCAAATGTTAGAGGATCAAAACTACCTGGGTATAGAACTTTCATGATTTGATTTTTGAGTTGATTATCTTAATGAAAAGTGATTAGAGTTGAACATAATGACTAATTTTATGTCACTCGATTTGGAAGCTAAAAAGGTACTTCTCAGAAAGATACCTCATGGACTATTCATTTGTACTGTCCGTGAAGGAGAAGAAATTAACGGTTTCACAGCAAGTTGGGTTACTCAAGGGTCCTTCTCACCCCCATTAATTGTTATGGCAGTAAGATCCGAAGGATCTAGCCATGGAACTATAAAGAGAACAAACAAATTTTGCCTCAATGTCCTTAGATCTGATCAAAAAGATTTAGCTGCCGTATTCTTCAAGCCTCAAAAAGGTTTAGGTGGCCGATTCGAAGCAACTAATTATTCATTTGGTCCAAATGGATTACCACTTATCGAGGATGCTATAGGAGGAGTTGAGTGTGCTGTAGTCGGGTCTGTAGAAAAGGGAGATCATACTGTTTTTGTTGCTGAAGTTATATCAGCAAAGTTAATTAATGATTGTGATGCTTTAAATCTATCTTCAACTGGTTGGTCTTACGGAGGTTGATATAACATTGAGCTATTTAGATGATCCAATAGCTTTATGCTTTGATTCAGATAAATTAAAGGAATTATTAAAAGTAATACCTGATTCTCCTGGCTGTTACTTGATGAAAGATGTTAAAGATAATATTTTATATATTGGAAAATCAAAAAGACTTAGATCTAGGATACGCTCATATTTTCAAAATAAAGCAAGTTTATTACCAAGAATTTCATTAATGGTAAGGCAAATATATGATATTGAAGTAATTATTACTGATACTGAAGCAGAATCACTTACATTAGAATCAAATCTGATAAAAAATAATCAGCCTTACTTTAATGTTCTTTTAAAAGATGACAAGAAGTATCCATACTTATGTATAACCTGGAGTGATGAATATCCTCGTATTTATATTACAAGACGGAGAAGAAATAGAAACCCTAGAGATAGATATTATGGCCCATTTGTAGATGTAAATGCACTTAGAGGTACACTAAATATGGTCAAGAAAATTTTTCCTATTAGACAGCGAATCAGACCTTTATACAAAAATAAGCCTTGTTTAAATTATTCCATTGGAAGGTGCCCTGGAGTATGTCAAAAACTAATAGAATCAGATATATACAGAGAAACTATTAAAAAAATATCAATGATTTTTGAAGGTAGAACTGATCATCTGAAAAATATACTAAAGCAAAAGATGATCGAATTCTCTGATTTACTTCAATATGAAAATGCTTTACACGTAAGAAATCAAATTTCTCAACTAGAAGCCTTATGTCAATCACAAAAAATGATTGATCCTGATTCGTCAGTTAATAGAGATGTTATAGCATTTGCAAGTAATCAAGAAATGACATGTATTCAGTTATTCCAAATGAGATCAGGAAAATTATTAGCTAGGATTGGATTTACTTCCGATAATAATAATTTGAGTATACAGATGTTGTTACAAAAAGTTATTGAGGAACATTATAGTAATCTAAGTAGTGTTGAAATACCAGGTGAATTACTATTGGAAACAGAAATATATAATCCGCTTTTAATAAAACAATGGTTATGTGAATTACGAGGACATAATGTAAAATTAATTATACCAAAACGAAGTATAAAGTATAAACTGATCAAATTAGTAAAAAAAAATGCAGAATTTGAACTTTCTATAAAAAAGAAAAATCTAGAGAAAACTAAAATAGCTCTAGATGACTTATCAAATTTACTAGAACTAGAAAAGATTCCAGAAAGAATAGAAGGATATGATATTAGTCATATAAGTGGATATGAAGCTGTAGCTTCTCAGGTCGTTTTTATAAATGGACTACCAGCAAAGAACCTATATAGGAAGTATAAGATTAAAAATAGTAATGTTAGAATTGGGCATAGTGATGATTATTTATCCATAGAAGAAGTTATTACAAGAAGATTTAGAGTATGGTCTAATTACAAGAAACAAGGACTAGATATTAGTAAATTCAGATCAAAAAGAAAAAGTATATTAAACTCAAAAATAGAATTTGATCTTCCAGATTTAATTATGATTGATGGAGGTAAAGGTCAGTTAAATATTGCCTCTAAAACTCTAAAGAAATTGGACTTAGAAGCAGACATCCGCATTTGTTCATTAGCTAAGAAACGCGAAGAAATTTTTATTCCAGGCTATGGTCAACCTATTGAATGTTCACAAGAAGATCCCGGATTATTATTACTTAGAAGACTTAGAGATGAAGCCCATAGGTTTGCATTGAGCTTTCATCAGCAAAGAAGATCAAGAAATTTACGAAGATCAGCTCTTACAGAAATCCCTGGAGTTGGTCCAAAAAGAATAAAATTATTGTTATCACATTTTAACTCTGTAGAAGCTATACAATTAGCCAAGAAAGAAGATATTGCAAAAGTTCCTGGTGTAGGTGAAGAAATAGCCTGCAGTATCAGGAAATACTTCAATGAACAATAATGTTAATATGAATTATTTCAATTTAAACAATATATTTTTTAAAGGAGTTTTAGATTTTAAAATTGAATAACTATATTAGATATATTTATTTATTTTATGACGTTACCTCCAGAAGCATACATGTGGTTTAAAACTCTCCATATCATTGGGGTTGTTGTATGGTTTGCAGGTTTGTTTTATCTTGTGAGACTGTTTATATATCATATTGAGGCAAAAGAGCTTAGTGAAGATTTAAAATTTGCTTTCTATGAGCAATATTCTTTGATGGAAAAAAGACTTGCAAATATAATAACTACTCCGGGTATGATACTTACATTGACAATGGCATGTGGCTTATTAATAGTACAACCTTCATGGATATATCAGACATGGATGCAAGTTAAATTAGTATTTGTTGGTGCACTTCTAATTTATCATTTTTATTGTTATAAATTAATGAATATGCTACAAAACAACAAATGTAAATGGACTGGGCAGCAAATGAGAGCTCTCAACGAATTACCAACTTTATTATTAGTTATCGTAGTGATGTTAGTTGTATTTAAAAATAATTTTCCTACAAGTGCTGCAACATGGTTCATCGTATCATTAATATTATTAATGCTATTTTCTATTCAATATTACGCTAAAATAAGGCGTTTAAAGGAAGATAAGAGTTAATTATGAAAGCAAAAAAACATCCTTTAATAGAGGTTATTAATAATATTGATGAGTCAAGTTGTCCTTACAATATAAATTTTCATTGCCATACCAATTGCAGTGATGGAGCTCAACATCCTGAGGAAATTATTAAAAATGCAATAACATTAGGTTTAGAACATATTGCAATAACAGATCACCACACAATACAAGCATTTCCTTTGATTCAAGATTGGATAGAAAGAACAAAAATCTCCACGAATATTCCTAAGGTTTGGACTGGTATCGAGATAAGTTGTTTATTAAAAGGATGTCTTGTTCATATATTGGGTCTAGGTTTTGAGGCTGATTCTAGTTTTATTAGGCCTTATATAGGCGGTGAAAGTGTTACTGGTAAATTATTAAGAGCAGAAGAAGTCATAAAAGCAATAAGACTATCATCAGGTATATCTATTTTAGCTCACCCAGCAAGATATCGAGTTGAATATTATAAGTTAATAGAAGAATCCTATTTGTTAGGTATTAATGGTATAGAAGTTTGGTATGACTATGATTATTCTGAGCAATGGAAGCCCTCTAAATATATTTGTAAGTCCATAGAAGAAATAGCAGATAGATTTAATTTGCTAAAGACTTGTGGTACTGACAGTCATGGCTATTCGTTGCTGAGTAGATAGAGTTATTATTTGTAGTTAGCTTGCTCTATTAATTGTTCTGATTTAAGGAGTAGTTCCTTTATAAAGTTTAGTTCGTATTGAGTTGCGTTCCACATATTTCTATTTTTGGCTTCTAGAAGTCTCTCAGTGATATCTCTTAGGGCCCAAGGGTTGTTTTTCATAAAAAAATCAATATTTGACTCGTTTCTTAACCATACTTTAGTTATTTCAGAGTAACACCATTTGGGGATACTTTGGGTCGTTGCATCATAAGCAAAAAGGTAATCTAAACTGGCTGACATTTCAAAAGCTCCTTTATATCCATGGTCTTTCATACCGTTTATCCATTTATAATTTAGAAGTCTACTCCTAACAACTTTGTCGATCTCTTTTTCTAATTTATGAACTCTAGGTCTACCAAATTTAGAATTATCAGCAAAATATACCTTAGGTTTCTTTCCAGATAAGTTTTTAACTGCTGCTGTTAATCCGCCTTGGAATTGATAGTAATCATCTGAATCTAACAAATCATGCTCCCTATTATCCTGACTATGTAGAACAACTTCTACATTACTTAGTGTCTCTATTAATCCATAATAATCAATACTAGCTATCTCTGAATTCGCATAATTCCACTTACTAAAATTTGTATAACAGTCAGATAGATCTTTTTCTGAATCCCATGATCCTAAATTAATCAATTCCTGCAATCCTGTTCCATAACCTCCCGGAGATGAGCCGAATATTCTTGATTGAGAACCTCCATTTTTGGCTGAAAAGGCATAAGGATTTTGATTTTCAGATTCATTAAGATGTCTAATCTTATATTGGGCAATATTAACTAAATCAATTAGGTGTGGAAATGCGTCTCTAAACAATCCTGAAATTCTTAATGTTACATCGACTCTAGGTCTATTTAAAACTGAAATAGGTATAACTTCAATATCAATCATTTTTTTTGTGTTAGCGTCCCAGATAGGTTGAACACCTAATAAATATAATAGTTGTGATATATCTTCTCCTCCGTTTCTCATAGTTGATGTAGCCCAAACTGACATTGCTAATGTTTTTAGATTATTCCCAGTTTCAAGTAAATATAGTTCAAGTATTTGCAACGCACTTCTCTTTCCTAAATCCCATGCTGCTTCTGTAGGTAAACCTCTTAAATCTACGCTATAGAAATTTTTACCTGTAGGAAGAACATCAATATTGCCTCTAGTAGGGGCTCCTGAAGGTCCACTTGAGACTCTCTTCCCATTTAGAGCTTCAATAAGAGATTTTTTTTCTTTTTTAACGCTATATATAAGAGGATTAATAACATTATTGATTATAGATTTTATATATGGATCGATAGGCTCAACATTTATAAGTTCATAAAATTCTTTAATTAATATCTTGTTATAAGTATTTGAATTGACAGACAAGCTTGCATTAACAAGAATAATAGCTATTTGTAGTCCTTGTGAATTAATCCAGGAGATATAGTCTCCTTTAATCCTAAATAATTTGGAAGTGTGATTATGCAAAATTAATTTATCTTTTTCATCTATTAAATCTCCTTCAATGTCATTCCAAGGATCTATCGATATGCCAAGTTTATTAGTTAGGAACTGAGTAAGCCCTTTTCTATTTATAGAAGGACAATTTGAAATTGATAAAACTAATTCTGAGAGTTTTTCTATAGAAGGTAATTGAGTAAAAATGTGTAATCCAGTTTTGATCTGTGTTTCTTTTATCTCACAAAGATACGAATCTAAATTATTATATTTATCATAATTTTTATTTTTTAATTGATGTAAATATCCTTCAGAAATTATGTTCTGTAAATTCAAATCTTCAATAAGGATATCAATTTTTTCTTTTAATATCTCTTGTCTTTCAGAATTTAGATCAATTGAATCATAATATTCGTCTAATAAATATTCTAACTTTGATAGATTTTCATCTAAGGATGCTCTCGCTAAAGGAGGAGTTAGGTGGTCTATTATTACAGCGTGTGTTCTTCTCTTAGCCTGAGAACCTTCGCCTGGATCGTTTACTATAAATGGATATAAGTAGGGAAGTGTTGGCGCAATTAGTTGAGGAAAACAAGAGTTACTTAATCCTACACTTTTTCCAGGGAGCCATTCTAATGTTCCATGTTTTCCAAGATGTATAACTGCATTTGTTCCACTTATGTATTCTACCCACAAGTACTGAGCTATATATCGATGAGGTGGGGTAATGACTGGTGAATGTATGTCTTGAAGATTATCTTCTGTATAGCCACGCGAGGGCTGAATAAGTATATAAATCTTACCTAGTTTTATTCCATGAATAGCAAAACCTGAATTCTCTTTATCTATTGCTTGAATTGGATCTCCCCAATCTCTTTCAATCTCTAATCTTGCTTTCTTTGGAAATCGCTTCCAATATTTTAAATAATTATCTATACTTAAGAATGCTAATGGTTTTTTTGTTGAAGTTTCAACTGAATTAGTCCTTGCATTCAATATTGATTTTATGAGTACTTCAGAATTATTAATTTTATAGAAATCACCTAAATCATAACCTTCTGCGTTTAATATAGACAATATATTAAATAAACTTTCAGGTGTATCTAAACCAACACCATTTGCTAACCGGCCGTCTTTGATTGGATAATTTGATAATACAATTGATATTTTCTTATTATAATTAGAAGTCTTTCTAAGGGTTACCCAGGACTTTATAAGTCTAACAATCCAATGTATATTCCGATGATCTGGTTTTAATGTATAAATTGGGCTACTCAATTCATAATGTAATCTTCCTAAGGATTTATAAGATGATATTTTTGTAGTAATCCTACCATCCAGTTCTGGCATTACTACTTGTAATGAGAAATCAATGGAATTTAAACCTTTAAAAGAATTATTCCAGCTTTTTCTTGATCTACTTGAAGTTAATAATTGAAATACAGGTACTTTTAACTTATCCCAAATTTGCGAGTCATGAAATGGATTATCAAAATCGACTGAGGCAAAACTAGTCAATGTTGCTACACTTTCTATTTTTTCCTTGCTAAATATATTTAATAAACTCTCCTGAACTTTTGTTTTTTTTAATGAACTTACCCATACTGCCCTTGGGCATAAACCGTAAGCTCTAAATATCTTTAAAATTGATAAAGCAAATTTATTATCTCCTGAATTTAATATTGATGAATAGAAAATTAATCCAATTTTAACTCCTGAATCGTTCTTCCAATTCCATTTATAAGGATCTTCCTGTCGCTCAATTTCATATGTGCTTATATTTTCATAGTTATTTAATAGAGAATTGTTTAAAAAACTAAGGAAATAATTCATATTATTCATTCCACCAGTACTTAAAAGTTCACCTATATAAAGAGTCGTCTTGTATTTATAGGTACTAAGACCATTTAGTTCAACTAGTTGATCTCTCGTTCCAGAAACAATTAATAATTTCCTATTATTATTTTTAAGTGACCAAATTTTTATTTGTTCAAATCCATATGCCCAATCTGATCGACTCCCTAGAAACCGGATTGCTATGATAGATGAATTCTTTGCAGTCGTATTTAAATAGTGATCTATCTGAGCATTACTACTTAAAAGGGATATATCAATTGCTCTAATTTTTCCTATTAAGGAATGGTTTGGATTTGTTTCAAAAATATTTGAAAGAGCTGTAATATCTGAGGTTGCAGAAGTGAGAAAGAGAACAGGTGCTTCTGGTTGCTCTATAAATGCTAGATTTTCATTAGGGTCTTCACTAGGAAGATTTGCTATTCGATGCATTCACCTATTATCCAACTACTTGTTTACACTCAAGTTCAAAAGTGAGAAAATGATGAACTATAGATCGAACAGCCATGCATGATTTCCTTCCATATGCTTGGTTTAAAGGAGAATGTGTTCCTTTTGAAGAAGCTAAAATATCAATAGCAACTCATGCGCTTCATTATGGCACAGGTGCATTTGGAGGCATGAGAGCCATTCCAGATCCTGAAAACAATAATTCATTCTTACTTTTTAGAGTTGACAAGCACGTCAAAAGGCTTTGCCAGAGCGCTAAATTACTCCTTACTGACCTAGATGAAGGTTATGTTTTAGATAGTCTTAAAACCTGGCTAAAAGCAAATAAACCTCAAAAACCAATATATATACGCCCATTTGTTTATACAAGTGACCTTGGCATTGCTCCTAGGCTCCATAATATTGAAACAGATTTCTTTATATATGGCTTAGAATTAGGTGATTATCTTTCACCAGAAGGAGTTACATGTCGTATAAGTAGTTGGAAAAGACAAGAAGATTCCTCACTTCCTTTAAGAGGGAAGATAAGTGGAGCTTATATAACAAGTTCCTTGGCTAAAACCGAAGCTGTGAATTCAGGATTTGATGAAGCACTGCTGATGAATTCAAGAGGAAAAATTAGTGAAGCAAGCGGAATGAATTTGTTTATTGTTAGAGATGGAGACCTTATAACTCCTGGAGTAGATCATGATATTTTAGAAGGAATCACAAGAGCAAGTGTTATAGAAATAGCTAAGTACTTAAATATTAACGTCATTGAGAGGCCAGTAGATAAAACAGAACTTTTTATAGCAGATGAAGTATTTTTAACAGGTACAGCAGCTAAAATTACTCCAATAAAACAAATTGAATGTACAGAGATAAAAAAGAACATGCCATTAATGAATCTATTAAGAGAAAATTTACTATTAATAACCGAGAATAAAAGCAAAGACTTTGCTCATTGGATTACTTCCATTTCAATTGATCGATAAAATAAATGAATTTACAAATTTTGTATTTTAAGTTGATAAAATAAAATGAAAAGTTTTAAGGATTTAATTTATTCTCATCAAGCTCCTGTTTTAGTATTTGATGGGGCAATGGGAACAGCACTACAAGAATTAAATTTGACTGCAGCGGATTTTGGAGGAATATCCCTTGAAGGATGTAACGAAAACTTAGTTAGGACATCACCAGCTTCAGTTGAACATGTTCATAAACTTTATCTAGAGGCAGGGTGCGATGTTATAGAAACTAATACTTTTGGTGCTAATTCAATAGTGCTACAAGAATATAATATTGAAAAGGATGCTTATTTATTAAATTACGAGGCTTCTATACTAGCTAAAAAAGTTGCAGATCAGTATTCAACAATTAAAAAGCCACGATTTGTCGCTGGATCAATCGGTCCTACAACGAAGTTGCCAACTCTTGGCCATATATATTTTGATGAATTAGCGGATTCATATGAAGAACAAGCTCGCGGACTAATAGAAGGACAAGTTGATTTACTTCTTATAGAAACTTGTCAGGATGTTCTCCAGATTAAATGTGCTTTAAGCGGTATAAACAAGGCTATTGATAGAACAGGAATAAGTGTTCCAATAATGGTTTCAGTTACTATTGAAACAACTGGAACTATGTTATTAGGTACAGATATTGCTTCCATAGTTACAATACTAGAGCCTTTTAATATAGATATTCTTGGATTGAATTGCGCAACTGGGCCAGAACAAATGAAACCTCATATTGAATATTTATCTAAACATTCGCCGTTCTTAATCAGTTGTATACCAAATGCAGGATTGCCAGAAAATGTTGGAGGTAAAGCACATTATCGTTTAAAACCAATCGAACTAAAAATGCAGTTAATGCATTTTATATATGATTTAGGTGTCAATTTTGTAGGAGGTTGTTGTGGAACAACACCAGAACATATTAAATTATTATCAAAAAGCGTAGATGATCTTGAGAAGTTAGAACCATATATAACTAGAAATCACTCAACAGCATCAGGTGTAACATCAATCTATGAAAAAACTACCTATAAACAAGATAATTCTATACTGATTATTGGAGAGAGATTAAATGCTAGCGGATCAAAAAAAGTAAGAGATTTATTGAATGAAGAGGATTGGGATGGTTTGCTTTCTGTAGCAAAGCAACAACAAAAGGAACAGGCTCATGTATTAGATATAAATGTAGACTATGTAGGAAGAAATGGTATAGAAGATATGGATACAATTATATCCAAATTAGTAACCAAGGTAAACATACCACTTATGATTGATTCAACTGATTACCAAAAGATGGAATCAGGATTAAAACGTTTTGGAGGAAAATGTATACTTAATTCTACAAATTATGAAGATGGAAATGATAGGTTTATTACAGTATTAAGTTTATGCAAAAAATATGGATCAGCTGTAGTAATTGGTACAATTGATGAAGAAGGTATGGCTAGATCATGTAATAGAAAAATTAGTATTGTTGAGAGATCTTATAAAGACAGCATTGAATTTGGAATTTCAGAGTCTGATATATTCTATGACCCTTTGGTTCTCCCTATTTCAACTGGTCTAGAAGAAGATAGACATAATGCATTAGAAACAATAGAAGCAATAAAAGTTATAAAGTCAAAATATCCAAATGTCCATATAATTCTGGGAATTTCTAATATTAGTTTTGGTTTAAATCCAGCTGCAAGAATAACTTTAAATTCTATATTTTTAGATGAATGCATTAAGGCGGGATTAGATTCTGCAATAGTCTCACCATCTAAAATTCTTTCAATGCTCAAAATCGACAAACAACACAAAAAAGTATGTTTGGATTTAATTTATGATAAGCGTTTATATAAAAATAATATATGTATATATGATCCACTTACAGAACTTACAAGAATATTTTCTAATATATCTTCTGATAATCTTAAAAAAAATCCAGAAGAATTTAATCTACTTTCTGTAGAAGAAAGATTAAAAAAACATATTATAGATGGTGAAAAAACTAATTTAGAATCTAACTTAATGCTAGCTTTAGAAAAATATAAGCCATTACATATTATCAATCAATTTTTGCTAGATGGGATGAAAGTAGTAGGAGATCTTTTTGGCTCGGGAAAGATGCAACTTCCCTTTGTACTCCAGTCTGCAGAAACTATGAAGAGTGCAGTTTCTATATTAGAACCATTTATGGATAAAGAGCAATCATCCTTATCATCTAAAGGCAAGCTTCTTATAGCCACAGTAAAAGGAGATGTTCATGATATAGGAAAAAATCTAGTTGATATTATTTTAAGTAATAATGGATATCAAGTGATAAACCTTGGAATTAAACAAGATATTAAGGAAATAATTTCAGCACAAAAGGAATTTCGAGCAGATTGCATTGCCATGAGTGGCTTACTTGTTAAATCAACAGCATTTATGAAGGAGAATCTTAGTATTTTAAATGATAATAATATATCGATACCTGTTATTTTAGGAGGTGCGGCCTTAACTCCCAAATTTGTTAATAATGATTGCAATAATACCTATAAGGGAGTTGTTATATATGGAAAGGATGCCTTTACCGATTTGAAATTTATGGATTCATATATGAATGCAAAGAATACAAATAACTGGGATAATATCGATGGTTTTATTGATAAAGACAAATCTGATTTTATTTTACCAATTAAAAATATTAAACAATCTCCAACGCTAAAAGCAAATAAAAAGGTTGAAGATCCAAATTTATTTAGCCAAGATTTATCAAGATCTACTTCTATAGATTTAATTAGTCCTATTAAACCGCCATTTATTGGGACTAGAATAATTGATAAAGATTCAATTCTCATAGAAAAACTATTTTACTACTTAGATAAAAATGCTTTGTATTCTAGTCAATGGCAACTTAAAAGAGAAAAAAGCCAAACAAAAGAAGAATATATTAAGTTTTTAAATGATAAAGCTTCAGTAATACTTGATAAGTGGAAAAATATTATTCTAGAAAATAATTTAATTCGCCCATCAATAGTATATGGATATTTTCCTTGTGCATCTAATAATAATATATTAGAAATCTTTGACTTCAATAATTCCAATTTATTAGGTATTTTTGAATTTCCAAGGCAAAAATCAAATAATAGATATTGCATTTCTGACTTTTATCATCCAAAACAAAACGATATAGCTATTGATTATATTCCAATGCAAGCAGTTACTATGGGTGAAGTTACATCTAATTATGGGCGTAAATTATTTGAAGAAAATAGATATTCTGATTATTTATATTTCCATGGTTTAACTGTTCAATTATCTGAAGCATTGGCTGAGTATTCACACTCAATTATTAGGAATGAATGTGGCTTTGAGGCAGAAGAACCTACAAATATTCAGAGTATACTTGCTCAAAAATACAGAGGATGTCGGTATTCCTTTGGTTATCCTGCTTGTCCAAACGTATCTGATTCTAAGAAGCAACTCGAGTGGTTAAATGCAAAAAGAATAGGTCTATACATGGATGATTCCGACCAGTTAATACCTGAGCAAAGTACAACGGCAATTATTTCGTTACATTCTCAAGCAAAATATTTTAGTGCTTAGCGAATTTAGTTACTCTTTGTTCTTTAGTTCGAGCATTTCTATAATATTTTCCTGGAATTCGGACATTTCATCTGAATCACTAAGATCAAATCCCTCTCCTGCTGCATTCTGTATAAGTTCCTGAAAATGGAAAGCTCCCTCCCCATTGGCTAAGAATTCAATTGCTGATTCTTCACAGCTTTCCTCAAATGCTTCACGTAAAGTGAGGAATGCTGTGTCTTCCGAAAAGTCCCAATCCATCGAGGAGACATTACTGCTTGATTTTTAGTCCTTCCCCCCCCTATTACGTCAACCTTTTTTTTACATAAATCATTACTAATTTGCATTTCAAAACAAAGTAAAATTATGATTTTGAGCTTTTGCTACCTATAGCTTGGATATTTCAGTTATTTTAAGAAATGGAATTTATTATGTTTTTTTCTTTAGTAGCTCCTATAGGCTTAATGAAGGAATTATTTACTCAAAAAATAAGCATGCCCAGGATAAGCTGACTCGGATCAAAAGGCGTTTTATGACCATACACGTAGTAAGACAGTAGGTTTAGGAGCTAAATATAAGTCATCGATCTCTTCAGAGATAAGTACTCAAGCAAACAGTAGTCAAATACGTTCATTTTGAAAAATTTAAAAATATATATGTGACTTTTCAATTTGTTTATTCTATGAAAATATAAAATAACTAAAACTAAAATTTATTTGCTTAATGCTAGAATCAAGGAAAGAGCTTTATTGGCAAAAAGCATTAGAAATTAGTAATACAGCGAAAAAATCAAATAAATTAGTTCCTATAGATACAAAAATTAAGTACCATAAAGAAGTAAATAATATTAATTTTGAAATTAGAACTATAACAAATTCTAGGTTAAAGTTTCCATTAAAAAGATCCTATGGTCCAGTTAGAAATCCATTCTCACCTTGGGAAAAAGAATTAGAGATAAGCAAGATAAATAATAGCCATATTTTATTACTAAATAAATTTCCAGTGCAAATAGGTCATATGTTATTAATAACAAAATCAATGAACCCTCAAGACGAATGGCTAACCATTAATGATTGGGACTCAATGAAAACTGTGGATAATGATACTTCTGGATTATGGTTTTTTAATAGTTGTGCTAGAGCCGGGGCAAGTCAAACTCATAGACATATGCAATTGCTAAGAAGGGATAAGGTCTCCTCTGTATGTCCACTCCAATCGTGGTATTCTTCCTCTTCAAATGATAATATACCTAACAAATACTTAAGAAGTAATATTGCAAGTGAAAAGAGAAAGCCTTTATACGAGGATGCATTAGCCTTGTACAAAAGTTATATAAACTTGTGCGATAAATTGGATATTGGCGATCCAGTAATTGATAAAAAACCAAAGTATCCATATAATATGTTAATTTCTCCTGATTGGATTAGTATAGTAAAGAGGACTAAAGAATATGCAAGGGGATATAGTCTTAATGCATTAGCTTTTGGAGGATATATTCTCTCAACGAAGCAATCAGATAGTGAATGGCTAAAAGTTAATGGACCTATTAAACTTCTGGAAGAAGTAGTTACATAGGCAAATTTTTAAACTTAATCCATGCTATCTCTATTTATTTGTGTCTCTAGTGTATCTATTGATGCATTAAGAGAAGCAAGTCTTCTTTCGATAGAATCTCTATAAAATTTAAGCATTTCAAGTTTTCTCTGATGAAATTTGTGTCTACGTTTGTCAGCTGTATCATAATTTGAGCAAAATTCTGCGATAAGCATGATTAATTTTTTTTTTAATTCTAGGAACCTAATAAACAAAACGCGAATTAATAAAGAAAATGTCAATAAATACTTATATAAAGTAAAATTTGGTGAATGGATATTGATATCATTATGTAAAAAGACATATGTCTAATTGTACAAAAGAGTGTGAGGATTTAGCCTGTAGGAAACGCTAGTATTCAGTGTCATCACCTGAGAATGGACGATCAAGAAGAATATCAGTTGACCTACCTGAAGAGTTAATCAAATGGTTTGATGAATTAAAAGGAGAGTGGGGACTAAGAAGGAGGGGAGCAGTTCTTGAACGGTTATTAGAAGAGATCTTCGAAGAAAAACTTACAGCTGCAAATAATATAAACAAAAACGAAAATGTAGACTTTACAAGTAAGGAGGTAAATAGTACAAAAGATGAAAGTTCAACACCCATAAATAACTATATTGAGGATAGTGCTATAATCCTTATAAATTCTGATGACAAAACTGAAAACCAAGAATCAAATATTTCGTATTCAGAAATAAACGAAAACAGAGAAAATACCAATAAAGGAAATACTAAAACTAAAGAAATAGATCTACCAGGATTTGTAAGTAAAAGAACTGAAAGACTAAAAAATAGCCTTAGAAGTATTAGTAAATCTGATACAAATTATGATGCAATTGTTCATGGGATAAATGAAGAAAATATAGATAAATGTATAAATACTGCCCTTCGTCACTGGATATCCTTGTATGGACACAAACCAAAAGAGGAAGTCCTTGAAGCCTCAATGATATGGATGGCACGAGACATATGGCCACATTTAGATGATACGCAGAATCTTCCTTTCACATGGAATGCAGCAAAAAGTTTTATGAGTAAATTGTGTCCTTCTTGGAAGGGCTCGAATCCGTCATTTGAAAGAATAATTGTGATGGCTGGGGTGTTAGAAGATCCATTCGCAACAAAAAATCTAAATAATAGAGTCCCAACTCTTATTCGTAGATTCGTTAATAGCTTTAAGAGACAGAGTAATGTTACCTCCTTTCAAACTCTTGAATCAACAATGACTGTTCATGGAGCATTAAAGCTATTAGGAATACCTACGACTGCTGGTAAATCGATATCATTATCTACTGTTAGAGACGCATACAAAAGCAAGGCACTTGACAACCACCCAGATTCTGGGGGCTCAACAGAAATGATGAGGAGAATTAATGAAGCATATCAGCTCTTGAAGGACTTGTACAAAAGAAAAAACTAGTATCACCTGTCTATGGTAAGACTCGTCCTAGGTCTAAGTCTGAGTCTATTCATAGACTAATGCGAATGCTTCTTTTAACGGAACAGTTGGGAATCTAATCTGTACTGCCTTTCCATTAAAAGCTGTCAATTAGATTATCCCAAGGAACATTTTCATTCCTGAAGAAGCCGTAAAGCCGTTAGCTAGTATTATCAATCCAAAAGAGGAAACCTATTGAGTCTAACTTTAAGTCTATAAGTAGACAGATAATAGCTCAAAGTTTTCATTGTGGTAGCAAGGAGGACGTAGATGTTCAGGCCTTGTCCAATAGAAAATCTTTCTCGCACTCTCCTTTGATAGTAGGCTGTTTGAGCCTTGCGTAACTGCTTAATAGACAGGTACGCATAACTATAAGTCCTCCGGTACCTTCGCCTATTGCCTTGAGGACGTTTTGAGCAAGGTATACGCCAGTTAATTTGCGTTGAGGAATTAATGCCTTTTTTATAAATTCATGCTACTTGCACAGTATTAATTGTCTCATAATAGTCTTGTATTGAGTCTCATAAATAGACGTATTGTAGAATTTTAATACAAGGATGACTGGCCTCTCTTGGATGCAGCACTAAAAGATATTTATTTTATTGCGAAAAAACATCAACCGATTACCCGCGCGTTTCATTGTTCTGATTTGAGTCTTTAAATGAGTCTATATATGGGTCTATTAATATATTGATGAGACTAGCATAGGTGGTAGATTTAATAAAAAGGTTATTCTATCGATTATTCACCTGGACATAAATTATTTGTTCACTGCGTTGACCTAGACAGCTCCGGACTTAGTGTCTGTAAATATAAAGATCTTGTTGTGATGGTGGAAGGTTTGTTACCAGGTGAAAAAGCATTCGTAAGATTACAATACCAGAAAAAAAATTATTTTATAGCCAGCCTCATTTCAATTTCTAAGATTTCCATAAATAGAATTAGCCCTATTTGTCCAGTTTTTGAAATGTGCGGTGGATGTACCCTACAGCATATTAACTATCAGATTCATAAGAGCATAAAATCAAAAAAGACTGCTGCTGACTTAACTAAAATAGCAAAGATTAATCAGGATATAGAGATTAATTATCATGATCCTAATAAGTTTTTGAATTATAGAAATAAATCCATATTTCCTGTTTGTCCTGATTCTATAAGCAAAGTAAAACTTGGTTATTATAGAAGACAGACAAACGAAATCATCGATATAGAATCCTGCCCAATCCTGACCAATCAAATCAATTATATTTTCAAGCACGTAAGATTCTTACTTCAATCATTATCTACCAAAGAGCTAGATAATATAAAGCACGTGTCGATAAGAGAATCAGAATTCAATAAAGAGATAATATTAGTATTAATTTCTAAGCATAAATTGCCTAATAGAGTTAATAAATTATTAATAGACTTATATAGTAAGTATTCTTCTATTGTAGGTATTCTAAATAATATTCAACCATTAAATAACAATGTTATTTTTGGTGATTTGACAACAAATATATGTGGTAGCAATTACATTAAAGAGAAATTCTTAAATCTTACATTTAGAATAGGAGCTACTTCATTTTTTCAAATTAATTTGTATGAGGCACAAAAGGCAGTTTCATTAATAATCAATAATGTTTTAACTTACTCAGATATTAATCGAGTAATAGATGCATACTCTGGTATTGGTACTATTGCACTTCCAATTGCTTCGCATAATATCAATGTTGTTGGAATAGAAGTTAATTCTGAGTCCTATTCTTTAGCAGAAGCTAATTCAACAATTAACAATATTAATTGTGCGAGTTTCATTTTGTCTTCTGTAGAGGCATCATTAGAACTCTTACTAGATCACAATGATTATTTGATCCTTGACCCACCAAGAAAAGGTCTAGATAGAAGTATCATAGATATTATAATTAACAAGAAACCTAAATATATAGCATATTTGAGTTGTAATACATCAACATTAGCAAGAGACTTATCTTACCTAATGGTGGGCAAGGTTTACCAAATAGACACTATCCATAATTTAGATTTTTTTCCTCAAACTATGCATGTAGAATGTCTTGTATTCTTAAAGTTATTCATTTCACCTAATTTCCGCAGAAATTGATTTTACTAATTTACTTATTATTCTATCGTGTATAGGAATAATATCTTTTTCAACAAGTGTATTTTTAGGATTTCTATATCGTATTCGATAAGTCAAACCTATCTTATCATTACTAATATTATCACCTTCATACCTATCTATAAGCTCAACATTTTCGATTAATGGCTTCCCATTTTTTTTAATTAAATTTATTGTATCATTTATAGTTACTGACTTATCAACTAGGAGAGATATATCTCTTTCCATAGCAGGTACTGTTGGGTATTCCTTAAAATTAACTACCCATTTATTTTTCCTAGTAGTAGCTTCTAATATAGAACTCAAATCTAATTCAAAAAGATAATAATTTTCATTAATACCGTTTGCCTGAGCAACCTCAGGATGTAATTGTCCAAACTTTCCAAAATGTTTTCCCTCTAAAATCAAATATGCTGATTTGCCAGGATGTAAAAGAGGATCATTTATAAGTTTTTTATCTATTATAGAAATATTTAAACCCCTAAATATAGTTTCTAGGTAACCTCTTGCTTCAAAGTAATCTAAATTATTTTCCTTATCATTTGAGTTCCATTTACCAATTTTATTTCTTCCAATTAATGAACCTGCCAAAATAGATTTCTCAATTATTTTGTTGTTATCTTGTCTATATATTTTTCCAATTTCAAATATACTACAATTATCCTTTCCTGCAGCTATGTTTCTTTTAGTTAATTTTAAATGTTCTTCCCATAAATTTGTTCTTAAGCAACTTGTTTCAGAAAGTAGTGGATTTTTTATTTTAATAGTTTCAGGTCTTTCTTGTACTAGAGAGAAAGTTGTTATTTCTTGAAAACCTGCTGCACAAAAGTATTGTCTTATGCGTCTCTCTACAGATTGCTTTGGATTTAGTCCCCCTGGTGTTATTGGGTCAGGCAGATTTGAATCAAAAGAATCATATCCAATTAGCCTAGCAATTTCCTCAATTAGGTCTATTTCTCTTAGTAAATCTAGATACCTATTAGCTGGTGGAGTAACATCCCAACCGTTTTCCTTATCTTCAAGTTTGCATCCTAATAAAGTAAGAGAGTCTACAATCTCAGAATCACTTATATTCCTTATATTTTCATAAGTAGTAGAATTTTTTTTCTCATCATTTGCTAGTAAATTATTTTCATGTTGTTTCTTCTTAACTTTTAAAGGTCCTAGTACTTTATGAATTTTATCTCTTCTTAGGAAAACAACTTGTTTATAATCACTAATTTCTTTGTTAACCAACTGGGCCTTAATTTCGCAGTTGAAAAATTTTTTAAATAAATCAATCGCTCTTTTTGCAGAAAATATTGTCATTCCTGCTGAAATTCCTTTTTCAAACCTGCTACTAGAGTCTGTTCTTTTTCCAATTGATCTTGAGGAAATCCTGACGGAAGTAGGAGAAAACAATGCTGCTTCCAACCATATATTAGTTGTATTTTTGCTTACAGATGAGTTAAGTGAGCCAATAACACCTGCAACAGCAATAGGAATATCCACACATGTAACTACGTTTGTTTCTTCAGTAAGTACATATTCTTTGTTATCAACACAATGCATCAATTCTCCTTTTGTTGCCTTCCTGATTCCAAAATCATCTTCTTTTACTTCCCTACCTATTAGTTTATTAAGCAAATCACCATCAAAGGCATGGAGTGGCTGTCCTTGCTCTAGCATCACGTAATTTGTTATATCTACAATTAAATTTATTGCATTTAATCCTGAATTAATTAGTCTGTTTTTCATCCATTCTGGAGAAGACAAACTGCCATCCAATTTATCAATTTTATGAATAGAATATAAACCGTTATCTAAAAAAGCATTGTTCGTATTTATCTTTAGGTTGAAAAGATTGTAATCATCTTTACTTATAGTCACCTCTGGTAAGCTTAGACTTGATTTTTTAATTGCAGATACTTCTCTTGCTATTCCTACCATCGACATGCCGTCAGGCCTGTTGGCAGTAATAGCAAGATCTAGAACAATTTCATCCAGACCAAGCAATGCTTTTGGACTCTTACCTAAATCAGGCAATTCCAAATTCAAATCATCTAATATTGCGATACCATCACTGTCTGATTCAATTCCTAATTCGTTATAAGAACAAATCATTCCTTCACTTGTAACTCCCCTTAATTCACTTGATTTTATTTTTAGATCTAATGCTTTTAAGTATGTACCTTCTGTAGCAATTAGAACATGAATCCCTTTTCTAACATTAGAAGCACCACAAACTATTTGCAGCAATGATTCTTTTCCAATATTAACTAAGCAAACGTTTAGCTTATCTGAATTTGGATGCGGTTTTATTTCTTGTAC
>QCKE01000010.1 GCA_003215555.1 Prochlorococcus sp. AG-409-K04
AGCGTCTGACTGGAGTTACGCAGTAGCCTATCCTAATGAAATTGGTCAATGTATTCGCTTAAGTCAAAAAAAATACTATCAAAAGAGCAATACGCAGACGAAGAGTGTTGGCAGTATATCGAAGAAGATACGCTTGAAATCTCCCATTCAACTCGCGTTTGCGTGACGTGTACTCATTTTAGATATGCGTGTGATAAACATTGCCGAACTTTTCTTTCATGTCGTGCTCATCAACGGTTGATTCCACAAGGATCGCACCTAACTTGTAAATGTCCATATTGGCAAAAGAATTTAGCGGATCAATACAGTTTTAGTTCTGCTGTTGCTTAACAAAAGACTAAATATCCAATTATTCTCGTAATTTCGAAGGAAAGGAGCAACCATTCATTGTCGTATTGATATCTTTATGTTTTTCTCAATATTTGCAAGTGTTTTCGTTATTGCCTTTCTACCTACCTTTCGATGATATTTTTCGTATAACTATTGTTTATGGTGTATTTTCTTAGACATTCCTTCTCTAAGATGACACCGGTTTATTCTTTGATTTGATATTTACACCTTCTATGTGGTAGAGATAGAGTCTTGGAATTAACTACCCAATGGCTCAACTAACTATCAAGATATCTGCCAAGGCAGAAGCCATGATTGCTCAATTGCAGAAAGAGATTTTTAACCGTCGACGCAAGAAAATTACTGCACAAGGTGTAGTTGAATCTCTTGTGGAAAGTGGTGCAAAGTCACAGTCTGACAAGCGCTATGCCTCTTCTTGGAAAAACCTAATTAAGGATATTGAGAAGGCTGCAAAGCAGTCAGAAGTACATGGAAATAAACCAGCTAGTGTCTCAGCTGAGGAATGGGCAATGCTTCTTGCTCATCGCACACGTAAGGGGACAGCTGCGCCTAAGAAAGTTTCTGCCAAAAAGACTGCTAAGAAACCAGCGGCTAAAAAAGCAGCTACGAAGAAAGCCGCTCCTAAAAAGGCTGCTGCAAAGAAAACAGTAGCTAAACCTGTCGCTAAAAAAGCAGCACCAGCTGCGACCAAGCCCAGAAAGGCTAGACGTGCAAAAAGAGCACCTGCTAAGCCAGCAGCAGCAAAACTCGCTTAAGTAGTTTTTTTGTAGTAATCAATGACCTTTTGAGCATTCTCGTCGGATAAGCAACTAATTCTTGAGGTTGCTGGTATATTTAGCAATGCACAGATGGCAATTATGTCGTCTGTGCTTTTTTGTATTTGATCTGCCAGCTCTAGAACTCTTAGCGATTTGGTCATCTTCTCATTACTTATGTTGAGAAGGAATTTAAGCATTAATTTCTTCTCTTTTTATTCCAAGATAATTGATCCTAATACAATTCAATTGTTAGAAGGTTTTTTGCAAATAAAGTTGCTGTATTTAACCTTTTTTAGTTCTTACTTGTCTCCATTATTACTATTATTAGGCTCTTATGCTTTAACAGTCTTTTTTAGAGGGGTTTAATGCTTTGAGTTCCTCTTTAGGTTCATGCTCACTTTATTCAAGGATTTTGATACGTGATTCATAGTGGACCTATGATGTTTGCGTATTCAGTGAGATTGTCAAGTTTCTCTTGTTGACTATCAGAGACGACATAACAGTACGATGAGGAGTAAAGAAGGAATCAGCAAAGAAGCTATCAAAGAGTGACGTATACATGTTGGCCATGCGAAGTACATAACTCCTTTGCGCTGATTGGTTCTGATTTGGAAGAGTGTATACCGAATGGTCTATTCAGTCTTTACTATTTAGAGAGGTTGATACTACCAATAAGCTTGGCTCGTCGAAATATCTTGATAAAGCAACTAAGTAAGCGGAGTGCTGATCATCTACGTTGGCCAGTTAAACGTAGATAGGTTTAGCTATATTCCTTCTGGATAATAATTTATGAATTTTGTTTGACGTTTAGTCATCTCAACAACTGTTCGTTTAAGAAAACTTATTTGCGGTTTTCAATTTTTGCGACTATTACTTTTATGAGTGCTAGACGTAGATTTGAATACCTTCGCTCTGATTAACTTTTGTAGGGTTACAACTGAGAAAGGAGTCCTCTAGGGGTAGCTAAATTATAGAACTAATTCTCATTTTGCAATGACTAAAAGTCAGCCAAAATAATGTAAGAATAAATTTTTTTTGAATGCATAGATTATCAAGAAGAAATAGCACTAATATTAATTTCAGAAATTTTGTAAATTGTTTAGATGGTTGAAAATCGTTCTTCTAAGGATCCTTGGAAAGTTGGCAGCTTGGGATATAGTGATGATTGGTGTTAACGAAATCCGAGCTGAATAACAGTGGCCAGGCTCATTTATTGCAAAAACTCTTAGAGGTATTGCTGACAGTAGGGAAGACAAAGCTTGTTGTGGAGAGATTCGTTAATGAAAAATGTAGGTATTGATATTTTAGTTAAGAAAAGCAAAGGAGTAAAATGAAAGGTTAATGATTAAACTCGTCATTAAGAAATTTTGTCTTCATATCATTACCGCTAATGACAGTTTTTTAGGAGTTGAATAATCTTAAAAAGATTTTAAAACATTAAAATGAATAAAACGGCGATAGTGGGAGTGGCAGCAGCGGCCATAGGAATTGCTATAGGTTCTCAATTCCCTACATCTGGTTCTGTGGGATATGTAGTTATTACAGGAACCACTAAAAACAGAGAAGCCGCTAAAGAGTATTTTCAAAATATTAATCAATTCACTAAAGAATGTGGTCTTAAAACTTTGGTTATTGATAGGAATACAGATATACGAGAAGGAAACAAAAGAGGTGATGGAGGCCCTCTGACTGTTATAGCAAGACATCCGAAAGGTAAGGATGCAGTTGTCAAATGCTACGAGTCTGATGAATATCAAAGATTAAAAGCAATTCGAACTCCCCATACTGATTGGAATTTTCGCATTACAGAAGGGAAACTATAACAAAAAATGGGAGTGTGATTTTTCGTTCAAAAATTTGTTGCCATCTTTTACTTATTACCTAAAACACAAGATGGCTAGGTGCCTTAGGACTCTCGAGAAAGTTTGAAAGGTTTTTATATAGATACAAGCCTTGCAATATTGCTTCTTAAAGCCAATAGGCAATTTTTTTAGACCTTTGAAAAAACTTAAAGATGAAAAAGATTTCTTATGGAGATATTTGAATTAATTAATTTTCTTAGGGCTGAGTTTTTATTAGTGCATAGAAAGATTGTTATTGACAATGTGCACTAACTAAAAGAGTGGATAATATTGAGAAGAAAGTTCAGTATTCAGAAGTAGTGCTGCGATATAAAGCGAAAGAAAAAGTAAATACGTTTTGTACGCATTTCTATCCACTGCAATCTTCATCTTTAGGTAATTGGAGCCAGCCTGTGCTCCAATAGTCAAGATTTTTGAGTTCCTTCCAGGGAACTCGAATAAGAATTCCTTTGTTATTGACTGGGAAAAGATCAACCCATCGTTGATCTTTCTTGCCACCATATTCCTTGACTTCGAAATGTCGATAGCATTCTCTTTTAAAGGTAGATGTCCAGGCTTGGTTAGGGGGCCATCTCATGATTCTTGTTCTTTACTATTGAGGTTTTGAAATATAGCTTACTTTTTCCATATAAACATTGCTGTCATTTTTGCCAGTAAAAATAAATGCCCTATCACTCCTACAAACAAACTAAAAGTAATCGGGATGGAAATTATTCATCCCATGATTTGAGCTTCACCAATACTTTAAAAAGGGATTACTAAAATACTCTTGCCAAGTCATTATCAAAGTTCATCTATACAAGTCCTGGCATAACAAAAGGACGCTTGCCTCTTTGAGTAATTAAATTCTCTGAACATTATCTATTCTTATGAGGGCTAAAGGAAGAACATATTCATTAAGATTTGTTCAAGGTAAACAACATTTTCTATTTGCCAATATTTTTGGGAAGAGTATTTAGTTTAATTTGCTTCTCTAGCTGAAAAGCAGATTGCTACATAAGTAATAGGGGTTTGTTGTCCTTTTTACAAACAGAGCTGAGAAGGTGAAATAAAGCCATAAAAAAAACCTGCCTTTAGGCAGGTTTTTTTAGGGATCTTCTGCAAGTGTTTCCTTGTTTCCACTGCTGAAGTATCCCTTCTCCTCACAAAGTTACTATCTCATATGGTCCTCTTGCTCGCTAGAGATATGGGAATACTTTTAGAACTGGCACATATGCCAGTTCTGGGTGTTTAGAGAATTAAAGACAAAAAAGGCGCCCTCAACGAGTAGCGCCTAACGACAATTGTGTGAGGAGTGTCGTACTATATTTTTACTCTTTTCAGGCTGAGTTGTCATTAGTTTGCTAAAGATTAGGTAAAAATCACTACAGCTATTCCTGAAATAACAAAAGATAAGAAAGTTTTAGAAGATTTGCTTGCACGAATAATTGTGTGCTTTTAACTGCTGCTTTTGGAAATTACAGACTTGGAATGAGATTAACTTCCTGTAGCAAAAAGCATTTCAATTGATGCCTATCTAAGAGGAAATAAATATCTATTGGGATCTTGAAAAAGTTTTTCAACACTATGTCCTTTTTGAAAAGAATCTTAAAAATAGCTGAGTTAAGCTATAAGAATCATTGAGACATGATCTGATTGTCAATAATCAACGATATTCAAGGAATTCAACGAATTTAAGAAATTGGTAAAGACCGCAAAGATACTCATATCAATCTGATTAAGAAAGATTGATATGTCGAATCATAATCTTATGCCAATCTAGAAAATATTGATAAAAATCAAATGCCCAAATTTCACACCAGCAGTAACCAGTAAGCTCTAAGAGGTTGTCAAAATTTGTAGAAGTCGATGCGGGAATGATATTTACAGACAAATCAAAAAAAATTTCCAGTGCTAAACCTATGAACCAATGAAGGAATCCGTAGTTTCAGAATCGGTCTTAAATCATTTAAAAAGCAAATCGTAAAACTAGACTTATTAGCTCTTTATTAAGAGTAAAATATTTGAAAAATCAAACCAGATACTTTGAGCTTTTCACTTCTAAAGGTGATCTCTTTCTTGCCATGTCTAATAGAAATAGATATATATAGGTGACTTTATTTTCTAATATAATGCTCACAGTGACAATAGTGTTCTTGTTGCTATCCATTTTTGCGCTAATTGGATGGACAATCTCAACTTATTTTCTTAGTAAAGCGTCTCAAAAGTTCATCAAGGAAGAACTTGCCAATATATTCGAGATGAATAAGAAACTTTTCCTGTCTATGCAAAGCCTGATAGCCGCGTTGGTAAAATATTCTTTCTCTTCAGATACTCGTGATGTTAGCGATTTAACTCCTTCTGGTTCGAAAGAAGCAGAAGGAGATCCATTAAAGGTAGTTCAACCAGGCGAAGACATCGATCCATTATTATTTGAGGTTTCAGCTAACGAGGAAGAGGACGCTGCCCTTTCTTCATTTAGTCCAGAATTGATTGAATTTATTACTGAAGAAGAAGAAAAAATCGCATAGTGTAATAAAGGGCTTCTGTTTCCTTGGTCTAGCTATTTATCTGTTGTGCATTAGATGAACTTAGTGCTCTTTTTTGTGTAATTTCTTTCTAATAGATCTGGCTTTCTTATAAAGCTCTATAGTTTCTCTTCTGCCTGGAGCTTCAGCAGCTTCTTGCATGATTTTGGAATATTCCGTTGTTAATTGGTTTGTGGTCATTCAGACTGTTTTTACGTTGTTTGTTTTAAAGAAATGGGACTTGCCAAGATCGTAGTTGCTTAGAGCTTTATCCTTGGCTGATCTCGCTTGAGATTTATAAAAGATATCATATGCCGTAGGAATAAAAAGTGTTGACAACGACCAAACATGTTAGTTAGTATATATGTACTACTGCATGAGCCATGACTCCAGCCTCCTCACCCTACGCTGTATTCCAAGCGTCTGACTGGAGTTACGCAGTAGCCTATCCTAATGAAATTGGTCAATGTATTCGCTTAAGTCAAAAAAAATACTATCAAAAGAGCAATATGCAGAGTAAGAAGGTTAGGGGTGTCTTGAAGAAGGCAGGCTCAAAACGTTATGTTCAGCTCGCGTTTGCATGACAAATTTAGGTGGTCTTCTTCATTAAAAAAATTATCGAACGTCGTTGCCATTAGAAGTCTCATATCTTTCCAAATAAAATTTCATTCCTACTCTTCCAATGTTTGGTGAAAATTATCTTAAAATTCTCTATTAAGATGAACAGCTATAATGTGATATCCCTCCAGCATTGAAAAATTCCTTAGGTTTTAAGCAGTTGTAGGTCCTTTCTATTTCCAGTGATTGCTCGTCATAGGGACTGTTTAAAATAGATTCTAATTCTTTTACTAGACTGTAATCACCTTGTTCAGCCTTTTTGTATGCTGGTGCGATTAGCCATTCGCGCCAGATGAATTTGGGATTGGTACTTTTCATTTCTGCAGAAGTAGCTATGAGGTCACCACTTCTTGTAATAAGTTTACGCCACCTTTGAAGCCAGTTATCCCATTGCGCATCTATTCTTTTTGAGCTAGGTAAGTAGAAGCTTTCTTTTAAGGGTGTTATTTGCGTGGGAATATCTGATAGCTTTCTGAAAAATATAGTATAGTCTACTTTTGAAAGAGCCATTAGTTGTAGAAGTTCGTTCACCAAAGTAGAGTTATAGCTTTTTAATCCAATTTTCTTTGCCCACATGTCTTCGATCTTTTGACTCATTACTGTAGCGAATCCATGCCGGATTTGATCTAGCTCTTCAACTCCTTTTTTATTTTCGGATAAAAGAGGTCGGATTGCTGCCCAGAACATATGATAATTGGCCTCTGCAGCAACCGGTTGGTTGAAAAATGAGAAATGGTTACCACCTCCAGTCCATGGTTGAAAGTTAGGCTCGTAAAGTTCGCAGAATCCGAAAGGGCCATAGTCGAGCGTAAAGCCACCCGCAGCGCAGTTGTCACTATTGAAGTTTCCCTGGCAGTATCCGACTCTCATCCAGTTGGATACCAGTGATGTTAACCGTTCCCTAAACAAATGGGATAGCTGAATCAATTGATCACTGAAAGGAAGAGTAAAGTTGATCTCTTCATGGTAATTCCTTTTGATCAAGTGCTTTACGATCATTTCCAGTTCTCTCAATGCACTTTGATGTGCATTGCTTCGTACACGACGTGCAAACAGCTCTAATTGCCCGACACGTAGAAAGGATGGTGCTACGCGAGTTGTTATTGCTACAGGATTATCTAGAATTATATCAGGGTCGATAGAAGTGGAGCTCGTGCTGTACCAGGGCCTACGAACTGTTTCTGATTGGGAGACATATAGCGTTAAAGAACGAGATGTCGGAATCCCTAAGGCTTGCATATGCTCTTGTGCTAGGAACTCGCGTATACTGGAACGAAGCACGGCGCGGCCGTCAGCTCCACGACAGTAAGGCGTTGGACCTCCTCCCTTCAGTTGCATCTCCCAACGTTTCCCATTAAAGAGACCTTCGAACACGGATATTGCTCGACCATCTCCATACCCATTACCAGTCCCAAACGGACATTGTTGTGTGTATTCACTCCCGTAGATCGATAGGGCATAACCAGTTGCCCAACCAATTGGGCGCATTGGTTTCTTCGCTACGGTGATATCGCCTGTAAATAGACGACGGAATTGCTTGTTGAGTACAAGCTCATGGCTTAGACCAAGTTCGTTGAAAAATGTTTTGCTGTGCGAGATGTATTCTGGCGTAGGGATAGCAGTGGGGGTTACTGGTACATAATGACCCGAGAAAACTTGGCGAGGCTGGTGATCGATTCCGTTCTCGGTCGCCTGAGGATCTGCCTGGAGTGAATCCATGAGTGAATAATCAGCTTGTTTTGAGAACTCAGCAAAAGTCTTTATTATTGATGCTTCAAATGTATTTGAAGAAGTTTGCATGGGACGTATTGTTATATTTAGGAATTTTTTGGATTATCTGGGTATGACCCTTTAACTATATTTTAAGAGAGTAGGCATAATTTAAGAGATGAAATACTTCTTGCTCGTCTTATTTGAAGTTTTAACTGTTTTTCTTGCTCCTGCTTTCACCTTTGTTTCTGCAGCAGAATTGCCCCCTGCTGTGTATTCTATGATCTAGGATTTTTCAGAAAAGTTCTGTATATCTGTTGACAATGGAATGACTGTTTAAAAAGCGGGAGAGACTACTGCAGCTCAATTATCAATAGGGTTCTTATTGTCGCTTTTTATCAATGAAATAATATCTTCTCTTAAAGCAGACCTGTCGACATATCTCTCGAAAAACATTTTTGGTGGATGTAGCAATAATCTTGGTACTACTAAACAAGAACTTGATGGTTAAGTTATTCAATTAGTAAATAAAGTTTCAACCAACTCCACTAAAAGTTTGAAGCTTCCTCCCAAGAGTTTAAGAAATATTGGATTAAATCTCTTTAAAAGCATTTTGTATAAGACCTACGTGTTTGTCAAAATTATTTTTTGGATGATCAAGTCTCATTTGAATAATGATAAATTTTCTATACCTGCTTGATATGTGAAATAATTACTTGCTTTATTTCTCTGGTTTAATATATTTCTTATTACAATACCTATAGTGGTTGTGAAATTATCAAATCATAGGCTTCATCTCTAAAAATCTCCTTTCCATTTGTGTTAATTCTTGTATTTATTAATAGGGGTATATTAACTTACATTTAAGTTGCTTTATAATCTAGTTTTTTAGTTTTAGGAGAATCAAAGTTGGGAGAAGCTAAAAGAAGAAAAGAACAAGGCTTAACTCCGAAAATCAACAAAAAAACAACTCAAAAGCCACTGAATATTTTTTTAAAATATCCAAGGTTGGGTCTTTATCTAGGAGCTGCTTTTATTGTTTACCTTTTTTACGATTTGATCTGTTTTTATATTAAGGGATAGAAAAATAAAACTTTAGTTCCTAATCTTTTAGCTTTTTTAAAGAGTAAAAATATTATTTTGTATCTAAATCAAAGAAAGACCTTTAAAATAAAATAAAATGATATATGAACTTTTGATTCAAGATCTCAGTGAAAAAAAATATTTTACTTTTATGTTTACTGTTTGCTGGAGCTTCTCCTGCACTTGCTTGGGGCAACAAAGGAGATGGTGAATGTCCTTATTCTAAGGGCAATTCAAATCAAGAGACTAAGACTGAGCAATTAGAAGAGTCTAATAAGAGAGTTTCAGATAATTAAAAGTTAGTTGATCAATCTTCCCATGAACTGATTTTAGTTGAATCTCATATATACCCTAAACTGCAATAGACTTCCCCTATTTGCTTTAAAGAAGATTTTTTTACTCCTTCTTCAGCTTGATGAATAACAACTACTTTTTGTTAATCTCTTGATTTATTTATTTTGATGATTTCCGTAGTTTTATTTCTTCTTCAGTCATTGGTATTCCGGTTCTATTGATCATGGTCTTAGTCATTTTTTGAAATTTTGCTTCATAATAACGTTTCCTTAGGATGTCAAATTCTGAGAGGTATGTATCAGGTGTAGCTCTTAGCTCTATTTCGTCACTAAATTTCCTTTTTTCTTTTTGCTTCTCAAATTGCTTTTGAGTCAATGAAGTCAAAAAATAACCAAAAAATAACCCTAAAATAAATGTTGTTAATAACGTCATTTTGTTTTTATCTATCTTAGCCCTCTATCTCGGCTTCCTTTATACCATTGGGGTTTTGAAGAAAATGTTGGCTTTGGATTGAAAGGATATTTGTCCAAACGAGGGGTATGAGTTTTTGTAGTTTGTTCAGGAATGTGATTGTAGTCAGGTTTGAAAAACATGTCTTTTGTTGATTGACTATTCATGCAATCCTTTTTTAGAGATCCTTAATTAGAAGATAAGGTTAAGAATGAACTATTGCATCTAGATGTTTGCAAGGAGAGATTTTTTCAGCTCATTCCTGAGAAATAAAAATAACCGAGTGAAGACAATCAGGTTTAATAGAACTGTTAGTGTTTTGAAATCTTATCTAGCTCAATTTTTTTACTTGTGTTTGAAATTCAGCTCAGAAAGTTGACGTTTTGTGTTTTAGCTTGGTTATCAAGAAATTCAAAAACCCAAGGTTAAAAACATAACTAAACATCTTCTAGGATTTTAATAAAAGTGTTTAATTAAGATGGATGATAGATTTTTTTTTCCAGCAACTCTACGAAATAGAGCTCCTATAGGTGATGTCCTTATGAAGATTCTTCCTAAGAATGGAATTGTTTTAGAAATAGCTAGTGGTAGTGGCGAACATGGAATAACTTTTCAAAAAAAATTTCCAAATATATGTTGGCAAACAAGTGATCCTGATCCATCGTGTCGAAAAAGTATTAAAGCTTGGATAGATCATGAGGGATTATCTGGAAAGATGCCAATGCCTCTAGACCTTGATGTTCTGAAAAGACCTTGGCAATTGTCTTCAGAATTTAAATCTTCTCTTAGAGCAATTATTTGTATAAATATGATCCATATCTCTCCATGGTGTTGTACAAAAGCACTTTTTCAAGAAGCTGAGACTTGCCTAGAAAAGGATCAATTATTAATGTTGTACGGACCTTTTAAAATAAGTGGCGAACATATAAGTGCAAGCAATTATAACTTTGATAAAACTTTGAGGAGTCAAAATTCTTTATGGGGTGTCAGAGATCTAGATGATATTAGTGAAATTGCAAAAACACATAAACTTGAAATGGTTGAAAAAATAATTATGCCAGCAAATAACCTTTCAGTGATTTTTCAGAGGTAATAGGTATATAAAAATCCGAAGGTGTGACTTTGATTAAGTGGTACAAAAAAACTCCTCATTGTAATGAGACTTCCTAACCAAGAACTTAAAAATTGTGTTGCTTCTTACTCCCCATAGGTTCTCATTCCATAAATGGATGTTGAAGTGTTTTGGTTGGATTCATATAAGGAAGGATTAATGCTTAAATAAAAGCCGTCTAGGATTTCTTTGAACTATGGATTGGAAATCGGCAAGAAAACATTGCTCTGATAGAAATTGGCAATGGTCTTTGGAATTAATTGATCAAGCTGAGAAGGAAATTAAAGAGTTAGAAGAAAAGCTTCAAAAATGTCAGGATCAAATTAAGGCAGACCGTCTTTACAACTCTTGTAATTACTAATCAGAAAATTTTGTTTAGTTAATACTCTTCGAATACAAATTTTTCTTGCAATTTGGATTATATATTTAGGTTCAATTTCTTTAAATCTAAATAAAAAAATGTATTGATCATCCAGATTGAAAAACTAATTTCAGATTATCAATCCTAATTGTTGTCCTTTTTAGCATATTCTTTAGAATAACTTTGAATTTACTTGGATCACAGAATCAATTCTTTGCTTCAATCAAAATATGTGCGCTAGATATGAACTTAAAACTAAAATGAGTGGACTTCCATCTCTTTTAAGAAGAAACCTTCCAAAGGGTTTCGAAAAAAACTATGAACAACAAGAATTAATTCGGCCCAATGATCCTGTTATTGTTGTTAAAAATGAAGGAAAAGTAACTACCTCAATAATGATATGGGGCTTTATTTGTGAGTGGGTTAAAGATCCTTTTGCTAAAGATAAGCCCAGGCCTTTTAATGCAAGGGTTGAAACTGTAGGAGAAAAGAAATTATTTAAAAGCAGTTGGAAATACAAAAGATGTTTGATTCCTGCTACTGGGTTTTATGAAAAGGGTTGTCGTATTAGTAGAAAAGATGAACAGACCTTTTGGTTAGGAGGAATATGGAATAGATGGATGTCCTTTGATGGAAGTGAGCTGGAAAGTTGTTGCATTTTAACTACTAAAGCTAATAGTTTATTGCGTCCTCTACACAATAGAATGCCAGTAATCATTTCAGATAGATGGAAAGAAAAATGGATTGCTTCAGTGAGAGATTCATTTGAGCTTAGAGAATTTGGAACAAATTTTTTGGAATGGAATGAAGATGAATGGAAAGTAGAACCTATTCAAAAAGCATCAACTTTTCAAATGAGTCTTTTTTAAAGATCACTATGTATGTGTATCAATTTTCTAAAGGAATTGATTTCTAATAGTTAGTTGAACAGTGTTTGAGAAAAATTAACAAAAAACTTTGATCTAAGATTAGAAAGATAGCTGTTTATAGAATTTAGCTCATGGGACTTTGTTTTTGTTCTATGAGAATATAATGCACCTGTTGATTGATCTAAAAGTTTTGCATAATTGAGTTTCATATAATCTTTTTATGATTACATATGCTTTTTTCTCTTGGAGTAGAGACTCTTTCCTGCTAATTGCTTCTTTTGTTTGAGATGAGATTTTTCTATTTTCATTCATTATTAGTTCGCTAAATAGATATTTCTTTTTTGTAAACGTGTTGAAGCAATAAATTGGGTGTAACAACCTCATTTGTATCGAGAGCTCTTTTTTTGACTAAATCTCTTTTTTGATTGATAGTTGCTTTTGAAGGAGGATTTTGAACGCAAACAAGTATCAATACTTGCGCAGTTCTATGGTATATATGTACTATAGTAATACTTGGGAACCGTATTTTGCTTCTTTTTTCTTCTGCGAGACTCTTTCTTTCTAGGTTTTCTAATCGATTTCTTTGAAATCCAAGCCTTTGTAGGAAGTTGGCAGTTGATCAAGCTTTGCTTTTATACTCCCAAAATTTTCGGTAAAGAAACATGATTCCAAAAGGATGGTTAATTGATCCTCATAAAAAATGGCTACTTCACTTTCAAAAGGATCCAATGAGTATTTCTCGTTTACCAAAGTTTTTTGTAGATAAATGGGAAGCAACGCTTTTGGGGACACCTGCTAGATTTTGCAATAGGAGAAAAGTGAATTTAGAACCAGCAATAGAAACATGGAATGAATTGAATGACAATGGCTGGAGGCAAGTGCTTTTCAAGGATCATTTTGTAGCATAAGCTTCTCTTGTGGGTATTTGTTCGAATTGATATTGGCATTGATTTTATTTGCATGACCTTATGAAAATAGGATTTATAATATTTAAAAAGTTGTCGAAAAATAGAAAAAATTTGAGCAAGACTATCTAGCAAAAAGTATGTTTATTGTGAACCCAGGTAAAAGTTTATATTGGTTTTTGCTCTTCAAGAAACTTTAATTAAGAGTATTTCTTACATTCTAATCTCTTAATTGAATTGCTATCATTTTATTAGCAGAGGTTTTGATATGATTACTACAAATGATAAAAATTATCCTAGCTGCGAATTTCCGAGAAAACAAGAAGCACTAGGTGCGCTTCTTTCTTTGCTATGGAAAAAGCAAAAAAAGGATCGGCCACAATGGATTGTTGCTCAGTTTAATAATGATTAATTACGGATGAAGATAGCAAAAAGATAAATTATGAATATCATTTGCGTTTCTACTTTTCCTCCTGAAAATACGAAATGAATAAATCCCTTCTAAGTGAGATTGTGTGACTGAACTTGCAATATTTTAATTGTCTAGTTAGAAATAAGAAAAAGTGTTGAATTCATGCTTAGTTTTATAGAGTTAGAAGGATTTTTTTTGATTGTGCTTGCTATTTGCATCCTTTATAAAAGTAGGCAGCCAGAAAAAGGGCTATGGAGAATTACTGCTTCCAGGGTGGAAAAGCTTAAAGATTAATTTGAATTTAATAACTTTTATCGTCAAGTATCGTTTATTCAAAAAAAGGTTGGCATTAATTTTTATAGGTTCTTGTAAATTTGCTTCAAAATCAATTAATTGAAAATAAGAATGGTTTTGCTTCATTTATTTTCCCAGTGCACTGCTACAGTTTCTTCTGCTAAGGTGTCATTAAAAAATTGTCTACATAAGTCTTCCATTTTTAGCGATTTCAGCTCTTCCAATCTTCTTATATCATCGTTGTTTAGTTCATAAGTAGTGGTTACTTTTTCGAGATCATCTCGATGAGTTTCAAGGCCCATTTCATGAATAAACTCTTCACAATCAACTTCTTCAGATCCAAAAGTAAAAGTAATTTTCATCAGTAGTTTGATCTATCAACAATTAAAGTCATTATTATGATCTTTGGTTAGATCTCCTAAATGTAGCCTTTTGGAGGTTTTGTAATAATTAAATTGCAAGTGTGAGCTAGGACAAAAAAGCTAATCCTGTTGTACTTTTTACTTTGAAGTCTGCATTTCTTATTTGGATAGAAATTCTTCTGTTTCAGTTATGTGATCTTTGGCTTTCTTTCTTGCAACTGTCAGACACTTTTACTGTTCTGCAAATTCTTTTGTTATCACTCACAAGGCAAAGGAATGGCTTCATATTTCTTAAAGTATACAGTTAGTAGGTATTTCGTCTTTATCGCTTGACTAGTAATGCACACTTGAGATTCATGCTTTTGATGAGATATATGAAGTCCCTGCAATGCAGACAGTCTTTAACATGCTGGATAGCCCTAGACCCTCTATAGATGACTTCATATTTTTCTTTTTGGACAAAATGCTTCAAATACCTAAAAATATTTCCTTTGAAATTTTTATAAAGACTTAATACCATTTACACCTTGCTTAATTCCAATGTTTTGTTTAACTTTGTATCAGAATATACGTTTTAACATTGCCCAAAAAGCAGTCAAAATTAGTTGCAGTCCCTTGGGATTCGGCTAAGGACACCAGAAAAGCATGGGTCTTAAGAAAGGATGGTATCCAAATCAGATTTAGCCGATGCCCTAAAGATAATGGTTCTTTTATGATCCAAAAGGGTAAAGAACGAACTCTTACTCTTCAATCATTCCAAGCTAGAGATACATATAGGCAGCTAATCGAGAAAGGTTTTAAGCTAGGGCGCTAACAAGAGTTAATTAGTATGCTTGTATCTTTCTGTCATTGCAGAGAGTGTTTTTAATATATTGGTTAAGTGTATGGAGCTTTTTATTTGTCTTGACAAAGTAAATATTTAAAAATTGCTTGTTCTTTATCTGCTCTACTTTTCTATTCCAAATGATGCTTGTGATAAATTTAGATTACTTAATAAGCGGATATTGCTATTAAATAAAAAAGAGTATCAACGTGTTTTAATAGAATTGCTTGAGTGATCGACTCTGTGAAGGATATATAATTTAATACGATTATTTAACTGTCCAAGTGTCTATTGAATTATCTTAAATTACTTGTTTGATAGGTGAAATAATTGTATTGAAATGTACTATCTTCGCAGAAGAATAGATAAGAAGTATCAAATAGCTCCTTTGGAAATTGAAGATGGATTGTCCACGTATGATTTACAACTTCTGTCATTGGCAAGGAAAAGACATTGTCGTAAAAAAATTAGGCTTGAGGATTCAGATCAACTTTTAGCTGCTTAGTTTATATGAAATGGAATTTCAACTTAGATTAGGATAATTACTAGGTTTATAAATTTAAAAATTTTCTAAAAACAAGTGTTTTTACTCTTTTTGCATAGCTATGGAAAAGCTAAATTTATCAAAGGAGTCCGAGTTCGTTAATAGAAGAACATGCGCTTGACTCAAAGGGGGGCATCAAAATCCGCCCCCTTCTTAATGCTTTGATGATCTAAGGTGAGTTTATTTTTTTCCTATGTGAGATACTCTCAAGCACAAATCCAATGGAGTTGGCAGTATGGTGTGATTTCGTTGATAGGGATTTTTATTTTTGGTGGATTATGGCTTGGCTTTAGAAATAATCAAATTGAAGATGAGAAAAAAAGACATAAGCAAAAGGTTACCACTCAGATAGAAAAGGAAAGATTAAAGAGACTTGAATCTCTTTCTCCAAAGAAAAAGTAAAAAGATATCGAGTTTTGATTTTTTTTTGATTGTATATCTCATATAGATAGATTTATGTTTCTTTCATCTCTAGGGTTAGCGCTTCTACATTTCAAATACATTATATATAGTTGCAATACCTACCAATACTGAAGAATCATTTAAGCAGCTCTAATATTTGTCTTTTTTTTGTCATAAAATTGTGGAACTTCAGTAATAGAGACTGGTTTATTTTTTTGCTCAAATTTTTTGGCCCTCACTTTTGCGGCACCATCTAAAAAACGGTCAATAATTACATCAAATTCAGATTGATTCATTGTAATAATTGCAGGGGCCTAAACCTAGCTTTCAAAAATGAGTATTCAAATCCGTCTTTACACCTATTTTTAAGAATGGTATTGAGCAAGCAACCTTGTTTCTCTGAGTGCTTTGACACTTTGCTATATCAGAAATTATTTGCCTTGATCTTGGGTTGACTTTTTCTAAAAAACAATCTTGAGTGATTGCATTAATTTTCTTTGAGCCATTATACAAAAGCAATTAATTACATTTAGCTTTTAGAAGAGATTATTCAAGTTACTCTTGCTTGTTACGCCTGTAGTTATTGGTATATTTTGATGTGACTTTAGAATTTGTTTATCTTTGGCTTACTAGATAACTTTACTTTTATTGCTACGGAAGGAAACTGGTTTTAGATTGGAGGTTACCCTTCAGTTTTTGCGATATGACAAAAGAAATAGAATTTAGTGAGTTTTTTAAACTTCTTAATGAGATAAAGGAAGGAGATGAAAGCAAACAAGAATTGATTGGTTTGAAAATAACAGAGTTTAAGACAGGAGAAAAAGCGGAAAGCTTCTTGCAGGAATTGGCACAAAATTATTTATGGATTGGCTTGAAAGAGTTATTTGAATTTGTAGACTCTATGGATCTCTCATTTATTGGCAACTTAACAAAAGAAGAATGGGATGACCTTGCAAAAAAGAATAACTGTGATTTGCCAGTTTATTTGGCAAATAAAATGATTAATTATGCAAAGGCCAACAAGTTTGTAGAGAAGTTTTCTTTAAAATGGAAAACTTCTGAGAGAGAAATTGAGAAGCATATTATGCCAATGGCAGCTTATATAACAGAGGGAATTATTGATGTGTTGGAATAAGTGAAAATATTTGAAAATATATTTTTATGAGATAGTTCTGAACATTTAGTTTTTAACAACTTATTGTAACTTGCTTAGATAGTTTTGTTTTGATTATTTTTAAACTTTTCATTTGCTTTTCTAAAATGATTTTTTACTTAACTAGATTTTGCTTTTAGGTTTTTTATATTTCTAATTAAACTCACTCTGAGTAGTGAAATTACTTATTGGACAAGAGTTATCAAGCAAAAAAATCATTTTTGTTGTCATACTTGATTTATAAACATTCAAATTATTAAATTTTTATGCACTAATTTTAGGAATTAACCTGTATAGGTATTTTTTCTTCATATGACACTTTGCTATAAGTTTCCAGTTTGTCTGGATTTGGGAGTTCTCTCAATTCCTTATTTAGAATGAATTGGTTATGATTCAAGTCTATGAGCAATTTGTATTTAGGAGTAGTTGTCCTAGTTGGTTTTCTGGGCACTGCCGTGCTTTTGCGTATGATTTTTTCAAATTCAACTCCAGCAAAAGAGGTTTTTGAAGCTTTAGATGGTACAAAGTTTTCTAGTAAAAGCAAAGTAAATGAATATGAGTTCCTCTATAAAAGGTTGCAATGCATTTACGAAGAAAACTCTTCATCAAACAAGGCAAAAAGTAAATCGATATTAGGACTTAACTCTGCCTTCCTCAAACAGATTAAAACAGATGGTTTTCCAAGTATAAATTCATTGATCAGTAATAAAGAGCAGTTCAAAAATTTGGTTGCATTGTTCGATCTTTCAGAAATGTCTGATTAGTTAAAACGATGCTTGAAATCCCTAAAAACGTTAAAGGCTCTATTGAATCCCTAGGGTCTCGTCAAAAATAAAATTTAATGGGTTAAAAGTTACAACTGTTCTTTATAGTTGAACACTTTTCAAACTACGTTTTTCAAAAATTTGAAATAGGAGAAAAATTGCTATTAATTAGAATTGTTTGATTATTGTGACCATAAAATTGGGTTTCCTGAACCCATTTGAGTTAGAAGAAATAAGAACACTTTTGAAAGCAACCAACCAATTCCAAGGCATATAATAACTGATTTGAGGATGTCCATTAGTGTAATTGCAAAGGAATCTTTTCTCTTTACCAACAGTAGAACATTTATATTTAATTAATTCATCTTTATTAAATGACAGGGGTTTTTGAATTGTTTTGCAATACTACTTTTTATAGAGCTATTAATAAGTATGAAGAAAATGGACATTAATTGTTCCTCACAAAATAAAAAAAATTCTACATCTATCCAATTCACAGCTTAGAAACTTGTTGTAAATAAAGTAGAGAATAAAAAGCTATTGCTTAATGAAGCTTCATCAGTAAAAATTACTAAGGCAAGATAGTTAGACTTGGCAAAAGGAAATAATCTGCCAAACCAAGAATAATTCTTTTTCTTGACTCAAGGTTTTTTAATTGTAAATTTCTCTGTTTTCAAAATAGAACATTTCTTAATGCCTATGAATTTTATATATTTCTTCTGGTGCATTAGTTTCATGAGATTCAGATAATTCCTTTAGAGATTTTGAGCCACAGATTGCAGATAATGCTATGACTACTAACGATAATGTGCTGATAAATTGAAGAACGATAGGAAGATGTGCATTGACTCTTTCTCTGAAATTTGTCATGTGTATAAGTTAACTATATTTATTTAATCAATATTTACTTATAAATCAATAATTGAAAATCAAAATAAACTTTAAAATGCTGAGAAAATCCAATAATCAGCTTTTTGCTTGTTGAAGAAGCTTTTTGGAGAGATGATTTTTTTTTGATTACAATTGATGTAAAATACAATATTTTTTGTGTTTTGATTGATTTGTTGAAACCTAGTTGAATAAATTTTTAATTAAATTTCAGAAAGCTCTTCTTCAAAAAACCATTGTGAAGTACCACTTTCTAATTCTAGGACAAGTCCAAATTGATTCCCATCAACCATTTTATAGCCTGTTAATTTACCTATAGGGTTTTGACAAAGTATGTTGAAAATCTTTTCTGGAAGTCTGTCTCTGACATTATTTAGATCAACTTTTAGTAGCTGACCCTCTGTAAGTTGAGATGAGTTTATTATCACGATAAAAAGAACTTGTCGTAAAATATCAACTTAATCTATAGTAATCACTTATTATTTTACCTTCTAAAAATCCACTAAAATTGTTCATAGAACTAAATACATACCATTGATAAAATTTATGTATTTACTCCTTTGGCAATAACACTTGGGACTTTTTCTCTAAATGATTGTTTTTTGTCTATTCGTGTATTTATTTTTAAGGTTGTGTAAATTCGATTAGTTCCCAGACTATGAACCTCTTCATGACAATCCTTTATGCATTGAAAGACTTCTTCCCAATTTCCTTCTATTGCAGTTCCATTGGGACCTAGCTCATAATCAAGACAATGCTTTTCGATAATGCTTTTGCAAGCACTTATATAAGGTGATAAAGAAAGTCCTGCTCCAATCGGGACAAGGCAAAAATCAACACTGACCCACATGTGAAAAAAAAATTGCTCTCCTCATAATGACTTGCTTCTAAATATTTTCCAATAAATGACTAAAAAGTAGAAAACTTTATATATCAACTCCAGTTGAAAGTTTGCATGATGTTTTGGCTTTGGGAAAGCGTTTCCTTTTGCGTTGATTTCGTTCTATACAAGCTATGTATTTTATAAATGAAATTGATTCTTTTAATTTATGACTGTAATTTTTATTAGAATTTGCATCTTCTAGAACTTTTGTTAGTAAGAAAATTTGCATGCTAGTAGCCTTATCCACCTCCCATTGATATTTTTCTGTGTCTTTTTGACGTGACTTACAGCTAACTAAGACTAATCCACAGAGTAGTAATAATAGAAATCGCCTCATTTCCTTTTATTTTTCTTTTATAGAAAGTGTTAAAGTCATTTTAAGTAATTAGTTTGATTGTTTTTGCACAATAGAAGTATTTCTTTCATATTTAAGCTAGAAATTTGCTTTGATCACAAAAGAAATTACTTAATACTGCCTTCCTCATAACTTATTTAGTTCTTTAGAATGTTGAATGATTAGGGCTTAGATCTATCAATTAGGTGTAAAGACGGACTTGCATGCTGTTCATTGTGTTGCATATTTTGATTAATCGCTTGAATTTCAATGAATTCACCAGCATTTGATGCTTTCGTTGATGATTGTTTTTTAGAAAACGATCCAATTTGTGACTTAAGATTAGATGATTCACTGGTTCTTGATGATTATGTCTCAAAATTAATAGAGGATAAGATCCAGCCAAATCAAGAAGATTGAAATTCCTAGTATGAAGTTTAATTTCTAGATATAGTCGTTTATTTATCTTCATATTTAACGAAAAATTAATCTCAAGAATTATTTCAAATAAAAGTGTTGCTTATTAAATTAAATTCCTCAGTATTTATTAGAGAATTATTTATAAAATTTTATATTTAAACAATCAATTACTAGCTCTCTTTGTTGTTTTTATCATATGTGAAAATATAGTATAAGAACCATGTTACCCCTACCATAAGAAGTGCAATCATCAGATTGACTGACCAAACAATTTCGTTGTCCATCATTGAGTTATCTTCTTTAGTAGATTGTTATAACAAAAGAATTAATTTTTTGCCTAAATAAGTTTTGAAATTTAAAAATAAATTTTCCTGTAATTTTTTTTTATTTACAGAACGCTGACAATTACTATTTATCTATTAAGGATGGGTTGATTTGATAAATTGCTTTTTAGCTTTAAAATAGTTTTGGTTATGAAATAGCTCTAAACAAAACAACTGATAATTGCTCGATTTGAAAGAGGTTGCTTAGCTATCCAATTCCTGGAATATGAAATGGGAGTTTGTTTTCTAAAGCAATCAAATATTTCTGAAATATTGGGATTCTTAACAAGGCTATTGGAACAATAATATGAGAAACAATCCAGGCAAATCCTATTATTGGAGCCCATTTACCAGCTTTTTTTAGAAAGCCTTTTTGTTTATTTGCAGTTTCCATTTTATTTAAAAGAGTTGCATATATTCTATTAGCTAGTACGGAGAATAAACAATAGTAATTTCATCAAGTAAGGTGATTTTTAACTTTTGCTTTTATACCCCTGAATAATTTTCATAAATTTGGACCTAGATTAGTTTCTTCTCTTTAGTTATTTAGATGGTTGGTTGAAATTTTGGCCAAGCGATTGAGAGATTTTTATCTTTTTTTAATCTTTCTTTTTTTAAATAATTTTCTTGCAACCATTCTGATAGAGAGGTCATTTTTATACCTACTTCACTCGCAAGAGTTTTAAGATTAGAGATATCTGCTCCATAGCCTGTACATTCTATCCAGTTTGCCATCACTGCAATATCATGTTCTATTAACCTAATAATTGATCGAGGGAGCATGAAATACTTAGTATTTTTTCTTTTGTTTAGGTTGTTAAAAATATTCACCATTTGTGAACCTGTCATCTCTTCTCCAGCAATATTGAAGGCTTTACCAATGAACTTTTTGGGATAATTAAATGCTGCAGATGTCCAAAGTCCAATATCATCTACAGCAATCGTTTGCCAAATTTTATTTTCTTTTATTATTCCTGGAAAACTTGTTTCGTCAATTTGCAATCCCGGTATATCAGTGTTGAAGTTTTCGAAATAGCTAACTGGCCGAAAAATAGTTGTTATGGATTTCAGATCATTTAATTCAATAAAGTCTTCAATCATCCATTTACTAGAAAAATGCCCTGGTATGGGAACGTTTTTTAGAGGATCTTTTGCTTTGCAAACTGAGCTGAATACAAATTGCTTCAATGCTCCTTCTTTGGATACTTCCTTAACTGCTTGAATTAAGTTTCTACCTTGTGCTAATTCATATTTTTTGTCCATGCTTCCTCGAAATATCATCCATCCTTTAGTTGGTGTTGTGTTACCAAATATGCCATATGCATCTTTAAAACATTTTTTTAGACTGTTTTTATCAAGAAGATTTCCTTTGAATACTTCAACATTTGCCAACTTGGATAATTTTTCTGCTTCTTCGCATGAAGGATCTCTAGTAATAGCTCTAACTCTAAAACAACCATTTTCAGACAAATGGTTTACTACCGCCCTCCCTTGACGACTTGTTGCCATTGTGACAGCGATAAGTGGCTTAGAAGTTTTTGGAGCAGGAAAGTCTGATCCAGGCGCTTTTTCTGATTCGCTCACAGAATTTCAGAAGGAACTTTAAGTAATGTAACAGCCGATGTAAATTTTTGTGAAGGAAGAATTTATCAGTACGTTGATTTTTTGAGATTGTTCTTTTACGGCAATGTTTCTCGTATTGCAGGATTGGGAACTGTCCCTATGCGACTCGCAAGGGAAGCTGCAAATGAGGTTATATAAGATTTGTTTTTGGCAATTAAAAAAAATGCAATCCCAAGGAGGCTTGTCAGGGCCTAGATCTCAATATCGTTTCAGACAAATTGCTAACAAAAAGTGGGATAGCCTTACTGATAATCAAAAGGCTTTAGCTAAAAAAATTTGGGGTGTCATCACTTACAAGTGGAGATGGCAAATAGCTATGAATATCCCATATCTTATTATTTTTCTTCTTGACAAGTCAGTTCCTAGGATTCACCAATTTGATATGGCTGTTTTGGCAGCAATTTCTTCAAAAGTTCATATTCCAGTGTTTCTATCTTCTTTCTTTGGCCAAGCATCTTAGTTAATCTCTTCCCCATGCTGATCTTAGCCCTCCAGTAAATTTGTATTGCTCCCTATTGGATCCTAGGTTTTGTATTAATTTACTTGTAGAGAACATAGCTTGTGATGAAAAGCCTGTGTTCTTTCTTTTAGCCGATGGAGCAGTTGTAGAAGTACTATTAGCAGTTGCAGTGGCAGGCATAATACAGAAGTTTGTTTGTTACTTTATTTTAGTCATTCCAAACCCACTTCTTTCCTTTTTTAAGCTTGGTTTAAGGAGTTATTGTTAAAGTTTACCTTTATTAATAATTTTTTTACCTCTATACAATTATCTGCTTATTATTTTCGTTTGTATAATAAGTGTTGAAGACAATTTGATGTAAATTTCTGATGTGAATTTAGTTAATTATAATAAAAGTCGCAAAATGAGTCTGGGTTTGATGTAGTCTTTAAATTGAGCTTTCTCATAAATTCTTGTTTTGAAATCTCTCCAGCCGCTTGTCTTGCACAAATCTCTTTAAATCTAGACTCTTTGACAATAGGATATAGATATGTCCCAACAATTATAATTAAAATAAATTTTGTAATATTATTTTTATTGCTTACAAACCATTTGCTTGGAAAAAATCTAATTTCTTTTTGCCAATTCATGATTGAAGAGTTAAATTTAAGTTATTTTCCTTATGGAAAATATCATAATTATAAATTACTTTATTCGTTTCATTTTGCAAGTATTTTTAATTTAATTGTCTCACTTTTGATTGGTTTTAATGATCGGATTTTATTTCATTTTTTATTTCATGATGACTATACTTTTGTTGCTTTTATTTGATTGCTTCTTTTTTGCATAGTTGCAGTCTTAATATTTGGTGGACTAACAGGGGGATTTTTGCTAATTGTAAAAAGTAACATCTAATACTTTTTGGGTTAAATCACATGGTTAATGATCAACTTACAGAGATCCTCTTGGCTGCAATCCTTGTTTCAGCTACTTATGACAAAGATCAACCTGTTATAAAATGGGGTGGTTTGGTAGTTGCTGTGGGAGCTGTGGTTTCAGCGCTCTTTGGATAAATTTCTCTGTACAAAACTAAAATTAACTCAGAGGAGCTTTTCTTGAGAAGAGTTTCTAAAAACTTCCTTCTCAAGAAAAGGGCTTTTCATTAAGAGCTCTTTTTGATTTTCAAGAAGGTTTTGCAGGACGGTAAGGTTCAAAGCTAAATTTTTGACCACCTATGCTTGCTTCGTACATCAATCCTCCTTTAGAAAGCGTTAAAACAGCGATACCATCGCTATAAGCTGCTTCAACAGACGCTCCAGCTTTTATAAGTGCCGCGCTTGCGGCCGCACCAAATTCAAAATTTCCTTCCGTAAATCTATCTATATCTCTCTGATCTTTGAAAAAAATAATTTGACTAAATGCTTGTCCACCAAGTTGTAAGCCTATTGATATTTGAGTAACAGTTGTAGAACCTATTACTTGATTGCTCTTGAACACTTCTCCTATTCCTCTTGATGCACCAATGCCAAAGCCAGCTTTGCCAATGTTTGGAAACACTGCGAATCCTTTGGCATTTTTAAAAAATTGCTCAAGCTGCGGCATCTCTTTAAATTTCTCAAGAGCAATTAATGTTTTTTTTGAGGCTTTCCCTTGAGATCCTTTTTTGTTCTTGTCAGGATTCCATCCTGCTACTAAGGCTCCCTTTTTTGGAAATGATATGGATATTGCGGTTTTTATAGATTCATCTAATTCAGCCGACGAGGCTGGAGGCAAAAAAAATGAACTAGTTAAAATTAAGAAAATAATTTTTAACATCAATAATTAACTATTTTTTCTATATTAAGCCATCTAAAGTGATTTTTCATTATTTAATATTAATAATATTTTTCTTAGGCTTAAAATCAATTATGTGGGGCTAAGAATTTTGATTACTTAAATACTGACATTAACCTTATAAGTTTAAGTTAGATGATATTCAGTTATTGCATGCTTTTCTTACCTCTTGAACAAACTTATCTTCGATTAGTCCTATAGCTTCGCATTGCATTGCTTCTTCTCCTTTTGTAAGTGGCTCTACGTTTTTGCGATTAATTGTTGAAGTCTTTAGACTTATATTTGATGTGGAAACATTGTTAATATGTGGCTTTTGCTTATTTGAAAACGATTGTGCTTGGAAATTAGTCATTAAAAGCAGATGATGGTTCTTCCCAGTTGATTAAAACGATCAATAATTAACTACTTATGCCCTACGGAATCGCAAGCCCTTAAAGCTGGAAGAAGTTAAGTGGAAAATGGTTCCTAATGAAGAGGGATAACATATATATAGCAGATTCTCCAGGAGAAGACATCGTGTTACACCATAGATAGTGCTATTTGTAGTAATCTGAATGTTGTTCAGGGCTCTCCTCTCTTTTTGTTTTTCGTATCTTTTGAGGTATGCAAGAGCCACTCTTGAAATAATCATTCAAAATGAAACTCATGAATGAAAACCTTGCCCAAGCAGGTTGGTGATAATACTCTTAAAAATCAGGAGGAAGCCGTCAAAATACTCAGAAATAAATCTTTTTATATAGACGTTTTGAATCTAGTACTTATTACTCTTTGCATTTCTTATTGATTTCGATATAAATATAGAAGATGCAGGATTTATCTTGTCTTCCTTTGCCAGAATGTCTAGATCTGAGATTATTCATGGACGTGCTGCCATGGTATTAATTGCAGTTATATTAATCTTCAAAAGCTTGGCTTGATATTACTTCATGCAAAAGGACTCTGGGCCATTAGAAACTTTTACAGATGAACAAATAGCCTTACTAGGGCAGTCTATTAATACTTTAGAGAAAGAAGATGAGACTATTATGAAGGAAGAGATAGAAGAAAAGCAGAAAAAATATAAAAAGAATAAATATTCTAGGTTTAATAAAACTTCAATTGCAATTGTAAATAGAATTTTATTTGTAATATTTTTTATTACGTTCGTGTTCTCATTTGCATTAGTCTTTTCTGTTAATCGCTGGTTGTTTATGCTTTATATCGTAAGTTTCTTTTCTTGTATTTTTTATACTCCTAATAGGAAGGTGGTCAAGGAATTAATTGATGCATGGCCAAATGTTCAAGATCTTTTGATGAGAGAAAAATAATGTATGGATTATTTTATTTGCGTTAACAGAATTTTACCAACTCTTTAAATAAGAGAGGAATGCAGTAAATTGAAAATTATTAATGGGCAAAATGACAAGCCTCTTAATTGTTGATACTATTTTTGGCACACAGCCAGCCATAGAAATCATACAAGCTTTAAAGCTGATTTCTTTAATTGGTCTAGCAGCAGTTGTCGGACCTTTGTTTATTTTTGGGTTGATTTTTGCTTTGAGAAAAAATAATAAATAATATTATTTTTTAATGATTATAAGGTTATTCATATCTGAAATAAAAACTAATTTCCTATAGTTTATTTGTGTGCAATTCTTATATAATAACATTTTTAATAGGATTTTTCTTCGCTTTTATATAATGTGATTTATAATTAATATTTTATTTAAAATAATAGAAAATTAATTTTATTTGCTTATTGATTCATAGGAATCTAGTCCTGCAACGAAAGGGAAAACCTGATCATCCCCCAAGTCAGGATATTGATTAGTATTGTTTTGATCTAAGGAATCTTTGGATGTTTCACTGGTAGAACCCTGCTCTTTTGTAGAAGGAGCAATAGATTGCTGATTTGAGTTTTCAGGACTTTCTTCTAAAGAGCCAGATTCAAATGGATTTGGGAGATCAATAGCAAAAGTACTTGTGTCCCATCCTAAAAATAAAATTGAAGAAACAATAGTCAGTGAAATAATCAAACTGGATGTTGCTTTGAATATTCTTTGGAGCATAAGGATCTTCCATTGCTAGTTCATTTAAGCAGTTTTAGGTGCAAGTTTGAGAAAAAGATATCCCCCAGCTTTATTGTTAGAAAATAAATTTCAAGATACTTTGTTTATTTGAAATAGAGTTACCCCTTTAGACTGCAAGTAAAATGCCCCAAGTAGACCAACAAGATTTAAACCAATTACAAAGGCCCATATTTTCCAGGGTTGGTCTTGTCGATTTTTCATGATCAGATTTTAACGAAATGAAGCCTGGTCATACTATTTGAACATTATTAATTGAACCACGCAAAAAAATTCTTTCCTAAGCTGAACAAATTTAAATCTTTATTGGTTTTTGGCTTTTAATTTTAATCTTGCTGAAGTAATAGAATTTTCAACCTGGCAACATTAAATTTTTTTTTCTAAAGAGTTTGTTTTAGTGTATTTTTGTTGAATTAAATCTGGTTATTTTGGTCATAAGTACAATTGTTACCTCATTAACAATGGACTTATTGGTTTTAATAGCAAAATAAGAAGAAACGCTTATAAAACTTGTATCAAAATGAACTACATTAAGACCTCAATATTTGTATATTGTTTATGTAGCAATTGCTACATAAAACGTTCAACTTGCTTCAAGCAAGCCGCATACAACTTAGGTCATGGAACGGGGACTTGAGTTTATTAAGGAGACTTAATCATGACAACACTTCTTTATAGAGGACATGATTACATTCAGCATAAAGATCCTGCGATCAAGAATTGTACAGATCTAGTCTATCGAAGAGAGCATTACAATTCCTGTAGAGACAGGGCAAACTTAGAATTACATGCTTCTCTTTCATATCGTGGAAATAAATATTTTAAGTAAAATCCTTTTATGATTCATTTTTAGACCTTTGCATTGTGAGTAGTTTTAATAACAGTAAAACCTTATAGAAAATTGGAAATTAATTATTGTTAGTGAGATATTTATTTTAGAATCCTTGTGGCTTTTTGGTTGAAGGTTGTTCTTTTTGAGGAGTTTCTCTAGTTTTTATTTGTTTGATAAAGGACGCACTTAGTCCAATAATAAGTATAATAAGGAATATTATCATTGCCCAGAGAACTATAGTGGTAGTGGGTGAAGCTCCACTACTATTTAGTGATTTAAGTAAAGTTGATGGATTCATTGTTAAATCTTTCCTATTTAGTTTAAAAGACAGGAAGCATTTAATGACTTAATAAGAATTAAAATTTATTTAACTCAAGTTGAGAGTATTCAGGGAATTGTTTACATGAGATTTTACTTCGAAGGTAAGTTGAAGTTTTACAAGAGATTTGATAAGAATTAATGAAAGTTTTAGTCTCAGAACTATTTGATCGACTTTTATTTTAATTTATTCGCCTATTAGGTTAAGAAGAACAATGTACATATTCTTCGCTGGATAATAGGAAGTATCCCTTTTGGGCTAAACTTTTTATTCTTTATAAAAAAAATGAGATGGCATTAAAAGACGAGCTTTTCACCAAGGTATTTAGTGAAGAAGGTACTGATCAAAGCAAAAAAGATGCTCAACCCATGAAGCCAGATGATATTCTTCCTATAGTTAGAATAGCTATTGCATTTCTTATAGCAGTAATTTGTGTAGCACCTATTGCCATAAATATAATAAATCAAGGCGGCCTTTAGGAATATTTCCCAATATTGTTCTTTAATTGGAATTAGTAATATTTCTCTGATCTTCTTAGTGCTCTTATAGATCCCTGTAAATCACCAAGTATATATTTGTTTTGACTTGCTTCTTCTAATTTCTTAATCACTTGCGTTTGTTCTATAGAACTAATAACTTTTATATAATCTTTTAATAGATCATATTTTGATTTATTGAAGCCTAGATTTTTTATTAAGGCTTTATACTGAGAATTTGATTTCATTATAATCACCGGATTTATATTTCAACTCGCTTGATTCAATTAAGAATTGGACAGAATTACCTCTCTTTTCGCTTGCTAAGTTTGTCATAAGTAATTTTAAGTATAAAGTATAATAAACCTTTTGCAATTGATTATAATGGTTTAAAGTCTATCATTATTTAAATAGTATATCATATAAAAGAAGAAGAAAATTATGTTATTTGGCTATGATTTTTTTTCATTATATTATCAATAACTTCTTTTGTATTTGAAGACAAACTTTGATTATTGATAGTTTCTATTGCGATGAACATATTCTTGGAATTAGGCTCTATATAATTTGCCCAATTGCTAAAAATTTTGACAATCCTAGATGCTGTAATTGGATTTCTAGAATCAATTTGAATTATTTGCTCTGCAATAAATATATAACCAGATCCATCAGAACTATGAAATGACTTTGTATTTCTGATAAAGCCACCTAGTACTGACCTTATTGAATTAGGTGAAGTTGGATCGAATTTTGAATGCTGTAACAACTTTTTAGTTATTTCAAGGGCATTTTGTCTATCTATAGATGCCTCCAACAAAAACCAAGAATCAAGAATTATTGGCTTTTCTTTCCATCGATCATAAAATATATTCATTGCAATGCTTCTTTCTTTACAGTCAACATGTTTTAATGAATTTAGAGCTGCAAGAGATAGAGTCATGGAGTTGCTATTAATGAAAAAAAGTAATTCATGCTTTAAATCAGAGTCGCCTGCTATTAGTAAAAAGTGCCAAATAAGAGCTATTAACTTTCGCTCACTTTGTCCATCAGGCCATACAAGGTATATGTTCTTTTTGATTTTTTCTAATAATTCTTTTAATTGATAATATAGCTCTTTAGCAATTAAAGCAGTTAAAAAGTAGTATGAATCATATAACCTTATAGGATTAATTGGAGAATTTAATAGTTCTAATTCAGTTAGTTCAGGAAGGGTTAGGATGTCAGCTAGTAGATTTATATTTTCGTATCTTATATTATTAATTATATTTTTTAATGTTCTTACGATTGAACTTTCTATGTAATTATCTGGTTTATTATAAGCTCTATTAAGGATTGCTTTTTTGTAGAGAAGTTGTATACAGTTCCATTGAGAGAATGAATCAGTCTCATTTTCAATTAAGAAAATTAGTTCATCTAATTTCAAATCAATATCCCAGTTAACTGGTGCTGAAAATGATCTAAAGCATGAAACAATAGGATTATTTTTAGTTTTCTTGAGGTTACTAAATTCAAAGAATTGTTCCTTTTCTTTTAATACAATTAATTCCTCTTTGTAGTTATTTTTTTCATGGAAAATTCTTACTTTAATGGGGACAATGAATATTTTATTTTTATCCAAATCTGAGGACTTTATTTTTTGACTAATTAGTAATCTTAAATTACCATTTTCTTCATCCCAAAATCTTTTTATACAAATAAGAGGAGTACCAGCAATATAATACCAATTTTTAAAATCAAGAATATCAAAATCAAGAATGTATCCATTATTTGATGCACCCTCAATCATTGATTCAAGGAAATCTTCAGTGGTAGCCGCCTTACCGTCGAATTTTTTCACATAATTTGTTATACCATTAAAATAATGATCTTTTCCTAAAAGGGTATAAATCATTCTTATTATTTCAGCACCTTTTTCATAAATCGTGGTTGTATAGAAATTGTCTATAGATACATATTCCTTAGGTTTAACAGCATGTGATGTTGGACCGGCATCTTCTTTAAATTGGTGATTTCTTAGAAATGAAACGTCTTCAATGCGCTTACTTGAAAAAGAATGCAAGTCTGAAGTAAAAGATTGATCTCTAAAAACTGTAAGGCCTTCTTTTAAGGATAATTGAAACCAATCTCTACATGTTATTCTATTTCCAGTCCAGTTATGAAAATATTCATGTGCAATAACACTTTCTATTCTCATGAGCTCACTATCTGTAGCTATTTTAGAATCAGCTAATATTAATTTTGAATTAAATATATTTAAACCTTTATTTTCCATTGCACCCATATTAAAATGTCTTATTGCTACAATATTATAGATGTCTAAGTCATATTCAAAGTCATATATATCTTCATCCCATTTCATTGCTTTTTTAAGAGATTTTAGAGCATGATGTGTATACTTCTTATCAACATCTTCTGTCCAAATATTAATATTTACTTCTTTCCTTGTTTTGGATATATATGTTGTACTTGTTCTTGATAATTTGCCAGCAACAATAGCAAATAGATAGGAAGGTTTTGGGAAAGGGTCATCCCAGGTTGCTATATGCCTTGATTTATTTTCAGATATTTCACCTTTAGCAATTAAATTACCATTTGCTAATAAAATTGGGTACTTTTCTTTATCAGCTTCTATAGATACTTGATACTTACTTAAAATATCAGGTCTATCTGGATGAAAACATATTCGTCTAAAACCTTCCGCTTCGCATTGACTTGTAATTATATTATTACTGCTATATAAGCCTTCAAGAGAAATATTTTTAAAGGGATTAATAGTACTGTCAATCTTCAATTTAAAAGCGCTTTTCGTTGGGGAGCTTATAATTATTTGATTATTATTTAATTTATAATTATTAGCTTTTAACTCTTTATCATTTACCTCTATTTTTTTTAGTATTATATCCTTTCCCTTTAATATAAATGGTATGTCTTCTTCTATCTTTTTTTCTATAATGTATATAGTTGAAACCTCAACTATATCTTTAAGTATATTCATATATATGTATATATTTGGTATTTTGTATGGAAATTCTTCATACTCATTCAACTTATAGATGCGTTTGGTTTTCATTCAGCAAAATATGGGATTTTTTAATTCTATATATTTTTTCTTTTTAAGACTATTTTTTTAAACTTATTTTTTTTTCTAGATAATATGTATGCATTTTTATCCTTCCCAAAGTTTATGCTTTTTAAGAGAGTTCCATTTTTAATATGCAATGCACATTCTCCTTCAATAGCAATGCAATTATCTATTAGTTTTTCTTTAAGTATCTTTTTAACATAAGGTATTCGTTCTTTCTCTTCATCATAGTGGGGACAACATGTTCCGTTTACGATATTTAAACAGTCCATAATATTTAGACTTCGTTCCCATGAATCTGTTATTCCTTGGTTAAACCAGCAAATAGCACCTGCACTTACCCCGCTCATGATTACTCCACGGTCATAAGCATTCTTTAGAATCAGGTCTAAACCCCATTCTCGCCATACTCCCATCATGCTTTTTGTATTGCCACCTCCTACGTAAATAATATCTTGTTTTTCTATATGTTTTTTTAGGTTTATAGTTCTCTTGAAAAAGTCTATATGATTAGGCTTGCAACCTAGCTTTGTAAATGTTTTATAGAAATTAACTTTGTATAAATCATCATCTCCACTTGCAGTAGGTATAAAACAAATTTTTGGATTTTTTGATTTTGAAAGATGTTTGATGTAACGTTCTATTTTGAGATTTCCTAGAGATCTACCAAACCCACCCCCTCCAATGGCTACTATATGTTTACTCATTGACCTAAAGTGTTATGAGATAAAAAAAGATGTGGAATCTTACTTATCTATAATTACCATTATCAGGGGATTTTAATCAAGTTTTTTTAAGAACATAAAAATTTAATAGCTTGTAAATGTATTTATATTTTGGATTATTAGTTAATAATTTATCTCCATTTGATCTTTATTTTTATTTTGTCACGAATCAATTTTATGGGAATTATTTTTGTTATTTGCTGATCTACTTGCTGACTAATATTTTTATTAACAATATTTATGAGCCATATCAAGGCCAAAAGTCCTAAAATAAGTAAAAATACCAAGTAGTATTGGCTCATGAAAACAATAATTTACCTTAGAGGCTAAAGCGAGTAAAGATGAATTTTAGTTCTTTTGCTTTTAAATAATTATTTTGTAGCCAATATTCATTTTATGGGTAATAATTGTCATGAATATATCTAGTTGGGATTCATTGATAAGTTTAATAGCTCATTTGACTTGGTATCAATATGTTGCAGAAGGGATTTCTTTGCTTTTATTTATAGCTTCTTTCCCTATACCCTTTGTTTTGTCCTCCCAGTCATCTTCCATGAGAAGTTTTTTGAGAAGCTCTGCTTTTCTTCTAGCATTTTCAAGTATTGCAATTCCTTTGATGGTCTCAGGAAAGCTTTAATCATTAACTCTTCTACTTTTTAGAACAAAAGTGTTTGATTAAGCTAAAATATAACGGTTAAAATTACAGTAAATCCAAGTAATTTAAATTGTAGTAGCATATTTGTTTTTTTTGAGGTTAATTAGAAGTGAAACTAATAACTGCTTTCTCTTTAGGGGGGGGATTGAAAATGTGGAGTAAAAGAATTGCAAGACTCTTTCGCATTGATGAGTTGCTTTTAGGTGGTGCATCGATGCATGAAGAGGATCTGATGAGAATTGAATCAGCTGAAATTAGGTGGTATTCGCGCGAAATTAGAAAAAGTTATGATTTAAATCATTAAAAATATTAAATTGCAATTATAAAAACATAAAAACTAACCAAGGGTACATTTTCTGGGAGGAAAATATTAGGCATATCTTTATAGCAATTTAATTAGCATGCTTTTCTAGGCTACTGGTGATTTATTCCTGGAATTAATAGAAAAAAAATCTCCTACTAAAAGGAGACTTTTGACTGAGGGATCCCCATCACCCAGCCATTAACAGAACAATAGCAATTTTTGAACTACTTGGAAGCTGAGGTCACACTATATATAGATTTGCATTGCATAATCTGTGTGAATTTCCCCCTATCAGTAGTAGGGGTTGTTTCTTGTTCCAAATGCGGTTATAAATAGTATCCCCATCACCCAGGCCCAAGGTACGCTATACCTAGGGTCTTTTTTATTGAAAAGAACAAATCTACAGGGCTTTTTGTGATTCCATTCACTCGGTCTGTGGAAAAAATCATCTATAATGCTTTCTATTCCTTTGATTAAGGTCTAATTTGAAATATTAAAATTGTTACAAAAAAGAGTGACCGAAAAATTTAATATGGAAATTTTCTGCTTGGTTTCGATTTTTCAGTTGATTTAAGTTTTTAGATGTTTAAGCAAAACCCAAAATTATTCTGATCATTAAGAGAACGTACTAATGATAGTTTAAAACGTGATTTTTTATCATTGCTTCAATTAGGGAAAGCTGTTAGAAGAGAGACTGTTTTTCTAGCTACTACTGTAAATGGATAGAGCACGGATGATATCTCCCCCCCCTGCCTAAGGAGGTTATAGAAGTAAAGATCATTTCGAGGGCATGGGGATTTGAAAGATGTTATAAGACGTCGAATGGTTTAGAGGTTTGCACTCCTGCTCCTTTTGAATGTTGGTTTTCTTATCTTTGACTCAGAGTTAATAGCAAGAGTCTTCATTAGAAAATATTCAACATAAACTTGTGGTATCTCCCTCAAGTGGTTTCAAGAACATTGAGTGTTAGAGGCCTTAATCATATTTAATTAATTAATTAATGGGCGAACAAATTATTTGATCATTCTTCTATGGAGACTACATCTCTCTCGAGCCTCCTTAACTTTTAAAATGTAGTTTTAAATAATCAAAAGCAATTGAATATGGTTATTTTCCATTAGTGCTAGGAAATGCTCATTAATTGATGAACCTTATAAACTTTCTTTTCTCTTCCATTGCAAAAAAAACTCGATTACGTCATTTTTAAATGACTCTATTTTTTCAATGACTCAGAACAATCTAAAAGCAGTTAACTTTGCTTTAATGTTTTTCCTTGCATTATTAACTGCTTATTTCACACTAGAAAATACTGCTTCAACCACTGTCAATATCATTCCTGGTGTTTCCGGGTCTTTGCCAATTGCCGCTTTGGTGATAATTTCATCAGGTATAGGAGCTTGTGGGGCATGGTTTTTTGCAAGTTGGACTGATAGGTTGAGAGGTAATGAAATTCAGGAATTAGCTGATACTAAAAACAGGATGAAAGATCTTGAGATTGATTTGAATAGAATCAAAGCAAAACAGAATAATATTCTTCCTTTTTCAAGTGTTTTTAGAGATCAGACCTCTTCTGTAGAAAAAGACGTAGCATAGTAGACACTTAAGAGTTATATTTTTTTAAATTTGCTTAGAAAGTTACTACTTGTTTTCAAATTGAACCTCTTAATAGAAGGGGTTCAATTTTTTAATTACATTAGCCATCTAACTTTATAAAAAATATATTTATAGTCGCCAGTAATATTAATTGTTAACACTTAATGCGTGTTCATGAAAACCTTTAAAAATAAGTCAACTATATATAATTATTGAAAAACTCATAGATCATATGAAAAAGCCTACTCTTTTGTTAAAATCGAATTTTATAGATTATTCATTGACAATGAATAAAGGGTATTCCATAAAGGATTTTATATATGATTTTGCATATATTGCAGTTTTGTTAGGCCTTGTTTTGTTTCTAATTGGATCTTTCCCAGAATTATTTAACAAGATTACTCATTATATTTTTAGATAATTTCATGGAAATATCTAAATTCTTACTAGTTGATATTATTTTATTGAGTATAATTCTGCTCTTATCTTTTTTATATTCTCAAAACGCTAATCAAGCAAGTATAAATTTAGAAAGCCCTGAATTAACATATGATTTAGAAAAAAAAGCTCTATTTAAACCAACACTAGATCAACTATTAGAACTCGAAAAAAAAGCAAAAATTGAGGGATCAAAAATTGATTTTAACAGTCTTTTAGGACTTTGGAAATTTAATTCTGTATGGCAGCCAGGATCTAAAAAAGAAGATTATATTTTTAGTCAATTACTCAGACTTTTTTCAGCAAGCTTAGAGCTAAAATATCTTGAATCAAATAATGAATCACAAATTTTCTCTTTATCAAATTCAATTCAGTTTGGACTTTTAGTTATTCAATTTGTAGGGTTAGGGAATCTAAAAGGAAACCAGCCACTACTACCTTTTTATTTTGAATTTCTTGAGTTTAAAGTAGGAGAAAAGACATTGTTAAAAAAATATATTGCACTTCCTCCTGAGAAAGATAGACCTTTTTTTGCACTTATTGGTATTGGTAAAAATATGGAATGGTTAGCAGCTAGAGGCCGTGGTGGAGGTCTTGCATTATGGTTAAAAGATATAAAATAATAAAAACAATCTGTTAATTTACTCTATTAAAAGCATTATTTTTGCAATGTAAAAATATTCCAAGAGCCATGAGTAATTCAAATATCTCTTGGTCATTGCGAATTTGACTGACAGTTGATGCGTAAGAAATATCAAAATAAAAATAAAACATAGCTACGCTTAGAAAGTAAAGACTATATCTTTTTGCTGGAAGTGCATCTAACTTTGGGAAATATTTCCATCCTACCCATCCAAATAAAACACAGGATATTTCAAACGAAGGATCTAAAAGAAGATGATGAAAAAAATGCAAGTTGTGTATATTTGATTCACCTTGAAAGTTTAGATCTCTAATTGCTTGAATTCCAAAACCTGTGATTCTCTCTCCCCAGCTTATTTCTTCTCCGCAAACGAAGAAACATAATACAGCAATTAAACCCCATAATATAAGGTTTAAGTTAAGCCCACCTTTTGATTTTATGAATATTACTTTGAAAGCAAATATAGTGGAAAAAAAATAAAGAAAAAATTGCACCCACTCAAGTAGTCCATCTTCGCTCCGGAACCAATCAAACCAACTTGATCCTACAAAATGAGTTCCATATGGCAATATATAAATTATCCCATAAATAAAAAGTATATATATAACTGGAAAGATATCTACCTTTGGTTTTAAATTTCCCCAAGGCGTTCTTATCTTTTTTTTTTCAAGAGTTGTAAGAGGGTTTAAATGGGAAATAAAAGAGTTCACTGGTAAAAGATTCTTAAACTTATGTTAGAGCCTATAAATAATCTAGCTTTTAAAATTTACTATGCAAATAGTTATGAGTTAATTCAAAATTAACTCTTAAAAAATAAATAGAAGACAATTAATTTCTTGATCAAATAAAAAACCACCTAAGCCTTTTAGAAGAAAAGGCCTGATGGCTTTTTTAAGAGTTTTGCTTTTTCAGTCTACTTTCTGTTCTATCTAATGCATGAATTTTCAACAAAGAACAAAAGACATGTATAAGTCGAAAAAGTAGTTTTTAAAGCCTATTCTCTTATTACATCAGCAGAAAATCTTTAGATCCAATGCATTAAACATCAAATTTTGAGAGATTAGGACCCGCAATTGCTCCTACAGCCGCAAAAAGGACTATTGCGGCAACTCCAAATGCTGCTGCAGAAGGATTGAATCCTCCCAGGGTAATAGTGGCTAGAAAATTCATAGTGAAAGCAAAAGTATGAATGGACTGACAAAAGAGCATACAAACTTACTGTCCAAAGGTGATAAATTCTAAGGATATCTTCTTATTTAGTTGGATAAGAAGCCTTTTTCATTCATAGATGAAAAAGCTATAGTTTTTTTATTCTCTATTGATAGAGTGATGATTAACTTATTGAGGGTAAGAATAGGGAAAAATTAAATCACATCAAGCCTAGTGATCCAGCCGTAACTCCAAGACTCATAAAGAAAATAAATTCTAAAAGCTCTCTTAAGCCATTTGGTATGTAATTGAGGACAACGTAAATTCGTTGAGCCATTTGAACCTTGTACTCACAGGTTTAGAGAACCTAAATGAAACGTCATCTTTTTGCGACTAAAAATGCTTTAAAAAGCGAAATTTTAGATTCTTTACCGATTTCAAGATAGGGGAAGTGAAAATCGCCATTTGCTTGAAAATGCTTTATTCGCTTAGTAAAACATTGCTATGATCTGTGTTCATGAGAGTGTTTTTTGATGCAATCAAAGTATGTTTTTATTTATGATGGTGAATGTCCTTTTTGTAATCAATTTGCAGAATTACTTGAATTGAAAAGTGGTATTCCTAATCTTTCTATTTTAAATGGAAGAGAGAATCTAGAAGAAATCAATATTTTGTATAGACAAGGTTTCGACATAGACAAAGGGGCAATACTGAAGAAAGGAGATGAGATTTTGCATGGTGCTTCTGCTATTCACTGGATATGTTCTCAAATTAAAGAGCCTTCTAATTCTTTACTGAAAATCCTTACAATTACTTTTATGTCTAAATGGAGAACTTCTATGGTTTTTCCCCTTCTACTTTTTGCAAGAAGAAGTTCTCTCTTTTTTAAAGGTGTTTCAAACAAACTTGTTAATTAAATTAATAAAACTAGTCTTTTTATTCTTTTGCCTTATGAAAGCGCTTTTGTTTTATTTCTATTGGAGATTAAAAATGATAAGACTCCAATACTAGAGTTAAATATTACCTTTCTTTCTATATAAGATTTTATATTTATTGAGCTATGGTTTGACATTACAATCGCTGCCATTACTAATATAGTTAATTGTTGTGATTTATGGCGAATGGCCCATATTAAGCATGTATAAGGAGATATTAAGGTTACAATTAAAGCTATAAAATATGGATTACATTTTGATCTTCGATAATAAGAAATAGACAATTTTTTCTTACAATTTTCCAGCTGTGATCTATTTAGTCTGAAATATTCTGTTTGAGGAATACGTGAATCTTTGTATTCTTGGTGTAATTTTCTTTCCATTGTTTTATATTCTTTTATTTTTAAAACTTTTATTATTTCATCTGGCTTGAGAACTTTCATACGACGGTCAACATCATTTGTTATCCCAATTTTGTATAAATCTTTATTCCTTATTAAATAGACAAATCCAGATTTTTTATTTGCAAATACCATAATAGTAATTATTTTCTTTCACACGGATTGGCGAATATATAATATATTTGGAAAATAATTTCAAGTCTTATTTTAAGGAAAATCCCATATAAAAATTATGCCAAATAATCTTTCTTAGACTTTGGCATCAATTTTTATAGGGAATAGAATCAAAGAAATGCTTTAATCTTTAACAATTGCCTTTTGAATATCTTTAGCGTAAAAACTTGTAAACCCCTCTTTCGCTCTCCAACGGAAAAGGACTATGTGAACGGGGATAGCGAACAAGGCATGGAAAAAGGTTAGCAGGTAAAAATCCCAAGGAATTCCTGGTTGCCCATACATTGCGAAAAAAGGTGATAAGTGCATAGACTCAGTTGATCCGTTTGATACCTTTATGATTTTGCCTCTAAACCTGGTAATTGGTTTGATGAATAATTAAAAATTAATACCTATTAAAATTAATACCATCAAAGTTATTGGAATTCCAGCTTCTCTTGGATGAACAAAAATAAATTAAGTGACTTTGGTACTTCATTCAAGAAAAGAAGAACTTGATTTTTTGCTAGCCAACTAAACCTTGTGATCGCTTGTCCATCAATCATAGATAGGACAAAAAACTTGAATTACGAAATCCAGGGTTTGGTGGGTTTCAAAATTAAAAACCTGTTCAGTCTTATAGGAATTTTCACTTTCTGAGTTTTATAGCTCTAGAGTTATAAAACTCATCCATATTGAAAAGCTTGCTTTAGTGATTGAAAATAATTTTGGTCATCTTGTTTCAAACCTTAGGTCGAGCAAAAAATTAGGAAACTCTGATTTTGATAGAAAATTATTTACTAGACTTAGTTTTGGAAATTATCGCTCATGGATAGAAGCGAATTTTTCACATAAAACACGATTGATAATTGAACCAAAGATATGTGGGCCCTTAATTGCATTAAAATATAAAAATGGTATTTTGCACAGTGCTATTGATAAAGATGGTTTTGATAAGACTTCTTTATTGCTTCTTGTCAGAAACCTTCCTAAGAAAATTCCTATTTCAAAAACAATAAGAATTCTAGGAAAAATCTATTCTTTCAAAAATGATCTAGATTCTTCTAATACATTATCGTCAAAATATTTAGAGCAAGAAAACTTGAGAAGTCAAACTATTGGCTTTATAGGCTTTCAGATATTTGATGCGGACTTGAACCACTATTCTCAACTCAAAGTATTAAAGAATCTTGGTTTTTTAGTCCCTCCAAATAAATTTACTCGTTTTAGCACTAATGAAATAGAATTATATATACATTTATGGTTAAAGAAAAGATTGTTTTATGAATTACCGTCAGATGGAATTGTGATAAAGGTCAATAGTAGGAAACTTCAGAAAAGACTAGGCGAATCAAATCAATTTCTTAATTGGGCATTTGCCATAAAGCTTAATTAAAAGATATTAAAAGTTGGGTAATATAAATATACCTTGGATTATCGATATAAGGATAAATACAACTTTTAGAACTTTGGTTGATTTTATGTTTACTTAAGTAGGATTTAGCGCATATTTACTGGTATAAATGGGAGATCCAGTACCTTTCCCGTCTTGATCGTCATCATCATCTCCAAAACTTGAAATAAGTACGAAGAAGCCTCCAATCGATAAGATTGCAGAAAAGGAAATGGCTATCAACTCAGAATCCAAGAGAGTAAAATTTTTTCCAATGATAGGAAATTATATTTAAAAGTGTGAGCTGTTTGAATTTATGTCGTCATTGCTACTTTTTTAGTTGGCAAGAAATTTATAATATATTTATGGCATCTTCAGATTTATATGGCTTAATTTGTTAATGATCTCAAATATACTCAATATGATTGATTTTATTTATTGCTAAATAATAGTCTTTTAAAGGTAGAATTTAGGATGTTAGATATCTTTTTGTTTATTTAACTAGTATACTTCAATACTTTTAGAGAAAATGTGATTAAATTATTTATATGACTATTAAGCTATGAATAATTTTCTTGCTATCTTTGATCCAAAAATCAAGCTCTTTTTGGAAATCGCGGTAATTCTTGGACCTCTTTGTATTTTGTGCTTAATTATGTTGTTAAAAAAAATTGAGATAGATTCACCAGATCGTATCCGTTGGCATTGATTACTTTTAAATTTAGCTTAAATCAACATATATATCTGCAATTGAGAGATATGGGTTGGGATCACATGTAAGAAATATAATTTGCAAACCTTTATTGGCCGCTTGAAGTATCATTTCCTTTATGGCTACTATTCTTTCTGGGTCTGAGTTAGTAAAAGCATCATCAAAAACAATTGGTAAGCATCCATTATGCCCTGTTTTAAGGACCTCAGCCATTGATAATCTCAATGCAGCTGTAAGTTGTTCTTTAGTTCCACCACTTAATTGATCGAATTTGTACAATTCATTTTTTCTAGAAATTTGTATATCACTAAATCCATTGGTTTGATCAAACTTGAGTTGTGTTATTGGTTTGTCTTTTAATAAAGGTTTTAAATAGTTTCCTATTGACTGCGTTAGAGGTTGTGTATAACGAGTTGAAAGTTCTTCTTGAGCTTGAGTGAAAAGTGTTTCCAGTAATTGGTGCGCATTGTGTAATCTTTTCTGTGTTTTGTAGTCATACTCAACGCTTTCCAAGTGAACTTTTGCTTTTTCTATGGCTGCATAAGGATCATCTCTGCTAATGGTTTCACAACGAGCTTTTGCTGAACCTTGAAGTGAGATAAGAGTCTCTTTTTGTTTACTTGTGGATACTATCTCGGCTTCAATTCTTGATATTTCCGCTGAATTGTCGAGTTTCATTATGGCAGTCATTTGCTCTTTTAAGTAAGTTAAATTATTCTCAGAATCTTTTAGATTTTTTCCCATAGAGTGTAGTTGATTTTCGCAATCCTTTTGGTCACCATATTCGTTCCTAAGTTCAGAAAGATTCTTCTTAAAAGCATTAAGCTCACTTTGCACAACCTTTAATTTGCTTTCATTCTTAAATTGATATGCTTGGAATGTTTGAAAATTTGTTTTTGAGGTTTCCAACTGATTTTCAGATTGGTTTAGATTTTGATGTGTTTCCTTAATAGATGATTCAATTCTTTCAAGTAAATCTGTGATTTCAAAGATGTTTTCTTCAATATTAAGCTTTTCTGATCCAATGATCTCTGGATTAATTGATTTTAGTTTTGATTTGATTTGATTTGATTTGATTTTGCATATACCTAGTTCATTTTTTTTTGCTTTTATATTTTTCTGTTCATATAATTCTAACGCTGTTAGCTGTTGATCTATTTTTATAGTCTCTTCAAAATTATGTTCGGCTAATTGTAAAGATTCAAAGCCAAGACTGGATAATTTTTCTGAATATATCCTTATTACATGATCGTATTTTGTTTTTAAATTGCTAAGAGCCTCAATATCACCAGGTTCAACTTTGATTACAGTATCATTCCCTATCAACAGATTAAAAGGTTCATTTATTTTCTTTTGCTCTCCTTCTTTAATCTGTTCACCATTTACAATTATTGTTTGATTGCTTTTCTTTACTTTAACTGTCGTGCTCATTAATTCCTTACGAGTTTTAGCATCTCTAACTATTTGATATAACTCTTTCAAATGATTTAAATCACTTCGACTTATTGTCTTTAAACTATTTCTCTTTTTACATAGCTCAGCTTTTTTTATTGAGATTTTCTTTTCTTTTATTAATTCATTTTCAATCCTTTCTATTTCTTTTTTGTTATTAATTTTTTCTTTTAGTATTTGAATAAAATCTCTTCGATTTTCAAGATGTTTAAGATTTATTTTTATCTTCATATAGTTGGAAGTTTCGTTATTTAAATTACCTTTTAATAATTTTTCTTCCACTTTTAGATCATTCATAAGATTTTGTAAATTGCCTTTTCTCTCTTCCATCTCTTTTGTGTTTATTTGCAGTCTATTTAAAGTTTCTAATGTCTTTTTTAAATGAGTATATTTCAAGCGAACTTGTTCTATCTTATTTGATTTTATAGCTAGCTTATCTTTAAGCATCCTGTTTTTTTGTTCTATAGATAATTTCTTTTTTTGCTTCTCATAAAGTTTTGGCAATTTTATATTTTGTATATACTCAATTTTCCGACTAATTTCAGACATCTCTTCAATTGATTTTTCGTATTCTGCAAGTTTTGACTTTTCTTTTTCAAATGATACTTTTGCAATTTCTAATTCATTTTGACATTTCCAAAAATCCGAATTTTTTTTTATCCCTCGACTAGTGAAGTTTTCATTGATTGATTTTTTTATAATTTCGATCACATTTTGATCATGTTTTGACTGTTGGATGGAAATTCCTCCAGCTTTTTCTAATTGTGAAACTATGGAGTGAAAGTCATAATCATCTTTATTTTGTTTAAGTAAATCAATCCCTGCATCGCCTTGTTTAACCCAAAGGTGAGCCCATCGACCAGGCAAAAGGGTCTTGGCTTGGCGGCTTCCTAGTGATTCTTTAACGCCTAAAAGTTGGGCTAATAACTCTTCAGCAATTGCCCCAGATTCCTGCTTCCCATTTGTTTCATTTTGAAGTGTAATTTGGCCAGATTGTCCTGTGAAGTATTTTTTTAGGACGTATATTTTATTTTTTGCTTCAAATTTGATCCTAATAGTTGGGTGGCCTATATGTAATTTTGATCTTAGTTGCTCAACAGGTGATCCAGTAGCAGTGGCTTTTAAGAATAGGGTCTTGTGAAGCGCTTCTATTAGAGTGCTTTTCCCGGTTTCATTCGAGCCTCCAATTATTGTGATTTTTGGAGAAAAATTTAAGGAGAGATCCGCATGTATCCTTACGTTTTGAATTTGACAATTGATCAGTCGCATTTTTTTTAGGCTTTCATTGAAAAACGATATAATTCACAAAGAGCTATCCGAGTGATTGAGGCCTCTTCAGAGTTTTTATTTTCAATATTTTTTAATCGATCTTGTAATTGATAAGCCACTTGAGCAATTAACGGGTTTTCGGCTGATTTTGTTAATTGTTCTAATTCATCAGGCTTTGGCGATTGATAGCATTCACCTTTTACTCTAAGTCGTATTAGTTTGTTTTCAAGATCAGCTTTCAATGCCTCATATTTCACATGTCCTTTCAAGCTAAGTACTCCACTTATTTCAAGTCGTAGGAGATCCCTTGAAATGTGCCCTTCTGTTATGTCTTGTATTTTTTGCTCGAGGATTTCTATATCTTTGTCGTTTTTAAAGTGGAAACAAATATTGTGCCATTGCAACCGACCAGTAGGCATATATTGAATATTTGGCTTTCCTCTTCGCTTAACATCTACCTGTAGTACTTGCCCACGTTGTTCTCCTTCTCCTTGATTGAAACGATCAGCTTCTGGAGTGCCTGAGTACCATGCTTTATTGCCTACTTGTTTGCCATTATGCCAATCACCTAGAGCAATATAATCAACCTCGTTTTCAGGTAATTCTTTCAAATTAATTACATCTCTCGAACTAGGCTGATCATTATTTTTAAAAATGTAGTCATGCCCTTTGAAATTCTGGACTCCTCCATGAGCAAGAATAATTCTTGGTTTTGTTGATGATATTGCCTTCCAATCTAAGGTTCTGATCCAATAGGTTGGATCAGAACTTTCTTTTTTTCGTAGTAATGGACATGGGAGAATAACAGCATCTTGGATTTCTATTGGTTTTTTCTCCAATGAAAGCAATAGATTCGGAGCTATTTGATTTTTATATTTTTTGAAGTTGTCGCTATGCCAAATAGTACCTAAAGCCCCATGGTCGTGGTTCCCAGGAATGACAATGACCTGAACTTTTAACGAACCAATTTTCTCTAAAACCTCTGTAACAGTAGATAAAGATGGTGTCGGGGAATCAAACAGATCTCCTGCTACAACAACAAATTGTGATTTTGCAGATATTACAACATCTTTAATTCGATCAATAACGTTTAATCGCTCTTGCTTAAGTTTAAAACGCTTTTGATCATCTTTTACTTGCAAATATGGTTTGCCGACTTGCCAATCTGCTGTATGAATAAAACGTACCAACTTCTTACTTAGCAGCGTTTCCTAGACATTATTATGCATTTTTGAAAAAATCGATTGAATTTCATCACTCCATTACACTTTCGCTAAATTCATTTCATTTGAAAAATTTTTAATTGACAAAAAGATGAGAATTGCATGTGAATGAAAGATGCATCCGGAAGATAAGTTTGTTCTTCTCTTAGGCTTTACCCATAGAGCTAACAACATCAAAAGACACAAACCTCACCCCGCGCCAAGGATAGTTCAAATGTACTGTAGAGTATCTGTTCGTGGTTGTTGAGCAAATAATGACAGTTTCGTCGAATGATGGAGGAAGTGTATTTCTTCAGGTTGAATGTGGCGATTTTATTGCTATTGCTCCGTCGGAGGAGCATCCAGCCAGGTGGTGGGTTGGTCAGGTGCTCAGCAAGGTCGGCAATTCGATAGATCCTTCGATTAACTCTCTTTTTCAGGTAATTGATATTGACACTGGAATTATTAAGATTGTTAATGCTGATTATGTCAGAGGCATTGTTTGGCATAATTCTAAATAAAAACATAATTCCTTATTTTATTTTTAATTAATACACATCAAGTCTTTTAGGGGTTGATAACCTATATTTAATTATCTAATTAAATATTATTTTTTCATTTAAATAAAAATATTCATTATTTTATTGGTTTATTGTCGTAGCAATTGAAGAAGTTTCATTTTTAGGTGATTGCTCGATTTGATTAGTTATGTATGAAAGAATAAAACTAATTAAAGGAATTATAAAGCCTGCGACAAGAATCAATGATAATCCCCTTTTAGGATCTAGAATTGATTTTTTAATAAGAGGATCACCACATTGCCCACAGATTGGGATACCATTTTTAGCTTTTATATTGATTTGGTAGCGAAGAGAGCAATAAGGACAGACATAATGACTCATTCTTCTTGAAAAGAACCATGTGATTTTACAATAGCTTTTTCAATTAATGAATATAGTAACCAATGATCAAGCTGTGAATCTTCATACATTATTTATATGTTCTAAATAGATAGGATACAGTTTTTGTATATTGATAACTTTTAATATATGAAAATTGCTAGTTTTGTGGAGAAGAGAATTTTATGCGGGTGTAGTTCAGTGGTAGAACATCAGCTTCCCAAGCTGAGTGCCGCCAGTTCAAATCTGGTCATCCGCTTCCTTCTTTTGAACATTTACGGTTCTCTGTTTTTAAGTAAATAGAGTGTTTCTAAATCTTGAATAGAACTTGAAATTTTACGTCTCAAAAAGATTAAATCTTTATTGCTCATGCGTGACTCTTTGATCATCATTTCTGCTTCATATATTGCATGCTCTAAACTTTTAATCTTAAGATTTAATAATTCCGTTGAGCTTTGACATTCTTTAATTATGGATTCGTCTATCATCCCTTTTACAAGTCATTAATCCTTACAATAGAAGTATAAGTCTTACTACATTTTAGAAAGTCTTCTTTTTCATATATTATTTAATTGATAATTTTAATAATACAAAAGTCAATTCATATAGTTTATAATTAATTCATTTATCATGGCAACTTTTTTGGTTACAGGAGCTAATAGAGGCATCGGACTTGAATTTTGTCGAAAGTTAAAGGAAAGAGGGGATAATGTAATTGCAACTTGCCGATCAACTAGTAAAGAATTAGATGGTATTGGCGTTTGTGTCAAGCAGCATGTTGATTTAACTTCTTCTAAATCAGTGGCAAAACTAATAGAAAAATTAGAAGGAATGAATATTAATGGTTTGATTCTTAATGCAGGAATATTAGAGAAAAATGACTTTTTAGATTTAGATCCCGATAGTATTCGTAAACAATTTGAAGTCAATGCATTGAGTCCTTTATGTTTTACACGAGCTATTTCTAATCATTTGTGTGAAGGTTCAAAAGTGATATTTATAACTAGTCGTATGGGATCAATTGCTGATAATGCCTCTGGAGGTTCTTATGGATACAGAATGTCAAAAGTTGCTTTATGCATGGCAGGGAAATCACTTGCAATTGATTTGAAGGCTAGGGGCATAGCTGTTGCATTATTGCACCCAGGCTTGGTCAGTACTCGAATGACAAGGTTTACTCCTAATGGGATTACTGCTGCACAATCGGTAACATCTCTTATTGAGCGCATTAATGAACTTAATCTTGAAAACTCTGGTTCGTTTTGGCATGCAAATGGAGAGATTCTTCCTTGGTAAATTCCTTGATAATATTTTGAGCACATCGTTAGCAACTTAACGTTTATACTTTTCAATTCTGAAGTAAAGCTTATAAAAATGTATATACCAAAAAAGTGTAGCTATGAATTAAATAGATAGAAGTTCAAATATGGATTCCTTTGCAAGAGCGAGAACGAAAACATTACTTTTTAGGTTTTGGCCTATTAGAAATCAAATTTTTCAGAAAAAATCTGAAGATATATTTGATTCTAATCAATCCCCTAAGAGGCAATTAGATCAAAAAAAGCAATTTCTTGAAGAGGTAAAGAAAGGAGGAGCTTGGTTCTCTTGAACTATTAATTAGCTATTTTATCAATTGCTAACTTAAAGGTTTTATTGGCTAATTATCTGACCACATCGGTTCCTTTTTTGAAGATATTTTTACTGAATTAGGCCTAAATGCATATAGAATTTCGAGTTTTTGAACCCACTCTGCTGTAAAACCTTTTAAACCTTTAGATATAAAAGGATTACTAAGATTAATTCTTTGTCGAACTTTTGATAATTCTAAGACTTTGTCGAACAAATCGCCTTTTTTATATAAATCAAACCAAAAATCAAAAATTTCTTCAACAACAACCAATGGAATATCATAGGAAATTCCATCTGATGGTTCTTTTATCGAAAAACCTTCATTAAGGCAATCATCTAGCAAGCCTTTTATATTGATTGAAATCGCATCCAAAATTTGATTAGCAGCAACGCTACCAATCAACTCTTTTCGATAACACTCTAGGAAGTACTTACTTTCATTTAAAGGATTTGTATGATTTGTTATTCCTATCTTCCAATAGGCTTCACCAACTTTCAGGCAATTGACCAAATATAGAAATTTCAATTCATTCATGGAAGAAATGCAAATGATTAATATTTTTCAATAAGTTTTAAGAAATTAGTTCATGTTTTATACCTTGATAAAGAAAAAATTAATTTTGCCAAAACTATGAATTAATGTTTGAAAAAATATAAAACTATCTTAAGCCATTTCTCTAATATTTTAAGCCTCTTTAAAATATTAATATTTAATTGCTTTACTATTAATTAGTATTGGCATGTTATGCATTGATTCCCGCCATGCTTTTGATATAATCAAAGAATTAAATTTGTTGAAAAGTTTCCTTTCAGTTTGCTGACAACAGCCTTGCTTTTCTTTAAAAAAATAAATATGGAGCATTTTCTTAAACTATTACACTCTCTACAGCATCCAATTGAGGGTTGCGCATATCTTATATACGTTGGATTTTTCTTGCGTTGGAAATTTCCCAAGCTATGGAATAATCTCTTGAGAAAAATCTCAGCCAAGGAGTATTCTGGTTGATTAGTTAAATAAATTTCATATACAATTTTAAATTTGATATATTTTCTAATTAATCAATTTTTTAAATTTAGCGAAAACATAAATCACTAATAATTCTAATTTTTCCAGTAATATTTCTATAGCGCTTTCTATCAATAAGAGATTTTGGCAATATTTTTAGAGAAGCAGATATCTTTGTGGGATTTGCATTGTTGCTAATTACTTTTATTAAACAAACCCAATTTGTTGAAAGTATAATCCCTGGCCAAGAAATAATTAAACCTATTGAAATACCAATAAATATAAGGAAAAATCTATCAATAGTTAGCACCCTAATTTTCAATATTTTATTACTTGTATCTTAAAAAATATTTTTAAAGCTTTAGATGTTTTTGTTTTCAAATGAAGATTCTTCTGAGGCAAAGG
>QCKE01000011.1 GCA_003215555.1 Prochlorococcus sp. AG-409-K04
TCTGCTGATCCCTATGATGATGATCTCATGGAATCATTTTGTCAATATATACAAATAAGTCAGAACAAAATTAATCAAATTCATAATATCTATCAATCCATAAATACACCAAACAATTTAAAACAATTTAGCTTAACTCTCTATCAATGCTTTTCAGAGATTCAAGACGGAATTAATGAATGGGAGATATATACATCAGGATACGTAGAAAGTTATCTTCATGATGGAACAGAAATGCTTCGTAAAGCAAAAAAACAAAGATTAATCCTTCATACACTTATTCGCCAAATTCCCTCTATCTAAAAAAGATTCAATTATTTTGTCCAAGCTTCCAATTGATCAATCTTTAACCAAATATCAGGCACAGGCCTTCTCCAGCGTACTTGCCCATAATCACCTTTTACAGCAAGTATTTCCCCAGGACCAACGAAAATATAATCAGGAGGTGAGTCATCACTTGCTAAAGATTCAAGACTATTTTTATATTTCTCCAAGTTAACGCGAACCAAAGAACCTTTCTTTAAGGGTTTAACTACCTTTGGATTAGAAGAATTTTCAGTCATCTAAAAAATTCTGTATAAAATAAATTTATTCAATTTCTAGCAACAAATTTCTATCTATTAATAAATTGAGGTTTTATGAAAATTCTTCTGCTTGGCTGTACAGGTTTTATTGGGTCTGAATTGGTTCCTAATCTTCTCAAATCTGATCATGACCTATCAATAGTGAGCAGAAAACAGATATCCAATCAAAAATTCATTAATTCGAAAAATAAAATCACTTATATCACATGTGATCCATCTCAAGCTTCAAGTTGGGAAAGGGAAGAGCTTTTATATGCTCTAAAAAATGCAGAAGGAGTAATCAATCTTGTAGGAGAACCAATTGCAGAAAAACGTTGGTCCCAACAGCACTGTCAAGAAATCAGAAATAGTCGATTAAATACCACCAAAAACTTGATCAAAGCCATATCCAGCGAAGGTTCCAATATCAAAGTGCTACTTCAAGGATCAGCAATAGGTTTTTATGGGACAAGTCCTACTGAAACCTTTGACGAGCAAAGTCCATCAGGGAAAGACTTTTTAGCCACGTTATGTGAAAAGTGGGAAGAAATTGCTTCAAAAAAACCTCAAAGAACAAGATTAGTAATTATCAGAACAGGAATAGTACTTGAAAAAAACGGAGGTGCCTTAGGGAAAATGCTACCTGTTTTCCGAATGGGCTTAGGTGGACCCATTGGCAATGGAATGCAATGGATGAGCTGGATTCATAGAAAGGACCTATGTCAAATGATTGAAAACGCACTTACTCAAAAAAAATGGGTTGGAATATTTAATGGGGTTAGTCCCAGTCCTGTAAGAATGAAAATTTTTTCGGCAACCTTAGGTAAAGTTCTAAATCGGCCGAATCTCTTGCCCATACCATCACCAATACTGAAATTATTATTAGGAGATGGAGCAAAAGTTGTTCTTGAAGGACAAAAAGTAATGTCTAAACGCTTAGAAAAAGTTGCCTTCCATTTCAAATACTCTGAGTTAAGTGATGCATTAGAAGACATAACCAATTCAAATACTAAAAAGTTAATTAAAGATCAATTAAGAAAGAATTAATAGATTTGCCAATGCGCGTGGTACCTCCTTGCCGCCCAATTCTTAAAGAAGCTGCCCTTGCACAAAGAGTTCTTAGTTCAGAATCATTTCGAATAATGCGATGAAATATTTCAACAATCAAATCAGCTGTTTCTACAAAAATATTATTTTTAGTTTTCCCATCATTGTCCGCACAAAAAACTGTTGGGCCCAGCAATCTCCTCTGGGCCTCTGCAAAAGCAGTTGTAAATTGAGGACCTTGACTGGGTAATTGTATGACAGGTTTTGATAAACCAACAGCCTGCTCACTTGCAGTGCCAGCCATAGAAAGCAAAACATTGCTACTCTGTAAAACTTGATCGAACGCATTCCTATGGATATGAATTTTGCAAAAACCCTTTTCTATAACAATTAATTTACTATTCATACACCCTTCACTTAACAACCAATCATTATTAGAAATTAATTGGAATAAATCTTTATTACCCAAATCATCCACTAAAGCCATATCAAAACTAATATCCAAATTCAACAAAATATGCTTAGGTAAACACTGCAAAACTCTCAAAATCATTAACAAGTTTCTATCTAATTCTGGTCTTCTACTTCCTGGTAATAAGCCTAATCGAAATAACTTTTTAGGTAGTAGATTATTAGAGGAAAAGACTGAATCCAAAAATGGATTTCCTAAAAAAATAACCGATCGCTTCAATTGATGACTAAGATCATCTGCAGTTAATTGATCTCTTGTATATATTTCTAAAAATCTTTCACTTTTCAAACAAAAGCCAGCTGGCCATGGAAGTTTTAACCTACCTTCATAGTGACTAGAATATGCAACCAAATAAATCACTGATTTTTTACCACTTAACCAAGCCGCTAACAGAGGAACCAAATCACCAACACAAATCACAATGTCATATTGTTTTGAAATATGTAAAAAATGAATAAAGCTAGTTAAAAGATATATGAGTTGGCCCTCAAATAATTCTGTTAATCGACCATAAAGACTCATATATCCAAATCCAGAAGTACTAAATTCTCTCCGGAAACCATAAATCTTCATTCCTAGATTATTATAAGAATTTCCATTTCCCACTAAAGGAAAAGCATCAACATTATGTCCTTTTTTTTTCAATTCTAATGCTAATAAAGCACCAGATAAATCTTCTCCTTTTCCATTACTTAATATAAGTAAATTAGCCAAATTAAAATCCCAACCATGATTGAATTTTTTTCAAAGCATCCCAATTAGGTTTACGAGTTAATCCATCCTGAATAGAAATTTTTAATTCTTTTTCTAGATCAGGAACTATCAATAAAGCTCTCTTAACAAATTCAATATGTTCTCTTACTCCCTTAGATTTAGTTTCAAGAAGAGCTACACTTAAATTTATTCTAGATTGAGGATCTTGAGCATTCAACTTGACTGCAATTCGAGCGGACTTTAAAGCATCAAAAGGTTGATCACAAAGCAATTGCAGCCAGGCCAAACAAGTCCACCCAGCTGATTGATTAGGTGATGAATTAGTGATAATTTTAAAATCCTTAATTAATGAATTAGCATCTTCGCCTGCTTGATATCTAGACATTGCATTTTCAAAAAGGCTCTCACTATTTGTATCCATTAGACAAAGAATTAAGTAATTGAAAGAATAAGCTTTAGATCTTGCTTAAACAGCAAAAGAGCTACCGCAACCGCATGTTTGGGTTGCATTAGGATTAGTAAAATTAAAACCTCCGCCAATTAGCTCATTACTAAAATCTAACTGCATACCATAAATATATAAAAGGCTTTTAGGATCACAAACTACTTTAAACTCGATCCCATCAGTAGTTTGATACTCATATATTTTGTCTAATTCTTGTATTGAATGCAAATCCACAAAATCCATAGTGTAACTCATACCACTACACCCACCTGATCTAACACCAACACGAAGCAATTGATTTGAGCCTTTTTCTTTGCATAATCTTGCTAACTGCTGCATAGCAGATGCTGTAATTAAAATCCCCTTCCCATCTTGTGCTAAATGGGTTGTTGAAGTTGAATTAGCCAATGAAGAGTCACTCATAAATTAAACCAATCAGATAATCTAAATGTATATCTAAATATTCTATTTTGTATTTCACAAGAATTCCTCTATTGTTCATAGGATAATTAAATTCTTTCTAAACAGTAATGAAAGTTGCGATAATTGGCGCTGGCCTCGCAGGACTTTCAGCAGCAGTAGATCTTGTCGATGAAGGGCATGAGGTTGATCTGTATGAAGCCAGACCATTTCTAGGAGGAAAAGTTGGTAGTTGGGAAGACAAAGATGGAAATCATATAGAGATGGGCCTTCATGTATTTTTCTTCAATTATGCAAACTTGTTTGCCTTAATGAAAAAAGTAGGAGGATTAGAAAATCTACTACCCAAGGAACATACACATTTATTTGTTAACAAAGGAGGAGATGTTAAATCATTAGATTTTAGGTTTGCCTTAGGTGCTCCATTTAACGGTCTAAAAGCATTTTTCACAACACCACAACTCAATTCAATTGATAAATTAAGGAATGCCCTTGCACTCGGCACAAGCCCAATTGTTCAAGGACTCATAGATTATGAGGGAGCCATGAAAACGATTAGAGCACTTGATTCTATGAGTTTTGAAAAATGGTTCCTAAATCACGGAGGAAATCATCACAGTATTCAAAGGATGTGGAACCCAATAGCTTATGCATTGGGATTTATTGATTGCAAATCAATTTCTGCGAGATGCATGCTAACTATCTTTATGATGTTTGCTGCAAAAACAAAAGCTTCCAAGTTAAACCTACTTAAAGGTTCTCCTCACAATTGGCTTACAAAGCCAATCCTTGAATATATTCAACAAAAAGGAGGTAAACTTCACCTAAGGCACAAAGTTAAAGAAATTCGTTTTACCAATATTCAAGATCCAAAAATTACAGAAATACTTTTAAACACCCCAACTGGTGAACAAGTCATCACAGCTGATACATATCTTGCAGCATGCGACATACCTGGAATCCAACAAATTATTCCAAAAGAATGGCGTATTTTCAACGAATTTGATTCCATTTATAACTTGAAAGCCGTTCCTGTCGCAACTGTTCAATTACGATATGATGGATGGGTAACAGAACTAAATGACAACTCTGCAAAAAGAGATTTAGCTTCACCATCTGGATTAGATAATCTGTTATACACAGCAGATGCAGATTTCAGCTGTTTTGCAGATTTAGCTTTATCAAGTCCAGTCGATTATTACAAAGAAGGCATGGGATCTCTTTTACAGTGCGTCCTCACACCAGGAGATCCCTGGATTCCTAAATCAATCGATGAAATAGTCAAACATACAGATTCTCAAGTAAGGGACCTTTTCCCTTCATCAAGAGATTTAAAATTAATTTGGAGCAATGTGGTAAAACTAACTCAATCTTTATACAGAGAATCTCCAGGAATGGAGAAATTTAGACCCAATCAATCAACTCCAATAAAAAATTTCTTTTTAGCAGGAAGTTATACAAAGCAAGATTACATTGATTCTATGGAAGGAGCAACAATGAGTGGTCATTTAGCAGCAGCTGCAATCTTAGAAAAAGAAGTTCAATTAGAAAAGAATTTATCTGTTGCTTAATTATGGGACAATGGCTAGAACATAAAGTATTTGTTGAAATAAATGCACCTGTTGAAAAGGTCTGGAAAGTCTGGAGTGATCTAGATGCAATGCCACTTTGGATGACATGGATAGAATCAGTAAAAACAATTGATGACAAGACTAAAACCCTTCCGGATTTAACAGAGTGGACATTAGCGGCAAATGGTTTTCGATTTAAATGGAAGGCAAAAATTAATGAAAGAATAGACAAAGAAAAACTAGAATGGTCCTCAGTTGGAGGATTACCTACTAAAGGTTGTGTAAGGTTTCGAGAAGAAAAAAAGCAATTGACTCTTGTTAAGTTGATCATTTCTTATGAATTGCCTAAAACATTGGCTCGCTTTATGAAGGAAGATATACTTGGAAAATTAGTAACTAATGAACTCCAAAAAAATTTAGATAATTTCAAAAACCTTGTCGAAAATCAATACAAGTAAACAAATTTTTTAAAGAATACCTATCGAATCAATGCATGCCTGGAGCAATCCATCCAAATCATGCGGGCTTGCTTCTTCATCACATCTATTAAAAGACTTTCTACAGCTAATACTTGTTTGAGGTCCTATTGAAATGAGCTTTACACCTGCAAGCACTTTATGAAATTTGTCAGCAAAAACACTTCTAATTAATCGAGCAGAATGAATGGCAGTTTTACCACTCGTAAAAACAATTGCATCAACTTTAAAATTATTTAAAGCAATATAAGTGCTTTTAGGTATATCTGAAGGACACAAAGATTCATATGCAGGCACTTCAGTAATACTGGCCCCAGCCTGCAAAAATCCTTCGGCCAAAACAGTTCTTCCTCCTGTTTGAACTCTTGGAATCAATATTTTCAAACCTAATCCAGAAACAGGAAAGTTCTGCATCAAACTATCAGCAACATATTCAGGAGGAATAAAATCAGGAACAACATTTAACTCTTGAAGTGATCTAGCAGTTTTTCTACCAACTACAGCAATCTTTAAACCTGTTGGCTTATCAGCTAGAGAGGAACCTATCAATTTCAATCTTTCCTCAACCGCTAAGACACCATTAACACTCGAAAAAACAATCCAATGAAAGTTGTGGAGTTCTCGTAATGCTTCATCCAAAGGAGTCCAATCATCTGGAGGAACAATATCCAAAGAGGGAAGGTCAAAAACTTTTGCCCCATATCTTTCAAAAAGAGTACGAGCTTCTGATTGTTGATCCTTAGCTCTAGTAATTACAATTGTTTTACCACTTAAAGGTAAATTTTGCTCACCATTCATAAACTATAAAATTTAGACAAGAATTTGAAGTCCTAATCAGTAAACTGTATATCATTATTTTGAATCCTAGATTGTTTTTGATTAGCCTTAAAAAAAGTCTGAAGAATCTTTTCCTGAGCACCCTCCATCTGCCCAGGACTAAAGCAAGATGGAATGGATGGATATAAAATATTGCTCAAATTTTGCCACAAATACACACTTCCATAAACAATTAAGGCCGAGAGTCTTCCTTTGCTTTGTAATTGTTCAACTATCTTTTCCCAGGGCTCAGTAAAATGTGAATCTCCCACAAAAGGATTCCCTCTCAGAAAAAGCTGTAACAGAAATGAACCCCTTTCAAACCGTTCTAAAATAAATGGCTTATGCGAATTCGTTTCCCATGGATCAATACCTAATGAATGAGAAAGAATATTTTTATAACCATTTTTTTCAGGAATAACAAGACATGGTGATGAACTAGACAAAAAAGAGGAAGAAGAAAAAATATTATCAACTCTTACAAAATTAATAGATTCCTCAACGAATTTTATTTGAGCATAATTCTTAAATTTTATGGACATATCTATAAGTTTCTTTGTGAATTTATAATCAAATGTTGTCTCAAATACTTTATCTGAAAACAAATTATCTTCGACTGATTCAAGACTAATACTCTTAATCTTCGACATTTCTTTCTGTTTTCTATCTATAGACTGATCAAGTCTATAAAAAGGTATTCTTCCATCAATTAGTGCAGCCGTAATTGAATCAATAGCTTGAAAAGGATCTTCTGGCATAAGAATTAAATCTGCACCTGCTTGAAAAGCCATGACTGCAGCTTCTCCACATCCATAATGCGAGGTAATAGCATTCATTACTAATGCATCAGTGACAATCAATCCCTTATATGTAAATGTTTCTCGGAGAAGATTCGTAAGAAACTTTTTTGAAAAAGTTGCAATTTGAAAAGGATCAATATTTTTAAAAAGGATGTGCGCAGTCATTACACTATTAACTCCTTTCTCAATCAAAGATTTAAAAGGAATTAATTCTGTTTCATGCAGTTGAAAAAGTTCTTTCTCAACAATTGGCAAATCTAAATGTGAATCAACTGTTGTATCACCATGCCCTGGAAAATGTTTGGCGCAACTAAGTACTCCTTGAGAAACTAAACCTTTGTGAAAAGCAACTACAAGCTCAGCAACAATATGTGGATCTTCTCCCCAAGCTCTCATATTAATCACGGGGTTTATTGGATTGCTATTGACATCACAGACTGGTGCTAAGACCCAATTCAAGCCACATTTAAGCGCCTGATTACCAATACATTTGCCATATTGCTCAGACAAGTCAAGAGCATCTTGCCGATCTTGTAAATATCTAAGAGCCATTGCCATTGGGGGCGGGAGAAAAGAACCTCCATCAAAACGTTGGCCTATTCCTTCTTCGACATCAGCACATAACAACAAAGGCTTTGATGACCAATTTCTCAACTCTCTACATCTCTGCTGTAATTCTTGAACCGAGCCACCATGCAATATCACACCTCCAACACCTTCATTGAGCAAAAATTTTAAATGCTTATTAGGTAACTCCCAAAGTGGATATTGTCTTTGTGAATCAAGAGCATGTCCACTTGCTCTAACTACTAAAAGCTCAGCAACCTTTTTTTTTAAGTCTTGATTTAATGGAGAGTGCAAAATAAATCTAAAATTCCGTAGTATGAGATTCTTTATTTTTTCTCTCTTCTTCCAATTGATCTAAAAGATTTAAAACAGTCATACCTTTTTCCATTCCTTTATCTAATTTAAAAATCACTTCAGGGACTCTTCGCATTTGCAATCTTCTCCCCAATTCGCCTTTCAAGAAAGATTCGGATGAAATTAATGCTGCCAAAACATCTTTCTTTTCAGTTTCACTTCCAAAAATACTCAAAAATATTTTGCAATGCTGAAGATCTCCAGAGACCTCAACATCAGTAATCGTGACCATTGCGGAATGAAATTTCAAATCTGAAATTCCATTAAGTAACAACTGACCCATCTCGTTACGAATCAGTGCAGCTACTCTTTTCACTCGTCGACTTTCAGCCATGATTAAAGCAATGATGAGGGAAAAACCATTCCCTTAACAACAAAAATCAATGTCATCAAACCACTGATCAAAGCACCTATAAGGGCTATTGCTGTTATAGGGTTCTTACTTCTTCGGACTAAAGGTTGGAGAAAAGAAGCAAAAACTCCTAAAACAATTGTGATGAGATATTTTGGATATCTAGAAACATTGGAAAAGAACTCACCCATTTTTCATATGATTTCATATCCTTAATAGCTAGTCTTACATCGTTTGACCCAAAAAGTTTATGTTAGAACTATATCAATTTAGGCACTCTCCATTTTGTCTTAAAGTCCGTTTAGCTTTAAAGGCTAAAAAGCTAACCTTTAAAGAAATAGATGTTCAGCCTGGAATCGGGCAAATTAATATTTTTAAACTATCTGGACAAAAAAAATTACCTGTATTAAAAGATGGTGAAAATCTAATCGTAGACTCTACTGAGATCATTAAATATCTCGAAGACTTACAAACAGCACCTTCCTTGTTTCCTAACGATTCCAAAGAGGCTGCAACTGCTCAACTTCTGACAGATTGGGCAGATACCACCTTGGCAAAAAGTGTAAAATTAGAACTCATTAAAGAAGCTACAAAAAATCAATCCCTACGAGAAATCTTACTAACAGAAAAATTACCAACTTCAATTGGTAATTTAATAAATAACCTTCCTTATAAATATTTCAATGGAATAGCTGAGAACATCAACAAAGATGAAAGTCAAAGATTGCTAGACAACCTTAAACAACTATCTTCTGCATTAACATCACATGAATACTTAGTAGGTCAATCACTAAGTATTGCAGATTTAGCAATAGCATCTCAATTATCCCTATTAAAGTTTCCATATTCCTCGGGCAATACTCTTTTCAATAAAGGTTGCAAAGTTTTTTCAGATAATCCTGAACTAAAAAACTTATTTGAATGGAGAGATAAGATGGAGGAAAAACTATTAGAAGTAGAGCCAGAGAATTTCTAGAATCTAAAAATTATGTCACACCCACTGATTAGAGATGAAGAACATTACTTAATCATGGAACCAGGCGAAAAAGAGAAATTCCTTTCTGCACAAGAAACTTTAGAATGGTTAGAAAAATGGTTAAAAAAGATGGAAGTCATGCCTGAAGATTTGAAAGATCAGAACTCATATAAATCAGCTGCAAAACGATTACTAGATACATCATGCGATCTTCAAATAAAGCAAGGCTTTTCTATCGAATGGTTTGCTATTCGCCTCGAAAAACCTAGTTATTAAAAATTGTTGGCAATTTTGCAAGAATTTTTTTAGAAACTTCTTCAGGGTTCTCTTGCTGAACAGAGATCTCCAAATCAGATTCTTTATAAAAAACCTCACGTTCTTTTAACAAATCAGGAAGAAAAGCATTGAGATTTTCCTTATCTAGCAAAGGACGATGATCCGAATCAACCGTCAGTCTATGTAACAAGCAATCCAATGTTGGATTAATCCAAACAACTATTCCCTGATGTAATACTCCCCAATTTTCCGGCTGAGTAACCACACCTCCTCCGGTAGCTACAACTAAAGAATGTAATTGCCCAATTTCTTTTAGAACCTTAGTTTCAATAACTCTAAAAGCAGTTTCACCATCTTTATTGAAAATTTCTCTAATAGAACTTTGAGTCGCTTCTTCAATTAAGTTATCCTGATCGATAAAGCTGTAATCAAGTGCTTTAGCTAAATAAGGACCAGTCAAACTCTTCCCTGAACCCATCATTCCTACAAGAAAAATAATGCGACCTCTTAAAGTTTTCTTTAATAAAGCAGATTTCAAGGAATCACTCAAACCAACAAAAGAATATACAAGTTATTAAAATGAAAATTCAGGTATGAAACAAAAATGAATGAGATCATATCTTCCAACAAACACGGAAAAGGTCGAAGTTGTGTCATTACTCGTCGAGCCCTCTTTAGTTCTAGTCATCGATACTGGCTTCCCGAATTATCAGCTGAGGAAAATTCCAAATCTTTTGGAAAATGCAGTTTAATGCCAGGTCATGGCCACAATTACAAGTTAATTGTTTCTATGACAGGCGAATTGAATCAAGATGGAATGGTTCTCAACCTTTCTGAGGTCAAGCATGCAATAAAGGAAAAAATTTCAAGTCAACTAGACTTTGCATGTCTAAATAACGTATGGCCAGAATTTGACATCTCAAAGACTGAAGGATTCTTACCAACAACAGAAGCTTTGACAAAAGTCATCTGGTCTCGATTAGAATCTGAGATACCTTTAATCTCTCTAAGACTTTACGAAAACGAAAGCCTTTGGGCAGACTATCTTGGTAACCATATGGAAGGATTCTTAACTATCCGAAAACACTTCTCTGCAGCACACCGATTAGCCAGAGAAGAGTTATCTCAAACAGAAAACGAAAGAATTTATGGAAAATGCGCTAGAACACATGGCCATGGTCACAACTATTTTGTTGAAATAACTGTGAGAGGGAAAATTGATACCCGAACAGGAATGATTTGTGACCTAACATCACTAGAAAAAATAGTTGAAGATTATGTAATAGAACCTTTTGACCATAGTTTCCTCAATAAAGATATAAAATATTTCCAATCTTGTGTTCCAACAGCTGAAAATATTGCTCTTTATATTTCTGACATGCTAAAAGAACCAATCAAAAGCATTGGGGCAAATTTACATAGAATCAATCTTCAAGAAAGTCCAAATAATGCAGCTATAATTTATGCAGAAAATGCTCAATTAGATACCTTAAGTATTAACGATAGCGATTCTTGAATAAAACCTTAGTTCGTTTAGTTCTGGCAGTTAGCATAGATGGTCGTATTACTTTCTCCAATGGGAGCAAAGCCTCTTTAGGTGGTAAAGGAGACAGGAAAGTCTTAGAAGAATCATTAGCCTGGTCTGATGCCACTTTAATGGGAAGAGGAACACTAGAAGCACATCAAAATACATGTCTAATTCATAGTCCTAAATTATTAAGCATTAGAAAATCAAAAGGAAAATCTTTGCAGCCTATTTCTCTAATTGCAACTTCAAAGGGATCATTTTCAGAAAATTGGGAATATTTTGATCAACCAATTACTAGATGGATTTTAAGTCCCAAGAAAAAAAGTAATCATATTTATCAGAAAGGGTTTGATCGTCATTTTCTAATAAGAAATACATGGGCAGAAACTTTTCATCATCTTAAGAAAGAAGGGTGTCACAAAATAGCTCTTCTAGGAGGAAGGAAATTAATTCAATCAATCTTATTAGAAGATAACATTGATGAATTGCAATTTACTCTAACTCCAAGAATCTTAGGAGGGAACTATACATGGGTAGATACATCAGGAACCATGAATCTTCCTATTAATCTAACTGAATCTAAGGCATGGATTTTAAAAGAAATAAAAATATTAGAAGGAAATGAATTGATGATCCAATACTCGAGGAATAGAAAATGAATTCTGAAATCAAAGCACAATGGCATAAATCAATTCAAGAAATTACAAAACAAAACTGGCAAAGCATTTTAGGAAATGAAACTATACCTTTCTTTCATTGGGATTGGTTAAATACACTTGAAACATCCGAAAGTATTTCTTCAAAATACGGATGGCAACCTATACACCTAACACTTTGGGACAAGAAAAAGATTATTGCATTTGCGCCTTTATATTTAAAAAATCATAGTTTTGGAGAATTTATTTTTGACCACCCTTTTGTAGAGTTAGCAAATCATTTGGGTCTTAATTATTACCCAAAACTAATCGGAATGACACCATTAAGCCCTGTAGAAGGATATCAATTTTTCATCTCACAAGAGTATTGTAAAAGACAAATCACAAAAATTATGATGAATTATATAGATGAGTTTGCATTAAAAAATGGAATTCTTAGCTGCAATTTTCTTTACGTAGATGAACAATGGAAACAATACGGAGAATCAGCTAATTGCTTATGCTGGATCAACAAGCAAAGTTTATGGAGTTCTAAAGGAGAAGAAAATTTTGACGATTACCTACAAAGATTCAATGCAAATCAAAGAAGGAATATAAAGCGTGAAAGACAATCAATACAAAAAGCTGGTCTAAATATTTCTATTCTTAATTTTGATCAAATAGATTTAGAAATATTAGAAATGATGTATTATTTATACTCATCGCATTGTAAGAAATGGGGTTACTGGGGCAGCAAATATTTAACAAAAGATTTTTTCATAAATTTATTCAATTGTGAAATTAAAGATCAAATTGTACTATTTAATGCAAATCGAGGAAATATAAAAGAACCTATTGCTATGTCAATATGTTTAGCCAATAATAATATGCTTTGGGGTAGATATTGGGGAAGCAATGAAGATATTAAAAATCTTCATTTTAATCTCTGTTACTATTCACCTATTTCCTGGTCAATAAAGAATGGTATTAATCAATTTGATCCAGGAGCAGGTGGACAGCATAAAGCCAGGAGAGGTTTTGAAGCAAAACCTTGTTTTAGCCTTCATCGTTGGTATGAAAAACGAATGGAATCTTATATAAAAGAATGGCTTAAAAAAGTGAATGATTTAACCATTCAACAAATCAATGCATCAAACAATGAAGTTCCCTTTAAGAAAAAACAAATAGATTTACTATAAATCTAAGACTTTTATTTTTCATGGGCAATATAGAAGAAAAAGAAAAGGACAATCAAAATCTTTTATCATATCAGAAAGATAATAATCAGGTCTTATTTAGATTCTTTGGGATCGAAATGACTGCTCCCAAAGGTTTAAAATATCCAAGAATAGTATATGTCTCATTTATAGTAGTTAATTTCTTTCTTTTACTTGTGCTAAGGAAATTGATTATTAATTAAAATTTTACCATTTTTCTAATTGTAATTGCGCACCACAATACTTACAATATTTTGTTTGATCAATACTTAAAAGCAAGGGTAATTGGACACGAATTAAAAACCAGTTTAAACACAAACCACAATAACCTAGAAGCTTCATTTAAACTAAGAAGAAAATTAAATATAGTTTATAATTACACATAATAAATCAAATACAAGGCTATTTATAAATCAGGAAATAATGATCAACAAGTCTAAATCTCAAAATTCATATTATAAGCTGAAAAAAATTTGACAAATATAGATTACTAAAGATCTTCTTAGGATTATAATTAAATAGCTATGAAACAAATAGCTATGAAACAAAAATCACCACAGAAAATTCAAGAGGCCGTTATAAAAGGTATCGATGATGAATACTCCAAAAGATTTATCAATCTTGATCCAAAAGGCTATTTCATCATCAAACTTAATCAACGCAATCAAGAACTGATAGCTGAGCTTTTTAGTAATGATATTGATGATATAGGAAGAGCTATTGATCCAGAAACAGGAAAGCCACTAACATGCAATACCAGTAAAAAACGCTCCCCTATTAAAATTTTCAAAGGAAGAACCGCTAAGGAAATTGGTATACGTCTTACAGAATGTGAGGAAACATTACCAGTTAGCAAAATAGATCATGCTCTCTATCTTGGAAGAGAACTGCAGAAAGCTGAGAACTGTCTCATAACCGGACAACATTATATTCAGGACTAAATCTCAAAATTCACTAAAAGCTACACAAAAGGCACCGAAATCTGTTCTAATAAAAAAAAGCATGTTTTTCTAATGGGAATTTTATTTTATTTGATGATTGTTGGAGTAGGCCTTGGAACAGCATTTGCTATTAGTAAAATTTTAAAAGCTATAAAATTAATATAATCCAAATATAGTCATACCGATGAAAACTACTCCAAAAAAATAATGAGATAAATTTAATTTTTTGTTTTAAAAATTCTTATTTTTTATAGATCGAATAATTTTTTGTGAATCAAATATTTCACCGAACAAATCATATAAATAAGAGCTTGTAATTAAGACAGGTAGTATCTTACCTAATATCAACTCTTTGAATTTTAACTCAAATTTTATTCTTACTATTCCATCAACTTCAGGAGCAAAACGAGAACATCTTCCTAAAAATTCTCCTGTTTCAGGATCTATACTCTCAATTAAAACATCGACAAATTGTCCAATCAACGCTTGATTCTTTCTTTGGGAAATAGGCTGCTGAATAGATATGATTTTGTCTTTACGAGCTTGAGCAATGTGATAAGGAATTTTTTCAGATAAGGTAGCAGCTTTAGTTCCTTCTTCCGCAGAAAAAGTAAATACACCTACATGGTCAAATTCCTGATCTTGAACAAATGAAACCAGATGATCAAATTGCGCTTCAGTTTCTCCTGGAAAACCCACAATTAACGAAGTCCGAAAAATAGCTTCTGGTAATTCACCTCTAATCCTATCTAATAAAGAAGTATTCAAATCTATCTGCCAAGGCCTATTCATTGCCTTCAAAACATCAGGGTGACTATGCTGCAAAGGTAAATCTAAATAAGGCAAAAGGTTAGGAACTTCCTTGAAAGAACGTATTACTTCAGAAGTCAGCCCAGTAGGATAAGCATAATGAACTCTGATCCATGGTATATCTACCTTTCCCAATGCATTCAATAACTCCGCAAGATAGGGCCTACCGTAAACATCAATTCCATAATTAGTAGTGATTTGACTAATTAAAATCAATTCCTTAAAACCTGCCTTGGCCAGTTGCTTAGCTTCTGCAACAATTGATTCAACAGATCGACTTCGTTGTCTACCTCTGAGTTTAGGGATAATGCAAAAAGCACAATTGTAATCACATCCTTCTGAAATTTTTAAATAAGCAACAGTCTGACCTGGTTTTCTATATCTCGGTAGATTTTCGTTTCCAACAAATAGCGGTATCTCAGAAACATTGTTGACTCTTTCACCGGTTTTAACTCTCTGAAGAACTTCTAAAATATTCTGATAATCTCCTGTACCAATTATTGCTTTAGCTTCTGGAATGGAATCTAATAAATCAGCTTTAAAATGCTGAGCAAGACAACCAGCGATAATAATCTCCTTATTTTGCTCAGCTAGCTTTACCAAAACTCGAACAGATTCTTCTCTAGCTTGCTCTATAAAACTGCAAGTGTTTACAACTACAAGAGATGCATCATCAGGATTTTCACTAACTTCAAAACCTCCTTTTTGCAACAAACCCATCATGTGCTCTGTATCAACAAGATTCTTTTCACACCCCAAGTGAATAAAAGCTACTGATTGCTGATCCTTTGGAAACAATGATTTTTGTTGTATTCTAAGTCAATCATTATTGTAAAGCGTAATAAAAGCAATGATCTAAAAATTATATAACCGTTCAAATTCAAAAAATAATAATTAACGCCTAAAAGCTGTCAGAATTGTCAAATCAACCAATTCAATGATGAATACATCTCGCCTAAAAAGTCGAAGAAAACAAGATCATGGTTCCAAATTAGCAAGAATTCTTATAGGGACCTTGGCAACAATAGGAGTAATAGACACAGGATCTATTACATTTAACAGATGGGGAGTAATTGGTTCTCTTTCGTGCCCAGGAAATGCTCAGGGTTGCGACCGAGTCTTAGATAGTCCATGGGGGACGATCTTTGAAATTAATAATATAACAATCCCTTTATCTTTTATCGGTTTAATTGCTTATACCACAATCCTACTTCTCGCAATTATTCCATTTCTACCTTCAATTAATACAAAAAAACTTGATATTTCAAGCACAGGATGGTGGGGACTATTTTTTCTATCAACTTGTATGTCTATTTTCAGTTGGTTATTAATAGGAATAATGATCTTTAAAATAGAAGCATTTTGTTTTTTCTGTGTTTTATCTGCAATAAGTTCTAATTTAATCTTACTATTAACTATCATTGGAGGTGGATGGGAAGACAAACGGGATTTAATATTTAGAGGAATTATATTATCAATAATTGTAATAATAGGTGGATTGATTTGGTCATCTTCTGTTGATCCAAGCAAGGTTAATCTTTCAAGTCAGGCTAAAGTAGCTCCAGTAGTTATCAATAAAAGCTCAACATCATCTATAAAATTTGCAGAATACTTAACACAAAAAAATATTATTTTATATAATGCATATTGGTGCCCCCATTGTCATGATCAAAAAGAATTATTTGGAAGAGAAGCTGCTGCAAAATTAATTTCTATCGAATGTGCTCCAGATGGAAACAACAGTAAGACAGATCTCTGTGAAAAGAAAAATATTAGTGGATTTCCATCTTGGGAAATTAATGGAAAAATTATTTCAGGGGTTAAAAGCCTAGAAGAATTAGCTGATTTGAGTGCGTATTCAGGACCTAGAGAGTTCTAAAGAGTTCACAATCTAATAGATCTTGTAGAAATATTCTTACCTTTTATTTGCCTGGAATGATATTCCCAATGCGGCAAACTTGAAGGATAATCAAATCGAAAATGTCCGCCTCTGCTTTCACATCTAAATAAACAAGCATTCAAAGTAATTTTACTAGACTGCTGCCTATGCATTAAATCAAGAATTAAATTTATTTTTTTGCGTGTACGTTCACTCAACCTAATGCAACTATCTTTTGTTTGATTTTCAAGCAAAGACAACAAAGGATTTTTAGCGATCAAGTCCAATTTGAAACTAATACTTTTCAATGCATTTTTCATTCCTTTTTTCGAACGATTAACCCCTACTTCTTTCCAAAATAATTGTCTTAATGCTTCTATAGATGATTTTAAGGATTCTTCGCTAAAAATATTATGCTTCTCAAAAGAAAATTCAAAATCTACACATCTACGAGGAATTGCAAGATTCTCTAAGGAAGCTACAAGCTTAATGCATGATAATTTTCTAGCAAAAACAATGCACTCTAATAAAGAATTACTTGCGAGTCTATTAGCTCCATGAACACCCGTACATGCAACTTCTCCCACTGCATATAAACCAGGTAAAGAAGTTGCAGCTTGCAAATCTGTCGCTACACCACCCATCCAATAATGAGCTGCAGGAGCAACCGGAATTAATTGTTTTAAAGGATCTAAGCCAACTTCTCTACATTTTTCAATTATTGAAGGGAAACGTCCATTCACTTTTTCTGCGGAAATTCCTTGAAAATCTAGCTTCATATGATTAACTTGTTGAGATTCCATTACTTTCACAAGGGCTCTGCTCAATTGATCTCTAGGGGCAAGATCTTTACTTATTAAATTTGAAACTGGGCTATTGCCATTGCCATCCAATAAGACTCCTCCTTCTCCTCTTACAGCCTCAGAAATAAGAAAAGAAGGCGCTCCTTTCATTTTCAAAGCTGTCGGATGAAATTGAAAAAATTCAAGGTCCTCAATTGCTGCACCAGCTTTCCACGCCAAGGCCACACCTTCACCACATGCTTGTTCAGGATTAGTTGTATTTCCAAACAAATGTCCTCCTCCTCCAGAAGCTAAAACCACTGCTCTTGCAGGGATCCAATAAAGACAATTTCCATCTAAAACTTGCACACCATGACAGGCGCCATTCTCAACCCACAGTTGTGTGACACGAACCCCTCTACGGTGCAAAACATTAGACTTTTTTTCAACTTGTTCTCTTAAAACATCCACTAACGCTCTTCCCGTTTGATCTTTTACATGCAAAACACGCCTAAAACTATGAGCAGCTTCTAATGTGGTAGACAATCCATTCTCATCTTTGTCAAATTCCATACCTAATTGTTGAAGTCTTTCCACACATTTCGGGGCCTCTTCAACAAGCATTCTTACCGAATCCAAATCACACAATCCAGAACCTGCCCTGACAGTATCTTCAAAATGAGATTGCAAACTATCCTCTCGTCTTGTAACTGATGCAATCCCGCCTTGGGCCCAGCGACTAGCAGACCTCTTACTAGTATTTCTATTCACAAGAAGAACATTAAGCTTTTCTGGCAATTCAATGCAAGTCATTAAACCTGCAGCACCTGCACCAACAACTACAACATCCCAAGAACCATTAATAATAGGGTTATTTTGAATATCGAAGTCCATATCAATGATCCCTTTGCACTAAATCAATCCACTAAACTTTGGCTGAATGATTGTGGTAACAAGAAATAACCCATCCACCCAAAGTGTCGTGGTTAATGCCGTACCTGCTACAAGCCAAGTATTTCCACACAAAGAATTTATAACTCCTCGTTGATTCATTTGGTCCGACAAAAAAACTATTAAACAAGCAGCTATAAATAGACAAGTTAAGGTTGGTAAATTAAAAAGAGTCAGAGAAACAATATTGAGTTTTACAGCTGCTTGTTCAATAGGTGCAGAAAGCACCTCAGGCCATTTACTCATCACTCCAGTCACAACCATCATGAAATCAGTGAAAGCAGTACCTAATAAACAAGACAAATAAAAACCAGCTCCTATACGCCATTTAGTTGTCAAACCAACAAAAGCTATAGGCATTGCAACTGCCTCAACAGGTAAATGCAAAATTGGATGCATTCTCAACCATCCCCAAAACAAACAACCCCCAAGCCAACTACCACTCACACCGACTAAAAGAGAACCAATTTTGAACCATTTTTCCGAGAAAAATCTCCCTAAAACTATTCCACAACCTAGAAGGACAAAAGTAAATAAAAGAGCAGAGAGAGGATGAAAATGAACCCAAGGTGCCTGAAGAAAAACAGGAAGAATCACAAATATAACAACCCATATTCTCAAGGTTTTGGGCCTTGATAAATATGCCTCAGAGTAATCTGAGGAATCTTTAGTAGGCAGAGAGTAGTCCAGCAGTTAATCCGTGTATGAGTGTTCAAAACAAGAAATGGATCTGAACTATAAGTCAATTCTAAGAGAATTAATCCTAGAACAGAAAATAGTGCACAAGCAGATCAGACGACTGTACTTTTCTGTATGCACAAAAGTGACTGCTTAAATCTAAAACTACAAGGTTCTCTATTTGTTCAAGCTGTAAAACTTGACTGTAATGCCATCAACAGATTACATATCCATAGCAAACTACAAAAAATCGATATTGAATCAGTGTGGAATGAAACCTCTAAAAGCATTACAACTGTTTCAACTAATGATGAAGCATTAGTTGAAACGCCCAGGCCTGCAAAAGTTGAATCAGTGGAGCGTAACTCTATAGCTGAAGAATTAGGCTTTGAACCCGGAGATAAATTAGTGAGAATCAATAATACAAAACCCCGAGATCTAATCGATTACAAATATTTAATTGCTGAAGAAGAATTAAATCTTGAAGTTCTTGATAAAAAAGGAAAGTTACACAAAATTCATTTAGAAAAAGATTTAGATGATGATCTAGGGCTCGTATTTTCAGAAGCACTATTTGATGGACTAAAGCAATGCAATAACAATTGCTCATTTTGCTTTATAGATCAACAACCCCTAGGTCATAGAAAAACACTATATTTAAAAGACGATGATTATCGGATGAGTTTTTTATATGGCTCATATCTAACGCTGACAAATCTCATGGCAAAAGATTGGCTCAGAATAGAAACTCAACGCTTGTCTCCTCTGTTTGTCTCCGTTCATTCCACAGATTCCAAGTTAAGATCAAAATTACTCAAAAATCCACGCGCTGGACTAATAATGGAACAAATAAATTGGTTTAAAAAGAAAAATCTTCAATTACATGCTCAAGTTGTTGTCTGTCCAGGATTAAATGATGATGAAAATTTAACAAAAACGCTCAATGATCTATTTACTTTTAGCAAAGGAAAATGGCCAACTATTCTTTCAACTGCAATAGTTCCTGTAGGCTTAACTCGATTTCGTCCTGAGAATGATGGATTAATACCAGTGGATGAAGAATGTGCTACGAAAGTCATAGATCAAGTTGAGAAATTACAAACAAAATTTGAAGAGCTAATTGGAAGTCGTTTTGCTTGGCTATCAGATGAATGGTATTTATTAGCTAAAAAACCTCTACCACCAAGAATACTTTATGAAAGTCTTCCTCAAGAAGAAAATGGAGTAGGAAGTATCCGATCATTCTTAGAAAATATTGAAAAAGCAACTGCAAATCTTCCATCAGAAATACCAATAGATAAAACATGCAGTTGGGTCGTTGGTAGTTTAGTTGTAGATGCTCTTCAACCCATCTGCAAAAAAATCAATAAAATAAAGAGGATGTCTTTAACAATTATTGGCTTGGAAAGCCCTTATTGGGGAAAAGAAAAAGTAGTGACTGGCTTACTCACAGGGCAAGATTTAATTGATGGCTTAAGCAAAAAAAATCTTGGTGAAGAACTTTATTTGCCTTCTATAATGTTGAAACATGGTGAATCTAAATTCCTAGATGATATAACTGTTGAAGAAGTATCAAAAACTCTTAAGACATCAATTAAAGTTGTTTTTGGTCCAGACGATTTTGTCAAAAAAGTACTTGAAACAACTTATCATGCTATTTCATAAAAATGTAATGAAATTCAAGAGATTTTCATCAAGTGCAATTATATTATATGCACTTTTCAATACCAGTCTAAATACATCTTTCTCCATTGAAAATAAAAAATCAAAACATCAATTTTTTCAAAAAGATATAATTACCCTAGAAAAAAAAGATTCAAGTAAATTAATCACAGAAATGAATAAAAATAAAAGAAAATTAATTAGTACCAAGAATATAGAAAAGATAATCTCTTTAAATAGTCATGAATTAAAAATGATGAGATATAAAATACAAGAAGCAAAATATCTTTTAAAGAGTGAAATAGCCTCTTGGTATCCAACCCTTAACCTTTCAAGCAGTGGATTTCCTCAATATATAAAAGGTGATACATACAACAAACTTTCCAATGATACATCTAATGATCAAGCCAAAGCAAGTTTATCAGCGACAATAAAATGGGATCTCATTAATCCTGCAAGAATACCCCAAATAAATATTGCTAGAGATAACTTAAGAAATGCAGAAATTGCTTACGATATGAAATTACGTGATCTAAGTTTAGAAGCTTACGCTGAATATTTTAATTTTCAAAAGTCATTTCAGGAAATTCGAATTGCAAATCAAGCTATTAAAAGTGCACAAATATCATTAAAAGAAGCGGAAAATAAATTCGAAGCTGGTTTAGGTACAAAATTTGAACTATTAGAAGCACAAACACAATTATCAAAAGAAGAACAATTTCTAAATAATAAATTAGGAGAAAAGAATATGAAAGAGAAAAAATTATTAGAACTTCTAAATCTTGAAGACAACAAAACAATAGAAATCAATAATAAACCCAGCATTTTTGGAATATGGAACTCCTCACTTAATGAAAGTATTGAACATGCATATAAATATAGGAAAGAATTAGAAGAGGTATTACTCAAAATAAAGATCAATAATAATCAAGGAAAGGTCTCTTTAGCTGGAAAAAAGCCAAAAGTCTCTATTTATAACACCATTGATAACTCCTTCGCTCAAGGAGAAGTAGGCGTGGTGTCACCAAGATCAAATAATAATATTAATACGTTTAATAATACTATCGGGATACAATTTGAATGGCCAATATTTGATGGCGGATATAGCCAAGCAAAATACCTCTCAAACGAAGCAAAGGTAAATGAAATGTCTTCAAAACTAGAGTTAGTAAAGAATCAAATTAAATATGAAATAGCAGAAATTTATATCAAAATGGAAACAGCAAAAAATAATATTAAACATTCATATCAAGCAATTCTATCCTCAAAAGAATCTTTGCGGCTTTCTTTGCTCAGATTAAAAGCAGGAATTGCAACACAAAGAGAAGTAGTGAATAACCAAAGAGATCTAACTCAAGCTGAAGCAAATCATATAGGTTTTATAACTGAATATAATACCAATCTTCTTAAATTATCTAAAAAAACAGGGCTTAAAAAAATTGTCAGTTGCACTAGCAAAGAGCCTATAAATAAAAATTCAGATACTCAAGACTCAATTACTAAAGATTCTTCTAATTCCTTTTCATTATTAACAACAACATGTATGGAGCTTTTATAATACTAAGTTATGAATACATTTTCCAACTACCAACTAAATGAAAGTCAATTGCAGTCTTTAAATCGCTTAGTCGACGATGTAGCTAGAAGACAGTTAAAAGATTTTGGCAAAATTTCTTCCGAATTAAAACCTGATGGGACTTTGATTACCAGTTGTGATCGTTGGAGTGATAAATATTTAGTCGAAGGTCTATCAAAGTTAACTAACGACGAAGAAGGAATTTTAAGTGAAGAAGGTTCAAAAACAGTTCCTTCTTCCAAAGCATATTGGATTGTTGATCCTCTAGATGGGACTACAAACTTTACAGCAGGTATTCCATTTTGGGCGATATCTATTGCACGTTTTGTTAATGGAGAACCAGAAACAGCTATCCTAGATATTCCAATACTTAGGCAAAGAATTACAGCTTATAAAGGAAAAGGGGTTTTTATTAATGGAAAAAGAATCAAGCCATTAATACAAAACCTCCGAAAAAGTGATTGTATATCAGTTTGTAGTCGTTCAATTAGTATTTTACAAAAACAACCTGAAAAAACATTTCCTGGAAAAATCAGACTTTTAGGTGTTTCAAGTTTAAATATGACAAGTGTCGCTATAGGACAAACTTTTGGAGCTATAGAATCTACTCCTAAAATATGGGATATAGCAGCAGCATGGTTAATATTGAAGGAACTAAATTGTGAATTAACTTGGTTAAGAACAAATCCTGCTAAGCTTCAATTAGGAGATGATTTAAGTACTGTTAATTTCCCTCTAATTGCAGCTATATCAAAAAAAGAAATGAATACACTAAAGCCATGGGGCAAATTACTAATAGAATAATTTTCTAAGAAATATTTTACATTTTAAAGTGCCTAAATAAGAACTAATTAGAGAAAAAGTATAGATTAAAAAATTTTTGGTTAAAATCAATGTATATGTACACTAAAATAAGTATGCCTAAAATCTCTTACGAGTGGTAATTCGCTGGAGACGTCCATTTAACTGGTTTTTTAAAAGCTTATGGGACGCGTCTAAAAGATGGAATCGTTGTGACTGCGTAGACCTAAGTGCAGCATTTGCTTATTACACCTTACAGTCTTTCTTTCCAATATTATTGATTTCTCTTTCTATTGCATCCTGGTTTCTTAGAAAACAACAAGGTCTGGATCAACAGATCATTGGGCTAGCTGCTCAAGTTCTTCCTCCTTCAGTCGTTGATTTAGTGGAAACAACTTTAATCACACTAGTCAATCAAAGTTTTGGAGCTGGACTTTTAGGTGCAATGTTCTTAATAATAACGGCAGGAAACGCATATCTCACTTTACAAAGAGGCTCTGATCGCCTATGGGAGGATGCCTTACCTTCAAAAACAATGACCATTCCTCTCCGTACTCAAGCATTTAGATTAATTCGGAACAGAATTGAGGCTTTTCTGGTCGTTTTATTAGTGAGTTTATTGATGGTAATTGATGAAATCAGTTCTTACGTACGAATGATACCTAGAGTGTTTTGGACAGATTTAAAAAATAATAGCCCGCTACTTACAGAAGCATTATCAAAAATACCATTAATTCAAATGGGTCAAATAATTTTTCCTTTTGCTGGGTTCACAATAATGGCATTATTATTGCAAGCTTTAGTTCCAAGAAGAAGAGTGCCAATTAAACCTCTCATTCCAGGATCAATATTGATTGGATCCTTGCTAACACTATTAAATTCAGCGGTAAGTAGAACTATTCTTTCATTGGGATCACGCTTTCAAGCATATGGAATCATTAGTGGAGTATTAGTACTAACTTTATGGATTTGGATAGTAGGTTTAATAATTTATTTTGGACAATGCTGGAGCATTGGATTAGTAAGCAATAGAATCAATCCTTCTAATAGGATGAATTAAAATAATATGAATAGAAATTCCACAATTATTTGGTTAATTCTGCTAATACTTTTTTTATTGCCAACTCAAGCAGGAAAAATATTAATAGATTTAGCAGGAGGGATAATGATAATATTCTTTTTAATAGGTTTAACAATTTTAGGTATTGGATGGGTAAGTTGGAAAAATTTAAAAGAAAATATCAATACATGTGAGCAATGTGGATCAACATACTTCACAAATTTAAATCAATGTCCTATTTGTGGTAGTCAAAAAAAGAATGATTCTCAAGATATAAATCTACCAGCAAGTTCTGCTACTATTGATGTTGAAGTTAAAGATAGTGATTGAAGTATTCTTTAAGAAATAAATATGCTCAAGATTTAATCTCAATTATCTCTTGCTCAATATTTTCAAGCAATTTTTCACAATGTTCAATATACAAACTAGCCTTTAAATAATTATCCTTCAGCTCATCTACTAAAAAACTTTCACTTTTTATATTATTAATAATAATATCTAATTCTTCCAAAGATTCCTCATAAGACAATTTTGATATCTTATCAATTAAATCTTTATTTATATTTTGTTTAACCGAATCATGTCTAATTGTATTTTTAGAAGAATTTTTAATATTTGATTTTTTCATAAGTTAATTTACTTATTTTGTGAATTAATCACTCGTGTTTCTAACATTCCATCTAATAATTCTATCATTATTTTATCATTTTTCTTCACGTTCTTAACACTTCTAACTGAATTGTTGAGATGATCTCGTGCTATACAAAAACCCTTAATTAATAATTTTTCTGGGGAAAAAGCATTAATCATATTCTTACGGTGCATCAACAATTGCTTTTGTTTTCTAAGAAATATCAAAGGCGAGTTGTCCAAAAATATATTTCTTCTATCAGCTATAAGTTGATATTTATTTTGTATGATCCAATGAAAGAAATCATTAGATCTTTGTTTAATTTGAAGTAAGTTGTTTTTCTCCATTTCTTTACTTGGCAATAAGTCAACTATTGCGGCGGTAGGAGTTGCAGCTCTATGATCTGCAACTAGATCTGCAATTGTCAAATCATCTTCATGTCCAATTCCAGTAACAACTGGAATTGGAAAATTAACTAATTTTCGGCATAAACCCTCATCATCAAACACTATTAGGTCCTCTCGACTTCCTCCACCTCTAGCTATAATTAACGCTTGAATTTGATAATCATTATAAATATTCGATAACATCGATATTACAGATTCAATTTTTTCCGATGCAGCACCTTGCACAGGTATTGGGAAAACTATCAATTTTGTAAGAGGCCAACGTTCTTTGGCAGTTCTCAAAATATCTGCATAAGCAGAACTTGGAACGCTTGTACAAATAGCAATTGCTTTAGGAAACTTTGGTAATCTTTTCCTTTTAGATTCATCTATCAAACCTTCTTTTTCAAATAGAGTACGAACAATCTCAAATTTACGAAAGACTGTTGAAAGAGTTGGTCTGATATTGATTACTTGAACAATAAGAGTGGCTCTATTTTTCCAAAAATTTAACTTCCCTAAAATTTGAACTCCATCTTCTTGCGTAGGACGAAAGTCAAATGTTTTTAGTGATGAAGACCAAATAACTGCAGAAATACTTGCTTCTCCATCAGTAATAGTTAGCCATAAATGACCATTCTTGCACTGAGCTTTCGAAACTAAACCATTAAGAAAAAATCTAGGGGCAAATCCCCTATCAAGAAGATTACCGATTGCTTGATTAAGCTCTTGAACCGAAAAGGTGGGAATTAATTCATTTTTCAATTTTTAATCAAAAATTCTTACCAGAATCAACCAAGTCCTATTTGGCCAAGAATGCCTTGACCAGTAAGCAATTCTGTACTCAAACCAACTACAATGCCTAGCATGGCCAACCTGCCATTCCAAATCTCCGCATAATTGACAAATCCATACCGAGGTTCAATATCTTCAGAAGACATAGTTTTTTTGAAAGTATGGTAATTCTATCTACTGAAGAGAAAAAAAGTAATTAATTAGCAAAACACAAAACTCAATAATTTTCATCGAACATGTTTTGTTCCATCCACTGGACGGTACTCCTCACCTGTTAATTCTTCAAAAATAATTGCAGGTAAACCAGTCTCAAACATAGTTTGAATCGCTTCCTTTAGATAGGGATTCCATCCACCTGTACTAACAGATCCATGTCGCACTGTCCAATCCCATGTTCCTTGCAAATCTCGCGGTATCCTGCCTTCACGATCTCTACGAGCAACTAAATCCAGTGATTCTACCAACCCAACTTGAACAGGTGCTTTGCCATAAGAAGGCGTCAGACTTAACTCCAAACGAACTGGATCCTCCTTGACTAAACGCAATCTAAACCTTGGAGGTAGCCTCAAAGATTTAATTACAGCTCCGACTACACGCGTTCTTTGCTCCAAGTTCGCTCTCCTTTAAATAAACTAATCATATTAACTTAAGAATCTCATATCATACTATTCAGAAGAAGATTCTGTTTGCTTTGGATGATCCAAATCATTTGAGAAACGAACAGTTAAGAGATCTTCATCAGTTATTTCACCTTGTTCGTTCAACAACTCCGGGTGAATCGTAAATCGCCCCGTACGATCTCTAATTGGCTTTTTTTCTAATTGATCCAAATTATTTGCCGCATTCCAACCTTTAAACATCACACGAAATGCTTGCAAGAGAAGCAAAAGTAAAACAAGAATATAGAAAATTGGAAATACAGAGTTCATCATGGTTACTCAGAGAAAAAACTATTCCTTGGATGAAGAAGAACCGGCACCCATAATAACTAAAAACATTGACCAATGAATGAATTCTAAACCCAATTATCAAAAGAGGTTGAGCAAACTAAATACTTAGACAGTCAGTTATTGATAAAAAAGCGTAAAATCAATTTAAAAGCAAAACTGTATTTTTATGTATATGCAAAATTTTTTTAAGAAATCACAATATTTATTGAGTCTATTATTAATAGGCTCGACTTACTTTGAAAATCATTCAATTGCTTTGCCAAGAAAAGAGAAAGAAATCTCACTTTATGAAAAAAAATCTTTTATATCTGAAGCATTAGAAAGAAGCGGACCAGCAATAGTAACAATAGATACAAAGCGTAAAGTTTTATATAATTATAGATATTTTCTTCCCCCAGATTTTCTCATAGATCCATATTTTAAACAATTTCTTGATAAAAATAATTCTAACTCTCCTCAATGGCAAATTGAACGTGGGCAAGGAAGTGGGATTATTTTTGCTTCAGAAGGACTGGTTCTTACAAATGCGCATGTTGTGGCCAAATCAGACCAACTCATTGTCGGACTTTCAGATGGACGTAGAGTTGCAGGTCAAGTAATAGGACAAGATCTATTAACCGATTTAGCGGTAATTAAACTTAAGGTCAAGGGACCATGGCCAACAATAGTCCTAGGAGACTCAAACAACATAAATGTTGGAGATTGGGCTATAGCAGTCGGAAATCCATATGGATTAGAAAAAACTGTCACATTAGGAATTATTAGTAATCTAAATAGAAATATTTCTCAATTAGGAGTATCTCATAAACGTCTTAATTTAATTCAAACTGATGCTGCAATCCACCCTGGGAATTCAGGGGGCCCCTTACTAAATTCCGAAGGAGAAGTGATTGGAATAAATACTTTAATTCATTCAGGGCCTGGAGCAGGTCTAGGATTTGCAATACCAATAAATGAAGCAATAAAAATTGCAAGTCAATTGACGTTAAAAGGTGAAGCTATACATCCTATGATTGGTGCTCATCTAACTTATCCAAATCTCACAGAAGAAGAAAAAAGCAAAGAAACAGAAAAAGGCTCACTAGTTGTATACATTCAACCAGATAGTCCAGCTGATAAAAAAGGATTGAAAATCAATGATATTATTCTATCTGTTAATGATAAAAACATAAATCATCCTCATGATGTGGTGGAAGAAATTACTCAAAATGGTATAGAAAAAGAAATGAAATTTAGAGTCTTAAGAGGAAACAAGGAATTAATAATATGGCTAACTCCACAAAATTTAAATTCTTTCTACACACAATAATTATATTATTTATAGTAGGTATATATTTATTATTAATTTTACTTCTTACGTCCTCTCTTTTTCTTTGCAATTCTCTTAGCTTCCTTCTTGGCTTGTTGAAGTAATTTATTAGCTTCTTCTGCTTCTTCTTTCTTTTTCGATTTATAATATTCATAATTTCCTCTATAAAGCAAAAGTTGTCCATCTTTAATTTCCACAATTGCAGTTGCAACTTTCGAGATAAAATAGCGATCATGGGAAACAACAATTACAGATCCTTTAAATTCTCTAATAGCAGTTTCTAAAATTTCCTTTGCAGGTATATCTAAATGGTTTGTAGGTTCATCAAGTAGAAGTAAATTACATGGATTGACAATTATTAGTGCTAAAGCAACTCTCGCTTTTTCTCCTCCACTAAGATTGGATATTTTTTTAAAGACATCGTCTTTATTAAACCCTAATCCTCCTAGTAATGATCGAACTTTTGTTTGATTCCAATCAGGTGCTGCTTGAAACAAAGTTTCTAAAACATTAAGGGATAAATCTAGTGCCTCAGATTGATTTTGTTCAAAATAACTTGGAATAATATTGTGTTTTCCTAGCTCAAGGTTACCATCAGTAGGATTTTCTTCTCCAATAATTAAACGAAGTAATGTTGATTTCCCTGATCCATTAGGACCCAAAATTGCAATATGATCTCCAGCTTCAATTGATAGATTAGCACCAAGAAATATAATTTTCTCATCATAAGTATGTGTTAAATCATCTAATTTTACAACTAATTTACCAGATCTAGGTGAATCTGGAAAAGAAAAATTTGGTTTTCTTAATTGAGATAAAGGCATATCTATTCTTTCTATTTTATTTAACATTTTCTCTCTACTTTTTGCCTGTGTACTCCTGGTAGCACTAGCTCTAAACCTATCGACATATTCCTGTTGAGATGATATTTCCTTTTGTTGGCGATCAAAAGCAGCTTGAAGAGATTCTCTCTCTATCTCTTGTTGTTCTAGATATTTTGAGTAATTCCCAATATAAGTTCTAGAAACACCTCTTTCAGTATTGACAATATGAGAACAAATTCTATCTAAAAAACTTCTATCATGACTAATAATAACCATTGCAGATGTTTGATTTAATAAATAATTCTCAAGCCATTCAATAGTCTCTAAGTCTAAATGGTTAGTAGGTTCATCTAATAATAATAAATCAGGTTTTTGAAGAATGATTTTCCCTAAAGCAATTCTCATTTTCCAACCACCCGAAAAGTCTTGGACTAATCGATCTGCATCATTAGAAGAAAACCCTATATTTACCAACAACTTTTCAATTTGAGCTTCCAACTCATATCCATGAATCGATTCAAACCTAATTTGTAAATTACCAAGTTGAGTAATTAACGAATCAAGGTAATTACTATCTTTTTGTGCTTTATCAGATTCCAAATCCTTCTCTATCTGTCGTTTTTGATCTAACAGCTCTGATGCATCACCAAATGCTTGAAAAAGCTCTTCTCGAACAGTTCTATTTAAATCAACATCAAATTCCTGTTGCAAATAAGCAATTCGAGGCTCACCTTCATAGATGACCTCTCCTGAGGTAACTTCTTCTAAACCAGCAATAATACGCAATTGTGTGGACTTCCCAGCACCATTTACCCCAACAAGCCCTATACGTTGACCAGACTTTATTTCCCAAGTAATTTCTTTCAGAACTTCTGCCGAAGGATAAATTTTACTAACGCGTTCAAGTCTAATCACTCAATAAATTCCTCGTATAAATTAAGTTAAACTGCTTACTAATGCAGATCTTAAAATCCTAAACTGCCAAGATTTCTGATAACAAATAATGATAAGACTTGAACAAATTACTGCTCTAATTTTAGCGGCTGGGTTGGCAATCCCAAGTTATTGGTTTTTTTGGACCTTGGCAGGAGGAGGGGGATATGAAAAGCGGGAATTACAACAAATACCTTTAATTGAAAAAAAAGGAAATAACAATGTTCCTATTAATATTAAAGACCGCCTCTAGCTTTTATTAGCCATTGTTTAGTCTCAGTATCATCAAGATTTGAAAGATATTCCTTAACCTCTTCAACTGAAACAGGTAATCCGAGCTCATTTCCAAGATCTATGATTGCCCTCAAGGCTCCTTGCGGGTCTTGCAAAGCTTTACGAAATAAAGGTTGCCTATATTCAGGATTTGCCTGAATCTTTTGATAAAGCTGATGAACGTTATTATTCATAAAAGATGTTTGTTCCTTGCTCTATAAGATATTCAATTACGCAACTTTTGGCCCAAAATTGGAGTCATTAAAGTTTCCAGATTCTGCTTCCTTCATTCCCAAAGCCGAGGCATCTTTCATGCTTCGGGCATCCATGCACAAAACCTTCCTCAATTGTGCAAAATTGTCTGCTTGAACAATTCTTCCTTCATTAGTCGCAGAAAATTCAGCCTTCTGTAATACATGATGCAAATGAGTCAAAAGATAGGAACTTATAACAGCTGAAACTAATACATCACTATTTTGCTGACCCTTTCTAGGTTTATTTCTAGTAGCTTTTCTCTTTAGATTATTTTCAATAAGAGGTGTTCTCTGAGAACGAGGAGATGAAGGAAGTGATGGTTTTTTAGTCATTACAATACTTTTGCTTGATTGACTGAGAGAGCTAAAACTTTAAAGACTTAAGGTCTAGCTGGAATGAGTTGAGATCATTTAGAGAATTTGGTCTCGAAATAATCATACTCAAGGATAGTATCCTTGACTATAAGTGTACACTATTAAGTACCGGTTACATCTTTTGAGTAATGGCTACCCGGCAAAACTCATCAAATGGAAAGCCAAAGTCACCAAGAGTTCAGGTGGTACTGCCAGAAGACCTATGCGCTCGACTGACTCTTTTAGCCGAAAAAGAGTCTCGGACAGTAAGCAACATGGCAAAAGTACTTATTCAAGAAGGAGTAAATCGATTATTATCTGAGCAGTTTCAATACCAAGAAAAAATATCAAATATCTCAAAAACCGATCAATTTCGCTCATCTCTTGAATCACGACAAGCAAGACGCTTAAAAGGAGCGCCACGAAGAATCAGATTATATAAACCTTAAAATTATTTATGCCTTAGCTAAAACACCAAGCACTGATTCTTTCTGAGCTCCCGTAATGGTTGGACTGCAAGGCTTGTCATGAACATACCACCATGCCAACAAAGCAAATGCCATAGCCTCTCTCGCTTGTGAAGGGATGCCAAGCTTATCTAAAGTTAAAACCCGCATGCCTTTACATCTACTTACAATCTCTTTCAAAAGAAAAGGATTTTTGCTTCCTCCCCCAGACACAAATAACTCAATTGGTTTTATACCTTTCCATTCAAAAAAATTTTCTAATTCTTGAGCAACAATAAATGCGGTAAAAGAAGTCAATGTTGCAATCACGTCATTTACATTATTTGAATTAATTTCCAGTAATCTTCTATCTAAATCCTCAATACCAAACTTTTCTCGGCCCGTCGATTTTGGTGGCACAATGTGAAAATAATCCTCCTTCAACCATTCTTTAATTAAATTGATATCCGGTGTTCCAGCTAAGGCCATTTCACTATTACAATCAAACATCAAGCAGCCATTTGTAAGTTTTTGAACAGCCAGATCAATCAGTGTATTAGCCGGACCACAATCCCATCCAAACAGATTTTGATTTCGATCTGGTCCTAATCTAGGTGGAAGCAACGAAAGATTAGCAATACCCCCAAGATTCAGCACCCCTCTCCATCCGCTCCTTCCTCTAATTAACGCATGATCTAACAAAGGAGATAAAGGTGCTCCTTGTCCTCCTAAGGCAAGATCTTTTGACCTAAAATCAAAAATAACTGGTTTACCTAAAAGGGTAGCTAATAAAGGAGCTTGAATAATCTGCAAACTGGCTCCTTTCAAGGATTTGCAGGGAGGCCTATGACTAAAAGTCTGCCCATGACAACCAATAATCTTAGCCTCACCAGCAGAATCACAACTTTTTGCTGCAATCGCATGAAATTCGGTAATTTCTTCTGCAAGTAACAACCATTCATCACTCTTAATCCGCTTCCCTTGCCCAACATCAACAATTTTTTGCTGTAAATTTTTTGGATATCCAATGAAAGCTGAATTAATTAATCTCCATTTCGGAGCAGATAAATTACCTTGAAAATCAACCAAAACGGCATCAACACCATCAGCACTGGTACCACTCATTAAACCCAAAACAAACATTCAAACCTGAGGAAGTTTTTGCAAATCTTCCATAGAACCCATGACTACTAAAACATGATCTTTTTCTAAAATATATTTTGCTGGAGGATTGACAGTCAAGCGATTTGCAGGACCTGCTGCTAAAACATTGACCATATAATTCTTACGCAAATTTAAATCTCTCAAAGAACGCCCTACAAAAATTTCGGGGGCCTTAATTTCATCAATACCTGTCTGATCATCGAGTTCTAATCTCTCCATTAAATTAGGGCGAACCAACTCTAAACCCAAACGCTCGCCTTGCATTCTGGAAGGAAAAACCACTCGATCGGCACCAACCCTAAGAAGCATTCGCTCATGCAAATCACTGGTAGCTCTTGCAATAACTTGTTTAACTTGACTCCCCTTAGTATCTTTAGCAATCAAAGTAGTAGTAATACTGGCTTCAATAGGTTCACTAATTCCTACAACAACTGTTCCCATTTCCAAGACACCCGCTTCTCTAATTGCCTCCTCATCAGTTGAATCAACAACTCTTGCCTCAATTGATGGTTCCAATTGTCTCAACTCCTCTATCGCTCGCTCCGATGAATCGACTGCCAAAACATCAGCACCATTTCGAATTAACTCACGACAAACAGCAGTGCCAAAACGACCAATACCCACAACAGCAAAGCCAAGGGAATCGCTTCCTTTTTTAGGTAACCATTTCCACCATTCACTCATGTAAACACCTCAATCATATAAATTCAAACATAAAGATCCTCACGTGGATAGCCAATACGATTTTGATATTGAATTCTATCTCTATTCAGTGCTTGCCAAATCGCACTAAGAAGTAAAAGAATCCCCAATCTTCCTACAAACATACCTATTACCAAAACCAATTGCCCCAATGCATTTAAATGTTCTGTGACTCCAATATCAAATCCCACTGTTGCAAAGGCAGATACACATGTAAAAAGTATTTCCAAAAAGGAAAAGTGATCCTGCTCTCCAAAACTATTAATCATAGTTATGAATAAAGCCATTAGCAAAACAAAAAGCAAGGATCCAACGGTAATCCCAACTGCTTTTAACACGACCTTATCTGAGATTTTTCGATGTCGAATAACAACAGTTTCTTGACCTCTTAAGGTTGACCTAGTTGCTGCCATAAGGGCAGCAACAGTAGTGGTTTTAATGCCCCCACCCGTCCCTCCAGGGCTAGCACCAATAAACATTAAAGTCATCAAAAGCAAAAGTCCTGAATCGGAAATATATTCTATTGACATAGGCATGCTCGTAAAGCCTGCAGTTCGCGCACTTACAGATTCAAAAAATGCCGTCAAGAAGCGTTCATGCCAAGAAAGACTTAACAAAAAAGATCCTTGAGATATTGACTCAGTAAGCAATAAGCCCAATGTTCCTAAAACAATTAAAAAGAAAGATGTTCGAAGTACTAATCGACTATGCAAGCTAAGTCTTCGAAAATTAAAGTTTTTTCGATTTATCCACAAATCGCTTGTTACTCGCCAGCCTAAACCACCTAAAATAACAAGCAAAATTATTACAAAATTGACCACTCCATTATTTCGATAATCTTGCATACTATTTGTCCAAATTCCAAAGCCTGCATTGTTATAAGCAGAAATGCTATGAAAGAGTGAAGCCCACAATCGATCTCCTAAATTAGGTATATCGCTAAATCCAAAATAAAAAAGCACACAAGCACCTACAACAATTAACACAGCAGCAGTAATTGCAATTCCACGAAATGTCCTCCCTACACCTCCGACGCCAAATTCATCTAACGTTTTCCCACGATCCAAACGACATCTCAATTCTGTTCCACTCACAACAAATCCCTGTAGAAAAGTTGTAATAGCCATTAAGCCCAAACCACCTACAAGCAACATTATTGCCAAAAGTATTTGACCATATATCGTGAGATCAGATCCCACATCAATAATTGTTAGTCCTGTAACCGTAACCGCAGAAGTCGCTGTAAAAAAAGATTGCCAAATACCAACTTCTTTAGAAGAGCATAGAGGAGAGGCAAGAATAAAAGTACCAACAAAAATTACTAATAATCCAGTTAGCAGAGTAAACTGAGGCACAGTTAATCTTCTATACCAGGCAAGTTTTAAATTGACTGTTTTAGGAAAAGACACTGAAACTTGTGCTTACTAAGATTGAAAAATTAATTTGCATCTTTATTGGTTTAAGTCATTTATATTAGTATTGCCAAAGAATTAATAGTGGGACAAGTAAAGTCATCAACAAAGTCAGTCCAGCACCATATCGCGTTACATCTAGAAAACGATAACGGCCAGGTCCAAATACCATCAAATTAGTTTGATAGCCCATCGGAGTTAAAAATGATTGACTAGCACCAAACAAAACTGTCATCAACAAGGCAGAAGGAGGTAAATTCATTACAGGTGCAAGATGTACTGCAATTGGTCCTAATAAGGCAACAGAAGCAGCATTACTTATAAACTGTGTAAACACTGTTGTAGAAAAAAATATGACTAGTAATGCCATATAAGTAGGCAATCCGTCCAACCAATACTCAAGACTCCCGGCAAAAGCATCTGCAAGGCCAGTAGATTGCATCGCAACGCTAAAACTAGAAAGAGAACCCAATAAGAGAATTACATCTAAACGTATTGAACGTTGCACTTCTGCAGGACGAATACATCCCCCAACTACCATTGCAATTACTGCAATTAAAACAGATGCAACTAAAGGCAAAGTCGTTAACGACGGCAAAAGAATCATTGCAATTGCAATTGCAATTGCAATTGGTTTACGAGTAACAGTTGGAAGGTCATTTTCGAGCTGATCAAGAACAAGCAAATCATTGCTTGCCTGAAGCCCACGTATAGAATCAATTGGAGCTTGTAAAAGCAATACATCTCCTTCATGCAAAATGGCCTGGCCTAATCTTTCTTGAACAGTCTGCTGTCCACGCCTTAATGCAAGTACAGTGGCATTATGTCGTTGTCTAAATCTTAATTCTCTTAAGCTAGCACCAGCCAAAGTAGAACCCGAAGGAAGTAAAACTTCTACTGTTTTTTGTCCCTCAACAACAAACCTTTCAAATAGGTTGCTTGAATCATCAATAAACTTTTTCTTTGCAAGTTGCACAGTGTGTTCTTGTTGAAGTCGAAGAAGATCAGAACGAGTTACCCTAAGCAACAAACGATCTCCAGGCTCAATAGTGCGATCGGCAAGTGGAGGAATCAGCCTTTCTCTCCCTCTTTGCAGCTCCAAGACATCAACATCAAACCGTCTCTGTAATCGACTGTTGTGCAATGATTGACCTACAAGTTCTGAATCATTAGGGATACTAACCTCTGTAAAATAGACAGTTTGATCAGATCTACTACTAAATTCATTTTTTTCTCTTCCTCTATCTGGCAAAAGACACTGAGGAGCTAATAATAAATAAAGAGTTCCAATCAACCAAATAGGTACTCCAATTGCAGTAAAACTAAATAGCTCTAATGGACCATACCCCAATTGAGCACTAATATCACTCACCAACAAATTTACCGAACTACCCAAAAGAGTTAATGTGCCTCCTAACAAAGTTGCAAAGGACAAAGGCAACAATACTCTCGATGGAGAAATATTTCTTTTCATACACCATGTCTCTATCACAGGCAACAAAGAAGCAACAACAGGCGTATTAGGAACAATTCCTGATATAGGAGCAACTACCAATCCTAAAATTCCAATCAAACGCCGAGGTGTATTTATAGTTTCAAAAGCAATCAATTCTCTTAAACGATCTAAAGCGCCGCTTTTAAACAAAGCAGCAGAAACAGCAAACAAACCCATAAGTGTAATCAGCGCAGGGCTTCCAAATCCCGCCAAAGCTTTTTGTGGTTCCAAGACGCCAGTAGCCATTAAAAGAGAAACACTTAAAAGTCCTGTCAACTCCGGCGCAAGTAATCCACTAATAAAAAGAACTACAGCCAAAAACAACACACCCAAAGTGATTAATGCATGGGGGTTTTCTAAAATTGCACTTAATTCATACATATTGTTCTGTTTGCATTTTCTTCATGAGCAAATTTATGCTTACAAAGTTTAATCAGGAATAAGGTGAGTATTCTTCCATCCATTACATTCTCTCAATTAATGGAACTTCTTACCATGGCTTAGCAACCATGCACCAGCAGAACGAATCCCTAAAGAAAAATTTGGAAATTTAGACAAATAAGCCATCCTTCGTAATTGGAACGCAAGTGGACCAGAAATTGTTAAACCTAATCCCGTCACAGTGGCTTCTCCGATACCCATACTCAGCATCTCTCCACGATCCACAAATTGAAATGTATTCAGAGACTTACCTGTAAATGATCCAAGTAAATTTGATGCCACATAATTTCCTTGTTGCATTGCCACTTGAGCTGTAGAGGGTAAACAACTGTCTAAATCACAAGCAATATCCCCAATAGCAAAAACGTTTTCATACCCACAAAGATTCAATTTCGAATTAATCAAAACTTTTCCATCTTTCAATAAATGACTTGGTAGTCCATTGGGAATAACGGATTTCACTCCTGCTGTCCATATTAGCCCCATAAAATTCATTACATAAGGGCGTAAATTCTTATCTTTTAAGTTAATAATTTCCACCTCATCAGAATTTATTTTCACAACTTTTGAATAAAAATGTACTTTAATAGATCTTTTTTTTAAGGCCTTTTCTATTTGTTCTTGATTAAAAGATTTCCCATTAAACAAGACTCTTTCTCCTATTTCAAATACATGTATTGAAATAGGATTCACTAACAAATCATTGATTTTACAAGCAATTTCCAAACCTGTTGCACCACCACCAACAATAATGAGATTTTGAAATTCTTCTGTTTCAATCCGCGAAGAATTCAATACTTGAATTAATTTTTTTATTTTAGAAACATCTTCAAACTTATGAAACATCAATCCATATTCTTTCACTCCTGGGATTCCATAAGTATCAGGTTTCGATCCCGTGGAAATCACAAGCTTGTTATAATGAATATTCTGACCATTTGAAGTGACAACAATTTCTCTATCTAAATCAATGTTTTCCACAGACTGCTGAACATGAATAATTCCTGTAGATGCAAGCAAAAAGCGATAAGTAGGAGCGACCTCCCAGGCTTCAAGTTCACTAGACAATAATTCATATAACAATGGGAGAAATACAAATCTTTTACGAGGTTCAATCAAAATGATAGTCAACTCTGATTTCCCTCGACTTAACTCCAAAGCAGCAGTTAATCCGCCAAACCCACCACCAATCACCACAACCACACCACTGTTTAAAGAATTAGATCCCATTGGAACAATGCCTAAGATGATTAAAGGAAACTAAACACAAACTTAATAGGAATCGGCAATGAATGAAAAAGAGATTGTTAAACAAAAAATGGAGGGAATTCCATTTTTACCCATCTCCTTAGAAGAAGCCTGTAATCAATTAAAAAAACTCTCTCCAGAAAAACGCTTGGAATGGGCTTGTAAACAATTTGGACATAATTTCGCGATTACAACAAGTTTTGGAATTCAATCTTCAGTGTTATTGCATATGTTGCATCAAGTAGATACGCAAAAAAATATACCAGTGTTTTGGGTAGATACTGGGTATCTACCACCTGAAACTTACCAATATGCAGAATCTCTCTCAGAACAACTACAACTGAATATCACTGTAATCCAAAGCAAAATATCCCCTGCACGAATGGAAGCATTATATGGCCAACTATGGAAAACAAAGTCAGTAAAAGATCTTGAGACCTATCACAAAATCAGAAAGGTCAAACCTCTAGAGGAAGCTTTAACAGAAAAAAAAATCAATTGCTGGGCAAGTGGGGTTAGAAGCCAGCAAACTGATAATAGAAGTTCAATGAAAATTTTAGATTTAATCAGAAAACGTCTTGCTTTACGACCAATATTGGAATGGTCTCAAAAAGATATTTTTTATTATATGCAAAAAAATAATCTCCCTCAGCATCCACTGTTTGAAAAAGGTTTCTCAACAATTGGAGATTGGCACTCCAGTGCACCAGATGGAAATGAAACTGTTGGGAGACAAACAAGGTTCGGAGGTTTAAAGCAAGAATGTGGACTTCACTTATCAGAAGACAATACAAAAGATAATCCACAGTGAATACAAAAAAATATTGTTTATTAATTGGAAATACTCGATGGCACTGGGCTATTCAGAAAAGCAAAACATGGGTTTTTGCTCATACCTTTCCAAAACCGACAAAACTTCAAGCAATTCAAAATAATTTAAGTAAATGGGCAGCAGTAGGTCCTATCCCAAATGAAGTCCCCTTGGATAATAAAAAATGTATACGCAATGCAGATATCCCCTTAAAAAAACTTCCCAAGTGGATAGGTGTTGATAGAGCACTAGCTGGTTGGAAATGTTTTGAAAAAGCCAAGACTCAAAACCTTCATAACAAAGGGATCCTAGTTGCTGATGCAGGAACGATTCTAAGCATGACATACATTACGGCCAATCAAGAATTTGGAGGAGGACAATTAATGGCTGGATTGAAACTGCAACGATCAGCAATGTATGAAGGTACAGAAAAGCTCCCTAAAATCAAAAAAGGCAACATTCCATCAAATTCCTTTCCCAAAGGAACAGAAGAAGCAATGCTTAAAGGAAGTTTCCAATGTCTTTTGAGCACCTTAATAGACGCCCAGCAAGAAGCAGGGATACCACTTTGGTTATGTGGAGGAGATTCTGAAATATTTTTCGATCACCTGAAAAGAAGAAATATTGACGTATATCTTGAACCTAATCTTGTTCTTGAAGCCATGGTCACAATAAAATGAAGGCTACTCAAGAGTTAAGTCCGTTATAATTTGATCTGCCATACTTGCAGCTTTAACTTTGAAATAAATCAGCTCAAATCTACCTTCTTTATCTATTACAAAAGTATGTCTTTTCATTCCCATATACTCTTTTCCCATAAACTTCTTCAGACCATAACTTTGATAAGAAGCCGCAACTAAACAAGGTTCTGGGTCAGTCAAAAGAGTAAAAGGTAAGTCATATTTTTTTATAAACTTTTGATGTGAAGTTGCAGAGTCCTTGCTAATTCCTAATACTTCAATTCCATGTTTTTGAAGAATAGACCAACAATCTTTGAAATTACACGCTTCTTTTGTGCATCCAGGAGTTGAATCTTTTGGATAAAAATAAATAACTACTCTGCGTCCATGAAAAGATGAAAGCTGCACCAATGTTCCATCTTGATCTAGGAGATTAAAATCTGGTGCTTTTTCTCCAATTTGAAAGGACATCTTTATTGTCTAAAATCACTTTACCAAGCGTACTTCTGCTTTGGCATTTTCCGACAATTCTCCACGAAATTCAGTACTACAAAAAATACAGTAACTAATTCATTCCCTAAAAATAAATTAAATGTAAAGCATCTTTAATCAAAAATATCAGATTTTTTGTTGTCTGCTTTACGGAGCCTAAACACTGTTGTTCTTGCTGCTTCCCAACCATTAACACTTGGGTTCCAAAAACGTTCCTTAGATAAATTATCCGGTAAATATGTTTGAGGAACCCAATGTTCAGGAAAATCATGAGGATAGCGATATCCAATCCCATCACCTGAATGATTCTTATCTCTATTGGGATCTCTTAAATGAATAGGAACATCTTGTGTTTGAGCATTTCTCACACACTCTTGAGCAGATTTAATAGCTAAAACACTATTACTTTTTTCAGTATTTGATATATACAGAGCCGCCTGAGACAGAAAATAAATTCCCTCAGGCAAACCAACTCGATCAAAAGCATTCGCACATGATTGCACGACAACAATAGCCTGTGGATCTGCCAAGCCAACATCCTCTGAAGCTGCTATTAGCATTCTTCTAAAAATATATTTTGGATTTTCTCCTGCTTCAAGCATTCGAGCCAACCAAAATAAAGAAGCATCTGGATCTGAACCTCTCAATGACTTAATAAAAGCACTAATAGTGTCAAAGTGAGAATCACCTTGCTTGTCATAAACCAGAGAGCGAACTTGAATCGATTCCTCTGCGATTTGCAAATCAATATTTATGCAGCCATGCTTGTCGGGCTTTGTTGTTTCTACAGCTAATTCGAGAGCATTTAATAAGCTCCTAGCATCTCCATTTGCGATATCCACTAAATGATTTGCCGCATCAGTAGTCAACTTAATATCTTTACTGCCAAAACCTCTGACTGAATCAGTCAACGCTCTTCTTAATAACTTATGAAGATCATCGGTTCCAATAATAGTTAAGCGAAAAATTCTCGATCTACTGAGCAAAGCCTGATTAACTTCAAAATAAGGGTTCTCCGTAGTTGCGCCTATCAAAGAAAATGTTCCATTTTCAACCCAAGGCAATAATGCGTCTTGTTGAGCTCTATTAAAACGATGCACTTCATCAAGAAACAAAATCGTTTTAAGTCCATATCTACCCAATCTTTCGCGCGACGCATCAACTGCCTGACGAATTTCCTTAACACCTGCTAATACTGCATTAAGAGCACAAAAATGTGCGCGAGTATTTGCAACTATTATCTTCGCCAACGTAGTTTTTCCTACACCGGGTGGCCCATGAAGAATAATGTTGCCAACACAATCTGCCTCTATAGCTCTTCTCAATAATCTTCCTTGAGCAAGAATCGCATGTTGCCCAACAAATTCATCAATAGTTTTAGGACGAAGCCTATCAGCAAGAGGTGCATTCTTCTGAAGCTTTTCATCACTCTGAAAATCAAACAGATCTTTGACCAAAAGAATTAAAAAATCATATTGTTCATATACAATCTAAGTAATAACAGTCGGTTTAGACATACCAGTTCTTTTAGTAATTTCAGCAAAAGAATCAATTGCGTGAATCAATTTATATAGTGCTTTTTGTGGATCTTGAGTTAAATCACCCTGAGGAGGTACAAAACTTTCTAAATAAATTCTTAACGTTGCACCTTTAGTGCCTGTACCGGATAATCGCAAGACCACTCTACTACCATCGTCCAACAAAATTCTTAAGCCCTGGCGAGGAGTTATCGAACCATCAACTGGATCTGTATAAGTAAAATTATCCGCTTTTAAGACCTTTTTATCAGCAAAAGGATATCCAATGATTGAAGATAAGCGCGATTCAACATTCTCATATAACTCATAGGCTTTTTGACTATCTATGGATTCATAATCATGACGAGAATAATAATGGCGTCCAAAATGACTCCAATGCTCAAGCATTAAATCTTTCACTGCACAATTCTTGAAAGCAATAATTTGCAGCCAAAACAGTACGGCCCAAAGACCATCTTTTTCTCTAACATGATTACTACCAGTTCCAAAACTTTCCTCACCGCAGAGGGTAATTTGGCCAGAGTCCAAAAGATTTCCAAAAAATTTCCACCCAGTAGGTGTTTCAAAACAACTGATACCTAATTCTTTTGCAACCACATCAACTGCAGAACTAGTAGGCATTGACCTAGCAACACCTAAAAGTCCATTTGAATAAGCAGGGACACAACTAGAATTTGCCGTTAAGACTGCTAGGCTGTCACTTGGATTAACAAAACAATTTCTACCTAGAATCATATTTCTATCTCCATCTCCATCACAAGCAGCTCCAAACGAATATTGTGTTCCATTAAGAAGCAGATCAGCTAAGTCTTTGGCATAAGTCAAATTCGGATCAGGATGACACCCTCCAAAGTCTTCTAAAGGTTGACCATTTCTAACTGTTCCAGGGGGAGCGCCTAAAATATCTTCTAAAAGTCTTTTTGCATAAGGCCCAGTAACAGCATTAAGAGCATCAAAGGCAATTAAAAAATCTTTTTTTATGAATGAAGAAATTCTTTCAAAATCAAAAATATTTTGCATTAAATCTATGTAATCAATTACCCCATCAATAATTTCAACATTCATCGAGGCTATCTTATATCTAGCTGGGGAATCTAAATTGATAGACTCAGAATCAACTATCTGATACTGTTCCAAAGTTTTTGTACAGGCATAAATCGCGTCGGTCAGAGATTCAGAAGCTGGGCCACCATTAGCACCGTTAAGTTTGACTCCAAAATCCCCCTCAGGCCCTCCAGAATTATGACTTGCCGAAAGAATAATACCTCCAATAGCATTATTAGTTCTAATCAAATGCGAAGCAGCAGGAGTGGAAAGAATTCCATTAACAGTTGTTATCACTTTCTGCACTCTATGAGCAGCGGCCATCTTTAAGATGACATCTATACCTTTTCTATTTCCAAAACGTCCATCACCCCCAACTACTAATACTCCTCCTTCTACTCCAGGTAAAGTTTGCAAAATAGCCTCAACAAAGCTTTCCAAATAATTAGCTGTTTGAAAATGTTTAGTACTCTTTCGCAATCCTGAAGTGCCAGGTTTTTGATCAGTAAACGGTGTCTCTAAAGTGACAACCCGATAATTATCTTCTGAGTAAAATTCTTGAGGTGACATTAGCAAAAAATATTAAAAGTCCAGGAAGAGAAGCAATAAGTCTGGTGTTAATGAGGCATTTCAGAAGTTCGCAACATAGCAACAAACCAAAGAGTGCTTACGAGAAGAGCTGTAATCACCCCATAACTAATACCAAATTGGCTAATAGTAATAGGAATGAGAAGGGGAAAGATTATTGCACCCGCAATCGGAGTCACTGCCACAATTAAACGAGACATTTAATAGAGGTCATACTGTATTAAAACCATTCTGATTTAGCTTTATCTATTGGATTAGTATTGTCTTGAGGCGTAACACGCTCAAACTTCATATTAATACTTCTCTTTTGCTCACCGGAAGAATCACTAGCTTCAATCAGATAATTTTGTACACCATCTCGGAAAGGTACCTGCAATCTAAAAGTTCCATCCGAAGCCAAAGGCATCTCTTCTCCTCCAATTTGTAATTTAGCTGAAGGATCTGTAGAACCATAAATAATTAATTCTGCATCAGCAATTAACCAAAACGAACGTTCTCTTGGTTCTAAACCTCCAATACCAGATTCATTTCTCCCACTCGCCCACAAACCTGAACCAGAGTCATTCATACCATGATCCAAACTTTCAACAGTTTGTCTTTCTTGAAACTCTTCAGAACCTATACGGGTTTTACGGAAATTCGTGGTGGCTGACTGATACAAACGCTCATGTAATCCACTATCTCTTTGATCCAAAACCAACTCATTTTGTTCATTAAAAATATCTTGACTACTTGGAGTTGCTTCTAAGCTAAAAGGCACAAATTGATCCAAAACCTGATCACTTGGATGCAAAGAAGGAACTCGTTCAATAGAAGAAAATGCCAACGAAATCCATTGAGAAGAAAATCTATAACCCAATTCAACTTTATAGTCTCTGCCACCAACTGGAACAGGTAAATACCATTCAGTACTGTGACTATCAACAGTCACTTCTCTAAGAGTTCCTAAAAATGTTTGACCATTTTGAGTACCGGTTACATCTAAGAGACGTAAACAAAGCCTACTTGCACCTTGAGATTGAGCGCGCTTTCTATCAGATTCAGAAATTTCCCAAAAAACATATGCCCATTCAGGATCTCTAGGAAGAAAAACAACTCTTGTTTCCGAAGGTGAGCCTGTAAAAGAATCAGATATTTTATCTTTTAATTCACTCAAGCCTTTAAGAGACAACAAATTTTTTTCTGATTCTCTTCTGGCTTCATATAAAGAAATTTCCTTAATTAAAGCCGCTTTTGTCTTTCGACTATATAAAGGAATCTGCAAATCACTCGCCTTAAGACGAAGCTGCCGAAGAGTCAAACGTGACAATACGTCATTATCCTTAGCCACGTTTTAAGAACCTCCGTTTTTGTTCGGGATCAGTATGTTCTGATTTTCGTCTGATTGGAAGTTTTTCGTGGCTGTGGTCAGGATCTACTGACTACCAACACAAGAATCAAAATCATACATAACACGCACAATAACTGCTAGAAAAGGGTTTCAAAGAAATTGGAGAAAAACTCAAACTCCAAATTTTTCCTCAATATTTCTTTGGGATCATTAAATCAAGACAATGAAAAAGACTCACCAAAACCAACCCAGGATCACTTTCCCTTCTGAATAAAACCGATCAAATGATCTAAGGTTAGTTGCAAAGGAGGAATTTCGTAATAATCAGCAAGATGTTCAAGCTGATTCGCCGCTGTAATCAGCTGATTTAAAAAGGCCGAAACAAAAGGTTCATCGTTTTGATAGCCTTCCTTAGAAAGCAGCCATTTTAATCTCATTTCTTCATTAGGAATAGATCCATCTTTGGACTCACCTGACATTGATTTAAACGAAACGAGACTATATGCGAGAACTCTTAGGTAATGCTTCTCCATAGCTGACAAGTCAGTACCTTCAATCCGTTGAATTTCGTCTAACGTCAGCTCATTGAGACCATGCTTCTCATTTGCCTGCATGAACATTCCAAGACATCAACAATACTAACAATGTATAGTATTAAACCAAGATTATAATGTCATTTGTTCCCAGAATTGGGAATAGCTTTCAAGAGCTATGACTTCTAAAGACGCAATTTCTGAAGTACTGGAAAAATCATATCCTTATGGTTTTCTCACAGACATAGAATATGAAAAAGTACCAAAGGGTATTAACGAGGATATTGTCCGCTTAATTTCTAAGAAAAAAAAAGAACCAAAGTTTTTATTAGATTTTCGATTAAAAGCATTTCATCAGTGGAAGCAAATGAAAGAGCCTAAATGGGCTAATTTAGATTATCCACAGATAGATTATCAAGATATAATATATTATTCTGCACCAAAAGATATAGAAAAAAAATCAAGTCTTGATGAAGTAGATCCAGAAATACTAGAAACATTTAATAAACTCGGTATACCACTCAATGAACAAAAAAAATTATCAAATGTTGCAGTAGATGCAGTATTTGATAGTGTATCTATTGCAACAACGTTTAAAGAGAAATTAGCAAAGGAAGGTGTAATATTCTGTTCTATTAGTGAAGCAATCCAAAAATATCCTGAGCTAATAAAAAAATATTTAGGGAAAGTTGTACCAATAAATGATAATTTTTTTGCAGCATTAAACTCAGCTGTTTTTAGTGACGGATCATTTGTTTTTGTCCCAAAAGGAATAAATTGCCCAATGGAATTATCATCATATTTTCGAATCAATTCAGGAGATACTGGACAATTTGAAAGAACATTAATTATTGCAGAAGAAAGATCATCTGTTAGCTACTTAGAAGGCTGCACAGCACCTATGTTTGATACAAATACTCTTCATGCTGCTGTAGTAGAACTTATTGCATTAGATGATGCGTCAATAAAATATTCAACTGTTCAAAATTGGTATGCAGGTGATAAAGATGGAAAAGGTGGTATATATAATTTCGTTACCAAAAGAGGAAATTGTAAAGGGAAGAGAAGCAAGATTAGTTGGTCACAGGTTGAGACAGGGTCTTCGATAACCTGGAAATATCCAAGCTGTATTTTAGAGGGAGAGAATTCTATTGGTGAGTTTTATTCAGTTGCCTTAACCAATAATAAACAAATTGCAGATACTGGAACTAAAATGATTCATATTGGTAAAAATTCAAAATCTACAATCATCAGCAAAGGTATTAGTGCAGGAAAATCTAAAAATAGTTATAGAGGTCTCGTTCATATAACACCTCGCGCAATTGGAGCAAAGAATTATAGTCAATGTGATTCTTTATTAATTGGGGATGAAGCAGAAGCCAATACATATCCGTATATACATTCACAGCAAACTCATGGCACAATAGAGCATGAAGCAAGTACCTCTAAAATTTCAGAAGATCAATTATTTTACCTTCAAAGTAGAGGTATAGATAATGAACAAGCCATATCAATGATGGTAAGTGGATTCTGTAGAGATGTTTTTAATGAGTTACCAATGGAATTTGCTGCTGAAGCCGATAGTCTTTTGGGTTTAAAATTAGAAGGTTCTGTTGGATAAATTTTCAAAATAAACAAACAATGATCAATTATTTTTTCTCATGAGCTCTAAAAAACTATTACTAGAAGTAAAAGACCTAAATGCAGGTATTGAAGATCAACAAATCCTCAATGG
>QCKE01000012.1 GCA_003215555.1 Prochlorococcus sp. AG-409-K04
AAGCAAATAATTCACAGGAATTGTGGACTAATCATAATGGTGAAGAAGATATTATTGATAATGTTGCAGCATAATCATAAACAATAGAACTTATATCTCTATTCTTTATTTTTAGAATATTAAATAGCCTAATTTATCGCATTTAGTATTTTACTTGCTGTTTCAATTCCTGTACCAATTGGTTTACTTGCAACACCTAATTTATCTAATGTGGTTTCTATCGCTGCAATTACAGTAAGAATATCTCGATCATTAATAAAACCGAGATGTCCGATTCTAAAAATATTTCCTTTTAGATGATCTTGTCCACCTGCAAGTAAAATATCAAAATCATTTTTTACAGATTTTCTGATTTCTTCAGCATCTATATTTTTTGGTATAATAGAAGTAATGGAAGGACTACCAAAACCTTGTTGCGCAAATAGATCTAATCCAATTGATTTCATAGAAGTTTGTATAGCATTCTTATGTTTTTCATGTCTTCTAAATATTGAATCTAATCCTTCTTCTTTCATCATTGTCATTGCTTCTTGTAGTCCAAAATATAAATTTATGCTTGGTGTAAAGGGATTACTATGTTTGTCGACTGCTTTCTTATATGCATTTAAATCTAGATAGAATCTTGGTAAATCAGATCTCTTATTAGCTTCCCAGGCTTTTTCACTCATTGCAACAAAACTAAGGCCTGGAGGTATCATAAAACCTTTTTGAGACCCTGAGGCAATTACATCAATACCCCATTTGTCCATTGGTACATTGCATGCCCCAATACTTGTAACACAATCAGCAATCATGATTGCATTATTATGGGCTTTTACATAAGTAGAGATTTCCTCTAAATTATTAATTACGCCAGTTGATGTTTCTGAATGAGTAATAATTACTGCACGGATTGTCGGATCATTTTTTAAAATTTGTTGAAATTTTTTCGGATTTAATGGTTCTCCCCAGTTAGCTTTCACTGTGATTACATCTAGGCCATAAGTCTTTGCAATTTTTACCCAGCGTTGACCAAATTTTCCATTTTCACCACAAATGACTCTATCTCCTTTGCTAAGAGTATTAATGATTCCTGCTTCCATAGCAGCAGTTCCACTGCCAGTAATTGTTAGAACATCAGAAGTGGTTTGATGAAGCCATTTTAAGAGAATGGTAGTTTTTTCTACAATTTCTTGAAATTCAGGGCTTCTATGGCCAATTGGATGTTTACTTATTGCATGTAAAACTCTTTCAGGAACAGGAGTGGGTCCTGGAATCATTAATGTAAGTTTTTCTTTCATGAACAAATCCTGTATTAAGGCTAGTTTAAAAAACTATCAGGCGAATTTGGTTTCCCTTTTACTCTTTTGTTGATTTGAGAGGATTTACACTTCCAGTTTGGGTTACTGCTGCGGCTAAATCAGCAGCACAAATTTTGGATGGGCATCCGTTTCACTCTCAACAAACGATAGATTTCCCTGATGATAAAGAATCTATAGTTGTTCCAATAAGGTCAGCATCAATCTTAAATCATTCTAGAATGGCTATTGCTATTAGCCATTGTGATCCTGGGAATTGTTTAGATATTACAAGGGGTTTGGAGATTTGGACATGTCTACAATTTGTTCGCAATGATGCAACGGCTAATTCTCTAGATTCTTGGTTAAACATTATTCCAGGATACGGTGTAGGTAAATTATCTTTAACTAATCAAATATCCATTTCTCAATTTGCAAGGGAATTAATTACGTATAATCTCCAGTCATTTAGAAAAGTTGGATATAGCTTGGAATTAGAAATCATTTTTCCATCTGGAAAACTTTTAGCAGAGAAAACTAGTAATCTTTCCTTTGGAATTGTTGATGGGCTTGCTTTAATTGGCATGCAAGCGGAGGTGCAAGTGAGTGCATCACCTCAGCAATTAGAACAAACCATTTCTAGTCTTGTTAAACGATGTCAAGAGCCAGAATTTTCTGGATTTATTACTTTTGTTGTCGGAGAAAATGGGTTGAATTTGGCTTTGCAATCTGGCATTGCTTCAAAAAATATTATTAAGACAGGCAATTGGATTGGACCATTATTAGTTGCTGCAGCTAAGTCTGGGGTGAAAGAATTATTATTATTTGGTTACCATGGAAAATTGATTAAATTAGCAGGCGGTGTTTTTCATACTCATCATCATTTAGCAGATAATCGTTTTGAAACTTTAATTTCTTTGGCCTTTAAGGAAGGCTTGCCATTTGCTTTGATTAAAGATTTGGAGAAGGCAAAGTCAATTGAAGAGGCTTTCACAATATTAGAAAACAAAGATATTCGATTTGCTAAAAAACTTTGGGCAAGAATTGCTTTGGAGATCGAACAAAGATCCGTTGAATATTTCCAACGCTATCAGGCATCTTCTATGGAAATTGGTGCTGTCATGTTTGATCGGAAGAGAAACTTACGGTGGGCAGGAATATATGGTCTTAAACAAATAAATTCACTTGGATTGATACTACAAGACTAGTTATCTTATTTTATCTATTCTAGGTTTCTAAATAAGTTCCAGGTTTTGGGCTGTATGGTTGAATCTCAATTTTCAAATCAGCGAAAGCCATCTATTGTGATTATTGATTTTGGCTCTCAATATTCTGAGTTAATTGCTAGGCGAATACGCGAGACAGAAGTTTATTCAATAGTTGTGGGATATACCATTACACCGCAGCAATTAATGGAATTAAGCCCAAAGGGAATTATTCTTAGTGGTGGTCCTAGTTCTGTTTATGAAGATAGGGCGCCTATGTGTGATCCAGGTATTTGGGATTTGAAGATACCTGTTTTGGGTGTTTGTTATGGCATGCAAGTGATGGTTCAGCAGCTTGGTGGTTTGGTAGGAGCTGCTACTGGAAAGGCGGAATATGGTAAAGCCCCATTAGAAGTAGATGATCCAACAGCATTATTAACAAATGTCGAAAGTGGTTCGACAATGTGGATGAGTCATGGTGATTCTGTACAGCAACTTCCTGATGGTTTTGTAAGACTTGCTCATACTTTGAATACCCAAGATGCAGCGATTGCATCTCATAGTCGTCACTTATATGGAGTGCAATTCCATCCAGAGGTTGTTCATTCTCAGTATGGGATGGTAATGATACGGAATTTTGTGTATAACATTTGCTGCTGCCAGCCTAATTGGACAACTAGTACGTTTATTGATGAAGCAATTAATAATGTTAAAGAACAAGTTGGTAATAAAAGAGTTTTACTTGCCTTATCTGGAGGTGTTGATTCTTCTACCCTTGCGTTTCTTTTGAAGAAAGCTATAGGCAGTCAACTTACTTGTATGTTTATAGATCAAGGGTTTATGCGTAAAGGTGAACCTGAATTTTTAATGGAATTTTTTGATCAAAAGTTTAATATCAATGTTGAATATATTAATGCTCGAGAACGCTTTCTTTCTAAATTAAAAGGAGTCGTTGATCCTGAAAGGAAACGAAAAATTATTGGCGAAGAATTTATTCGTGTATTTGAAGAAGAGAGTTTAAGGTTAGGACCTTTCGATTACCTTGCTCAAGGAACGTTGTATCCAGATGTGATAGAAAGTTCCGGAACAAATATTGATCCAAAAACTGGAGAGCGGATAGCAGTGAAAATAAAGAGTCATCATAATGTGGGTGGCCTACCTAAGGATTTGCAATTTAAATTAGTTGAGCCATTAAGAACATTATTTAAAGATGAAGTAAGAAAAGTGGGTCAAGCCTTAGGATTGCCTGATGAGATTGTGAAACGCCATCCTTTTCCTGGACCTGGTTTAGCAATTAGAATTCTTGGAGAGGTTTCTAGTGAAAAATTAAATTGTCTTCGTGATGCAGATTTTATAGTTCGAGAGGAAGTGGCGAAAGCAGGCTTATACCATGAAATTTGGCAAGCATTTGCTGTTTTATTGCCAGTCCGTTCTGTTGGAGTGATGGGTGATCAACGCACATATGCCTGGCCAATAGTCATTAGATGTGTTTCAAGTGAGGATGGAATGACAGCAGATTGGTCACGTTTACCTGAGGGATTGCTTGAGAAGATGTCTAATCGAATTGTAAATGAAGTACAAGGAGTCAATAGAGTTGTTTTAGATATAACGAGTAAACCTCCTGGCACTATCGAGTGGGAATAGTATTGACTATAAAAAGTAGTTATAGATTAAAAAGTGGACTTCACCGTGGGGTTTTTTTGAAATTGAAGTGACAGAGTGACAAGGGTTCTTGGATAGGCACTTCACCTTGACTTCACCGTACTATGTTTATAAAGGAATAAACCCTTTCTAGGACTGCGTTCTTACGCCCCATGTATGGTGCGAACTATTGAGTGAGAATGATAATAATCGTAAAAGGTAGGTATAGATTAAAATACATACTTCATCGTTGAACGTTGTGAGTGTCTCTACGGAGAAATCGTAGATAGGTTGTTTTCTCTACTCTTGGGATTTAATTCTTAAGATCCAGCTTCTATGAATCTATGAACGACTTCTTTGCTAAGTATTTAAAGAGGCACAAATTAAAGCAAGGAGGTCAAAAATAGATAAAATGATAATGAATATCATTTTTATTGGTATATGCGTAAGTTTGCTTTTTCTTTGATCGCTGGATTTTGTCTACTGACGCCTATGGTTGTGACTGGTTGTGAGCTGGAATCTGACGAAAAAACAGAACAGCATCATCATGATCATTAATTCGTGAAATTATTAGCGATTTAAAAAGTACTCTTCTTATGTGAGTTGAGTGATTTTTTGAAACAGAACTATTGTCTAAAAAGGTTTTCAATTCTTCCTTTTCTAAGAATTAGACTTTGAAGAGATGAACATCACTAGAAATGTTTGTTCGATATCGAAGCAAGTTATTTTAGTCACTTTTGCCAATTCAAAATGTTCTTAAAAAAAAATTTATCCTGCTTTTTAAATAAATAAATCCTTGATATGAATTTGTTTTTGCACCCCAAATATGATAGGAAGTATGGAGTAGGAATGCTAATTATTACTAAAAGATAGTCATTATAAAATAGTATTTTACTATATATACCACGTAAGAGAAAGGATGCTAGATGGCCTTGCAATATTTAGGTTATGAAATTCACTTTTTTAATTATTTTCTGTATGATTTATTTTTGTTTGACTGGTTAAAGTTCAAAAAAAAAGGTATTTTGGCATAGCAGCTCATTAATAGCATTGTCTATAGCTAATCAATCAGAATTAAATTTGGATCGAAGGCTTCACCATGACAGCATTAAATTATCTGGAAAAATAATCTTTCTAAATCCTTTTTTGTATTGGCGTAGATTTGATACCAATACAGATAGATGGTTAAGAGAACCAGGTCAGATTGGCGAAGACCAAATTATAGGAAATCGGTTGAGATTTTATCCCGAAATTGATTGGAATTACTTAGAAGAGGACGAGTGTAATATAAAAGATGGTGCTGTAGAAATGTTTTTAAAGAGCCTTGAATTGATCAATACATTTCATCCTGAATTAAGTGCTGGTCAGTTGTTGGAAGTAGAGCGAAAAATGGCGGTCACTAAAAAACGTGCTTTTGAACGCTGGGTCGAGAAATCTTATAAAAGAAGATTAAAATCTGAATTAAAGGAAAGACAGCGTTTTGCTAGAGAACGTTTCCTCAGAGAATGGAAAGAATGGTTTGGATTAGAGACTACACAAAAAGCTCTCCTTCCCTTAATCGCGCTTTGTGTATTGTCTGTATTTGCAGGATGGTCTTTTGGATTTTCGAGTAATAGTTGTAATCCCTACTTTTCATCAACACAAAGTACTTCGTTGAATTAATATTTTTAAATGTCTAATTTTGAAAAATTTGATGAAAGAATTCCTGCTTTTGGCACTCCTGTGCTAGAGCTTCAAGCCATCAATACTTTTTATCAATATGATCTTCTTCAGGAGATTCGGAGAAGAATTGATTCTAAACTAATTTTACTCGATAATCATCTAGATTATCTAAACTTTTTGAGACAATTTAACTCTTAAGTGAATAAAAAAGATAAGAATCAACAACCTTATAGAAAACAAACAAAGATTCTGATCGGCTTAATTATCTTTTTATTTTCTGCTATCTCAGGAAGATTGTTTTGGCTGCAAATTATCAAAGGTTCTTTTTATCGTCAATTATCGGAAGGAAACCGTATTCGTCTGGTCGCTACACCACCTATTAGAGGAAGAATATTAGATGTTAATGGAATAGTATTAGCAGATAATAAGTTGAGATTTTCTTTATTTCTTCAGCCTCATCTGGTGAACGAGGACAATTGGATATTGTTATCAGATCGTTTATCAAAACTTCTTAAAATTAATAAAAAAAATTTAGATCATAGGTATAAAAATGGTTTGAGAAATAAAAAATTTAGTATTACTTTGATAGACGATATGTCGCAAGAGCAGGTTCTACGATTTAAAGAAAGAGAGGCAGATCTACAAGGAGTTCAGATTAAGGTTGCATCAATTCGTTTTTATCCGCATAAGAATTTTGCTGCACATGTGCTTGGGTATATTCAATCAATTACATATGATGAATATATAAGATTTTCGAAAGAAGGCTATAAAATACAAGATGTTATTGGGAGAAGTGGCATAGAAGCTGCGTTTGAACATGTGTTAAGAGGTCAATGGGGAGGAGAAATGTTGGAAGTGAATTCTGCTGGCACTATTCAGAGGAGTCTTGGCTTTCGACCTCCTCAAGCTGGGAATGATTTACGATTAACCATTGATTTCTCTTTGCAAACTGCTGCTGAAAAAGCACTTTCAGATAAATCTTCTGGTGCAATTGTTGTTTTAGATCCTATGACAGGTGCAATTAAAGCTATGGCTAGTAAGCCAAGCTTTGATCCAAACTTTTTTACTCAATCAATAACTACTCAAGAAGAGTATGACAGAATATTTTTATCATCAGAGGCTCCATTATTAAGTCGTGCAATTAATGCGTATGACCCAGGGAGTACCTGGAAAATTGTGACAGCAATGGCAGGAATGGAAACAGAGAAATTTGAGCCAAGTGTTTTGTTGAAAACAGCTCCGTGTTTAAAATATGGTAGCCATTGTTTTCCTGAACATAATCGTACTGGTTGGGGCACAATTGGTTATGAAGATGCTTTCAGAGTCTCCAGCAATACGTTTTTTTATCAGATTGGTGTCGAAGTTGGTATTGATGAATTGTATGCTACTGCGGTGAAATTAGGATTTAATGAGAGGACCGGTGTAGAGATCTATAGAGAGGAAAGTAGAGGATTCGTGGCTAATAAGGATTGGGCCGATAGAGGAAGAGGATGGGGACTACCTGGGTCAACACCATGGATTCCTGAAGATATTGCTAGTGCATCAATAGGCCAGGCAGTAGTTCAAGTTACTCCATTGCAATTAGCTAGAGCTTATGCTGTCTTCGCTAATGGTGGTTACTTAGTAACGCCTCATCTTGTTGAAGGTGATATTAATTGGCTCAACGTTCCTTATCGAAACAAAGTAGATATTCGTCCTAGTACACTTAAAACCATTAGAAGAGGTCTGTTAAAAGTGGTGCAATCTGGTACAGCGAGGGAATTAAAAATCGAGGTTCCCACCTTGCCACCAATAGCTGGTAAAACTGGTACTGCTGAGGATAGTAGAGGAGGTGACGATCATGCATGGTTTGCATGTTTTGCTCCATACGAATCAAGTCAGATTGTTGTTGTTACTTTTGCAGAAAATACTGCTGGTGGAGGATCTATTCATGCTGTACCGATGGCTCAAAAGGTATTAAAAATTTGGAATGAAAGTAATTAGAATATCAAATTAATTTAGAAAAATTGATGTGGCATTTTTAGAATTTTTGTTTTGAGAAAGCTTTTTCATTACTATTTTTGCTTTTCTAAAGAACAAACTTTTGTTTGAAATGGAAGTAAGGTAAGTGGAATTTTTGTGTGGTAAATTAATTACCTTTGATTTGCTTTTTTCATGAATAGAAAACATTGAAATAAATTATCGAGTTTTTAAAACATATAGTTTTATTTTCTTATGTATTTTGTGGCCTATCATTTATACATAGGATAATAATATATTCATATAGTTTATGAAATGAATGCGGTGGATTTTATATTTACTCTAGATTGCTAGCCATTAGAATTTGATAGATTTCTGCTTTCATCTATGGATACATAGGTTTTTGATTTCTAAATATTTAATGGTTGCATTTGGAGTAATCTCAATAAAATATCTTTTATGGATTCGTCTTTTGCTGGAGTATTGTGATTGCTAGCTAATTGGCGTCCAACTACTTGTGCACCTAAGTGGGTAAGTTGTATTCGTAAGCTAATTAGTAATTCTATGCAGCAACCTCCTGAAAAACTTGCCATTGCAATAGGGCGACCATTAAATAACTTTCTAAAATCATCGTCTTGAACAGAAAGCCAAGCAATTGTATTTGTTAGAACGGGTGGAATAGAACCATTATATTCTGGTGAACAAATTATCCAGTACTCGGATTTGAGCATTTCAGCGGTTAGAGTTTTAATTTTTTTTGGAATGCCTAGCTCAGAATTTTTTTGAGGGCAAAAAAGTGGCAAGTCAAGACTTGTAAGGTCAATTAAAGTTGAATTCACCCCAAGAACTTTGCTCGACTCTAGAAATCTGTTACCTAGCTTTAGATTGTTTCCGTTGCTTGCAGTGAGCACGAGTAGCTTTTTTTCGGAATGCATCAGATTAATTCAAAAAGAAGATATAGTTAGGTCTATCAGATTTTGCCTTAATAATTTGCTCCGGTCCTCCGATGATGTATAGCTGTAACTCCATTTTGGTTTAATACTTTTCCATTTAGTATTTCTGCATAAATTATCCAATGATCACCACACTCCATGCGATCTTTAACAGATCCTTCAATCCATGCCAATGCATCTGGAAGAATAGGTTGTTTTTTGGGGCTTTCGATTAACTGTAACCCTGACAGGCGGTTTGCACCTGGCAAGAATGGTTGAAGAAATTGTTTTAAGATCTTTTGGTAATTATTCTCATCAAGAATATTTACAGCAAAAAAATCTCCTTTGTGAAGTAAGGTTTCTACAGCTCGATCTTTAGCTACAGCAACTGTAATACCTGGTGGTGAAAAACTGGCTTGACTAATCCAACTGGCAATCATTGCACTATTAATTATCTCTTCCCCTTCATTTTTCTGAGCTGTTAAAACAGATAAAGAACCTATTACTTTTCCAAGTGCTAATAATGCCGGATCTGTTTTTGTGCTATTAATACCACCAGTTAATTTTCGCTTTTGACGTTTTTCTTCTTTAATCAGTTTTCGTCCAAACATCGTCCCTGTTTCACCTAATGTTTTTAATGTTGCAGCATTTGGACTAAATTTTATTTTGATTGGTTCAAAAGCGAATTCAAAACCTCCATCACGTAATTTATTTTCTAATAAATCTAAAGCTTCTCCACTCCATCCATAGCTACCAAATATGCCTACATATTTGTTTCTATCTCCTTCAGCTAGAAGAGTACCTAGGGCTGAAACAATAGGTGTGGGCGCATGACCGCCTAAAGTAGGAGATCCAATGAGATAAGCATCTGCGGTTTTAATACTATTGACTAATTCACTCGCTGGAGTAAATTCACAATTTAGACTTTCTACTTGAATACCTGTTGCACTAATTCCTTTGGCTAATGCATCTGCTATTGATGCAGTATTTCCATACGCACTTGCAAATAATAAAACTATTTTTATAGTGCTTTTACTTTGTTGATCACCCCATCTTTGATAATCATTTAATAAACTACGCCAGCTTGTTTCAATTGCTGGTCCATGGCTAGGTGCAATCGCCGAGATATTGAGTAGTTCAACTTTTTCGACAATTCGATTTACTTGATTGATCATGGGTGTCATCAAGCAATCAAAATAATGTCTACGCTCTTCATCTGTACTACTTCTATTTGTTTCGGCCCATGCTGTGGTACAAATGTGAGCACCAAATAGTTTATCACTCATTAACAAACCTGTTTTTTCCTCGAAAGCAATTAAGCCTCCTGGCCATCGTGCTGTTGGGGATGGTATAAGTTTTAGAGTATATCCATCGAAAATTGATATTGATTCTTCTTGTTTAATCAAATCAAGAGGTGGTACTTGCTGAAGATTATTTTCTTCTTCGTCTTCTTTTTTGCTTAAGTTTTGTTGTGATGGTTTTTTTTGATTCCAAATCTCTTGCAGTATTTTACCAGCTGGATTGGAACAAATGATTTTAAGTTTTGGAAACTCTAATGAAAGTATTTTGAGTAGGCTTATACGATTTGGATTGATATGGCCAATAACTACAGATAGTTGACAAGTATTCTTGGAGATGATTTTTCTGAGTTCAGGTAAGAATACCTCTTGAAAATTTGCTCCAGGTGGATTGATTAAAAATGCAGTGTTTTCATTATTGTAAAAAAGGAATGTGTTTGATGTAGTGCCTTTACCTAAAGCATATTCCACTTCAAAACGTAATTTTTTATGACTTAATCCTCTAAGGCAAATAAATCCATCATCTATAGCGATTACATTTATTTCTTTTGGATTTGTTATTGACACTGTGTTGTTCTTAGTATTTGACATTAGTAGGAAGTCCCAACTTTTCTATGGTGAACAGCTGTTTTAGCTTCTGGAATAGAGATATTTCCATTCTCTACTAATGCATAGGTTATCCAGTGATCATTCGTTTCAAGACGTTGTTTTACAATGCAATCAAGATATGCAAGTGCATCAACTAATACTGGTCCTCCTTTTGCGGCTTCTTCTATTAGATCAATGCCTTTGAAACGATTGGCACCTGGTGGAAAACGCTTTAAAAATTGCCTAAATAATTTTTGATAATTGTTTTCTTCAAGAACATTTAATACAAAACGATCGCCAACTTGCATTAATGTTTCAATTGCTCGATCTTTTGCAACAGCAATAGTTAGACCTGGAGGCGAAAAACTTGCTTGACTCACCCAACTAGCTATCATTGCACCTTGCCGTTTATCATTACCATCTCCCTGGCTGGCTGTAACAACGTATAAGCCTCCACTAATGCGTCCCATCGCTTTCATGAGATCGCCATCAAAACTTTTGATGGTTGCAATATTTTTTTTCCGATTAAGTAATTGACCTAGGTCTGTGCCTGCTTCATCAAACTGTTGGAATGTTTTAGCATCAGGTGTTTGCTTAACTCTTAGTGGTGCAAATGCTTCTTTTTGGCCAAGACTTCGTAATTGATTTGCAATAACATCAATTGGCTCATCATTTCCACCAAAACTTTCATATACGCCTATCCATTGTTTTGGCTTTAATGCAGCGAGTAAAGTTCCTATTGATCCTTGTAGGGCAGCATCAGGTTTGCTAGGCCAAGCCGGAACGATAACTGCTTTTGCTTCTCCTATCAGAGCACTAAGTTCTTGAGGATCCGATGCTCTAATGTCGACTAGTTGTGCTTCAGCATTCGCTTTAGTTATACCTAATGCAATTGCTTGACTAAGTCTATCGCAAAATCCATATTGACTGATATAACAGACGGCTGTATATCCTTCACCAGTATTTCTTTGTTGACTCCATTCATAATATTTACTTAGCCATAGTTCTATATTGTGACTCAACAGTGGTCCATGCCCAACGGCAATCATTTTTATATTTGGAAAATTCTTTAATCTTTTTAGTACTTGAAGTACACTCCGGGAATTTGGGCCCATTAAGCAATCATAATAGTAGCGAAAATCTGGAAGTATTGCTTCTACATCTCGATCCATGAGGTCATCAGTACAGTAATGGAGTCCAAATGCATCACATGTATAAAGTATTTTGGTTGCATGATCAAATGAAAAAATAGTATCTGGCCAATGAAGGTTTGGAGCACTTATAAAATCAATTTTGTGATGAATTCCGTTAGATGGATTGATTCCCAAATCAAGTGTATTACCTGTTTTGATTGCTGTTGATTTAAATGGTCTATGAACCTGGCTTTCTAAAAACTGAATTGCGACTTTCGATGCAAAGATTTCAATTTCAGGATTTAGTTCAAGAATATCTTTTATTAAGCCTGAATGATCTGGTTCAGTATGACTAACAATTAAATAATCAATGCTATGAGGATTGATATTTTCTTTCAGTGAAGCTAACCAAGAATCTTTAAATTTCTCATGACTAGTATCAATTAAGGCTGTTTTTTCTCCTTCAATTAAAAAGCTATTGTATGTTGTTCCATTTCTTAGCCCAAATTCAATATCAAAACGACTACGTTCCCAATCTAATGAGCGAATGGTTGTTGTATTATCGGCAATCCTATTGCATTGTAAGGAAAGCTTTGCTGTAGATTTTTGTGGTTTGATGACGGTCTTAAAGTTGTTCCCCATAAGATTCTACTCAACTTCTTTAACACTTTAAGTTTTTCATGTTAGTAACTGTGATTTGTTTTAGCTAAAAGAAATCTTCTTATCTTATTGAGAGAGAGGAAATATTGATATGAAATTAGAAATGTTTTACTGACATTGCTTGGAGCATCGCTTTTTGACCTTGTGTTTGAGCATGAGAAATTAAATGTTCTATAAAATTTGTATGAGAATTAGAAAACCTTGGATCTTTGGCCAATGGTAATTGACCGGCGATCAATGGTCCTACAGATTCTTTACCTGCAGGAGTAATGACAACAAGATCATCATCTAAGTTTTTTGTGTATGACCACCAAAGGTTTATGTCTCGAACAGTTGTTTGAATATTAGATCCGTCATTATTCAAACTAGTTTTGTTTGTATTTCTTGTTTCCTTAATCGTTATATTTTCTTGCTCCAAGGACATTCTCTTTTGCAAAATGTCTGATAATAATCTATTTTTATCTCTTCCACGTAACTGAAAGAGAATAAAAGGATTTTCTCTAAATTGTTCCCCCATCAAGTAAAAAATAGCACTTACATGCTTGCAGGGGTTGGCTTGATCAGGACAGGTGCATTCACTTTTTATTTCTTGAAGATTGAATGGAAATAGTCTTTTACCAGTTGTAGCAAAAGCGTTTTCTATGTCTTTTGGCATCACTCCTGCTAATAGTTGTGCTGACCATTTAGCCTTATTTGCTAAAGCTTCAACTACATATTCCCAGTTTTCATCATCTAGAACATCTAGCCATAGTTTAACTTTGTAGGGTTTTTTTTCAGTTCCTTGGACCCTTCCATGAACTCTTCTTCCTTCAAATTGTATTGATGTAACTTTTCCTTCTCTTGCATAATTCCAGGCTCTTTCTAGACGTTTTTTAAATCGATATGAGTTAATTAGTTCCATCCATTGCGTGACCCACCATTCTTGATCATCATTGTTTCTCTGTTCTATATAGTTTGTTATTTTAAATTCGCTCATCTTCATTAAAACTCTTCAACATTAGTGTCCAGTGTCACTAGTTTCCTTAATGCTTCAACACTAAGGGTTTGTAACCATTGTTCTCCTGATTCTATAATATTTTCACTAAGCATGGTTTTATTGGAAATCATTTGATGAATTCTTTCTTCTATGGATCCAGTAGTGATGAATTTATGCACAATCACACTTTGAGTTTGTCCAATGCGGTACGCACGATCTGTAGCTTGATTTTCTATTGCTGGATTCCACCAGCGATCAATATGAACAACATGCTTTGCTCTAGTTAGATTAAGCCCTAGTCCACCGGCCTTTAAAGAAAGTAAAAAAATATTTGGCCCTCTTGGATCTTGTTGAAAGCGGTCTATCATTTCTTGTCTATTATTTTTAGATGTACCCCCATAAAGAAATGGGATTTTCGTATCCCATTGTTTTTCAAAGTAAGTTTGCAGTAAATGACCCCATTCAGCAAACTGAGTGAAAAGTATAGCTTTCTCATTGGATTCTAAAATTTCGTCGAGGATTTCTTGAAGTCGTTGCAGTTTTTTAGATCTTTCCAAAAAATGTTCGTCAATATGTTTTTCTTTTAGAGCCAAGGCTGGATGATTACAAATTTGTTTGAGACGTACAAGAAGTCCTAATGTCTTACCATGTTTTTGATTTATAGGTGTAGAAGAAATTTCATTTAAGCTTTTTTCTACAGTTTTTTTATATAAAAACTCCTGTTCTTGAGTCAGATTTATCCACTCCTCTTTTTCGATTTTCTGCGGTAAATCAGAAATGATTGATTGATCTGTTTTAAGTCTGCGAAGAATAAAAGGACTAACACGTGACTTTAGATCTTTTAACGAGGAGATATCTCCATAATTTTCAATAGGGAGTTTGTATCGCTGATTAAAAAAATCTTCTTTACCTAAGACTGTTGGGTTTAGAAAATTCATTAGTGCCCAGATCTCACTTATTCTGTTTTCGATAGGTGTTCCAGTTAGTGCAATACGTAATTGATTGCTTGTGAGGTTTTCACTGATTTCTCGAATGGCTAAACTTTGTTTGGTTTTAGGATTTTTAATTGTTTGTGCTTCATCAATAACTACACCCTGCCACTTGATATTTTTAAGTAACTTGACATCTTTTTGTGCTAATCCATAACTTGTGATTACAATATCTATTTTTTTGAGTGATTTCTCTAAAATTGTATTTTTAGTTGCTCTTGTAGGACCATAATGTTCCAATATAGATAGTTCTGGAGTAAAGATAGAAGCTTCTCGCTGCCAATTTGTAAGCACAGAAGTAGGTGTAACTAGCAAGATTGGCTTTGTCAATTCATTTTGCACTTTTAGATGTTGAATGAAAGCGAGTAATTCAATTGTTTTTCCAAGGCCCATATCATCTGCTAAGCATGCTCCTTGATTGAAACGATGGAGGAAATAGAGCCATCCAAGACCTCGCTCTTGATAATGTCTCAATTTTCCATGAAATCCGTTTGGTGCCTTAATAGGTTCTGGTTCTGTTTGATGATGATATTGCTTTAATACATGTTGTAATCTTGGTCCTGCTTTAAACTGATGTACTGGAAGTTTAAGAAGAGTATTTCCTTCGATTTTACTAAGACTAAATGCCTCAAAAAGATTCAATTGGGGTGGATTGGTATAAAATTTTTTAGCATTTTTTAAGTCATTTGGTCGTAATTCGATCCAAGTACCTTTGTGATTTAACAGAGGATTATTTTTTTCTGCTAGTTTTTCAAGTTCTTTGATAGTGAGGCTTTTACCTCCTATCATCAAGCTCCAACTCCAATCAAGACTTTCGCCAAGTTGGATTCCTTTTGAGTTTTCTCTCAGTTCTGCTTTGATAGTTATTCCGAGACGATTTGCCAAGCCGTGTGAAAGACTTTTTGGAAGGATTACACCAATACCAATATCTCTTAATTTTATTGATGCGGTTTTAATGAATACAAATGCCTCTTGAGCGGAGAGTTTCATTGAAGTTGGTTTGGGCTTTTCAAGGCCTCTTTCAATAGTTGGGAAAATTGTTAGGGCACGTCCTAGCCCTTCTAAAAGAATTTCAACAGGTTGTTCAATTTGTATATGATTAAGGTTAAGAATGTTAGATCCTGATTTCCAAACTTCTGCTGCAGGTATTCGTTCTTTTGGATCAGCCTCAGCTTGGAGAAAGAATTCCAGTGCCCACTCTTCATTGTCATTAATTGGTGCTATTAATTTAAAGCAGACTTTTCCAGATCTTAGGTTTGCGCTTAATCCTCTTTTCCAATTTTTACTAGCTTGAATTAATCTTTGTGCATCTTCATTTGATATATCAATAATTCTACTTTTTGATCCAAGTGCTTTTTCCCAGTTAGAAAGTAATGGATCTAGTTCCGTAGAATTGGGTTGAAAATCATTTCGCAATTGTACATCAATAATTTCTTCAAGAATGTGCACAACTTCAACTCGTTTATTGCTTCTGCACCATGATTCCATTGGATCATCTCTTAGTTCTGGTTCTGTTCTGGTGGTTTGACTGAATTCAAATTCCTTTGATTTCTTCAATAATGGAACTGCACAGTTAATAACTAATGGCATAGTTTTGATAAATTCTTCTAAGCGATTTCGTTCATTTTCTTGATTTAATAATGGAATCCATCTTGCGCGAGTTGTGGATTCTTCCTCTGCATTCTGTTCAGCTTGAGGAAGCCATGAGCCATTTGCAATTAGCTTTAATGTCCATCTTTGAAAGTGAGCCCACCACAGGACTTCTTCTCCAATATATGAATGTTTATTTCTTAAAGGTAATTGAGATAACCATTTTGTAGCCTCAAAAGGTGTAAGTATCATTCCTTCGACTTCCCATTCTGATAATTGAAAACTTTGTGAGATATTTTCGCCTGCTTGCAAAGGTAAAAACTCTCGGCGGCTCTTCCCTACATATTTTTCAGAGTCAGAATTCTTTTTTGTTGTTTTTGTTAATTGCTTACTGGGTAATGTGAGAAATCTTGTTGTTTTAGTTGATTTTTCAGGGCAGATTTCTTTTTTCTTTAGCCAGCTTGTTAGCTCTGGAGAGGAAAGAGTAAATGGATGTATTAAAGATTGAGAATCTGAAGTTTCAGGTACAGCTACTTTCCAGGTGTCCGCCCATAGAAATAAACCTGGGCCATCACATTCTTTGCAATGTCGTAACCAAGTAGCGTGGAGCAGGCCCATATAAGGGATATTTTAATCATCCAATGTTGATTTACGGTTGCCAACTTTGTTCTAATCCATAGAAATAGTAATTTTGCACAATTCTTTGGAGAATAATCACAGTTAATTGGTTAGATTTTATAAGAAGCTACTAACTTGTTTTTTATTTTGAACTTGCATCACGCAGGGCGCAGTTTTTACTGGTTTTCACTTATGTTATGTCGGTTGCACGAGCGATGTCAAATTTTCAAATGAAACCTCTTACCGGAGATGAGATAAGGACTGCTTTTTTGAATTTTTTTGAGCAGCGCAATCATAAAGTTCTACCAAGTGCATCATTAGTACCTGATGATCCCACTGTTTTGCTTACGATTGCAGGAATGCTTCCTTTTAAGCCTGTTTTTCTGGGTCATGAAAAAAGGCCATCAAAGAGAGCAACAACTAGTCAGAAATGTATAAGAACAAATGATATTGAGAATGTAGGGAAGACGGCCCGACATCATACTTTTTTTGAGATGTTGGGAAATTTTTCTTTTGGTGATTATTTTAAGAAAGAAGCAATTGAATGGGCCTGGGAATTAAGTACGAATATCTTTGGCTTAGACCCAAAACATCTAGTGGTCAGTGTATTTCGTGAAGATAAAGAAGCGGAAGATATATGGAGAGATGTGGTGGGGGTAGATCCACATCGCATCATTAAAATGGATGAGGCTGATAATTTTTGGTCTTCTGGTCCTACGGGACCTTGTGGTCCTTGTTCAGAACTGTATTACGATTTCCACCCAGAACTTGGGGATATCAAGATTGATTTGGAAGATGATAGTCGATTTATTGAATTTTATAATTTAGTTTTTATGCAATACAATCGTGATTCAGATGGAACATTGACATCACTTGCAAATTGTAATATCGATACCGGGATGGGACTTGAGAGAATGGCCCAAATCTTACAGGGAGTCCCTAATAATTACGAAACTGATTTGATGTTCCCACTTATTCAGAAAGTTGCATCTTTAATAGGAGTTAATTATAAGCATATTGACGAGAAAAATAAGATATCTTTTAAAGTTATAGCGGATCATATTCGAGCATGTGTTCATATGGTGAGCGATGGAGTTTTGGCAACTAATTTAGGTCGTGGGTATGTTTTGAGACGCTTACTCAGACGCATTGTTAGACATGGTCGTTTGCTCGGAATTCATGGCTTTTTTCTTAAAGAAGTTGCTGAGGTAGCAATTGATCTCATGAAGATTTCATATCCACAATTATTAACAAGACGCCAACAAATTTTCAATGAACTGCAAAGGGAGGAAGCTCGTTTTTTAGAAACGTTAGAGAGAGGAGAGAAAATGTTGGAAGACTTATTGGCTGATAATTCAGGTCAAATATCTGGATATCAGGCATTTGAATTATATGATACATATGGTTTTCCTATTGAATTGACAGAAGAAATTGCTCAGGAGAAGTTTGTTTCAGTAGATATTAAAGGTTTTCAAAAGGCTATGGAGAAACAAAGAGAGAGAGCTAAAGCTGCTAGTACTACAATAGATTTAACGATTCAAGATAGTCTTGAGAAGATAGTGAATGGTTTTGATGAAACTAATTTTGTGGGCTATAAAAAATTTGAAGAATCAAGTAAGGTTCAGGCAATAGTTATTGATGGCGTTATATCAAACAAATGTGGGGATGGGGATAGAATAGATATAATTCTTGAATCAACTCCTTTTTATGGTGAAGGAGGCGGCCAAATTGGTGATCGAGGCCTTCTTGTGTCAGTTGGCTCAACCAACATTCCATGCGAGATTGAGATCGATGATGTGCGTCGTATCAAGGGATCTTTTGTTCACTCTGGCCTTGTAAAAAATGGGATTCTAAATGTAGGTGATATTGTAAATTGTAAGGTAGATAATTACAGCAGAAGATGTATTCAAGCTAATCATACATCTACTCATTTATTACAATCTGCTTTAAAGAGTGTAGTTGATTCAGATATTAGTCAAGCAGGTTCATTAGTTGGTTTTGATAGATTACGATTTGACTTTCATTCTTCACGCCCAATATCATTAGAAGAATTAGATAAAGTAGAGAAAATAATAAATGATTGGATTTCTGAGGGACATAATTTGTCGGTTACTGAAATGTCACTGTCTGAAGCTAGAGCTGCTGGTGCAATAGCAATGTTTGGTGAAAAGTATGGCGATATAGTTAGAGTTGTTGATGTTCCAGGAGTTTCAATGGAACTTTGTGGAGGTACCCATGTAGCCAATACAACGGAGATTGGTATTTTTAAAATCATTAGTGAAATTGGTATTGCTGCAGGTGTTCGTCGTATTGAAGCTATATCTGGTCAAGGTGCTTTGGAATATTTAAATGCTAGAGATTCAGTTGTTAGAACTTTAACCGATCGATTAAAGGTGCAATCGGATCAAATTGTTGATCGTGTAATTACTTTGCAGAATGAAGTGAAATCTTTAAATAAATTGCTTGAGAAATTGCAAGAAGAAGTTGCCTCTTCTAAGGCTTTGGCACTAGTAACTAATGCGATCTTGATAGGGGATGTGTCATGTATTTTTGAACGTTTTGATGGTATGTCTGGTGATGCATTGCAATCTGCTGCAAAGACTTTGGTTGAGACATTAGGCCCGTCTTCGGTTGTGGTGTTAGGAGGGATGCCAGATCTTGCTGATAATAATAAAGTTGTTTTAGTTGCTGCTTTTAGTTCAGAAGTGATTAATCAAGGATTGCATGCTGGAAAGTTTCTTGGACCTGTAGCAAAATTATGCGGCGGTGGCGGTGGTGGTCGCCCAAGCTTGGCACAGGCTGGAGGGAGAGATGTGCAATCTCTGGATGCAGCTTTGGATTTTGCTAGCGATCAACTACGTAAATTGTTGAGTTGATCTTATTCTTGTAGATATGTACTTTTACGTAAGCTTATTTCTATATGTTCTATAAACCGTTGTGCATCATTAATATTTAAAGTCTTATGTTGGATGGCTGATTCAGTGGCAATCCTTAGTTTTTCAAGGAGTTGTTCAGAATTATATTCGACGGCATGAAGTACATCCCTTTTAGTATTTCCTTTAACAACATGTTTGAGTTTGTAGCGACCCTTTTGCGTTAATCGAATATGGATTGCATTAGTACTTCCAAATAGATTATGAAGATTGCCCATAATTTCTTGATAGGCACCACCTAGAAACATACCTACCCAATAATTTTTGCCTGGCTTCATTTCATGTAATTCCAGTAAATTTTTTATATTGCCATTATTAATAAATTGAGTGAATTTTCCATCAGAATCACATGTAAGATCAGCAAAATGACCTAATTTACAAGGCCTTTCATTCAATCGATGTATGGGCATAATTGGAAAAAGCTGATTGATTGCCCAAGTATCTGGTGCAGAACGAAAAATCGATATATTTGCATAATAGGTAGCGGCAAGGGCAGAATTTAAGGCTTTAAGTTCTTCTGGTATTAGGGTTGTATTTGAGAGATTAGAAGTTATTTTTTTTGCACATGCCCAGGTAAGTTGTTCAGCGGTTGCACGAGTTGTGAGATCGATAAATCCAAGTCTAAATGCAGCGAGTGCATCTTCTTTGAATTTCAGTGCGTCATTCCATGCTTCTTGCAATTTAGATACATCTAATTTGCTTTTTGCACAGATGTCATCAAGGGCGTTTAACGTGTCACGAAGATTTTCAACTATTAAGTATTCATTATTGGTTCTTTTAGGAATATCAATTGGAACGGAGCTGGTTCCTAAGATATTAAATATTAATATGGAAAAATGGCTACAAATATTGCGCCCACTTTCAGTAATTAGCCTAGGAACTTCGATTTGATTTGTTTTGCAACATTCTTGAATTGTGGCTACTACATCATTGGCATAATTTTGTAAAGAATAATTAGTTGATGCAGCAGTAGCTGTTCGACTACCATCATAGTCAATTCCTAATCCACCACCTACATCTAGGTAGCCCATTGGTGCCCCTAAACGTTTTAATTCAATGTAAATTTGCCCCGCTTCTTGCAATGCATTTTTAAGTACAGAAATATCATTAATTTGACTGCCGAGATGAAAATGAAGCAAAATTAATTCGTCTAGTAAACCTGAATCTTTTAAAAGGTTGACTGCGTGAAGAATTTCTGGGATGGAGAGTCCAAACTTTGATTTGTCTCCAGTGGAAGCTTCCCACTTTCCGCTACTTTGGCTTGATAGTTTTGCTCTTATTCCAATTAATGGTGCAGCATTAAGATGTTTGCTAGCCGAAATAATACCTTGAACTTCATTCAATTGTTCGATGACAACGATTGGTTTTTTCTTGAGTTGACGTGCCAGTATTGAAGTTTCTATATAACGATTGTCTTTATACCCATTGCAAATTATAAGAGCTTCAGGATTATCAATCATGGATAATGCAATTAAGAGTTCTGCTTTACTTCCTGCTTCTAATCCAAAGTTCCATTGCTTTCCAATAGCAATGATTTCTTCTATCACATGGCGTTGCTGATTACATTTTATTGGAAATACTCCTTGATATCTATTTTTGTAGTCGTATTTGTGAATTGCATCTTCAAAAGCGTGATGTAGTTTTTTAAGTCTATCTTCAAGAATGTCGTCGAATCGTAGTAACAGTGGAGGAGTTAAATTTCTGTCCTTTAATTCGTCTAACAAATGCGTTAGATCTAAACTGTTTTCTTTACTACCTTGGGGGTTAACATTGATATTGCCTGCATCATTGATAGAGAAATAGTTATCTCCCCAGCGTTCTAAACCATATAATTCTGCACTATCCTTTATAGTCCAAGTGGTTTTTTCATGATTTGTATGCGGCGATTGGTTCAAGATTTAAAAAGGATAGGTATGGTTTGAAATCAAGTAAAAATTGATTTCTTTGCGATGCAGTCTAAAAAAGTTATATCCAATCCTATTCTTTAGCTTGCCAAGAGGGTACTTTTCAGAAGACGATAGCCCAAGAATAAATTCATTTCTTTTATGGTTGTTGAAAGAACTTTCCTTGCAATTAAACCCGATGGAGTGCAAAGGGGGTTGATTGGTGAGATTTTAGGACGTTTTGAGCGTAAAGGTTTTAAGCTCGTCGCGTTAAAACAGTTAATTCCAAGTAAAGAGTTAGCTGAAAAGCATTATGGGGTTCATAAAGAACGGCCTTTTTTTGGTGGTTTAGTAGATTTTATTACAAGTGGACCTGTGGTTGCAATGGTTTGGGAAGGTGATGGAGTTATTGCAAGTGCTAGAAATATGATAGGAGCAACTAAACCTTTGGAAGCACTGCCAGGAACTATTAGAGGAGATTTAGCTATAAATATTGGACGCAATGTCATTCATGGATCAGATGGTGAAGAAACCGCAAAATTTGAGATTAGTTTGTGGTTTACTCTTGATGAACTGAATGATTGGAATCCATCTGATCAGATTTGGAGAGTGGAGCAATAACAGGCTTTGTAAAAAAATTATTTTATTGGAAATTGCTGAATCGCTTCCATTCGAATGCTACTAGTAGGTCATGTTCAAGTTTTGTGAGCGATTCTTTGCAAATAGTTTTTGTAAGTAAATTGGCTGTGATAGCAGCTAAAAGTACACCATTTCGGTAATGTCCTGAGGCTATCCAAAGCCCTTTTATAGAGGATGATCCAAGGATAGGAGCTTCATCTGGCGTGCATGGTCGAAATCCCCACCAGCGTTCCATGTGTGGCCAAGATTTTGTGATGGGTAGCAAGGAATTAAGACCTTTTTGAAGCTTAAGTTGACCATTAGGTGTTAATCCTTCTGTAAATCCAGCATTTCTTTCACTGGTCGCACCAACGATGATTAGTCCATCATCGCGTGGGACTAAATAAATTCCTGGGCCAAATAGAATACGTTTTAATGCATCTTTAGGACCTTGAATTGAAAACATTTGTCCTTTGATTGGAAAAATTGGTAGTTCAGTTAAAAGATTTTGACTCCAAGCCCCAGAGCATAAGACTGCTTTAGGGCAATTGATTTTTTGTAGTTTTCCCTCAGCTGTTTTTATCAACACCCCACAAAACACGTTTTTCTCGTGGAGTATCTCTAATACTTCAATGCCTTCTTGGAAGCCAACTCCTAATTCCACACAAGCTTTTTCAAGAGCTCTCATTAGTCTTCTTCGATTATCGATTTGCCCATCTTGTTCAAACAGTAACCCTGTTTTCCATTGAGATGAAATACCTGGTATTTCTTTTTCCAAATCACATCGATTAAGTAATTCCCCCAGAGCACAAGTTGGGTATTTGTTTCTATCTTCAACGCTTAAAAAAGGAACTATTATTCCAGTATTTCTGAGCCCACATTTAATACCACTGTCACTTTCGATTGTTTGTACCCATTTAGGGATTTGTTTCAGACTTTCTTGTCCAATAGTTAAAAGATGTCCAGTCAACCCTTCTGCGTGTGGTGCAAGCATTCCAGCTGCGACAAAACCTGCAGCCTCATTTCTTCTGCGACTTAATACTTCCACTGCATATCCTTTTTTAGCCAATGAATGAGCAATAGATAAGCCAATCAATCCGCCACCCAGGACTAGTAATGTATTCGTGCTGGATAACGCCATTCGTTTGATCTTCTATTACTAATTTTGAGTCTTATTGATCAAGATGTCTATCCAATCGGTTGTTTTTTTCCATAGGATGTATGTAGAAACTGTAATTTAAGAAATGACCGAAGCTAAAGTTGAGTGGGAACCTGTAATTGGCTTAGAAACGCATGTTCAGTTAGCAACTAAAAGCAAAATATTTACTTCAGCCTCTACAAGTTTTGGTAATGAGCCCAATACTCATATTGATCCCATTGTTTGTGGTCTTCCTGGAACTTTACCAGTTTTAAATAAAAAGGTTCTTGAATATGCTGTTAAAGCTGCAATGGCTCTAAATCTCAAAATTGCAAAACATTGCAAGTTTGATAGAAAGCAATATTTTTATCCTGATCTTCCTAAAAATTATCAAATTTCTCAATTTGATGAGCCAATTGCCGAAGAAGGTTGGATAGAAGTGGAAGTTGCAGAAAAAGGTAAAGAAACTTATATCAAAAAGATAGGTATTGAGAGATTACACATGGAAGAAGATGCGGGAAAATTAGTACATGCGGGAAGTGATCGTTTGGCAGGTTCTACTCATTCTTTAGTAGATTACAATCGAGCTGGTGTTCCTTTGGCGGAAATTGTTAGTAAGCCAGATTTGAGGACTGGAAGAGAAGCATCTGAATATGCTTCTGAAATAAGACGAATAGTTCGGTATTTGGGTGTATCTGATGGAAATATGCAGGAAGGCTCTTTGAGGTGTGATGTAAATATCTCGGTTAGGCGTGGTCCGAATGCTCCCTTCGGAACCAAAGTAGAAATTAAAAATATGAATTCATTTTCTGCTATTCAAAAGGCATGTGAATATGAAATTAAACGTCAAATTCAAACATATGAAAATGGTGGAACAGTATTACAAGAAACTCGACTTTGGGATGAATCTAAACAGCTTACAAAAAGCATGAGATCTAAAGAAGGGAGTAGTGATTATAGATATTTTCCAGACCCTGATTTAGGCCCAATAGAAGTTAGCCAAGAATTACAAGAAAAATGGAGATCCGAGTTACCTGAATTACCTTCTGCTAAACGGCATAGATATGTCGATGAATTTGCTCTTTCTATGTATGACGCACGAGTGTTAACTGATGATCACAATATGGCGAGATATTTTGAAAAGGTCGTTTTATCTGGTTCTGATGCGAAACAAGCTTCGAATTGGATCACAGGAGCACTTGCTTCTTATGTGAATGCGCAAAAGATTGGCTTCCAACAGCTTTTGCTTTCTCCTGAAAATTTAGCAGAAATGATTGAATTGATTGTTACAAATAAAATAAGTGGCAAAATTGCTAAAGAAATTTTACCTGAACTTCTTCAAAAGGGTGGATCTCCTCTGGAAATTGTTGAGAATAGAGGCTTAGGAATGATTAGTGATCCATTAGTTATTGAAAAGATTGTTAATGAATTATTAGTTGCACATCCCAAGGAAGTGGACTCATTTCGTGCTGGAAAGAAAAAACTACAAGGATTTTTTGTAGGTCAATTGATGAAAAAAACAAGTGGTAAAGCTGACCCAAAATTGGCCAACCAAATTCTTACGAAGAAACTTCAGGGATAGTCACTTTTATAGTAATTTGTCTATTTCTTTTATAGCCTCACATAAATTATTTGAATTATTAATGATCTTGTCAGATAAATCTAGCTTCCTGCTTATTGAAAGTTGGGATTCAATTCTACATTTTGCTTGATCAAATGTTAAGTTTTCACGATTCATTAAGCGTTGATATTGTTGATTGGTTTTACAATATACAAGCCATATTTCTTTACACAAATAACTAAGATTAGCTTCGAATAATAATGGAATAACTAGAATAATTGTAGGAACATCCTTTTTATTATTAAGCTCCTCTATAAAGCGATTTTCTATGATTGGATGCAATAAGGATTCTAGCCATTTTCTTTCAGCTTCATTTGTAAAAATTATTTCACCTAATTCTTTTCTATTTATGGATAGCGTGGTCTTATCCTTTTGTATAACGGAATCTCCATATCTATTGATTACTTCTCTTGTTGCATCTTTATTTGGTTGTAATGCTTCTTGTGAAAAAATATCTGCATCCAGGATTGGCAATTTTTTTATAGTTTTTAAATAATTGGCAATACTACTCTTCCCACTGGCAATACCACCAGTAATACCTATTCTTCGCTGGATTCCATTCCAACGTTTTGGTGATTTGGCCTTTAAAACTTTCAGAAAATATCGCAGGATGATAAAGAGTTTACTTTCTAAGGCATTGCATTGGGCGATCTTGAATCCACACTTTGGTCTTTAACTTCTGGAGGAATAACCGCTCCTTCTGGTTTTAAGGCGTCGGGAATTCGTGCTGGACTAAAAAGTTCAGATAACTTAGATCTAGCGTTAATACTTGCGCCTCATCATGCTTTGTGTGCAGGAACATTCACACAATCAATCGTTCGTGCAAAGTGTATAGACCTCTGTAAAGAAAGATTATTGTTTTTGGATGGAAAGGTAAGAGCAATACTTATAAATTCAGGACAAGCTAACGCCTGTACTGGTGTGCGAGGCATGGAAGATAGTTTAATTGCCACAAAGGCAGTGGCTCAAAAACTAGGCATTTTGGAATCTGAGGTTTTGATTTGTTCTACTGGCGTTATTGGTGAAGCAATTCCAATGGAAAATTTATTAAAGGCTGTCAATCCTTTAGTGGATTCTTTAAGTTCTGAAGGTAGTTCCAACGCTGCTCAAGCAATATTGACAACAGATTTAAGAACTAAAGAGATTGCAATTCAAGCTAACTTGGGTCATCAATTGGTTCGAGTTGGAGGGATTGCAAAAGGCTCGGGAATGATTCATCCAGATATGGCAACAATGCTAGCGTTTTTAACCTGTGATGTACAAGTACCTAAAGAGATCTGGGATGGGATGATTAAAAGAATTGTTGATTCATCATTTAACGCGATCACTGTCGATGGAGATACAAGTACTAATGATTCTTTTTTAGCTTTTTCAGCAGGGAATGCGATTGAAAAGAATTTTTATCATGAACTAGAAATAGGCTTGAATTTAGTTGCAACTTTTCTTGCTAAGTCAATTGTTAGTGATGGAGAAGGTGCCAATTGTCTTTTTGAAGTAAAGGTAAAGGGTGCGCGTAATTTTCAAGATGCTCAGTTGATTGCTAGGACAATTAGTAGTTCTGCATTGGTTAAAACAGCGGTGCATGGATGCGATCCTAATTGGGGCAGAGTTCTTGCAGCTGCAGGTAGAGCCGGAATTGAATTTGATTTAGAAGATGTTTCACTTTGGATTGGCCCTTTTCAAATAATGCAGCATGGATTGCCAGTAGATTTTGATAGACATTTAGTAGTTGATTATATGCAAAAAATTGTTCGATTAGAAAATCCGAAGAATGATATTTTATCTTTTTCGTTGTTAATAGGTTCTGGTGCTTTTGATGCTGTTTCTTGGGGATGTGATTTATCTTCAGAGTATATTCATATTAATGCCGACTATACAACTTAGATATTATTGTTGTATTGATTATTTTTTACTAAATTTTTCTAGTATCGTTGTAATTTAAGCAAATATTTGCCATAAAAAAATATATAAGGTCTAATTAATTCTTAGTATCTTCGAATAACAAAAAAATTCTTTTTCTAAGATCTTTTAAATTTGTTAATGTTCCTGAGAGTGTATCTTTTGTTTTAATTTTTTCTGAGAGGCGAAATAACGTTTAGATTAGTTTTCTAGGTTCCAATGGAGATCAGTCATTGGAGGTAACGGGGAAAAGCGGTGAAAATCCGCTACTGTCCCGCAACTGTGAAGTATCGAGACTTTTCGATATCAGTCAGAATGCCCGCCTTGTAACATTCGACGAGGATCGATTTATGAAGCTTCCTTTCTCTTTAGGACAGTATTTTTTTGCAGTTGTATTTTCCGTATTTTGTTTTTTTGTGTTTACCAATGAGTCAGTTTTAGCTCATCATCCCTTCGAAATGGGAAACAGTTTAGAGCTTTCTTTTTGGAAAGCTCTTGTTAGTGGTATTGGACATCCATTAGTTGGTCCTGATCATTTGCTTTTTATGATTGGCATTGTCTTTGTGGGACTCAAAAGAACCAAAAAATTAGTTCTTCCCCTTTTGTTTGTTGGTTTAGCCGGAAGTGTTTTTGTTCAATTCTTGCCTTTGTCTGAATTTTGGGATCCTTGGGCAGAATTATTTGTTTCGCTATCTTTAGCAATCGAGGGTTTTATCATTCTCAACGTTTTGAGTTCATATTGGCTTTTCCCAATGTTTGCTTTACATGGTTATTTACTTGGAAGCACAATTATTGGTGCTGAGCCTACACCTTTATTGGGATATTTTGGAGGACTTTTGCTTGCACAAGGATGCTTTTTATTCTTTTTAATCTCAATCTCTCGAGAAGTGATTAATAGAGTGACATTTAATTTTCGCAATTTACTTGCAGGTATTTGGATAGGAATAGGACTTGCATTTTCTTGGACTATTGTTATTCCATGATTTGGACTATTCCATATAAACTAAATAAATTACAAAAAGAGTTATAAGCAAAAATGTAAATATTTAGTTATTTTTTGAAGAACTAATTGCCTTGTATGATGCCTTATTCCAAAAATAAAGCCAAGCAGTTATCCCAATAAATTTAAAGCCTTCTTCAAGAATTTGTACAGTTTCATAGTTGATTGGTAAGAAATCTTGAAAAATATCACTGATAACAGAAAGAGCTAATAGAAATGCAGATCCAAGAAATGCGTAAATATCAATTTCTTTAATTAAATGACCAAATTTGATGATTAAAAATATAGCTAGAGCTATATATATAGTATAAAGAATATCTTGATTTATTTGCTTTTTATCATGTAAAAGAAAGAGATCATCTAAACAAAGAAGGCCCGAAAAAAAACCTCCAATAATTACTAATCTTTTATAGGATTTCTTATTAATTAGATTAGAAGTATAGGAGAAAAGACAGATTGCACTTGCTGCTGCCCATAGAATTACTCCTAAACTAGATATCATGCCTACGCCAATTGGGTAATCGCAAGTTTGTAGGAGGTCTCGAAGTACTAAGCTTGTTTCAATTCCTGCATTTGAAGTAATAAATAATATAGATATATATATTGCCAATGATGGTAAAATTGCAATTTTGAACAGATTTTTTAATGAATTTTTGTGCATTGATCTTGCTGTGATAAACAAAAAAATTTTATCAATTTGAATCTAATCTGCTGTTTGTTTTGCAATTGTCAAGCTTCTTATTTGAATTTTCCGATGTAGAGAATTTTGTTGTATTAACGACATTCTTTTTGCAACGCATAAGAACTATTTTATCCAATGAGATACTTTGATTTGGTTTAATATATTTTATCTTTTAATTTTATTTAGTTTATATATAGTTTCTTCAGTTTATTAATTATTAATTTGTGAATACTTTTTGCTTGAAAAAGTGAAAGATCATTCTTCCAAGGTTCTTTGAATGACTTTGTTAATAGATGAGAGCTTCTCTTTATGATGATTTTGTTGGATTCCCTAACAAGCTAATTTCATCCCCCAGTCATTCTTTTAAGTGTGTTATTTAATTGCATAATGATACTTAAGAATCAGTTGAATTTGTATAAGTAAAAGCTTGTAATTGCTATTGAAATCCATGCAAAGGAAGAAATGGATATTAGAAAAAAAATAACTTGATCAATTGCTTTCATTTGCATGTGATTTTCTTTGCTACGCATTAAATAAACCTCTTCTAATGAACTGCATTGCAAATATTGCTCCTAGAAAAAATACAGTTGGAATTCCTAAGGCATTGACAGCTAGAGTTCTAACAGTAAAAACCGGATAGCCTTCTTTAGTTCTTTTATCTGGAACGATGCCACTATCTTCCCAATCTTGATAATTTTCTAATGATGGTAAGCCAGGGATTATACTTTGGTCCCATTTGAGGACTCCCCAAAAAGAAAGCCAGAAGATTGTTGATAATGATGCAATAAAAATCGGTGCTAATACAATTAGAGTTTTAAGTAGCATTGATATATAGAATTCATTTTTCATTCTTATGCATTGTGGATCATTAGTAGTTATATTTTTTGGACTGATTGGTAATAAATGACTTAAGTTCAGGTTATATTTCTATTTATAGATAAATATTAGTCATTTAGATGTATAAAATTGATCTACTTTGTTTTAAATTTGAAACTTAAGTATTTGTTTGTGGGTGTTTATTAGAAGGAATATTTAGAAATTGTTTCAAAGCAGAGTTTTTTATGATTCAGCAGTGATGAATTACTTTCTATTTTGCTGCTTGAATGTAGAAGGTTGACAGCCGATTTCGATCTGAACTAGAAGGGCTGACTTATGTCAGCCCTTTTTATGTTTTTGAGATGACTGAGAATAGATTTTGAGGAGAATTATTGGATTTTGCCCCCAAACCTAATTTTGACTTTTTTTGAGATCTTGAGACCCATTGCGCTGCAATTAAAAAGGACGCCTTCCAGCGTCCATGGACCAATTGGGTAATAAGGCTGGTCTCACCCCATCTCTCTTTAGGGTCAAGCAGCAACAGGGGCTGTTTGACGAGAGAAACTAACGATTTTGTTAGCATTTATGGTTTTGCTCTAACCGAGCAGGTTTCAGTCAAACTCCTTGCATCCCGTCGAAACCATTGCAGCCCCAGCAGATGATGGAGCTGAGCGGAATCGAACCGCTGTCCGAGAAACTGGTGTGAATCACCTAGTCTATTAAAATAGACATAGCTATTCTTACAGATATCTACACTATGTATTAAGTCGAATTCAATAAATGCAAACAAATTATTTTAGATTTTGTGCCTAAGCAGATTACAGTTATAGCTTCTCTCCCTCATGGTTTGGAGGAATCTGGTGCAAAAGAATTAGAGAATCTTGGAGCAAAATTAATTAAATTTTCTACAGGCATTGTGATTTGTTCTGTTGACTTGTCATGTTTTTACAGATTACATTTACAAGCTCGTTTACCATTTAGATTTTTTCGGCAACTTAGTCAATTTAAATGTCATAGTCAGAAGTCTCTTTATGATGGAATTCAAAATTCATTTGACTTAGAAAATTGGCTAGATCCAACTAAAAGTTTTCGTGTAGATGTATCTGGTGTTTCAAGAGAGATGAATCATAGTCATTTTACTGCATTACAAATTAAAAATGCTATTGTTGATTCTCAAAGGGAAATTTGGGGTTATAGATCAAATGTAAATCTGACTTTACCTGATGTTTGTTTACATTTACATCTTAATTCTAATATTGCCACTTTAAGCCTTGCAACTTCAAGCTATAGTTTACATCGAAGAGGTTATAGATCTGCTATAGGTAAAGCACCTTTGAAGGAGAATATAGCTTCTGGATTATTATATATAGCGAAGTGGAAATATTCAATTAATATAGTAGATTTATTCTGTGGTTCTGGAACTTTTCTTTTGGAAGCCGCAAGTATTGCTAAAGGAATTTGCCCGGGATTGAACAGTAAATTTATGTTCGAAGATTGGCCTGATTTTGATGAAGAACTTTGGGATTATGAAAAGAAATCTGCTCATAGTCTTTTTAAGAGTAATCAAAAAATATCTCAGATTATTGGCTTTGAAAAAGATATTAATATTGCTAATCAAGCAAAGATGAATATTTTAAAAGCCGGACTTGAAAAGGAAATAGTTATAAAAATGGGAGATTTTAGAGATTATCAATTACCTAAAGTGCCAGGAATAATTGTATGTAATCCACCTTATGGAAAACGCATAGGAAATACTGAGGACTTGGGAGATTTATATTTTGAACTAGGTCATTATTTAAAGAAGAATGCCTCAGGTTGGAATTTGTGGTTGTTAAATGGGAATCCTCAGTTGAGTAGATTTCTTCGTATGAAGTGTAAGCAACGTTTTCCGATCAGTAATGGAGGCATTGATTGTCGTTGGATGAATTATTTAATTCATTGAGGTTTCCCAAATACAGCTTTTGTGCTTTTAGATAATCCTTCAAAAGTTTCAGGTAAATAAGGTCCTTTTGTAAGATGTCCTCCAATACGGAAGCTTATTCCGGCTATGGTGACATCAATTAGTGCAAGTATTAGCAGTGCTGTGTCAATCTTTAAATCTAAAGAATTTTGGAACCAGATGATTATGATTATATGTAAGGCGAGCAATGTAAATAACATCAATATTCCACCTAGTGCAAGAAAAAGGCCACCACTAATTATTCTTCTTCTTTCTCGATTAACTTCTTTAAGTGCAATTCTCACATGAAGATCCATTATAGAACTTGCAAGTGCTGTAACCCTTGCTGCAGCTCTAAATCCTTTAGAATTTTCAGAGTTATCCATTAGGATCTTTTACCTCCAGTTAAAAGTATTCCCAAGAAAACTCCTATAGTTGCTGCAATTCCTATAGCAAGTAAAGGTCTTTTCCTAATAGGTTTTTCTATTTTTGGCCTCAGTGTTTGATTTAGTTCATCTAAAAGCTCTTCTAATTGTTTTTCAAAGGGCTCTAAACTTTCAGCAAGATCTTTTGTGCGGCTGCCAGCTGAACTTAAGAGCTCTTCTAGGTGCTCTAATACTCCCTCAGATGTTTTTCCAGAGTGCGATGAAATGATTTTGACTAAATCTTCGAGACTGCCTCTTGTAGCCTCAATTGTTTGTTGTGCTAGATCAGGCCATTCCTCTTGAATTTTTGGCAATAGATCATCAAATTGCTCACTAAACCATTGGTTGGAGAGACTTTTATTCTCAGGTAACCTAGTGTCAACTGATGCCTGGGTTTCGCGAGATGCGGAATTCACAGATTCCATAATTACCAGACTGTTTTTTCAAGCGTAGTGAGCCCCTCTACAATATGTAACCCCTCTGAGTACTATATCTGTCTAAATATGAACTTAACCATTAAACGAACAATTACTTGTAACTAAAGGTACAAACTATGTTCTTTGGCTTTTCTTTTGGGATTTAATAACATTCATACGTCGCCTTTGCTTACATTTATTGCTATTTGAATGCTTCTAGTGCTAAAGATCTCATGTAATTAATTTAGTGATCATGGACGTCGGATTGTCTGCAATGTTTTTTGCGTCCAATACCACCCCTACAGATTTCGGTCTAGTTCTTGCAGCTATTGCAGGTGCTGGTAGTTTGCTTTTAGTTGCTCTGAGATTTGTACCTTCTGATTAAATAGTCAAAAATTAATTTAATACAAGATTGACAGATGAATGCTCTTTCAGGGTTAGTTTATCTGTTAGTTTGTAGTTTCTGTATTTTTGATTAGAATATTCTGCTTTTATAGAAGCTTTGTAGAGTAACTTGGTTTTAGATCATCAAATACCAATTGAGTAATGGATTATTATCTTTTGATTTAAATTTTTGGATCTCTTTGATCAGATATAAATAATTATTTTTTAATTCATTGCTTAACTTGCTTGTGACTAATAGATGGGTGATTCTCAGACATACAGTTTCTAAAGATAATTTGGATGGACTTCACTTTGATCTTTTAGTTGAAGCTGGAGATTTTTGTCGCACTTGGCGTTTACCTATTATCCCCTGTGTAAATGGGCCATGCGTACCAGCTCTTTTGCAGCCTTCTCATAATTTGTATTGGTTAGAGAGAGACGAAGCTTGTGTATCGGGTGGTAGAGGATGGGCTAAGAAAGTTTTGGGAGGAAATTTTACCGGGTTGACATCTTCTGTTGAAAATGATGATTTATCAATAGACATCAATAGCAGCAAGTTAAGTGGGCGATTGGAAATAAAAAATGGACTTTGTAAAATAGTTTCTTTTTCTTAATTCAATGTCATTTAAGTAAGGAACCCTTGAGGTTCTTTCAGGGTTCGCTAATGTTTGCTTTCAAGATTCTTAGTCCTGTTGGTTTACATCAATCAGGTAGGTTTAACAAATTTCAAGTCTTTTGGGGGGTCAATGACCATTCCCCTCGAAGAAGGTTTTACTGTCGTTACAGGACCTAATGGATCTGGAAAAAGTAATATTCTTGATGGCATTCTTTTTTGTCTTGGTTTGGCGACTAGCAAAGGTATGCGCGCAGAGAGGTTACCAGATTTAGTTAATAGTTCTGTTTTGCGAGCTGGTAAATCAGCAGAAACAATTGTAAGCGTTCGCTTTGATTTAAATGATTGGCAACCTGATCCTGCTGAAGAGGGTTTGGAAATTCCGGAAGAAGGACCTTGGATAAAAAAAGGACAAAAGGAATGGACAGTAACACGACGCTTAAGAGTGATGCCTGGTGGTTCTTATAGTTCTACTTATACTGCTGATGGTGAAAATTGTAATTTGCAGCAGCTTCAGATTCAGTTGCGAAGATTGAGGATTGACCCCGAAGGCAGCAATGTGGTTATGCAAGGAGATGTGACTCGCGTTGTTTCTATGAGTAATAAGGATCGAAGAGGTTTAATTGATGAGCTTGCAGGAGTCGCTTTGTTTGATAATAGGATTGAGCAAGCGCGTCTTAAGTTGGATGATGTTTTTGCTCGCCAAGAACGTTGTCGTATTGTTGAACAGGAGTTACTTTCTTCAAAGCAGCGTTTGGAGAAAGATTGTGAAAAGGCTCGCCTTTATAAGAAATTAAAGGAGGAAATGAATATTGGAAAACAACAAGAATCTGTTTTAATTTATGAAGCCTCTCAGAAAGATTTACAAGAATTAGTTCTACGTCAAAAAGATCTTTTAGAAAAAGAGATTGTGGATAAAAAGCGTTTAATTGATTCCAAGCTAGAAGTCAAACATGCTTCTGAGAAATTAAATGATTTGCAAAAAGAAGTTAAAGCATTAGGGGAGGATAAATTAATAGAAATACAAGGAAAAATTGCAGGATTAGAAAGTCAAGCAAGAGAATTGGATCGTCAAGCAAATCAACATAAACAAGAAGGAGAGAAACTAAAAGAAAAAAGACAAGAAATAAAGAATCAAAAAAATGAATTAAGTAAGGAAAATATAGAAAACCCTAAAGAGTCTATAAAGACTAAAATAGATTCCGCAGAAATTAATGTGCAAAATGCACAAGCAGCTGTTGATTCTGCTCGCAGAAGGTTGACAGATGTTGCGGGGCAATCAAGTGCTTGGGTTGAAGAATATAAAGAACGTGGTTTGAAACGAGATAAGGTAAATTCTATTTTGAAACCACTTTATGAGGAGAAACAAAAATTAGATGAAAGATTAATACAAATAAATGAAAGATTAGAAGAATTAAAATTAGATAAAGATAGAGATTTATTAGAGAATGAAAGATTGAATGATCAATTAAAAATTTTAGATAATAAGTGGAATTCTATTTTAAAAATAATAAATACTCAGGAAACTCAAATAAAGAACTATTCTGATGAGTTAAATTTACATCAGAAAACTAGACAAAGATTAGAAAATGATCAAACAAAAATAGAAAAAGATATTGCTCGCTTGGAAAGTAGAAGAGAGACTTTATATGAAAGCCGAGGAACTGGTGCTTTGAAACTTTTACTTGAGTCGGGATTAGAAGGAATTCATGGACCAATTGCTCATTTAGGCGAAGTAGAGAATAAATTTCGTCTCGCTTTAGAAGTTGCAGCTGGTTCCAGAATTGGTCATATTGTTGTTGAAAATGATTTGATTGCTTCTAAAGCTATTGAGCTATTAAAATTAAAGAAAGCTGGTCGTTTAACTTTTTTACCTTTAAATAAAATTAAAAATAATAGATCTAATATTAGTAATGTATTGCAACGATCAAGCTTTTTAGATAAAAGAGATGGTTTTATTTCTCAAGCGATTGATCTTATTAGATTTGATCATGTATATAAGGATGTTTTTAGATATGTATTCGGGGATACTCTTGTGTTTTCAGATTTGAACTCTGCACGTACTCAATTAGGAGTTTCTAGATCAGTAACACTTGCTGGAGAGTTATTGGAGAAAAGTGGAGCAATGACGGGAGGAAGTATTTTTGCAAAAAATAATTTTCTCAGTTTTGGAATTAGTAAGGAAAAAGATGATATAGAACCTTTAAGACAAAAATTATTATCAATTGGTGAGACTCTTGTTAAAGTTCATTCTGAAGAGAATCGTTTAATTTCTCTATTAACTGAATTACGTCAAAAGTTTAAAGTCATCGAAAATGAAAAAGCTACTTTAGCTGCTCAGAAATTGGCTTTTAAGCGATCTAATACTCCTTTTATAGATAGGCATAATGAGCATTTAGATCGTTTACAATCTTTAGAAAAAGCAAAATTTGAATATCAAAAGCGATTAAATATACTTCAGGAAGAAATCAAGCCTCATTTGTCAGACTTGGAAATCTTGGATGTAAAAGAAAAACAATCTGCTTCTCAACAAACAAATGAAAATATAAGGAAATTACAAACAGAACTTCAATCTTTAGAGAAAAATCTAGGAACTCTTAAAGAAGATAGAGATCTTTTAATTAGTCAAATGCAACAAGAAGAATTGGCTTTAGAAAGATTGAGTGTAAAGAAAAAATCCCTGGAAACTGAAGAAGATAGATTGCAGAATGCGATTTCTTTGCTTGCTGAACAACATCAAAATTGGAAGGTGGAGAATCAAGACTTAAAAAATAAACATGAAAAACTTGAGATTTTGAAAAAAGAATTGGAACAATGTTTCGGAGAAAAACGTCAAGCTCGAGATGCAGCAGAATTAAATTTGGCAAATATCAGGCAAAAATCACAAGAAATTGAATGGAATTTGGAGCGGATGCGGTCTGATTTAGAAACGATCGAAGAAGCACTTAGAAGTGGACGAATACGTATGAAAGAATTAGAAAAGGTTCTTCCTGATCCATTACCATTCATCTCAGATGATCTTCGAGAAAAAGGATTAGAGTTTTTACAAAATCAATTGAGGAACTTGCAGCAACGTATTGAGTCTTTGGAACCAGTAAATATGTTGGCTTTGGAGGAACTCGAACAATTGGAAGTTCGTTTAAAAGATTTAGTTGAGCGACTTGAAGTATTGACGGAAGAACGTTCGGAATTGTTGTTGCGTGTTGAAACTGTTGCAACTCTTCGTCAAGAAGCTTTTATGGAAGCCTTTGAGGCAGTAGATGGACATTTTCGTCAAATTTTTGCAAGTCTTTCCGATGGAGATGGTCATCTTCAATTAGAAAATATAGAAAATCCTTTAGAGGGAGGGTTGACTTTGGTAGCGCATCCGAAGGGAAAATCTGTACGCAGATTAGCGGCTATGTCAGGAGGTGAAAAATCCTTAACAGCACTTAGTTTTCTTTTTGCATTGCAACGTTTTAGACCCTCTCCTTTTTATGCTTTAGATGAGGTAGACAGTTTTCTCGATGGAATTAATGTAGAAAGATTGTCTTCTTTGATAGCTAGACAATCTGAAAATGCTCAGTTTTTGGTAGTGAGTCATCGTCGTCCTATGATTGGAGCTGCAATGCGAACTATTGGAGTCACTCAGGCGAGAGGTGCAAATACTCAGGTAATTGGTTTGCCTTTGGCAGCTTGAGATGTATCTATGCAGGTTATGCGGCAAAATGATGAGAATACTTTTTATCTAAATCTTTAGCTTGACCAATTCGCAATTTCCCAACGATTTAGGTGAAACAGTTCCCAGTGAGAGACTGTGGCTTCGTTCTGAACTCATGGGCACTCAAGTTATTACGCGTGATAGCGGAAGACGCTTAGGTGTAGTTGGGGAAGTAGTTGTAGACATAGATAGACGTGAAATTGTTGCACTTGGGCTTAGAGATAATCCATTAACTAGATTCTTACCAGGACTTCCAAAATGGATGCTTCTGGATCGTATTCGGCAAGTAGGAGATGTCATTCTTGTTGATTCTATAGATTCATTAAGTGAAGAATTTCAGCCTGATAGATATAGCAAAGTAATTAATTGCCAGGTGATTACAGAATCAGGTGAACAATTGGGCAGAGTATTAGGTTTTTCTTTTGATATTGAAACAGGAGAATTAATTAGTTTGGTCATGGGAGCAATGGGCGTCCCCCTTTTAGGAGAAGGAGTTCTTAGTACTTGGGAAATCCCAGTCAATGAAATAGTTAGTAGTGGGGCCGATCGAATTATTGTTTATGAGGGTGCAGAAGAGAAGTTGAAGCAGCTTAGTAGTGGATTGCTTGAAAAAATCGGTGTCGGAGGAGGAACTTGGGATGAGCAAGAAAGAGAACGATATAGAGTCAATCTTGTCCCGGTTGAGAATCAGTTGACATCTGGAGAAGAGATTGAAGAAGCTCCAAAAGCTCTTACTTCGTCTTCAGATATATCTTTTAATGATCTTGATGAAGATGAAACTATGGAATATGTAGAGGTAGACGAAGATAATCAATATTATCAAACTCAAGTGAGATATTTAGAAGAACCAAATATATCAAATAGTTCTAGTGATGAGTTTTCATATAATGAAAAAAAATCCGATTTTAATTATCAAGATAAGGACTATTATGAAGCCCAAAAGTCTGATTTGAAATCAGATTCTAATCTCATTAAACGAGCATCAAATAGGAAATCACAAAGTAATTTAGAGGATCCTTTAGATGTAGAATCATTTCTGATTGATAAACCAAAAGATGATAAGTTAAATCGTCAAAATATTGATATCTCTAAAGAGAAAGAAGAAATTGATGATCCTTGGTAAAAAGTTAATATCTTTTTCATTTGTTAATTTGTATCTCTGATATTAAATTAATAATTTCTCTGCTCAGTGATAATACAGCCCCTTGTTTTCCTCTTAAAGATCTTAGATCTTCTTTTTGTCTTTTTAGTTTTTCAGGTGAATTTATCCAGTAACAAGCTTCTTCTGCAATCTTTTTAGGGCTAATGTTCCCAACTCTCTCTGGAATAATCATTTTATTTGCAGTTATATTTGGCCATGCCATAAATTTTTTATTACGTAATTTCCAGTAACTAATTAGCCATCCAATACAATTTTTTAAGATTGGTATTCTTCCAATAATGCCCAAAAATCCATCCCATGCTTCCATAACATTTAAATGTTGGGTAGGTAAAACTACTATCATTGGCAAGCATAATGCTCCCAATTCCGATGTATTTGCTCCAACAGTTGTTATAGCTAAATCGCATTGACATAAAAAATTATGTGCTGGATGTTTTTCAATTAAATATATTTTAGAACCCATATTAGTATATAGTATTTTCAAAGGTAATTCTTTGGTTTCTGTTTCAATTTTCACGATTGTAGAAGAATATAGCTTGGTGAATTTATTTTTTGAACTGCTAAAATGGTAAATTTCTTCAATACTTGTTGTGGGTGCAATAGGTATTAGAAAATTAACATCTTTTATGAGTTTTGATAAGTGATCTACTACTTCTAGAAAGAAGGGAACTCCTATTGAAAGCTTTGCTTTTTTAGATCCAGGTAATAGAGCAATCCATTTCGCATTAGGAAGAAAATTGGTTTTTTCATTATTTTTTTCTATGTCGGCCATTAAATCACCTACGACTACACATCGCTTTTTTAAATGTTTTGGTATCAGTCTTTTAACGTCTTTAGACATAGCTGCAATTCGGTCATTCCAAAAAGGCCATCGAGCAATCCATTCAATATATGCAATATTTTTGTATCTTAATCTTGCCGAAAGAAGAATGCTCCAGAATTGATCTCCTCCTAAAAATATAACTATTCCTTTTTTTGGCCAGAATCCATATTTTTTGGGGTTCAATAAAAGTTGCCAGAAATATTTAGCTAAGTAAATTTTTTCGAAAATGTTCCATTTTTCAGCAACTGCCTTTTCGTTGCCAGTTGCATTTGGACATGGGACTAAAACTAGCCTTAGACAAATAGTTGAACTATTTGAATATTGTTTGCATTTGAATGCAGCTTGTAATTTTTCAGCTACAGGCTGTACCCAAGTATTTAATTCACCTGGACCGTTGGAAACTATAACTATTGCAAGCTCAGTTTCGTTTTTTTTAATCGTTTTTCTTAGGCTCAAGGTTTTAAATAATGCGGATGGCGAGACTTGAACTCGCAAGGCCGAAGCCACACGCTCCTTAGACGTGCGTGTCTACCAATTCCACCACATCCGCAATTGAAACAAAGTTTTGAACTTAGTCAAAGTTGATCATATACGCTACACCTTTATAAACGATGGGTCGAGGCACTGATACGATCTTTTTACTGAGTAACTATCTTGAGTGTCTCTCGGCAAAGTCCTAATAGCTAATCGCGGCGAGATTGCCTTAAGGATTCTACGTAGTTGTAGGGAGTTAGGTATTGCAACAGTCGCGGTATATAGCACCACTGACCGCAATGCTTTACATGTACAACTTGCTGATGAAGCAGTATGTGTAGGAGATTCTCCTAGCAACAAAAGCTATTTAAATATTCCCAATATTCTTGCAGCAGCTACTTCGAGGGGAGTAGATGCAATTCATCCTGGATATGGTTTTTTAGCTGAAAATGATCGTTTTGCTGAAATATGCAACGATCACGGAATTGTTTTTGTTGGTCCTTCCCCTGAAGCAATTAGGTCTATGGGAGATAAAGCAACGGCAAAATCAACAATGCTGGAGGTTGGAGTGCCAACTGTTCCTGGCAGTAAAGGGTTGTTATCTTCTTGGGAGGATGCTGCTTCATTGGCCAATGAAATGGGATACCCAGTCATGATTAAAGCGACTGCAGGAGGAGGAGGAAGGGGCATGAGACTTGTTAACAGCCCAAGTGTTATAGAAGAGCTTTTTAAGGCCGCTCAGGGGGAATCAGAGGCTGCCTTTGGCAATGCAGGTTTGTATATGGAGAAATTCATTGAGAAACCACGACATGTTGAGGTTCAAATTCTTGCCGATAGTTTTGGAAATGTTGTGCATTTGGGTGAAAGAGATTGTTCAATTCAGCGTAGACATCAAAAACTTTTAGAAGAATCGCCTAGTCCTGCTTTAGATGATCAGTTGAGAGTTCGTATGGGAGATGCAGCTGTATCAGCTGCAAAAAGCATTAAATATGAGGGTGCTGGAACTGTCGAATTTTTGCTTGATAGAACAGGAAATTTTTATTTTATGGAAATGAATACTCGTATTCAAGTTGAGCATCCTGTGACAGAAATGGTTACAGGTGTTGATTTAGTGGCAGAACAACTGCGGATTGCCGGAGGCGAACCAATTTCTTTTTCTCAAAAAGATATTCAATTGCGTGGTCATTCAATTGAATGCAGAATTAATGCGGAAGATTCTCTACATAATTTCAGACCTTCTCCGGGGAGAATTACAGGATGGTTGCCGCCAGGTGGCCCTGGTGTAAGGGTTGATAGTCATGTTTATACCGGTTATGACATACCTCCTTTTTATGATTCTTTAATTGGAAAGCTTATTGTTTGGGGACATGATCGTAAATCAGCTTTAAAAAGAATGAAAAGGGCTCTTAATGAATGTGCAGTTACTGGTATACCAACAACAATCGATTTCCATTTGAAATTACTTGATCGTGACGAATTTCTTCAAGGTGATGTTCACACAAAATTTGTAGAGCAAGAAATGTTGAATTGATAAAAAAGTTACTGAATTGGGTAATTGTTTAAAATTTGCGAAAGTATTCCTTGTGGTCCAACAAGTAATTCTCTAAGGAGACTAATTAATCCGAACCAAATAACGGGGGTGATATCAACTCCACCTATAGGCTTAATAAAACGTCTGGTGATTAATAGAAATACTTCCGTTGGAACATAAAACAGAAGTAAAAATCCCTTGGAAATATTGACTTGTGGATACCAGGTGAGAATGATCCTTCCAAGGAAGGTCAAAGTCCAGATTGTCAAGATTAACTTGGTGCAAAGATGGATCGTGGGAAGGGCGTTTATCAAAATTGGCGTCACAAAGCTCTAAGTATCTATACATCTATCGTATAAAGATGCATTTAATTCGTAAGCTTGATAAGCTTTTGATTTTTAAATACCGGTAATGCATTTGATTTTGTCAAACTTTCTGTTCGGTGCAGCGGTCTCGAGTCAGGCGGCTACTAATTCTGCTGTAGGGATGATTGGAAGTTTTCTTGCTGCTGCAGCATTAATAGTTGTACCTGCAGCATCTTTCTTGATTTGGGTGTCGCAGAAAGATGCTCTTCAAAGAACTGGTGGTCGCTAGGACTAGGCAATTCCAGCTTATTTCTTAGACTATGAAGTAAGCGAGTAGTTTTTCTTCTCGCTGATAATTTTTCGTGGAGCTTTGTTTTGGTCAATGCCAGTCTTAATTGGGCCAGCATTGTAGGGATAGCCTTAGCCATTTGTGGTGGAGGTCTTTATTTCTTGCGATCATTTAAGCCAGCACTTGCTCGAGATTATGATGTCTTTTTTGCTGCAATTGGCTTACTTTGCGGAGGAATACTTTTTTTCCAAGGATGGCGCCTTGACCCAATTCTTCAATTTGGTCAGTTTTTGCTAGCAGGAACAACTGTTTTTTTTGCTTACGAGAGTGTTCGATTAAGAGGTATTGCCACTGATCAAGCCAGAAGATCTTCATATTTTGATGAGGAATATGATTCTCCTCCGAGGTCAAATTCTGGTTTTAGATCACGAAATGCAGATCAATTTGATCAATTTGAAGAAGCTCAACCGTTGAATAGAAGATTTCGAAGTAGAGAAGGAATAGATGATTATGAAGATGAAGATGAAGATTTGTATAGGGCTAGAAGATCTCGTACTTCGGCAAGGCCAGCGATTCCTGAGGAGGCTGCAAGTAGAAGAACAAGATATCAAAGGGATTCAGCCAAAAAGGATGATATTGACTCTCGCAGAATGGCTAGATTTGGCAATGAAAATAGATTGAATGATGTTGATATGACGCAAAGATCAAATTTTGGAGATAGAAGAAGTATGCGACAAGAAGAAAGGAGAGGAAGTCGTCCTAGAGCAAATGAACAAACATCAAGATTTAATAGAAATGAACGTAAAGGACAGAATCAAGATTTTACAAGAACTGAATTGAATAAAGATCGTAATTCTAATAGATATTCCCCTCCTAAAGGATCTCCTGTTTCTTCGAAGCCAGAAGATGCAGCTTTTTCATCTTCCTCTAGTTCAAGCACTAATTCTCGCAGAACCAATCAATCTAGTGTACGGAAACGTGGGAGATCTATTGGTGATTCTCAGAGTAATCAGAGATCATCGCAATCAAGAAGACCTAATGCGAAAAATTCTAATCCTAGGGACAATTCCTCTAGATTCGATGATTAAAAAAAGATTGTCCAGATGTGATCAATTTTTTAGGGTGTGAGTCCTGCCCAATGAAGAAAGCCAGAGCGACTGATGATTTCGATTATCAATATTGCTGAGAATCCAATCATTGCAAAACGACCATTTGCTCTTTCAGCATATTCACTCCATCCAAATGAGGGAATATCATTAGTTGTTGCGCTTGGTGAGTTGTCAATATCATTTACTTCTTCGTTTGTTTTCGAAGAATTGGGGTTGGAAGAATCCACTGGAGAAAAGTCTGAATTTTTTGAGGTCATAGATATTAAGTCAAGATCTATCAAATTGATAGCTAGAAGAAGGTTGAAGGCGCCATGAACCATCTCCTGAAAGTTCAAGGACGGAGTCATGGAAGTCTATAAGAGTTGGTCTGTGACCTACACTAATGACTGCTAGTTCTCTTTTTCTTAAAAGACTATATAAGTGCTCCTCTGTATTTATATCTAAAGCACTCGTCGCTTCATCTAATACTGCAAATCTTGGTGAATTTAAGAGAAGTCTTCCAAATGCTAATCTTTGCTGCTCACCTAAAGATAGTATTCGTGGCCAATCTTGCTTAACATTAAGATCTGGGTAGCGATCTATTAGTTTTGAAAGATTTACTTCATTAAGAACTGAGCGCAAATGATCATCACTAAATTTATTTTGATCAGTTGGGTAGCATAGTTGTTCTCGCAAAGAGCCTAAAATCATATATGGTTTTTGAGGAATGAATAATAGATCTCCTTTAGGAGGTCTATCTACTTTTCCAGATATTGGTTTCCATAAACCGCTAATCATTCTTAGTAAAGAAGTTTTCCCACAACCTGATGGTCCAACAACTAATAAACTATCTTTTTGGTTTATATTCATATTTAAATCTGAGATTATTGTTTTCTTGCTTCCTGGGGGGAAAAGGTTTGCATTAGTAATAATTATTGATTGACTATTAGATACTTTGATTTCTTCATTGCTTATAATTTTCCGACTTACTTTCTCTACTTTTGATTGGAAACCTTCTAATCTACTAATTCCAGCAGTGAATTTAGCCAATTCTTCTATTTGATTAACTACAAAAAATAGTGAGCCTTCAACCATTCCGAAAGCAAAACTAGCTTGAATAAATCTTCCATAATCAATTTCTCCAGCAAAATATGGTATAGCCATAATTAGATATGGGAAAAAATTTCCTGCATAATTAATTGAACGTCTCATGACATCAATAATTACTCTCCAAATTATTAGAAGATTAAAGTTGTTTACTACTTCTGATAGTCTTCGCTTTGTTTCTGCTTTTTCAGGCTCTTCTCCTGCATAAAAGGCAATTGATTCTGCATTATCACGAATATGTACTAAACCATATCTAAAATCCGCTTCATATCTCAACTGATCAAAATCAATTCTTACTAGATTTTTACCAGCTATAATTAAAATTGTGGTAGCAAATGTAGCATAAGTAAATAGAGATAATGTTAATGTTCGACTAATACTCCATAAGATTAATATATTAAGTGAAAAAGTTAATAAAGCATCGAATATTCCTAACGTAAAGGTAAGACTTTGCCCAGTAAAAGCTCTTGTATCATCAGTGATTCTTTGGTCTGGATTATCTACATCTGTTTGAGTTTCATCATTTGGGTTAAGAATATAATAGGCCTTATTTTTCATATAATCAGATATAAGACTTTTAGAAAGCCATTCTCTCCATATGATGCCTAATTTGTATGTAAAAAAGATTTGAGAAACACGGATAGGTAAGGCTAATACAAAACAGCAAGCATATATTCCTAGTATTTTATAAAAACCGGATTCTTGTTTTTCCACCAGTGCATTTGTTAAGTCTCTTGCTATAAAACCAATTCCTGCATTGATTCCATTAACTGCCAATAACATTAAAACAATAATGCCTAAGAAGCACCAATGTATCCATCTTTTATTTCTTAGTTGGTGTCTATTCTTAAAGAAACTAAAACTCCCTATTACGAAGATTCCTAAAAAGAAAATCCCCCACCAACTACTCCAAATAGAGTCAATGATATCAGTAACACCGCTAAAATATTTATTTAATAGAACAGGTTGAACTTTTTCAAATAATTCTACTAAACCTGTTAAAAGTATGAGTACTATTCCACCTACACAAAATAGTAAGGATATAAGTAGCCATATAAAGTTCCAACCACTACTCTGTTCAAGTGGCAAGAAAAAAGGTTGAGCTAATTTCCTTAAACTACTGAGTTGATCTTTAAGATTTCTACGATTAATAGAAGTTGCTTCTGCCATGGCATTATTAAAAGCTCTTTTCATGTATTAATTAATTTAATTCTATTGCCAAGAGCTTGGCAAAGTTTGCTAAAAGCTTCAAACTCTCATTTATTTTTCACCAAACAGTTGTTCTGTTTCTTCCTTCCCAATCTATGAATGAATGTAAATGCATTGAAAATATTGTAGATTCATGATTTTTGAATTATCCAGGAGGCCATTTTAGCTCTCTACCTCCAATGATATGTATGTGGAGATGAAAAACTGTTTGTCCCGCTCCAGAACCTGTATTAATTATAGTTCTCCAGTTTTCTAGCCCTTCTTTTTTTGCAATTTTGCTGGAGACTAGTAGTAAATGTCCAAGTAATTCTTTGTCTTCTTCTTGTGCTTCTTTAAGAC
>QCKE01000013.1 GCA_003215555.1 Prochlorococcus sp. AG-409-K04
CAATCCAGTTACCATTCCATAAAACAAAAAAACCAACAGTAACAAACGCAGCATGAAGAAAAAAGTTGAATATTCTGAAGCCAAAAACCGCTTAGCTATAGCGTTAGGTGATCCTGCAGGAATAGGAATCGAAGTAACTCTAAAAGCACTTGGTTCATCGGACTTACCTAAGAATATGCACCCTTTACTAATTGGTTGCAAAAGAAATATAGAAATTATTTTGTCGCAACTTAAATCTCAAGGGATTTCAGAATTACCAACATTAAATGAACTAGAAATTGAGAATATACCGTGTAAGCATGAAGTGATCAACGGAAAACCTAATCAAAACACAGGAAAAGCAAGCTTTGATTGGTTAACGAGAGCTAGTGAAATCGTGATTCAACAACAAGCAAGAGCTCTAATAACTGCTCCAATAGCAAAATATGCCTGGCAAGCTGCTGGCTTTGACTACCCAGGACAGACAGAAAGATTAGCTGAATTAACAGGCATTCCCAATCCATCAATGCTTTTTACTGCAAAATCTCCTTATTCTTCCTGGCGATTCAATACTCTTTTGGCAACAACGCATATACCTTTATCTGAAGTAGCAAATAAACTCACACCTCAATTGATTACATCAAAACTTGATACTCTCTTAGCATTTTGTAAACGATTTAAGTCTAATCCTCAGTTATCTATTGCTGGTCTAAATCCTCATGCTGGGGAACAAGGGAAATTAGGCTCTGAGGAAATCAACTGGTTAATACCAGTACTAAACCTTTGGAGAAGAAATAATCCGGATATAAATCTCATAGGACCAATTTCACCAGATTCATGCTGGATTTCAGCAGCAAAATCATGGAAAGAACGTTCTTTTCAAAATTCGCCTGATGGAATTCTTGCCCTATATCATGATCAAGGACTTATTCCAGTCAAAATTATTGCATTTGATTACGCGGTGAATACCACGCTGGGTTTACCTTTTATTAGAACATCGCCAGATCATGGAACTGGCTTTGATATTGCAGGTCAGGGAATTGCAAAACATGAAAGCATGTTATCTGCTATTCAAACAGCATGGGAACTATCAAGTCATTAATTAATTAGGCTTTATCTTGATCAAAGGTTGACCAAATTCAACTGGAGTTCCATTCTCTACAAGAATTTCAACTACTTCTCCACTGAACTCTGACTCAAGTTCATTCATCAATTTCATAGCCTCTAAAATACATACAGTTTGTCCTACTGTAATTTTTGAACCTATATCTACAAAGACTGGCTCACCTGGAGCAGGAGCGCGATAGAAAGTACCAACCATTGGCGCTGTAATTTCAACAAATTCTCCCTTGGTAGAAGAGACAGCTGCTGGAGGAGGAGGAGATGATGATGCGGAAAGATCTACGGAAGGCTCGCAAATGATATTTGATGACATCACTGGAGGCACTGAACTTGAGGCAGCTAAAGGAATTGGTACTGATGAAGGTAAATTCCGCTTTATTTCTAAACGAAAATCTTTGCCTTCTAAGCAAAATTCTTGAATATCACTATCGGCCAAAGTAGCCAAAAGATGATCCAACTGTTTGTGATCAAGATTCATTGTGATTAGTTCTCCCGACCTAGATAACTATCATTACGGGTATCAACTTTGATCTTCTCACCTACTGAAATAAATAAAGGAACCATAATCTGAGCCCCTGTTTCAAGAATTGCGGGTTTTGTTCCTCCAGTAGCAGTGTCTCCTTTTACTCCTGGATCTGTTTCTTTGATCTCCAACACAACAGAATTTGGCAATTCAACCTCTAAAGGCTTGTCATTCCATACAATGACATTGACTTCCATACCTTCTTTAAGATATTTCCTGCTTTCACCAATTTGTTGAGCAGTCAATCTTGTTTCTTCATAAGTAGTCATATCCATAAATACATAATCTCCAGATTCCATATATGTATGCTGAAGTTTAGCTTTTTCAAGCAAAGCTTGGGGCACCATTTCTCCTGCCCGAAAAGTTTTTTCTACAACATTTCCAGTTTGTACAGCTTTTAATTTTGTACGAACAAATGCTGAACCCTTACCAGGCTTAACATGCAAGAATTCAATCACTCGCCAAACAGCACCATCTAACTCAATTGTGGTACCAGTTCTAAAGTCGTTACTTGAAATCATTTCCAATCAAAATAAAAAGAGAGCATAAGTCTGTGCCAAAGTTGTAAATGAGTTGAAAACCACATGGCAAAAAAAATTTTCCTCCTAATTCTCTTACCAATCTTAATCTCAACAGGTTTAATCTACATTGAACCTGCAATAGCGGCACTCCCAACAGGAAATAGAGTCAAAGACCCTTATGCCATCTTAAGAAATTCCCTACCAATTAATCAAAAAGAGTTACGAGAAATTCAACATGCTCTTGAAGATACTAGCGATCTTGTTCGGGGTAATCGTTGGAGTACCATTAATCAAGTTGCATCAAGAAGCCAATTCTTAATTAATAGTCAAAAAGAGAAAATTTTCAAATCAATACCAAACAGCCAAAAAGAAGCTGAAAAAATTCTTTCAGCGTTAAAAGAAAATTTACAAGACCTTAATGAAGCAGCCAGTAACAAAGACAAAGCTAATTTTGTCAAAATTAGACGTAAAGCCCTCGAAAAAATAGGAGATATAGAAGCATTAATGCTTCCAGAAAAATTCCCTTACAAAATTCCGAAAGAATTTGATAATCTCCCAAGACTTTTAGGAAGAGCAAATGTCACCATTCAAACTACAAAAGGAGACATGTATGCAGTTATCGATGGATACAATGCACCCTTAACTGCAGGTGCTTTTATAGATCTAGCAAATAAAGGGTTTTACAATGGCTTACCAATGAATAGAGCAGAAGAGTTTTTTATATTACAGACTGGAGATCCTAAAGGCTCAGATATTGGATATATAGATCCTGAAACAAAGCAAGAAAGACATGTACCATTAGAGATAAGAGCCCCTGGAACAGAAGAAACTATTTATAATCAAACTTTTGAAGAACTTGGGCTTTATACAGAAACACCAGTTCTTCCATTTGCAACTCTTGGAACACTAGGTTGGGCTCATTCAGATCAATCACTCGCTGATGGCTCATCACAATTTTTCTTTTTTCTATATGAAGCAGAACTAAATCCAGCAGGAAGGAATTTAATTGATGGACGGAATGCTGCTTTTGGATATGTAGTTGAAGGAGAAGAAATTCTTAATGAATTAGGTGTTAATGACAGAATAAACTCTATAAAAATTACGAATGGTTTAGACAAACTTATGGAGCATGCATAACAAAAATAAATCCTCGGAAAGAATCTCTAAATTAGGAGAAGAAGTTATTTTAAATCGTTTAAAGAAATATATGGATGATGGACAAATTGACGATGATACGGCATTAATAACTGCATTAAATAAGGAAATAATTATCAATACAGACATACTTGTAGAGAATATACATTTTAATAAAATCACTTCATCGCCGCAAAATACTGGATGGAAAGGCGTAACCGCAAATTTATCTGATCTTGCATGCAGTGGGGTAGAAGATATTTTAGGAATCACCGTTGGATTAGTAGTACCTGGAAATACACAATGGAATTGGATAGAGGGTGTATATGAAGGAATCAATAATGCTTTAAACCAATTTGGAGGAAAAATATTAGGCGGTGATTGTAGTAAGGGAAAACAAAAAATACTTTCTATTACTGCAATTGGTACCAAGGGACCACTAAACCTACACCGATCAAATGCAAAACCTGGAGATATATTAGTAACTAGTGGAGTACATGGACTAAGCAAATTAGGCCTTGAATTACTTCTCTCTGACCCTTTTACAACATCGTTTGACCTATGCGAAGCTGTGAAAGAAAGAGCTATCAAAGCTCATCAAGAACCACAACCACCTCTAAAGGCACTCAATAAACTTATCTCTTGCAAACCTAAAGAACTTCCTTTTAAAGCAGCAGCAACTGATAGCAGTGATGGATTATTAGAAGCAATAGAGTGTATTTGCAAAAGCAGTAATTGTTCTGCAATTCTTGAAAAAAAACATATACCTATTGATAAAGCATTACCAAAGGAAAAGCATTGGACTGAATGGTGCTTAGAAGGAGGAGAAGACTTTGAATTAATAGTAAGTTTACCTCCGCCATGGGCTGAAGCCTGGCTTAAGTCAATGCCTTCAACCAAAGCAATAGGAAAAATAGAAAAAGGTTTACCTCAATTACGTTGGTCTAACGGAACAAAAATTCAAAGAAAGCCAACCTTCAAGCACTTCTAAAGATTTTTCTAACAACTAACGTATTGAAAAACTTATTTCCAATTTTTAGCTACAACTTCAGCCAAGTCAACAACTCTTTGACTATAACCCCATTCATTGTCGTACCAAGCAACAACTTTACCCAAATTATCTCCAATTGCCATAGTTAAATCAGTATCAACAATTGTGGATTCATTTGTACCTGCATAATCACTTGATACCAGTGGAATATCACCATATTTAATGATTCCTTTCATAGTACCTTCAGAAGCAGATTTAAGAGCAGCATTAATAGACTCTGAAGTGATTGACTTCCCTGACTCAAAAACTAAATCAACTGCAGAAACATTAGGTGTAGGCACACGCATAGCAATACCAGTTAATTTACCTTTCATTTCTGGATATACCAATGCTACAGCCTTTGCAGCACCAGTAGAAGTAGGAACAATATTCATTGCAGCAGCTCTAGCTCTTCTTAGATCTCGATGACTATTATCGAGAATTCTTTGATCTCCTGTATAACTGTGAATTGTAGTCATCAGCCCTTTATTGATTCCAAAAGTTTGATCTAAAACCTTAACTATTGGAGCCAAGCAATTAGTAGTGCAACTTGCATTGCTAAGAACTTGGAAGTCATCATGACGATACTGATCCGCATTCACTCCAACAACAAAAGTTCCTACTCCTTCCCCTTTACCAGGAGCTGTAAGAATTACTTTTTTAGCGCCGACTTGTAAATGCTTGCTTGCTCCATCAAATGTATTAAATACACCAGTTGATTCAATGACAAGATCAATTCCCCACTCTTTCCATGGAAGATTCATTGGATTCCTATCAGAAAAACATTTGATAGTCTTTCCATTAATGATGAAAGTATCATCTGTGTAATCAATCTCAGCATCTTTAATTTGCCCAAGTATTGAGTCATACTTCAACAAGTGAGCATTTGTTTTTGGATCTGAAGTAACGTTTACTCCAACAAGCTCCAGGCCTGTATTGGCTCCTCTACTTAACCAACACCTCATGAAGTTGCGACCAATTCGGCCGAATCCATTAATCGCAACACGCAAAGTCATTGTAAAAAAATTCTAAACCAGAAGGGCCTGTGATCATACAGAAAAGTTGCGCAAAAACTAAATTATTTTCGATTTTTTATGAAAATTCTCCTGAAAACCCGCATAAACAGGTTAAAAAAATACCAAACTTTAAAAAATAAGCCGATCTATAAAGAGAGAGTTATTGTTCATTCGACTAACTAAACAACTTGAAAGCAGATTTCGACTCTTCTATTAATCATTTCCACTTCATTGGGATTGGTGGAATTGGCATGTCAGGGATAGCCCTGACTTTACAAAAACAGGGATTTTCCATTTCTGGTTCTGACACAACGGAAAATGAATCAATAGTAAGACTCAAAGAAAGCGGCATAAGAATTTTTAAAGGGCAAGATGTAGAAAACATAAAAAAAATTATTCAAAACAAAAATAAAGAGAACTTAATTATTGTAATTAGCTCAGCAATTCCACAAAATAATCAAGAATTAATAAGTGCTATAAATCTAAATTTAAAAGTCATTCATCGTTCAGATGCATTAAACTTCTTACTTCAAAATAAAAAATCCATATTAATTGCTGGTAGTCACGGTAAAACTACAACTAGCACTCTAATTACAACATTATTTGCTGAAAATAACCTTGACCCAACTTCAATTATTGGAGGAGTAATTCCTTATTATAATAGCAATTCATATACAGGAAAAGGAACTCAACTCATTGCAGAAATAGATGAATCTGATGGTAGCATTAGCAAATATAATGGTGATCTAGCAGTCATAACCAATATTGATCTAGATCATACAGATCACTACAAAAATCTTGGATCTTTAAAAATAGCAATCAAGAAATTTGCATCAAATTCTAAAATATTATTAGCCAACAATGATTGCAAAAACCTTAAAGAATGTTTCTCTGAAAAAGCAATATGGTGGTCAACAAAAAATATTGAAAAAATCGATTTTGCTGGAATTCCAATTAAAACAGACGGTAGCAAGACTATTGCTAACTATTATGAATCAGGAAAATTAATTGATAAAATAAAAATCAATATACCTGGATTACACAATTTAAATAATGCAATAGGAGCTATTGCTGCTTGTAGAATTTCTGGAATAAATTTTTCTGAAATTAAAAATAAACTTCATCTACTAAAAACACCTAAAAGACGATTTGAATTCAAAGGTATTTGGAATGAAAGACAAGTTGTAGAAGACTATGCTCATCATCCAAATGAAGTTAAAGAAACAATAAGCATGGCAAGGTTAATAGTAAACAAAAAAGATACAATCCTACCTCTCGAATCCAAACGCTTAGTAATAGTCTTTCAAGCTCATAGATATAAGAGATTAAAAGATTTTATGCATGATTTTGCAAAATATTTAGGTAAAGCTGATTTATTGATACTCGCACCGATTTACAGTGCTGGAGAAAAGCCTATTGAAGGAATACACAATAAAAAACTAAAATCATGTATTTTACAACAATATCCAAATCAAGAAATTATAATAGCTGAAAGCATAGGATGTACCAAAAACATCTTAAAAGAAAAAACAAAATCAAACGATCTTATCTTACTAATGGGTGCAGGTGATATAGGAGAATTATCAAGTGAACTAATAGAGAAAAATAAGAATCAAGTTAATTTTCATGCAGCATAGTAATATTAAAAAATCTACAATTAAATCTGGACTTTCTCTATCTAACTTTACTACATGGAAAGTTGGAGGTAAAGCTGAATGGATAGTAGAACCAAATAACACTAAAGAACTACAGGATTTAATATCTTGGGCAAATACAAAAAAACTTAAAATACAAGTTATTGGAGCTGGTTCCAATTTATTAATAAATGATGATGATGAATTAAAAGGTCTAACCATATGCATGAGAAAAATGCATGGATATGAGATTGATAAAGAATCAGGAATTATAGAAGCATTTAGTGGTGAACCAATACCAAATTTAGCCAGGAAAGCAGCAAAGGATGGTCTTCATGGACTTGAATGGGCTGTGGGTATTCCAGGAACAATTGGAGGAGCATCAGTTATGAATGCTGGAGCACAAAATGGATGTATTGCCGACCAAGTAATCTCAGTAAAAGTAATCTCCACTGAAACAGGAAAAATATATGAAATTAATCATAAGAAACTTGATTATTCATATCGAAAAAGTTTTCTCCAAGAACAAAAATTAATTGTATATTCTGTAAAATTACGACTAGAAAGCGGATATGATAACAATGAATTAATTAAAATTACAAATAAAAATCTTAATCATAGATTAAAAACACAACCCTATCATCTACCAAGTTGTGGAAGTGTTTTCCGTAATCCAAAAGATCAAACAGCAGGTCAAATCATTGAAAAACTAGGATTAAAAGGATTTAGAAAAGGTAATGCAGAAATATCAACCATGCATGCAAATTTTATAGTTAACAAAGGTGGTGCCAAAGCAAGCGATATCTTATTACTAATATCAATAATTCAAAAAAAAGTGCAGAAAAAGCATGGCATTTTGCTTCATCCAGAAGTAAAATGTCTTGGCTGGGACCAAATCTTATAAAATAAACTTTAGATAATCAAAAAAATGGCAGGATTCGGACTTCCTAATTTCGGGCAAATTACAGAAGCATTTAAAAAAGCTCAGCAAATTCAACAAGATGCTCAAAAGCTCCAAGAAGAGTTAGATGAAATGGAACTAGAAGGTTCTAGTAAAGATAAACGTGCCAGTGTATGGCTATCAGGAAATCAAAAGCCACTGCGCGTCAAAATAGAAGATTCACTTTTGACAGAACAAAAAGAATTAATTGAAATGACCATACTGGAAGCTATACAAAACGCACACGAAAATTCAACAACGAATATGAAAAATAAAATGCAAGAGCTTACCGGTGGTCTTAATTTAAATCTACCTGGAATTAACGACGCTGATTAGATAATTCCATTAAACAATTTTTATAATTTTCATATCGCTCCCAATTACGCGAAATGGCACAACCTGGTTCATCAAGATGCAAACAATTTCGGAACTTACACTTCTTATCAACTAATTGTGACCTTAATTCAGGAAACAATTCAGCTAAATGCTGAGGTTTAATAGTAAATTCAGGTTTATTAAATCCAGGCGTATCTGCTAAAAATCCACCACTTTCAAGAGAAAATAATTCAACATGCCTTGTCGTATGACGACCTCTTTGTAATTTTTTTGATAAAGAACCTATAGGCAAAGAAATTCTCGGAATTAAATAATTTAATAAACTAGTTTTTCCAACTCCTGAGGGACCACATAAAAAACCTAGTTTTATAGAATCTAATTTTTTAATAAGAGTTGAAATTCCATCACCAGTAAAAATAGAAATTGGTATTACTTCATAACCCCATTGATTCATACGATAATGATATTTATCTAAAATATCATTATCAATCAAATCACTCTTATTCATGATTAATATGACATTCTGAGTACTCTCTTCTGCTTTAATTAAAAAACGAGATACTTGCGTCAAATCAAAACTAGGCTTTTCAAAAGATACCATAACTATAACATCAGTAAAATTTGCAATAGAAGGACGTTCTAAAAAACTATATCTGGGTTTTATACCTGTAATAACTCCTCTAGACTCATTCCAATCTACAGACTCTACCGTTACAATATCTCCAACACTTACAAATGAACCATGATAAGATAATCTATTTCTTTTAGTACATAATAATCGAATTATTGATCCATTTTTTTTATCAAGTTTAAAACTATAATTTATATTTTCACTAAGACAATTGATTTCAACAATAAAATAATTTGCTTTTAAAGCAACTACAATTCCAGTAAAACAATTTTTGTTAGCTAACATTATTAACGACAGTAAATCTAATCCAATCTGACTCAATACGAATAACTTTTACTTGATAACCTGCCTCTCTGAGAGATGGAATAACCATTTCCTCAGGTTCTCCCTTATCAAGATCAACTTGAAGAATCTGATCAAAATTTAACTTTTCAATCTCTAAACTACATCTTACAAAATTTATTGGACACGGTGTTCCCCGAAGATTAATATATGTTACCATTAATTTTCATTGCTTCTAAAAAGTCTACTAAATAAACCACTTTTATGATGATGATTTTGGGGACCTTTTGCAGAATAATGACTTGCTAATTTTTCTAATAAAATCTTCTCTTCATCTGTTAATCGAGAAGGTATTTTAATATTTATTGAAATACAATGATTCCCACGAGCAACAGGATTACCAAGTTTGGGAATTCCTTTATTGTCTAAAGTTAAAACCTCACTAGGCTGAGTTCCTGAAGGAATTTGTAAGGTTGTTGGTCCATCTACAGTATCTATTTCTATAGTATCTCCAAGAATTGCTTGCAAATAACTAACATTTACTTCCGAAAGAATATTTAAGCCATCTCGTTTTAAACGAGGATGACTCTTTACTTTTAGAAAAACATATAAGTCTCCTGAAGGGCCCCCTCTCACTCCAGCATTACCTTCTCCAGAGACACGTAACCTCGTTCCAGTATCGACACCAGCTGGAATATTAATGCGAAGTTTTTTTCTAACTTGTTTAACACCCTTACCACCACAACTCTGACAAGGATTAGAAATGATTTTTCCAGTAGCAGAACAAGTTGGGCAATCAGAAACTTGAGTAAAATTTCCAAAAGGTGTTCTTGTAGCTCTTCGAACTTGTCCTGCTCCTGCACATGTTGGACAGGTTGTTGGTCCCGTTCCCGCTTTGCAACCACTACCTCTACAGACATCACAGGTTTCTAAATGAGGAATCTTAATTTCCTTTTCTTGACCAAATACAGCTTGATTAAAATCAATGGTCAAATCATATCTAAGATCATCACCCTGCTGAGGCCCTCTGCGTTGTTTTCTGGAACCAGCAGAAGCTGCTCCACCAAAAAAAGTTTCAAAAATATCTGCGAACCCTCCCATATCGCCCATATCAGGCATACCTGCACTTCCGCCTAAACCTGCCTCACCGAATTGATCATATCTAGCACGCTGCTCGGGGTCTCCTAAAACCTCATAGGCTCTACCTATTTCTTTGAATCGTTCTTCTGCACCAGGTTCCTTATTAATATCTGGATGATATTGACGTGCTAATCGTCGATACGCACGTTTTAAAGTGTCAGGATCAGCATTTCTACTCACTCCTAATAAATCGTAGAAATCTGCCATTAGTTCTTAAATATAAATTTGGAAAAGAATTGCATTGACATAAAATTAATCCTCTACCTCTAATACTTCTTTATCACTATTATTTGCAACTTTCTTTTCATCATTAATTTTCTCATCATTTAAATCTTCTTTTAGTCCTGGACCCATTGAAACTTTAACTTGAGCATGTCTAAGAACACGTCCATTTAAATGATATCCACGTACTAATTCTTCTAAAATTATACCCTCAGTGATTGTTTCACTAGGCTCCCTAAGTAAAGCCTCATGCAGACTAGGATCAAAAGTTTGCCCCTCTACTCTCATAGGTGCAACTCCTAATTTCTTTAAAACATCAACAAGTTGCTTATAAAGATTTTGATAATTTCTATGAAGTGCCAATGCTTCTTCACTTTCAGGATTTAATTGCTGTCTTGCCCTCTCAAAATTATCTACTACTGGAAGTATTTCACTAAGAGTATTACAAGTCAGTTGAAGCCTTAAATCATCTTGATCACGACTCTGTCGCTTTCGAAAATTATCAAAATCAGCAGCAATACGCATATATTGACTTTTTAAAGTTTCATGCTCCTTTTCAAGTTGCTCAAGGCGAGCTTCATTATTTAAAATCTGCTTCTCTGCCTCTGTCTCAACATTAGACGAAGAGTTTTTCTGTTCTTCTAATGACTCAATAGATTTGTCTTCGATAGAAGAAGAATTATCGGGATCATGATCAGCAACTTTTGAATCCACATTCAAATCTGCTGAATTTGAAGCTGAAACGTCTTCAGTCATATGCCAACTTTAAGAACACTATGAATCAATGTTGGTACACAGACTAATAATCTTACAAGCGGGGAAGCCCGCACCAAACCCTAAACATTTCTTTAGTCAGCTGGTTGAAAGTTAAGAGCAACTCCATTATTACAATATCTTTTCCCAGTTGGTCTAGGACCATCATTAAAAACATGGCCTTGGTGACCACCGCACTTCATACAGTGATATTCAGTGCGAGGAACAATTAATTTAAAATCAGTCTTTGTTTCAATAGAGTTTGGTAAAGGTTCCCAGAAACTTGGCCATCCTGTACCGCTATCAAATTTCTTTGAAGAATCAAAAAGAGGAAGATTGCAACCTGCGCAAACAAAAAGGCCTTTTCTCTTTTCATTATTCAATGGACTAGAAAAAGGTCTTTCAGTCCCTTCTTCTCGTAAAACAGAATATGCTTTAGCTGAAAGTCGTTTTTTCCACTCTTCTTTAGATAAAATCAATGGAGAATGATTTTCATCAGATTCTGCAGCAAAAACTGATTTTGCTGCTAAAAAACTTCCTGATAAAAACGAAACAATACCCATCAAAAAATTTCGTCGAGTAGACAAAAAAAAGTTTTTACTCATAGTATAAAAAATCAAATCCTCTAGACAAACCTAAGATTAGAGGAAAGGCAATGGATGAAAAGCTAAAACCGCTCATACAAGAATCTTATCAATTCAGTGTTGCCCCAATGCTTGATTGTACTGATAGGCATTTTAGAGTCCTTTGGCGACAAATAAGTGTAAAAGCTTTGGTCTATACAGAAATGATTGTGGCCAAAGCACTGCAATACAAAAACAAAGAAAAACTGCTTGACTTTGATGAAATAGAACATCCTATTGCTCTTCAAGTGGGAGGAGATGATCCTCAAATTCTTTTTGAAGCAGCTAAAATTGCAGAAAATTGGGGATATGACGAAATTAATCTAAATATTGGATGTCCTAGTACAAAAGTTCAATCTGGGAACTTCGGTGCTTGTTTAATGGCTCATCCAAAACAAGTTGCCAAATGCATAGAAAGTATGAAAGCCGCCACTGATTTACCAGTCACCATCAAACATAGAACAGGAATAGATAACCTTGATAAAGATAAAGACCTTCTGGACTTTATAGACACAATTGCATCTGCGGGTGCTTCAAGATTTGCAATTCATGCACGAAAAGCTTGGCTCAACGGTTTAAACCCAAAGCAAAATCGCACAATTCCACCATTGGAATATAAAAAAGTAGCTCGCATAAAAGAACTTCGTCCAAATCTCATTATTGAATTAAATGGAGGTTTGAAGAACCAAGAAGAATGTATTAATGCTCTACAACAATTTGATGGAGTTATGGTTGGAAGAGCAATCTACTCAAATCCACTAGCTTGGAAAGAAATAGATGAAAGACTTTTTGGAGAAAAAAGAAAATTAATCAAAGCTTCAACAATTATTAAAGGCATAATTCCTTATGCAGAAAAACATTTAAGTAAAAATGGAAAATTATGGGACATCTGTAAACACACATTATCTTTAGTACAAGGAGTTAAAGGGGCGCGAAAGTGGAGACATAGCCTTAGTCAAAAAGCTCAAAAACAAAAAGCAGGGTTAAATATTTTAGAAAAAGCTGCCCGACAATTAGAAGATGCCGGGCTTTAAAAAAATTATTTTAACCTTCTGCTCCACCATAATCTTGCGATTGATCAGTCTCTGAAGAAGTACCCCTTCTTCGTTTGCTACGAGTGTCATCTCTATCAGAGGCATCAGAAGAACCATAACTACGATCCTCCCAGCCTTGAGCTCCAGAAGAACGAGGCTCATCAGCTTGGCCGCCATCGCCGTAGCCGCCTTGACCGCCACCGCCGTAGCCACCTTGGCCGCCACCGCCGTAGCCGCCTCGACCGCCGCCGCCGCCGCCTCGTGGTTCAGCTTTGTTAATTCTCAAAGGTCGACCCATTAATTCAGCACCTTGAAGAGACTCAATAGCTGCAGCTTCTGCTGCCTCATCAGCCATTTCAATAAATGCAAATCCTCTTTTACGACCTGTGTCGCGTTCTAGAGGTAAAGAACAATTTGCAACCTCTCCAAAAGGTGCAAATAACTGAATTACATCTTCCTGCTCAGCGCGGAAGGGCAAGTTGCCAACAAAAATACTCACTTGAAAATTGGACTGAAAAATAAATTGGACCTAAAAAGGCTAAAAAGCCAAAATTAATAATTTTAAAATTATTAACTTCATGATTTTAATGCCTAATTGCCTCCAAAAGTAGAATGATTATGCATTTGGTTAAATAATCCGAACCCGCCATTTTTCTAATTCTTCACGTACGCGAATAAAACCTGTACCACCTTGACTTACTCTTGAAGCTACAACTTTCTCTGGAAGTAATTTCTCAATAATATCTTCCTCAATTAATGGATTGATTTCTTGCCATTGCTTTATAGAAAGATCTTTCAACAAAATTTGTTTCTGGATACATAGTTTAACTACACGTCCTACAGTCTGATAAGCCTCCCTAAAAGGAATATTTTTTGATACTAAATAATCAGCAACATCAGTAGCATTAGAAAAATCTGATGTTACTGCCTCAGATAAACGATCAACAGAAAATTCCAAACCCTCATCCAAAAGAATTGTCATTGCTTGCACAGAATCATGCACAGTCTTGTAAGTATCAAAAATAGCCTCTTTATCTTCTTGAAAATCTTTATTATAAGCTAACGGCAGACCCTTAATCATAGTTAATAAACCTTGCAAATGTCCAAACACTCTTCCAGTCTTACCTCTAACTAACTCAGGTACATCAGGATTCTTCTTTTGAGGCATTAAACTACTACCAGTAGCACATCTATCGGTCAACTTTACAAAAGAAAACTCTTCAGAAGCCCATAAAATAATTTCCTCTGATAAGCGACTTAAATGAACCATTATTAATGAAGCTGCAGCTGTAAATTCAACAGTAAAATCTCTATCACTAACAGCATCTAAACTATTTGAATAAATATCTAAAAAATCTAATTGATCAGAAGTATATTGCCTATCAATTGGCAAAGATGTACCTGCTAATGCTGCTGCACCTAAGGGACAAATTTTGACTCTTTTCAAAACATCTAACAAACGATTCCTATCCCGTTGAATCATTTCAATATAAGCTAATAGATGATGAGCCAATGAAAGTGGTTGAGCTCTTTGTAAATGTGTATAACCAGGAATTAAAGTAAATAAATGTCTTTCTGCCTTAATTAATAAAGCTACTTGTAATTTCTTTAAATCAACGTCTAAAATAGTTATTCGACGAGATAACCACAATCTTAAATCGGTTCCAACTTGATCATTTCTACTTCTTCCTGTGTGCAACTTTTTACCCAAAGGCCCAAGAATATCTATTAATCTTCTTTCTACAGCCATATGAATATCTTCATCAGATAACTCTGGCAAAAAATTGCCTTTAGACGCTTCTAAGCGAATTTGTTCTAAGCCTTGCTCTAATTTCTGAGCCTCATCTAACGTAATAATCCCTGTTTTACCAAGCATTCTTGCGTGTGCTATTGAACCATCTAAATCTTCTTCTAAAAGAAGAAAATCAAAATGAATGGAAGCATTAAAAGCTTCTATAAAAGGATTTAATCCTTCTTCGAATCTATCGCTCCAAGTTTTGACCAATCTTTTAATCCAATACTTTGTCTAATAAAGCAGTTTGTGAGGTTCTTGTCAGGCAGTTGAATTATTTACAGTTGGAAGTTTTAATTCATCATCAACTTTAAGAACTATCATTGATGAATCATCTTCCAAGCGATGGCTCTCCCCCACAAATCTATCTAAACGTATAAAAAGATTTTCTAATATATCTTTTGCAGAGGTAAATTGACTAGTCAATTCATCAAACACAGCCATTAAACGTTTTTCGTTAAACCGATCCCCATTTAATCCAAGAGCTTCAGTCACTCCATCGGTATAATACAAAATTACATCTCCAGCTTGAAGTACAACTTCTCCACAGTGATATTCCGCCTCTGACTGCAAACCTATTAAAAAGCCTAAAGAATCTAATCGAGAAATAGTTCGATCACTCGATCGCCAAAGCAAAGGAGGATTATGCGCTGCATTGGCAAATCGAAGCTTTTTAGAAATTGGATCATAATCTGAATAAAATAAAGAAATAAATCGATGAGATTGAGCCAAGTCATTAAGGGCTAATTGATTTAAATCATGCAATATTTGATCAGGTGGCAAACCACTCAATACTTCTGCTCGAAGCATACCTCTAAGCATTGTCATCAATAATCCAGCAGGAATACCTTTACCCATGACGTCACCAATAACAAAAGCCCATCTCCCTCTTTGACGACGTTTACCTATTAACTCTGGTCTAGTAGGAATAAAATCAAAGTAATCACCTCCTACTTCAAATGCAGGTCTACAGCAAGCAGCAAGTGCTATGCCTTCAATAACTGGACAATGGGCAGGTAATAACTGTGATTGGATTTCACCCCCGATACTCATTTGTCTATCAACGCTTTCATGATTACGAGTCTGTTGAAGTAAAGAAAAATTTTCTATTGCAAGACCAGTCAGATCAGCTATTAACTGCAGATGTCTTCTATGCACATCACTGAAAGAAAACAAGCCTTTTAAATTAAAAACATAAAGTCTGCCAAGTTGCCGGCCGCGAGAAACTACCGAAGTTGCATATAGAGACGTATGAACAACATAATTTTGTATTAATTGATCTAAAGCTTGAATATGAGTTTCATTATTAGCAAAACCAATTTTATTTCCTTGCTCAAAATTAAGAAGTTTACAAGTAAGAATATCTACTTGATTTTCAGGAAATATTTGAATCTGATCACGAGATATACGACCATCCAAATAAAAAGGAACAAGTAAAGCAGAATCAATGCCTACAAGACGCGCTGCAACTAATGGAACAAGTTCCAAAAAACGATCTAAATTTGTAAAACTTCTTAGAGTAAAAGCTAGTGAAGAAATTAGCTCTTGATTTTTACTTTGTTCTTTTGAAAGACTTTCTAATAGATCTCTTACTGAATCAAAAGTAGATGAAGAAGAATTATTTTTCACAAACTTATCTATTTAAAATTAAATAAAAATTCAATGTCAATATATTTTCTAATATATTCATTTATTAGATAAAAGAGCTTCTACAAACTCAAAACTGTTAAAAGGTTTTAAATCTCTAATACCTTCGCCAACTCCTATAAATCTAATTGGCAATTTTGCTTGAGACGCAACAGCAAACGCAACACCACCTCTAGAAGAACCATCGAGTTTTGTAATAACAACACCAGTAAGTTTTGCTGACTTTGCAAATGCCATTGCTTGACTTAATCCATTTTGACCCTGCGTAGAATCAAGGACAAGTAAAGATTCCACATTCGCCTCAGGTGCAAGTCGATCTATTATTTTTCTGACTTTAGACAATTCTTCCATCAAATTGCTCTTGGTTTGAAGTCTCCCCGCAGTATCAACTAACAATAATTCAGTCTTTTTTGATTTCGCTGCACCTATTGCATCAAAAACAATGGCAGCTGGATCCGCATTAGGCGTTTCATTAGCAATAACTGAAACACCGCTACGCTTACCCCAAACCTTCACTTGTTCAACAGCAGCAGCGCGAAAAGTATCTGCTGCTGCAATTAACGCAGTAAAATTGCTACTTAAGGCTAAGTTAGCCAATTTTCCTAATGTAGTTGTTTTCCCAACACCATTAACTCCCACTAAAAGCCAAATATTTAAATTATGTCTTTCAGGCGCTAAAACCTGCTTACCTGTTTCTTTAATCGGTAAATCTACAATTTGACAAAGTTGTTCTTTTAAAAAACGTAAACCTTCTTTAGAATCTAAAACTTCCTCATTTAAACGAGTTCTAAGTGCATCAATAATTTGATCTGTAGCATAAACTCCTACATCAGATCTTAAAAGTAAAGTCTCTAAATCATCTAAATCCTCTGGAGTAAGGGGATCATCTCCAAATCTATCCAGTAATTCAGTAACAAATCCTTGGCGAGTTTTCTCAAGACCTCGTTGTAATTTAGTTAACCAATTAATATCTTCAAGGGAAACATCATCTAATTTTTTTCCCTGAGCTTCTAAAACTTTTGCTGACCAAGTAAAATTTTCATCAAAATCACCAAGATCGTCATCTTTTACTATATCTTCTGAAGAAATGAGATCATTGCGCGAATTTTTACTTAAATCTTCTACATTCAAAGACTGCTCATTCTTAGTAGTAATTACTTCCTTTTCTACTTCTATATCTAATTTTTCTAACTTATTTTTCTCTTGCTGTTTTTTTAATTTTTCATACGCCTGTTTTGCCCAATCAAGACTATCTTCCGTATTATTATCAATCGGTTTATCTAATATTGAATCTTCTAATTTATCTTCCATTTGCAAAATAATTACTTATTGAAGTATCAAAAAATAAATAATAATTGAGAAGACCTATTTTTGCAATCTTCTCAAAATACCATTAATCATTTTTCGACCTTGTTCATCACTATAGCGATTCGCAAGATTTACTGCTTCATTACAGGTAACAGGAATAGGAGTCTTAAGATCAAACAAATCAACATAGGCCAATCGTAAGATATCTTGATCAATACGAGGCAAGCGCTTTAATCTCCATCCTTCCATAACGTTATCTAATGAAGAATTAATAATATTCAATTGAGTAATTACTAGATTTATCCTTTGTAAAGCATCTTCACGAACATCTGCTCGATCACCCAAAGCTAATAACTTAGAAAGCTCAAAAGAGTCTGACAATATATTTATAATATTTTCAGATTTATGCACACAACTAATTAAATGATCCCGCGCGTTATCAATATTTTTTATATTCAATTTATCCAAATCACTTTTTGACAACTCGTCTTGTGCAACTTCAATTTGTTCAGCACAATAATCTAATTGTTCACGCCAATGATTTAAAAGAGTATCTAAAGCCAAATCAAGCATTTGATCCAAAGAAATAGATTGATAATTTTGAATATTATCCTCATTAATTTGACCTAATACTAAAAGAGCAACTTCTCTCGCAAGAGATCTAGATTCCATTAGTTAATGATTTAAAGGTTTAAGTATTCTTAGTTAATGAAGACTGATTAGCTCTAGATTTAAACTGTTGAAATAAACTAGAAAAGGTTGCATTTGTCGTAGTATTTCTTTCATCTGGATTTACTATTCCGGCAGAAATGATTGTCCTAAAAGCATCTTCAACCGATATATTTAAATCCTTAACAGAAGTTTCTGGCACCAATGTGTACCAACCAGTTGTTGGATTAGGAGCAGTTGGAATAAAAACACTTAGCAATGTTTCATCCAACTCAGGCTGTAAAGAAGGTCCAACCAATCCTGTGACAAAACCTACACTAAACAAACCTTCTCGAGGATATTCTACTAGAACAACCCTCCGAAAACGTGTTGAATTATCACCTAAAAAAGTTTCTAAAAGTTGCTTAAGAGTCTTATAAACAGAACCCGCTAAGGGAATTCTAGACAAAGTACCTTCTCCAAATTCCAAAAGCCATCTACCTACAAAATTCCTCGCCATCAAACCTATTAAAAGAATTCCTAGCAAAGGGACTGTTAGCCCTAAAGCTAAATTAATAAGATCTTGAAGAAGAGGATTTAAAGTTATAAAAGGATTTAACTGCTTAGGAATAGAAGTTAAAAAAGCCAAAACAAAACGACTTACAACTGTGGAAAGCCATATTGTGGTAGCCAAAGGAATAACAACCAACAAACCTGCTATAAGGTCGTTCTTAAGATCTTGCTGAAGCCTTGAAGGCAAGGACAGATCTTGTCTAGGAGAAGATTGGACCAAGAAGGATGAAATGCCTTTTTATTATGTTATTAAATTAAAGTACACAATTGATATAAATAAAGAATTTTTTTAATGGAAATGGTCGTAAAAAAGCAAACCGTTTGTAAATAAAATCTCATGAATCATGACGAAATCATTAGAAGAATTAAGTGATGCATTAAAAAAAGAAGCTTTTAAGCAAGGTTTTAACCCAGTTGGCATTGCAGAAATCCCCGGGAGCAAAAAAATAAAAATGCGAACCGATGCACTAGAAAGATGGCTAAAAGTTGGACACCATGCAGATATGGAATGGATGAAATCACCAGCAAGAGTGGATGCAGAAAAACTTTTACCTGGAGTAAAAAGCATTCTTGTTGTTGGATTAAACTATTTCACTAATCCTAAAAATGTCACAGAAAATCGATTATCAATTGGCAGATATGCATGGGGAAATGATTATCACAAAGTCTTAGAAAAACGGTTAAAAGTTCTTGGGAGATGGTTTGAAAAAGAACGACCTAATTCAAAATGGAAAATCTGCATCGATTCGAAACCTATGCTAGAAAAAGCATGGGCAGAAGAAGCAGGCCTAGGATGGATTGGAAAAAACAGCAATTTAATAAATCCAAAAAGAGGATCATGGATGGTTTTAGGGAATTTACTATTCACAGAAACACTCAAAGCTGATCAACCTAGTAAATCTATGTGTGGAAAATGTACAAAGTGCATTGAAGCATGCCCAACCAAAGCAATAACTGAACCTTTTGTCATTGATGGAAGAAAATGCATTGCTTACCACAATCTAGAAAATAGAAATAGTGAAATACCTAAAAACATTCAAAAAGCAATGGGAAATTGGATTGCAGGATGTGATATTTGCCAAGAAGTGTGTCCGTGGAACATGAAAAATGTTCCTATAAGCGAAGATCCAGATGTACAACCTAAAGACTGGATAATGAATCTAACAAGTAAAAAAGCCATCAAATTAAACGATGATGAATGGAGAAAAATAGTTAAAGGTTCTTCTTTAAAAAGAATTAAGCCTTGGATGTGGAGAAGAAATACGAATTATATTTTGAAGAATGAATCTTTAAATTCTAAAAAAGAAAAAAATGATAAATAATATGGATAAATCTAAAAGGAATTGGTTCTTATTATTACTAATAAGTATAAATTTTTTATATCCAATTTACTCTGCTAAAGCCTTTATTCCAAATGTATATATTGGTAATAAAAAAACATTAATAGATACAAGCTTAGGAATAGGAATTACTGCCTCTCAATACGTAAGATTTGGCCAACTAAAAGAAGCTATTAGTTTAACAAAGTTAGCTATAAGTTTGAACCCCAATGAAGTTGAATTATGGATTATTCTTTCTAAAGCTCAGCTATATAATAATCAACTAGATGAAGCATTAAGATCTATTCAAAAAGCAAAAGAAATAAATCCTAAAATTTCAAATATAACATTTACACAGGCATCAATAGAAATGCAAAAAGGAGACATAGAGTCAGCAATCAAATCAATCAAAGAAAGTATTAAACTAGATAAAAAAAATGCGAATGCATATTTCTTACTAGGCAATGCAAAGTTAATACAAAAAAAGAATTCAGAAGCTATCCAAGCATTTAATCAAGCGACAACTATAAACCCTAAACATTGGCAAGCTCTAAACAATAAAGGACTTGTACTTTTTGAAATAGGTGAAGCAATGAAAGCGATTGCAATCTGGAGAAAAGTCCTAGAAATTAAAGCTGATCCAGAACCAAAACTTGCATTAGCAATAGCACTATATTCCTTAGAGCCCAATAACAATGAAGCAATACGATTAACGACAGAAGCTTTACAAGAAAATCCAAATTATTATTTTGAAGAGCATCAAGAAGAACAGTTATGGGGCAAAAAGCTTCGAGAATCAAGCTTAAAGCTTTTCAAAAACCCAAAATTATCTAATGTGATTGATACAGCTTCTGCAAATTCAAACTTTACAAATGAAAAATATCCATAAAACTGGTAAAAATAGAAAAGTTTTTACTTTTAATCTAAAAACTTTTCAACATTCATAAATTGAATGGCTAAAGAACGTCTACAAGCTATTTCGTTGCATCAAGAGATGCAACGCTCATACCTCGAATACGCAATGAGCGTAATCGTAGGTAGAGCATTGCCAGATGCTAGAGACGGTTTAAAGCCAGTTCAAAGAAGAATACTTTATGCAATGTATGAATTGGGACTAACGCCTGACAGACCATTTAGGAAATGCGCTCGTGTAGTTGGAGATGTTCTAGGCAAATATCATCCACATGGAGATCAAGCAGTATATGACGCTTTAGTACGACTTGTACAAAACTTTTCAAGTCGTTATCCAATACTCAATGGTCATGGAAATTTTGGATCAATAGATGATGATCCACCTGCTGCAATGAGATATACCGAAACACGTTTAGCTCCTATTGCACATGAAACATTACTAAAAGAAATTGGTGATAAAACTGTCTCATTTAGTCCCAATTTTGATGGATCTCAACAAGAACCAGATGTATTGCCAGCACAATTACCCTTTCTAATTCTTAATGGTTGCTCTGGAATAGCAGTTGGAATGGCGACAAATATTCCTCCTCACAACATAAATGAAGTGATAAATGGACTAATTGAATTATTAAAAAAACCAGAAGTATCAGAGCATAAATTATCAAGTATTATTCCTGGACCAGATTTTCCAACTGGTGGAGAAATTCTGATTAGCAGCGGTATTAAAGATACATATTTAAAAGGAAAAGGAAGTATACCAATGAGAGGGATAACACATACAGAAGAAATTAATCCTGGAAAAGGAAAACACAAAAAAAAAGGGATCATTATCACTGAATTACCCTATCAAGTTAATAAAGCTAATTGGATTGAAAAATTAGCGGACCTTGTAAATAATAATAAAATCGAAGGTATTGCAGATATAAGAGATGAAAGTGATAGAGACGGAATGAGGATAGTAGTTGAACTAAAAAGAGATATAGATACAGACAATATTAGAAACTTACTGTACCAAAAAACAAATCTTCAAACTAATTTTAGTGCAATATTACTAGCTTTAGTAAATGGACAACCGAAACAATTAACTCTAAAAGAATTTTTAAGTCTATTTCTCGAATATAGAGAAAATACAATCATTAAAAGAATAAAAAATCAATTAGAACAAACTGTAAAAAGATTAGAAATAGTAGAAGGATTAATCAAAGCATTAAAAAACATAAAACTAGTCATTCAATTGATTGAAAGTGCATCAGATGCAGCGGAAGCAAAACATAAATTAATTCAAAAATTAAATTTAAATGAAAAACAATCTGAAGGTATTTTAGCAATGCCTTTAAGAAGATTAACAAATTTAGAGACTCAAAATTTATACAAAGAAAAAAAGGATTTAAATCAAGATAAAAATGAATTAAATAATTTATTAAATAATAGAGAAGATCTGATTAAATTAATGATTAATGAATTTAGAGAAATAAAAAAACAATTCGGAAGCAAAAGAAAAACAAGATTAATAGAAGGTGGTGATATATTGATAGCAGAAAGAAATGCAAGTTTAAGACCTAACGCCGAATTACAAAAACAAAAAGCATTTGAAAGTTTACCAAAAAATGGTACTCTAATAATCCAAGATAATAATCAAGTAAAAATCCTAAATCCTAAAATATTTGCAAAGTTAAAGTTAAACGAAAGTTGTCTACTAGGTGATGAACCAATTCCAGCAAGATTAATTTTACCTATTGAAAAACAACCTAAAATACTAGCAATATCTAATCAAGGAAAAATAGGATTATTAAAATGGGAATTTGCAGGCGAAAATCCAGGAAGAATTTCTAAATTTTTGCCATCAGGACTAGAAGGAGAAGAGATAATTGCTTTACTACCTATCTTAAATGATGAAAGCATAAGTCTGGGACTATTAAGTTCTGATGGAAGATTTAAGCGTATCAATTTAAATGAAATAATTGATATTGCTGGTAGAGCAACAACAATTCTAAAATTAAAAGAGCATATAACATTAAAAACAGCCGTTCTTTGTCCAAACAATGGCTATTTAATTATTGCTAGTGATATAGGAAGAATAATAAAAATACAAATCACAAAAGAAGCAATTCCAATTATGGGAAAACTTGCACAAGGCACTGTAATCATGAAACTATTACCTGGTGAAAATTTAATTGGCGCTATAACAACCTATCCGTCTCAAAATAGCAAAATTATTTTAATATCAAGAAATGGATCACTAGTTAAACACTCATTAAACAATCTAAGGTCCTGTGAAAAAGGAGATTTAGGAACAATGTATATGAATTTTATAGATAAGAACAATAAAAAAGATAGGTTAATTAATATATATGATGGGAAATACCTAGCGGGGATAATGACAAATGAAGGGAAAAATGGAAGAGTTGGATCTAGTCTAATAGAAAAAGTACCAATAAATGAAATACAAGAAAAGGCATTTAATTTAGGGAAAAATGAATTAATAGAAAAAGTTATACCATTAATTGAAGAAAATACTTTAAAAAATTAAATTTTAAGATGAATATTTAGTTTCTACCCAATTTAAATATTCATCTGTTATATTTCCAGTAACATAATCTCCATTAAAGCAAGACATATCTAAATTTTTAATTTCGGATCCTTTTAAAATCGAATCTTTTAATGATGAAATATCCTGATAAATTAATTTATCTGCTATTAAAGCTTTTTGAATCTGAAGAATAGTTTTATTATGAGCAATTAATTCTTTTTTTGAAGGCATGTTTATACCATATACATGCGGAAATCTTATAGGTGGAGCTGCTGAGGTAAAGATAACCTTATTAGCACCAGCTAATTTAGCCATTTGTACTATTTCCCTAGATGTAGTTCCTCGAACAATAGAATCATCTACTAAAAGAACATTTTTGCCTTTAAATTCACTACTCATAGCATTCAACTTTTGACGAACAGACTTTTTCCTCTGTGATTGACCAGGCATAATAAATGTTCGACCAACATAACGATTTTTAAAAAATCCCTCTCTATATTCAACTCCTAATTGTCGTGCCACTTGCATAGCAGAAGGTCTAGAAGAATCAGGTATTGGCATAACTACATCAATTTCACCTGAGTTAATTTGTTTCTTAATTTTCGTTGCAAGATTATCTCCCATTTTTAATCTAGCTTCATATACAGAAATTCCATTCATAACTGAATCAGGCCTTGCTAGATAAACATATTCGAAAGAACATGGGTATAGTAAAGGATTCTTTGAGCATTGTTTTGAATAAAATTCACCTTCATTAGTGATAAAGATGGCTTCTCCTGGATTAATATCACGAACCAACATAAAATCATTATTTTCTAAAACTAAAGATTCACTAGCTAACATCCATTCAGTTTTTTTATCATTTAAAATTCTTTTTCCTAAAACTAAAGGTCTAATCCCAAAAGGATCGCGAAAAGCTAATAAACCATAGCCAGAAATTAAAGCAATAGCTGCATAAGATCCTTCAACTCTTTTATGCAAAGATTCAACAGCAGAAAAAATTTGTTCAGGTTCTAAAGATGTACCAAATTTTTGAGATTGAATTTCTGTTGCAAGAATATTCAACAACATTTCTGTATCACTAGATGAATTTGTATGTCTTCTATCTACGTTAAAAAGTTGTTTTTCTAATTCTCTAGTATTTGTAAGATTTCCATTATGAACCAGAATAATTCCATATGGTGCATTTACATAAAAAGGTTGTGCCTCATTTTCACGATCAGCTGCTCCTGAAGTCGCATATCTAACATGACCGATACCTACAGTTCCTTTCAAAGTTCTCATATCTCTTGTTCTATACGCTTCTTTAACTTGACCTCTAGATTTGCGCATATGAAAAACATTGCCATCCATAGTGGCTATACCAGTTGAATCTTGCCCTCTATGTTGAAGCAGCAGTAAACTATCATAAATCAATTGATTTATTTGTGAATTAGAAACTATTCCGACTATGCCGCACATAAGAATTACCCTAAAAAAATATATTTAAATATCATTATTTTTAGAATTATGATACATTCTACGAGGAATTGAATCTTCATAAGTTTTAGTCATTTCCTCTAGAGATAAATCTATCAATATAGATTCATCAGAGGAAATAATCCTAAATGACTGATTATTAGATACATTACCAATAAATGTAGCTGAGAGTAATGAAGATTTATGCAAATTAAATTCTTTTAATTCACTCAAAAGTTTTTGAACTTTATTTGAGGAAATACTTATTAAAACTCTAGAACCACTTTCTCCAAAGAAAATTTTATCTAGTCTTACATCAGATCTTGAAAGTTTACTTTCTAAACCTAAACCAGACGCTATACAAGATTCTGCTAAAGCAATTACTATTCCACCATCACTAACATCATGCGCAGAATTAATCAAATCATTTGATATAGATAACTGTAAAAAATCATGAATATTCTTCTCATATTCCAAGTCAATTAAAGGAGGTCTACCTGTTTGCAAATCAAAGATATTTTGAAGATAAGAAGTACCCCCTAAAGAAATATTCTCTAAGAACGAATCAGTTTTATCTATAGGAAAACCTAACAACCAGATTTCATCATCAACTGAATTCCATCCTTGGCTAATAGTTTTATCAATATCTGAGATTAAACCAACCATTCCAATAACTGGGGTTGGTTGGATAGGTTGTTTATTTCCGTTAGCTAAAATTGTTTGATTATAAAGTGATACATTTCCTCCTGTGACAGGCGTTTCTAAATATTTGCATGCCTTAGTTAGGCCATTACAAGCCATTGCTAACTGCCAATATCCTTCTGGATCCTCAGGAGATGCAAAATTTAAATTATCTGTAACAGCTAATGGTTTTGCGCCTACACAACATAAGTTCCTTGCAGCTTCAGCGACTGAAGCAATAGCCCCTCTCTCAGGATCTAAATTTACCCATCGATTTGGACAATCAACTACTGCCGCTATTGCTCTATTACTATCAGTCTTTCCAGAGACATCTCTAAGTCTAATAACTCCAGCATCAGCAATCCCAGGTGGAATAATAGTATTATTTTGTACCTGATAATCGTATTGACTATAAATCCATCTTTTAGATGCAATTGTAGGATCATCCAATAACTTTAAAACTATAAAGTTCCAATTAATAACTTCATTATATTTAGGACTATATATACCTTCAGTTGTAGGTAAAGGTAAATTAGATTCTTTCCACTTCCAATGAGATAAAGTTTCACTAGGAATATTTTTTATTAATTCATGTTTATTAATTGGTGTATCTTCAGCTAAAGCATTAGCTGGTAAGTCAACTACAACTTGATTTTTATGTGTAACTCTTACATTATTTTCTTGTAAAACCTTTCCAACAACAGCAGCTTGTAACCCCCACTTTGTAAAACAATTCATTATTTTTGCCTCACTTCCAGGGTTTACAACAAAAAGCATTCGTTCTTGTGATTCAGAAAGTAAAAAATCATATGCCGTCATGTTTTTTTCTCTAGCTGGAACCAAATCCAGATTAAGTTCTATACCAACACCACCTTTTGCTGCCATTTCAGAACAACTACAAGTTAAACCAGCGGCTCCCATATCTTGAGCTGCTATTACATCGCCAGTTTGAAAAGATTCTAAACAACCTTCTATTAAACCTTTTTCAAGAAAAGGATCACCTACTTGAACAGCTGGACGATCATCTATAGAAGATTTTGTTAATTCAGCACTTGCAAAACTTGCTCCTCCCATTCCATCACGACCTGTTGTACTGCCAACATAAATCACCGGAAAACCAACACCTTTAGCACCAGAACAAACAATTTGCTTTGTTTCCATCAAACCTAAAGCCATTGCATTAACTAATGGATTTCCAGAGTAACTTTTATCAAAAGAAACCTCCCCGCCAATCGTTGGAACACCTACACAATTTCCATAATGAGCTATCCCAGCTACTACTCCTTCCAACAAAGAAACATTTTTTGGTTGCTCTAAAGGTCCAAATCTTAAAGAATTTAAAATAGCAATAGGTCTTGCACCCATAGTAAAAATATCACGCAAAATGCCTCCAACTCCTGTTGCTGCACCTTGAAAAGGTTCAATAGCAGAAGGATGATTATGACTTTCAATTTTAAAAGCCAATCTTTGACCATCACCTAGGTCAACCACTCCAGCATTCTCACCAGGACCAACCAAAATATGTTGCCCCTCGGTAGGGAAATTCATTAATAACGGCTTAGAATTTCTATAACAGCAATGTTCAGACCACATAACACCAAACATTCCTAATTCAGTTCGATTTGGAGGACGATTTAAACGATTACAGATCTCGATATAATCTACTTCTTTAAGACCTTCTTTGATTAATGCAGCCGTAACATCATATTCAACAGAATATTTTGATGATTGTATTAAACTTTTAAAATTATTGTTTATCTTACTTAGATCCATGGATCCTCTTCACTATCATCATCAGTTATAGATGTACTATAATCTCTATTATACAAGTAATCATCATTATAATTAGACTTATAAACATCTGATATGTTTTCAACAGTATTTTCAAAAGGTCCTTCATCTAACCAACCTTCTAATTTTTGATTAGCAATATTGGAAATATCTTTAAAGTTATCACGTAATTTCTTGCTTCTCAAAAGTAAACTTTGTCTGATACTAGTCTTTAACAATGGTAATTCATCCAAAGAAATTATATTTGATGAAACACAACCTGCTTCTTGATCTGTAATCTTATTCAAATCAAGACGCCATCTACTAGTACCCGGTAATTTAGGATTAGAACGTGAAACCAGATAATATATTATATTTCCAGTTTTTGTATCAAAAATGAAATCAGCAATATTAGCAATTTTTTGTGAGTTTTTATTAATTAATACTGCTTCTAAAAGAGTCGGAAATCTATCAATAGTTGATTGATCAGATTCAGCTGGTTTACCCATAACAAAAACTTGTTGATAAGAAATACCTTTCATTTGATCTAATCTCCATACAGATCGTTTAAGACTTAAAGTAGAAGGTTTAGTGGCCCATCCAAGGATTCTATGAACTGGAGGATGCATCCACGCCATAACACCCAATCCATGATCAAGACCATGATTACATCGCGTATTTAAATGCAAAAGATTGCTTAATAAATATTGTTTAGGTATTTTCAATTTAAGTTCTAATTTGAACAGGCATAACTAAATAAATAAATTCTAAAGTTGCATCATCAGGAGAAAAAATTGCAGGAGTAGTTGGAGCATTAAATTTTAAGAATACACGATCAGTTGAAATTGCTTTTAAACCATCTAATAAGTATTTAGAGTTAAAAGCAATTTGAATATCATCATCTTCATATTTGATTGAAATAGATTCAAAACCACTTCCTAAATCCTGAGCATCAGCACTAATATTTAAAAGTTGAGATTCTTTATTCGTAGAAATTTTAACAATATTATTATGTTGATCTGCAAGAACAGAAATACGCTCTAATGCAGCAATTAATATTTTTCTATCTAAATTTAATTGATGTGAAAAAGTCTCTGGAATTAATTGATTATAATTAGGATAATTACCATCTAAAGTTCTTGTAGTAACTATTTGATCCGAAGAAATAAATACAACTTGACCTTGATCATAAAAGAAATTGATTTGAGTATCAAAATCACATGATGAAAGAAATCTCTCTAATTCTCTTAACGAACGAGCAGGAAGAGTAACTTCTAATATTTCATTATTATCTTCAATACTTTCATGTTCTATATTAACAATATTATTTAAATTTAAAATCGCTAATCTATGTCCATCAGTAGCAGCAGCTTTTAAAGAATTTTTATCAAAGCATAAATTTACTCCTGTAAGTATTTGTTTTGATTCATCAGAACTACTAGAAAATAATGTTGATTTCAGTAGATTAGCAAAAGATCCTGCTTTAATTTGTAAAGAAGACGATGAATTTTCAACTAATGGTAATTCAGGAAAATCATCTGCACTCATAGATCGAACTTGGTAAGTGCCACTTTTACTACTTAAGTTAACTAAATCACTTGATTCATCAGTAATTAAACTAATTGGAGAGTCATTTGGAAGTTTAGAAATTATTTCACCAAAAAGTTTTGCAGGTAAAGTTATTGCTCCACTGTTATCAATAGAAGCATTTAAAGAAGTTTGAATCCCTAAATTTAAATCAAAACCTGTCAGGCTTAATTTACCTGTACCAGCATCAGCAGTTAAAAGAATATTAGCCAAGACAGGATGAGTTGGCCTAGTCGCTACAGCTCTACTTACAAGTTGCAACGCAGTATTTAAGTCTGATTGGGAGCAAGCAAATTTCATATTTTCAACTTAACGAGTAATAAAAAAAAATGGAATCAAATTTTTCATAAATTAAAAAATTGAATTCTGAACTCCTCTTCTATTCTAAATATTTTAATAAAGAATTTAAACAGTAGTAGTAGGGGCTGTGGAAATTGTTGAAATCCTTCTAAACCCTTTTATTAAATAAGTTTATAAAAAAAACTACTGTGAAAATATTTTTCATAGATAGGGGAAACTTTTTTTTTATCCACAGTTTTTTTTTAAATTGTTCAAAATTATTCTCTTTGCCTATATTTTTTTAAACTGTTTTCCCCAGTTTTTTGGGTTTCTTAGTATGTCTTCCTCAGTCAGAAATTTGATTGTCTACATCTTTTGTTTTTAAAACCCCATACTTTTTGCAACTATTTCTAGTTCTGGTTCAATACCTGATTTGAAAACTGCCTCATTATTCTGTATTGCACAATCAGGATCTTTGAGACCATTTCCTGTTAAAACACATACAATTGTTGAATTTTTTGGAATTTCCTCTTTTAATTTTATTAAACCTGCTACTGAAGCAGCGCTTGCTGGTTCACAAAAAATACCTTCCTCTTCTCCAAGTAATTTATATGTATTAATAATATCTTTATCACTTATTGCTATAAATTTTCCATTGGATTCTTTTTTTACAATATTAGCTTTCTCTTTATTGACTGGATTGCCAATTCTTATAGCTGTCGCAATTGTATCAGGATTATCTATTGTTCTACCTAAAACTAATGGTGCTGATCCCTCTGCTTGAAATCCCATCATTTGTGGCAATTTTTTTGAAATACCATGTTGATAATATTCATTAAAACCCATCCAATAAGCCGTGATATTTCCTGCATTACCCATAGGAATACATAGCCAATCTGGTGCTTCCCCTAAAGCATCAACAACTTCAAAAGCAGCAGTTTTTTGACCTTGTAATCTATATGGGTTAACAGAATTTACTAGTGTGATTGGAAACTTTGAGGACATTTCTTGAACTATTTTCAGTGCTTTATCAAAATTCCCTTTAATAGCTAATACCTCTGCACCATATACTAATGCTTGGGCTAATTTACCTTGTGCTACGTAACCATCTGGTATTAATACAAAACTTTTCATGCCGCCTTTTTTTGCATAAGCAGTAGCTGCTGCTGATGTGTTGCCTGTGCTTGCACAAATAACAGCTTTACATCCTTCTTCTTTTGCTTTACTTATTGCCATTGTCATTCCTCGATCTTTAAAGGATCCTGTAGGATTTAATCCATCATATTTTGCATAAACCTTTACATTTTTATCAATTATTTTATTTATTGATTTTAATTCAATCAGAGGAGTACCTCCTTCTTGAAGAGTTATGATTGGTGTTTTTTTTGAAATAGGCAACCATTCTTTATAAGCTTCAATTAGTCCAGGCCATTGAGTGAAGTTGGAATTTCTTTTGAAATTCTTCTTAAAATCATTAATTAATTGTTTTACCATAATTTTGAGAAATGTACTAAGGCTCTTGTTTGAGCTTTTCTAATGGGGCATCTGTAAAAAATTTTATCAGTTCATTTATCGATTCTACTTTGTTCATAACTTTTACTAATTCATTGACATCTATAGCTATTGCTTGACTTGGATATTCTTTTAAAAATCTAAGTATAGTTATTGTTTCTTTTTTTTTATCAATAGCTTTTATTGCACTTGATTTTAAAGCTAATACACTTGCTTTTTCATTTTTAAATTTAAAAGGATAGATTATTTTTGAAACTCTTTTTAGAATTACCTCACCTATATCACTATATAATAAACGACTAGTTAATACTATAGGAGATTTATATTCAGTATTTAGTAAATCTTGTATTGTTTTAGTTTCTTCTTTGGCAACAAGTTTTTTTAATAGTCCTTGCGATTTACCTGTTTTACTAAATTCTTCTAGTTCATTAATTGTAATACTTCTGGTAAAAATTAAAAATGAAAAAGTTATTTTTTCAGCAGCTAGAGCATTTCCATTTGTAATTTGAATAATAATTAACAATAATGCTAATAATAGTGTTTTTCTTTTCATTTATTGTTTAACTCCTGCTGCTAGTTTAATTATTCTAGCTACACTCTTATTTGTTAATTTTTTTGCTATATTTAAGCTTAATTTTCTGGCATTAGGTTCTCCTATAATTCTTCTTATTTTATCTTTAATAATATTTGAATTTAAGTTTGGAATTGCTTGTAAGATGTTTATTAATTTTTTGATTGGTTCAATCTCTTTGATAATATTTAATTCTTCTGTTTCCGAATTGAAAATGTTTTTAGATTGTATTTGTTTTGGTAGTTTATTATTGATTGTTTTAAAAGCGAATAAATTTACTTTGTCAAATTTTTCTGCAATTTTTTCAGCAAATTCATCTCTTAAAAAACCTCCTTTGTCAGAAAACAAGAAATCTATGACTTGATCTAAAAGTTTTTCTACATCTATTTCTGCTTGCTTTGAAGCACTAATTATCAAGCTTTCTAATCTATTCCAATTGAAATTTTCTCCTTCAAACAACATTTCTTTTAAGCTATTTCTTAATCTTGGGTCATTATCTTCCATTAGTCTCCTTGCAAAATAGGGATAAGCTGCTCCTAATATTTTAAAATTTGGATCTACACTTAAAGCGATACCTTCTAATGTTATTAATGATCTTATGATTAGTGCGTAATAAGGCGGTAATTGAAATGGAAATTTATACATTATGCCTGACATATCATCTGTTACACTTTTAAAATCCATGGTGTTGACACCTTCATTTAATGCTTGCTCAAATACTTTTTCAAATGCTGGAACTATAGGTTCTAAATTTACATTTGTATCTAAAAAACCTAATTGTACAAAATCCTTTGAAAGTTTATCAAAATTTCTGTTTACAAGATGAACTACAGCTTGGATTAATCCAGTTCTTGATTCATTAGAAACTTCACTCATCATCCCAAAATCAAGGTAACATAATGAACCATCATTTAGAGCTAAAATATTTCCAGGATGAGGATCAGCATGAAAGTAACCATGTTCTAATAATTGTTGAAGACTGCAATTTACTCCTATATTAATCATTTCATTTGGATCAATACCTAATTTTTCTACTCCTTGAAGATTGGTTAATTTAACTCCATCTATCCATTCCATTGTTAAGACTCTTTTGCTTGTATGATTTCGGTATATTTTTGGGACTTTTATATTTTTATTTTTTTTATGTAATTCTGCAAATTTTTCTGCATTGGCGGCTTCATTGATATAGTCCATTTCTTCAAATACTCTTTTTCCTAGTTCATCAATTAGTGCTACTAGATCACTTCTAATAAAGCCGATATATTTTTTTAGCCATATAGCAATATTTCTAACTATATATAAATCTAATGTGATTTGTTCACGTAATCCAGGCCTTTGGATTTTTACTGCTACTTTTTCATTAGAATGTAGTGTTGCTTTATGAACTTGTCCTAACGAGGCTGCTGATATTGGTTTTAGATCAAATGATTTATAAACATTAAGATAATTTTTTTTTAAATCTTCTTCTATACAGGCAACTGCTAGCTCACTATCAAAACCTGGTAATTGATCTTGTAATTGTGCTAATTCTTCTAGTACTAGTTTAGGCACAATATCTGGTCTGGTTGATAAAGCTTGTCCAGCTTTAATAAATGCTGGGCCTAGTTCCACTAAAAGATTGGTAAATTCTTTTGCTCTGTTTTTCGCACGTTCTTTATTTTTTAGTAATCCAATAATCTTGTCCCATCCGACACCTAATAAGAATAAAAATATAGGTATCAGTGTTTGCCACAATCTTTTTAATAAACGTTTTGGATTTTTTTTATATATTTTACTGATTTCTACAGGATCATAAGACTGCAAACCAGCTGCTTCAATAAAATCATCTAGTTCTTCTTTCATTTTACGATGTTAGCTTTTGACCCTTCTAATTCCTCGTGGATTAGGTAGTTTTATTAAGGTTACTTTAATAATGTGCTACTTGGACTGCGTTTAAAAAATATTGCTCTGATTGAAAGCCTGGAACTTGGCTTTAACAGTGGTTTTTCAGTATTTACTGGTGAAACAGGAGCTGGAAAATCTGTTTTTTTATTTGCGCTTGATTCGTTGCTGGGAGGAGAAATAACTAAATTTGGTTCCAGATTAATTCGTGCAGGAACTAGTGAAGCTTTAATTGAAGGATCTTTTTCTCTTGATTACTTCATCAAGGACTGGCTTAACAGCAATTCTTTTGAAGTTTCAGGAGAGGAACTTTATATTTCTCGAGATTGGAAACTTAGAGAGGGTCGCTTGTCTAGCAGAATTAGGTTAAATGGAGAAATTATTAATAAAAAGCAAATTCTTTCTTTGAGAGCAAAATTAATAGATTTTGCTCAGCAAGGCGGCGCTTATCATTTACATTCTTCTTTGGAGCAATTGAAGTTAATTGATCGATTTGGCAAAAATTATATTGAAAAAGCTCTTATTCTCGTTAAACAGAATTGGAGAACTTGGCGTGTCACTAAGTCTGAACTTGAAATGGCAAGGAGTACAAGCGAGAAAGATCAGATTAAAGTTTTAAAGTTGCAAACTTTAATAGATGATTTAAATAATGCTAATATTGATGATCCGTTAGAAGAACAGTATTTAAAAGAAGAGCAAGATCGTTTGGTGCATGGAGTGAAACTTCAAGAAACTTTAAGTTTTCTTTTTTCTACATTAAAAGATAGTTCGGATGAATTTCCTTCAGCTTCTGACCATATTTTATCGTCTATTCAACAATTGAGATCAGCGGTCAAATTAGATTCTGGCTTGCAATTTCCTTTAAATTCTCTAGTAGATTCTTATAAAAAATTAGAAGATGTTTTGGCTTTGTTAGAAGAATATCAACTTTTATTAGAAAGTGATCCAAATAAATTAGATCAAATTCAAAATAGAATTTCTGAAATCAATCGCATCAAATCTAGGTATGATTGTAATTTAGATGATTTAATTATAAAAAAAAATCAAGCATGTCAACAAATTGAAAGTGTTCCTCAAAATCATATTCAAAAATTAGAAAATGAAGAAATTTTAGCCAGACAAGAGTTAGAAAAAAATTCTTTTGCTTTATCTCAATTGCGTAGACAGTATGCTCAGAAGTTGGAAGCTAATTTAATTAAACAGTTAAAGCCTTTAGGGCTTGATCATATTCAATTTAAAATCGATTTCTCTTCCTCTGATCTATCTGAATTTGGTGGTGATAGAGTTGATTTTTTATTTTCTGCAAATAAAGGTCAACCTATGGCTCCTTTGGCTCAGGTTGCGTCTGGAGGAGAGATGTCTAGGTTTTTACTTGCTTTAACAACAGTTTTTGCAGATGTTTTGGGTACTAAAACGTTAATTTTTGATGAAATTGATTCAGGAGTTAGTGGTTCAATAAGTTTAGCGATAGCAAAACTTTTGAAAGATTTATCTTTGAAAAAGCAAGTTTTTTGCATTACTCATCAGCCAGTAGTTGCAGCATTTGGAGATCATCATTATTCGGTTTTAAAAACAGTTGAAAATGACGTGACAAGCTCTAAAGTCCTTTTGCTGAAAGGGTTTGAGGAACGTCAAGCTGAATTAGCTAAATTAACTGGGGGTGACTTTATGGAAGCTAGAGCATACGCTGCAGGTTTATTGAATAACAAAGCTGCATAACTTTGCAGCTGTCTTTCTATAATTATATGATTGATAATTCATTAAGATTTCGATTTCTCTGTGAGTAAATCCAATAACCACTCATTGCTATCTGATTCTTTCGACGATGTAATAAGAATTCGAGGGGCTAGGCAGCATAATTTGCAGAATGTTGACTTAACTATTCCTAGAAATAAATTTATTGTTTTTACTGGAGTAAGTGGAAGTGGCAAGAGCTCATTAGCTTTTGATACGATTTTTGCTGAGGGGCAGAGAAGATATGTTGAAAGTCTTTCAGCTTATGCTCGTCAATTTTTAGGACAAGTTGATAAACCAGATGTTGATGCTATAGAAGGTCTTTCACCAGCAATTTCCATTGATCAAAAATCAACTAGTCATAATCCACGATCAACTGTTGGAACTGTTACAGAGATTAAGGATTATTTGCGTTTATTGTTTGGACGAGCAGGTGAACCTCATTGTCCTGAATGTGATCGTTCCATAAGACCTCAGACTATAGATGAGATGGTGGATCAGATTTTAACCTTGCCAGAAGGTACGCGTTATCAATTACTTGCTTCAGTTGTTAGAGGTAAAAAAGGTACTCATGCAAAATTATTGTCTGGGTTGGCTTCAGAAGGTTTTGCAAGGGTCAGAATTAATAAAGAGGTAAGAGAGTTGTCAGATAATATTGAATTAGACAAAAATCAGTCGCATTCTATTGATGTTGTTGTAGATCGTTTGATTGCTAGAGATGGTATTCAGGAGCGTTTAACGGATTCTTTGCAAACTGCTTTAAAACGAGGCGATGGGTTAGCGATTGTTGAGGTTGTGCCTAAAAAAGGTGAGGATTTACCTGATGGAATAGAGAGAGAAAGATTGTTTTCCGAACATTTTGCTTGCCCAGTTCATGGAGCAGTGATTGAAGAATTGTCTCCCAGATTGTTTTCTTTTAATAGTCCTTATGGTGCTTGTCCTGATTGCCATGGTTTAGGTCATTTGAAGAAATTTACTTGTAATAGAGTAATTCCAGAACCTTCTTTGCCTGTATATGCTGCTGTTGCTCCGTGGAGTGAAAAAGAAAATTCTTATTATTTTTCTTTATTATTTTCTGTTGGTCAAGAATATGGATTTGAAATAAAAACACCTTGGAAGGATTTAACAGATTCTCAAAAAGATATTTTGCTTAATGGCAGTAAAAAACCAATATTAATTCAATCGGATAGTCGTTTTAAAAAACAGGATGGATATAAAAGAACATTTCAGGGCATCTTACCTATTTTAGAAAGGCAGTTAGCTGATGCAAATGGAGAATCTGTACGACAAAAACTTGAAAAATTTTTGGAATCAGTTCCTTGTACTACTTGTTCTGGGAAAAGGTTACGACCAGAAGCTTTGGCAGTAAAAATAGGTCCTTATTCGATTAGTGATTTAACAGAAATTAGTGTTGCAGATACTTTAGAAGCTATAGAGAAATTAACAGGAATAGGTAAATCAAAAGGATCGAAACCATTATTAAATTCTCGACAGATGAAAATAGGTGATTTGGTTTTAAAAGAAATCCGTCTACGTTTAAAATTTCTTCTTGATGTTGGTTTAGATTATTTAAGCTTAGATCGACCAGCAATGACTTTGTCTGGTGGAGAGGCCCAAAGAATTCGTTTGGCGACTCAAATTGGTGCTGGATTGACTGGAGTTCTTTATGTGTTAGATGAACCAAGTATTGGTTTACATCAAAGAGATAATGATCGCCTTTTAACTACTCTTAAGAGGCTTAGAGATCTAGGAAATACGCTGATTGTTGTTGAACATGATGAAGATACAATTAGAACAGCGGATTATGTCGTGGATATTGGACCAGGAGCAGGAGTACATGGCGGTAAGATTATTGCGGAAGGTCTTATAGATTCTTTATTGTCGAATCGAGATTCTCTTACGGGTGAATATTTAAGTGGTAGGAAATCAATTCCTACTCCTAAAGAGCGTCGTAAAGGTGTGAATAGAAATCTACGTTTAATAGGTTGTCATCTTAATAATCTTAAGGATATTTCAATTGAATTTCCGTTGGGTAAACTTGTTTCAGTAACAGGTGTGAGTGGGAGTGGTAAAAGTACTTTAATTAATGAATTATTGCATCCAGCGATAAATCATCAATTGGGTTTAAAGGTACCTTTTCCAGAAGGCTTGGATGAACTTCGAGGAATTAAATCAATTGATAAGGTTATTGTTATCGACCAATCTCCTATTGGTCGGACTCCTCGTTCAAATCCTGCAACATATACAGGTGCATTTGATCCCATCAGGCAGATATTTGCAGCGTCTGTTGAAGCAAAAGCAAGAGGATATCAAGTCGGACAATTTAGTTTTAATGTGAAAGGTGGGAGATGTGAAGCTTGTAAGGGACAAGGAGTAAATGTTATTGAAATGAATTTTTTGCCAGATGTTTATGTCCAATGTGATGTATGTAAAGGGGCTCGATTTAATCGTGAAACTCTTCAAGTTAAATATAAAGGATTTACAATTGCTGATGTATTAGAAATGACTGTTGAGCAATCAGTAGATGTTTTCTCTGCTATTCCTCAGGCAGCAGATAGATTAAGAACTTTAGTTGATGTAGGTCTTGGTTATATAAAACTTGGACAACCAGCACCAACTCTTTCAGGTGGAGAGGCCCAGAGAGTTAAGCTTGCTACTGAGCTATCTCGAAGAGCAACTGGGAAAACACTTTATTTAATTGATGAACCGACAACAGGATTAAGTTTTTTTGATGTTCATAAATTAATGGATGTTCTACAAAGATTGGTTGATAAAGGTAATTCCATAATAGTTATAGAGCATAATTTGGATGTTATTCGTTGTTCAGATTGGATTATTGATTTGGGTCCTGAAGGGGGTGATCGAGGAGGTGAATTAATTGTTGCGGGTACTCCTGAAGAAGTTTCAAAGAATTCAAAAAGCTATACTGGTAGGTATCTGAAAGATGTTTTGAAAAAACATAGTAATTCGTAAGTCCTGAAACTAGCAACTAAGTGGTTTGTAGAATGATTTTAGGATTTTGTTTACACTTATATATAACTTCTTGGTATTTGATATTTGTTAAAACCCTCTATTGGCATTGCTTTTAAGCATATTTTTTTTTGAATTGAAAGAATAATGTTTTCTTTAGATTTTATTTCTTAAAACTGTAGTAATAAAAGACGAAATTAATTAAAGAAATATAAAAATGGGTTTAAAACTTTTACATTTGCATTTACATGGCTTAATAAGATCACATGATCTTGAATTAGGTAGGGATCCAGATACAGGTGGTCAGACTTTGTATGTTTTAGAATTAGTAAAAAATTTAGCTTTATGTAAATCGGTAGAAAAAGTTGATTTAGTTACACGACTTATAAAAGATAGGAAATGCTCTCTCGATTATGCTCAATCAAGAGAGCAAATTGTTTCTGGTGCTCAAATCATTCGTATACCTTTTGGTCCCAATAGATATCTTCGTAAGGAATTGTTATGGCCATATTTAGATAATCTCGCTGATTATTTGACTGATTATTTACAAAAATTGAATTCTTTACCAGATTGGATTCATGCTCATTATGCAGATGCAGGATATGTTGGTTCTATCGTTAGTAGCCGATTAGGTCTTCCTTTTGTTTTTACTGGTCATTCTCTAGGACGAGAAAAAAAACGTAGGTTAATTGAATCAGGTTTAGATTATCAACAGATTGAAAATACTTATTCCATTACTAGACGAATCCAAGCAGAAGAGTTGTCTTTGAATAAAGCAAATTTGGTTGTGACTAGTACCACGCAAGAGGCAAATTATCAATATTCTAGATATAGAAATTTTGTGTCCAAACAAGCTAAAATTATTCCACCAGGAGTTGATTTAACGCGTTTTAATTATTCTTCAAATATTAAAGTTTCTCCAGATATATCTAACTTATTTAAACCTTTTTTGAAAGATCTTTCTTTACCGCCGTTATTGTCAATTTCAAGAGCTGTTAGAAGAAAAAATCTTCCAGCTTTAGTTGAAGCCTATGGTTCTTCAGATGTTTTAAGAAAAAAATATAATCTTATTCTTATGCTTGGAATTCGTAAGGATGTTCGTTTTTTAGACAAGCAGCAAAGAGATGTTTTTCAGCAAATTTTTGAATTAGTTGATAAATATAACTTGTATGGACATATTGCTTATCCGAAGTTTCATCGAAGAGATCAAATTCCTGGAGTGTATAAATGGGCGGCAGAAAGAAAAGGTTTTTTTGTTAATCCAGCTTTAACTGAGCCTTTTGGTTTGACTTTGCTTGAGGCTGCTGCTTGTGGTTTACCATTGGTTGCTACTAATGATGGTGGTCCAAAAGAGATACTCGCAAAATGTCGAAATGGTGTTTTGTGTGATGCAATGGATATAGAGAATTTGCAAAAAACTTTAGAATCCTTATCTTTAGATCCTCGATTATGGGATCAATGGAGTAAGAATGGATTAGATGGTATAACAAAAAATTATAGTTGGCAGTCTCATGTATCTAAATATCTTTCATTAATGTCAAGTAATTTTGGCGTTCTTAACTCTCAATCTTTAGCGCAGGTTATTCCTATATCTGGAATTAAAGCAAGTTGACGGTATGGTGGTTCTTCATTAATAAAGCCCCATTCGTTGAACACTTCTGAATTGTTGTGAGTAATCAATTGTTGATTATTAATTTTTTGCAAAATAAAACCTTCTTTTGCCATTTTTCTCATAAGTTTTGCTGATTCTTCAAATCTATAGGCCATTGCTTCTAATGATTCACAATCATTTGTTAATCCAGTTTCTTTCCAAGTGAAATAACCCATTGGTTTTAAATATTTGATCGCAAGACTAAACCAATTAATACAAAGAATACGCTAAATAACCAAAATGTATTAACTACTTCTATTTCTTTCTTTCCTTTTAATTCTAGATGATGATGTAGCGGAGCCATTTTCAATAATCTAAATCCTTTACCATATATTTTTTTGCTTAATTTGAAAATTCCTACTTGCAGAATAACTGAGATTGATTCTGCTAAAAATATTCCTCCCATTATGAATAATGTCCATAATCCGTTTGATATTAGTGCTATGCCAGCTAGTGTTGCTCCGATGGAAAGAGAACCTGTATCTCCCATAAAAATTTTTGCTGGTTTTCGATTATGTATTAGGAATCCAAGCCATGCTCCTGTCAGTGCTATACAAAAACGTGCGAGATCATAATTTTCTGGTGATCCTCTCAGTATTAGTTCAATTGCAAACCCTGTATAAATGATTCCGCTACATCCACTAGCTAAACCGTCGAGACCGTCAGTTAGATTGCTAGAGTTGCTCTCAGCAATTAATACGAATAAAGCTAAAGGCCATATATATATGCCCAAGTTTATAATGTGATTTTTCCATAAATTAATTTCTGGATTGATTAATCCTTCTGAGTAAGTAAAGAATAGGAATATACAACCTATTAAAAATTGAAGTAGCAATTTTTCAATTGCTTTTAGTCCTTTATTATTGTTTAATTGGATACTTTTAAAATCATCAATTATTCCTATAAACATAAACCCTAGGGATAAAAAACTTATTGAAATTAATTCTTTAATAATTGTTGAATTTAGATTGCACAGTATTCCAATGCATAAACCAATAGGTATTACTATTAATCCTCCCATTATTGGGGTTCCAGACTTGCTAAAATGTCCTCTAGGTCCTTCTTCTCTGATTTTTTGAGTAATACTTTTTACTTTTAGTACAGGTATGACCCATTCTGTTATTTTTATACATAATAATAATGAAATTATTAAAGGTATAAATAATAAATTTTTTTTTATTGTTAAGTCTATATAGAGACTTATTCCACAAATTACACTTATTAAAAAAACACTACTAAAATTGCTGCTTTTCAATTTTTGTAATCAAATATTATTATTTTTTTAATCTTCCCATTCATCATCGATAATTTCTTCTTCATCTTCTGTCTTGTAATCCTCCTTTTCTCCCATAAGAGCAGATAATTCTTCTTCTTCTACTGTGCTGACTTCTTGTAACGCTGATGATTCATCTCCTATAAGCCTTCCACTGGTTTCTAGCCAACTGAGCAAATCTGGTTCTTCACGGAGTGGTAGAACTGGTGCTGGTTCTTCCCTGCTATATCTTGTTAGTGCAGGATTGATTGTATCGAGAGTGCTCATTGAATTTTTAATTGCACCGAATTTACTAAGATAAACCATTATGAACTGAATTTGTTGTTTTGGGCAATAAGTTTTCTTTATTTGCTTTGACTTGGATACCCTCTGTTTTATTGGCAATGGGTTTTCATTATTGGGGCATTATGCATCCGGAACCTTGGCAAATCAGACCTTTGGTAGTTTTTAGTTTGTTGTTTGGACCTTCAATTATTTTATTGATTTATTTGTTTATTTCCGCCCGTTACTATCAAAATTAATTCATACGAGTTTTCAAAAATGTCCAATTTTCATAAAGTAGTTCTTGCTTATTCTGGTGGAGTGGATACTAGTGCTTGTATTCCATATTTACAAAATGAGTATGGGGTTAAGGATGTTATAGCTTTTGCAGCAGATTTGGGTCAGGGCGATGAATTGGAGCATATCCGGCAGAAAGCATTGCAAGCAGGAGCATCAGAATCGATAGTTATTGATCTTATAGAACCTTTTGTGTCTGATTATGCTTTTCCTGCTATTAAAGCTAATGCTCTTTATGAGGGGAAATATCCTCTTTCAACAGCTTTGGCTAGACCTTTAATTGCAAATAGGTTGGTTCAAATTGCGAACGATTTAAATGCTGATGCAGTTGCACATGGATGTACTGGCAAAGGTAATGATCAAGTCCGTTTTGACTTAGCTATAGCTTCTCTGGCACCAGAGTTACCAATATTAACTCCTGCACGTCAATGGTCTATGAGTCGTGAAGAATTAATTGTATATGGTGAGAAATTTGGAATTCCAGCACCTGTTAGCAAAAAGTCACCATATTCGATTGATGTGAATCTTTTGGGCAGGAGTATTGAAGCTGGTCCTTTGGAAGATTTATATCAGGCTCCTTCTGAGGATGTTTATCAAATGACTTCATCAATTGATAATTCGCCAGAAAAAGCCCAAGATTTAGAAATTGAATTTCAAGCTGGAATTCCTATTTCTATAGATGGCCTCCAGTTGGATCCAGTTAGTTTGATAAAGAAAGTAAACTCTATTGCAGGAAATTTTGGTTTTGGTCGAATAGATATGATTGAAAATCGCGTAGTTGGAATAAAAAGTAGAGAGATATACGAAGCTCCTGGATTAATGTTATTGATTAAATGTCATCAAGAACTAGAGAGTCTTACTTTATCGGGAGATGTCTTACGCACTAAGGGAAACCTTGAGAGACAATGGGCTGATTTGGTTTATCAAGGCTTTTGGTTTAGTCCATTAAAAAAAGCTTTAGATGCATTTATTGATGAAACTCAGAAAGATGTTAATGGTGTTATAAAAGTTAGATTGTATAAAGGAAATCTCATTATCCAAGGACGTAAATCATCTATAAATAGTTTGTATTCTTCTGATATTTCTACATATGGTTCAAATGATAAATTTGACCATACTTCAGCTGAGGGATTTATATATATATGGGGTCTTGCTAATAGAATTTGGGCATCAGTTACTCGTAAAAAGAATATTTAGTTTTTCTCTGTTTCTGAGGTATCTGCGGTCTTTGCATCAGTTTTTTCATTTTGTTTATCGTCTATATTTTG
>QCKE01000014.1 GCA_003215555.1 Prochlorococcus sp. AG-409-K04
CTTTCATTAGGATACAAAGTGACCAATCACATTTTCTTTGTATTCAATAAAGAAAATATGAATAACATTGAACCAGGAAAAGAGAGAAGAAAACACTCAAGCCAATTGTCTTCAAATCAAATTTTAGTAAAAAGTAATAACTTAGAGTATAAAAAAAATGAAAAAGAAATCACTCAAACCCTTGACTTTGAAAAACAAGAAACATCGATCGCAAATCCACAAGAAAAATTATTTGAGTTAAACTCCGATATTATGAGTAAGAATGATATTAAGGAATCTGTCGAACCAAAAAAAAACAGCTTAAAGGAAACAAAAACTAGTTTAAAAAAGAATTCTAAAGTTAAGATGCCTCAAAAATTTATATCAAGCAACTCGATATCCTATAAAACAAAAGAACAGGATAATCTAGGGAATATAATGAAAGAACTATTTGAAACTCTTCCAAACCCATAAGCCACTAAAAATCTTTTAAACTCATTACAAGAAAACTAAAGAAATGACATCTTCAAAAATCCTTATAAAAAGTTCTCTACATAAATTAAAAGAAATAATTTATTCATCAATTTTTCAAAAAAAAAGATTCACAAAAAAATTTGCTCATAATATTAATTCCAAATTCAATAAGTTTTACAAAAACTTAGTCTCAGAGATTGAGGGCATAAATTGATTGATTTAAATTCATTTCATCAAATTTTCAGAAGATTTTTTCGTGCTATTAGCATATGGAAGTCTGTATTTACTTTTTTATTTTTTCTATGGTTTGACTCACAAAAATGGTCTTATATAAATGGCTATAGCCATAAAAATCAACAACAGAGGGAAAAGATTAGAGCAAAGTGGCTTACAAGAGAATTACTATCTTTAGGCTCTGCATTTATAAAACTTGGTCAATTAATTTCTGCCAGGCCAGATGTTTTGCCAAAGAATTGGGTAATTGAACTAGTAGGATTACAAGATAAAGTTCCAGCATTTAGCTTTGAAACAGCAGAAAAAATATTAGAACAAGAGTTAGGCAAAAGTTTTCAAGAAATTATTCATCTAGATAAAACTGCTCTTGCAGCAGCATCAATCGCGCAAGTGCACAAAGGATCACTTCGAAATGGCCAAAAAGTCGTTTTCAAAATCCAACGTCCAGGCCTTGAAAGTTTTTTCAGACTCGACCTCGCAGTTATGGAAAAAGTGGCAGGTTTACTCCAAAAGAATGAAGCAATTAGTCGAGGCAGAGATTGGATTGCTATTGCAAAAGAATGTAAAAGAGTATTACTCAAGGAACTTGATTTTGAAATAGAAGCACAATATGCAACAAGATTTCGTCAACAATTTCTTGATGACCCTCAGGTAAAAGTTCCTAGTGTTGTATGGGAGCTAAGTACAAAAAAAATACTTTGCTTAGAGTATTTACCTGGCACAAAAATAAATAACCAAAAAGCAATTTCAAGAAAAGGTCATGACCCTTCAAAAATTGCTGAATTAGGTGCAGAATGTTATTTCAAGCAGTTAATAGAATTTGGTTTTTTTCATGCAGATCCTCACCCTGGAAACCTTGCTGTAGATGATGATGGATCTCTTATATTTTATGACTTTGGAATGATGGGAATAATTTCAGAAGACATGAAAAAAAGAATGAAAAATATGGTCAGTGCAGCTGCAACGCAAAACACAAGACAATTAGTCAATGAATTGCAAGAGGCACAATTGCTCGCTGAAGGGATTGATTTGGGTCCTGTTAGAAGATTAATAAGAATAATGTTAAAAGAACAACTTACGCCACCCTTTGCCTCAGATACTATTGAAAAGATATCAGTAGATCTGTATGAATTAATTTATGACCAACCATTCAGGATTCCTGTTGAATTAATTTTTGTCATGAGAGCTCTTTCAACTTTTGAAGGAGTAGGAAGAGAACTCGATCCAAACTTTAATTTAATAGCAATAACCAAGCCATACTTAATACGTTTCATGACCTCAAACAATTCCAATGATCTGTTCAATGAAATAGGTCGACAATTTGGTGAACTGGGAACCAAAGCAGTAGGACTTCCTAAGCGCTTGGATGAAAATTTAGAGAGACTAGAGCAAGGTGATCTCCAACTACAAATAAGGTTAGGCGAGTCAGATAGACAATTAAGGAGAATGATTAATGCTCAACAATCTATGGCGCAATCGATATTATTAGGATGTCTTGGAATTTCTGCAGCACTACTAGGGTCTAGCGACAAAGCAATTTATTCTATTATTCCTCTTGGAATATCATTACCCATAACAATAAAGTGGATAATCTTGCAAATGAAAATTCGAAGAGATGAAAAAATCGAACGGATTAAAACTAGATAAATCAAATATTTGATGATCCCCTAGGTCCCAAGCCTACTGATCCTGCAAAAATAGCTTGGCTGCCTAATTCATCCTCAATCCGCAGAAGTTGATTATATTTTGCAATTCTTTCACTTCTACTTAGAGAACCAGTTTTAATTTGTCCTGATCTAGTTGCAACTGATATATCTGCAATTGTAGTATCTTCTGTCTCTCCACTTCTATGACTAATTACAGAAGAATATCCATAGCGATTTGCCAATTCTATAGCCTCTAGAGTCTCAGTTAAAGAACCAATCTGATTAACTTTGATCAAAATAGAATTGGCTACATTCTTATCTATTCCTTCCTGTAACCTTCGACTATTTGTTACAAATAAATCATCTCCAACCAGCTGGACATTGCTTCCGAGTTCTGTAGTTAAAAGTTCCCAACCACGCCAATCGTCTTCAGCCAATCCATCCTCAATTGAAACGATAGGGTAAGAATTAACCAAAGTTTTCAACTCATTGATCATTTGTTCGCTAGAGAATTTATTTCCACCAAACAGATAAAAACCATCTTTAAAAAATTCAGTACTAGCAACATCCAATGCCAAGGATATCTGTTTCCCTGGGATAAAGCCTGCCCTTTCTATAGCTTGAACAAGCAAATCTCCAGCTGCTTTATTACTTTCCAGATTTGGTGCAAAGCCACCTTCATCTCCAACAGCTGTGGACAATCCTTTGTCTGATAGAAGTGATTTCAAAGTATGAAAAACTTCAGCACCCATTCTTAATGCTTCTCTAAAACTATCTGCTCCATGAGGCACTAACATAAATTCCTGGAAATCAAGATTATTTTCAGCATGCGCTCCTCCATTAATGACATTCATCAATGGAACGGGCAATAATGAAGACATTGGATTGCCTAAATAACGGTAAAGAGGCATCCCAAGCGCATTAGCAGCAGATCTTGCCGTAGCAATACTGACTGCCAAAATCGCATTAGCTCCAAGATTAGATTTATTTTCTGTACCATCTAGCTCTTTCATCAGATTATCAACAGCAATCTGATCAGCTGCAGATAAGCCACATAGAGAAGGTGCAATTCTTTCTTCAATATTCTGAACAACTTTCAGTACACCCTTGCCTAAGTAACGATTACCACCATCTCGCAATTCATGAGCTTCATAAGCCCCAGTACTTGCACCACTCGGCACAATTGCTCTTCCTTTAGCTCCACCTTCTAAGTGAACTTCAGCCTCAACTGTAGGGTTGCCTCTAGAGTCAAGAACCTCCCTAGCAAAAATCGTATCAATTACTAAATCCAGAGAATCAATCACTTTTAAAAAAAATCTTTCTTAGATCTTATGATTTCCAGGTACCATTTACTGCTTTTTCAGGATTTTGGGATTTGAAATTATTTGATGAAATACCAAAGCAGACAAAAAGGAGATACCTTTATTTTAAAGCGATTCAAACAATGAGAATACTTCATACAATGCTGAGAGTAAGAAATCTAGAGAAATCACTCTGGTTTTATACAGAAATTTTAGGGATGAGTTTGTTAAGAAAAAAAGATTATCCATCTGGCCAATTTACTCTTGCATTTGTTGGTTATGGAAAGGAAAGTGAAGCTGCAGTAATTGAGCTAACTCACAATTGGGACACAAAGGAATATGATTTAGGGAATGCATATGGACATATCGCCATAGAAGTTAAAGATATTTATGAAACCTGTTCAAAAATTGAAATGAATAAAGGAAAAATTACACGTCAACCAGGTCCCATGAAACATGGATCAACACTCATAGCCTTCTTAGAAGATCCTGATGGCTACAAAATTGAATTGATTGATATTTCATCAAGAAAAGATGAGAATTAAATCATATGCAAAATCAAAACACACAACCAGAAACAAATCCTAGAAGTCTTACATCGGCTCCTGAGCGTTTCAGCGACGACGCATGGAACCTGTTGCTAAATAGTGAAATAGAAGCTCGCAAATGGAGACATCAATATTTAGATGTAGAGCATATTTTACAAGTTCTTTTTACTGATGAAAGTTATAGAAATCTCGTCAATGCCCTACCAACAAATAATTCTAAGCTTTTAGATACTTTAGAAGACTTTCTTGCAAATATTGATCTTTCTACAACAGAACAATTATTTATTGGCGAAGATCTAGAAATTTTGCTTGATACAGCAAATGCTTCTAGAAGCCGATGGGGATCAAAGTTTATAGAAATTTCGCATATTCTCCTTGCTTTAGCTAAAGATAAAAGAATAGGTGCTGAGATATTTGAAGAGTTTGGATTGACCAGTGAACTCCTAGAAGGAGTGCTAAGAAAACTACCTAAATCAACGAACAAAAATAAAAGTCTAGATACACAATCGTTAAATAAAAACATTAAGCCTTTTACATCCAGCAAAGGCAATCAACAAATATCTACACAGAATGAAAGTAATTTAATATCTATTGATCCAAAAATTGAGCAAGACCAATTACATTTAGAGAAAGAAATTAGTGCACTTGAAAAATTTGGCAAAGATCTTACATTAGCTGCTTATAAGGGAGAATTAGATCCAGTTATTGGAAGGGACGAAGAAATTAGCATTGCAATAAAAGTTTTATCAAGAAGAGGGAAAAATAACCCAGTATTAATTGGATCTCCTGGAGTGGGAAAAACTGCTATAGCAGAATTATTAGCCCAGCAAATTATTAATGGTGAAGTACCAGATTCAATAAAAGGCTTAAAACTTATTTCTTTAGATGTAGGAGCATTAATTGCTGGAACAAAATTTCGTGGTCAATTTGAGGAACGTCTCCGTTCTGTTTTAAAAGAAGTAAGTGACCCTAACGCAGGAGTTGTCTTATTTATAGATGAAATGCATACAATATTAGGGACTGAAAGAACAAGCACAGATGCTGGTAATCTACTCAAACCTATTTTAGCCAGTGGAGAAATTAGATGTATTGGAGCTACTACCCCAGAGAACTATCGACGAACTATTGAAAAAGATCAAGCACTCAATAGAAGATTTCAACAAGTCCAAATCAAAGAACCTTCTGTTGAATTAAGTATAGAAATTCTTCGAGGTATAAAAGAACGTTATGAAAATCATCATCAAGTGGAGATTACTGATCAAGCAGTGATAACAGCAAACCGCTTGGCTGATCGTTATATCAATGATCGATGTTTACCTGATAAAGCAATTGATTTAATTGATGAGGCTGCTGCACAAATAAGATTAGAGTTCAATACAAAACCAAAATCAATTGAAAAGATAGAGCTGAATTTAAAATCTATTGAAACTAATTTATCAACTAAAGATCAATTTGAATCGTTTGAAGATGTAAATAAAATTAAAGCACAAAAAAAAATAATGGAGAATCAACTCAATATTTTGATGGATCAATGGCAAAAAGAAAAGTCAATACTAGCGGAAATTAAAGAGTTAAATCAAGAAAAAGAATATATGGAAGAATCAATTGAGGAAATAGAACAAAAAGGTGATCTAGAAGAGGCATCAAGAATGCAATTTGATGAACTACATCAACTACAAGTACAAATCAATACGTTGAAAAATGAATTAAAATTATTCAAAGATGATGGTAAATCTCTTATAAAAACAAAAGTTGAATCAGAGGATATTGCGGATGTTGTAGCAAGGTGGACTGGAATACCAGTAAACAAAGTACTGGCGGGAGAAAAAGAAAAACTTTTAAGATTAGAAAAAGAATTATCAAAAAAAATCATTGGTCAAGAGGAAGCAGTAAATGCAGTTGCCGCTGCAATTAAACGAGCCAGAGCTGGTATGAAAGATGTACGAAGACCTATTGGTTCATTCCTTTTTCTAGGACCAACAGGCGTTGGAAAAACAGAACTTGCAAAAACACTTGCGGCTTCACTTTTTGACCAAACCGAAGCATTGATTAGGTTAGACATGAGTGAATTTATGGAAAGAAATGCAGTCGCCAGGCTGATCGGAGCTCCACCTGGATATGTTGGGTATGAACAAGGAGGTCAATTAACAGAATCAATACGAAGGAGCCCCTATTCAGTTGTGCTATTAGATGAAGTAGAAAAAGCTCATCCAGATGTATTTAATCTTCTTTTACAAGTACTTGATGATGGCCGTCTAACGGATTCTCAAGGTCGCACAATTGACTTCCGTCACACTGTTGTTGTGATGACAAGCAACCTTGCAAGCAGGCAGATCTTAGAAAACGCAAAATTATCAGAAGAAACAGAAATTGTGCCTGAAGAATTAGAAGAAAGAATCTCCAAAAGCATTGAAGAAGCATTAGGCAAGCATTTTAGGCCCGAATTCCTAAACCGAATAGATGAAATAATACGCTTCATGCCCCTAACAAAAGAAGGTCTCCAAGAAATCATCAAACTCCAAATCTCTGAGCTAACACAATTAATCGCGGAACAAGAACTAGAATTAAAAGTAGATGAAAAAACTATTGAAGCACTAGCTCTTGAAGCATATGAACCTGAATACGGTGCAAGAACTTTAAGAAGAATTCTTAGAAGACGAATAGAGAATCCACTTGCAACAAAATTGTTAGAAGATCAATTTATTGGCAGAACAGTAGTCAGAGTATCTATTTCTAATCAAAACACAAAGTTGTTAGAATTTACTGCAGAAAACTAAATGTCAGCTTATCTATTAACCTATTAGTTAAAGTCCAATGCATTTGCACAGGCAACATTAGTTTCAGTCTTATATAGAGTGACAAGTTCACCTCCACAAGAAACACCCACTTCCACCTCTCCGGAAGAACAAGACAAACCTACTCCAAAAAAAGGTTTTCTTGCATCAACTATTGATGAGTTAAAACTAGTTGTTTGGCCTAGTCGTCAGCAACTATTTAGCGAATCTATAGCTGTAATATTAATGGTCACTCTGTCTGCAGCCTCTATTGCTGCAGTGAGCCGTTTTTATGGCTGGGGGGCTTCACACATTTTTCGTTGACTAAAAATTTCAACATCTTTACCTTTTCACTCACCTATTTTTCAAAACTGTGTCAGAGATTAATTCCACACCCCAAGAGCCTACCCAAGTGATAGAACCAACAACTGATCAAACAGATGAAGTGGGAAATTCCATTGCTAAAACAAGTATTGCTAGATGGTATGCCATACAAGTTGCTTCTAGCTGTGAGAAAAAAGTAAAGGCCACCCTAGAACAAAGAGCTGTAACACTAGGAGTTAGCAATAGAATTCTAGAGATAGAAATCCCTCAAACCCCTGCAGTCAAATTAAAAAAAGATGGAAGCAGACAATCTACTGAGGAAAAAGTTTTCCCTGGATATGTTCTTATAAGGATGATTCTTGATGAAGATACAATGATGGCGGTAAGAAGTACTCCAAACGTAATTAATTTTGTTGGTGCTGAAGATCGCCGTATAACAGGAAGAGGAAGAGGACATATCAAACCAAGACCTCTAAGCAGACAAGAAGTAAATAGGATTTTCAAACGTACTGCAGAAAAGAAAACTGTTGTTAAGCTTGATTTAGCAGAAGGAGATCAAATTCTGGTAACTGCAGGTCCATTCAAAGACTTTCAAGGAGAAGTGATAGAAGTATCTGGAGAAAGAAACAAATTGAAAGCACTTCTATCAATTTTTGGTAGAGAAACACCAGTAGAGCTTGAATTCTCTCAAATCAGTAAACAGAACTAACTGATTTCTGTGCTCATTCGCAATGTTTGGGCATACCAATGAAGTAGGTTTGCAAAACCTGTTCATCAAAACCCTTTAATTAGGTAATTCGCAATTCATTCATTTTTTAGAAGATGGCAAAGAAAGTTGTTGCATTGATCAAGCTCGCTCTGCAAGCTGGCAAAGCAAACCCAGCTCCTCCAGTCGGCCCAGCCTTAGGTCAGCATGGAGTCAATATTATGGCTTTCTGCAAAGAGTACAATGCCAGAACTCAAGACAAAGCTGGATTTGTAATTCCAGTCGAAATCTCTGTTTTTGAAGATCGAAGTTTCACATTTATAACTAAGACTCCCCCAGCGTCTATTCTGATTTCAAAAGCTGCTGGCATCTCAAAAGGTTCAGGAGATTCTGCTAAAGGTAACGCAGGTACAATTAATCGTTCTCAGCTTGAAGAAATTGCTAAGACAAAACTACCTGATCTAAATTGCAATAATATTGAATCAGCTATGAAAGTTATTGAAGGAACAGCCAAGAATATGGGTGTATCTATAAGCGATTAATGCTTTAGAATTTTATTCCAAACAAAACATTGTTACTTGGGGGAGACAATCTGTCGAATGAACCCCACACAAACTCATGACAAAAATTTCTAAAAGGTTTTCTTTACTTGCTTCAAAAGTAGAAGACAAATCTTATTCACCGCTTGACGCAATTCAACTAGTCAAAGAAAACGCAAACGCAAAGTTCGATGAAACAATCGAGGCTCATGCACGCCTAGGTATTGATCCCAAATATACGGACCAACAATTAAGAACTACAGTGGCGTTACCCAAGGGCACTGGGCAAAAAGTTCGTATAGCTGTCATTGCTAAAGGTGAAAAGGTTGCGGAAGCAACTTCAGCTGGAGCTGATTTAGCCGGAGAAGAAGAACTAATTGACTCAATCAACAAAGGAGAAATGGAATTTGATCTGCTAATAGCAACGCCTGACATGATGCCTAAAGTTGCCAAACTTGGACGAGTTCTTGGTCCTAGAGGACTTATGCCCAACCCTAAAGCAGGAACTGTGACAACAGATTTGTCTGGAGCTATCAAAGAATTCAAAGCTGGAAAACTTGAGTTCAGAGCTGATCGTGCAGGAATTGTTCATGTAAGATTTGGCAAAGCAAGCTTTTCACCTGAAGATCTTTTTGCAAATCTAAAGGTTTTATATGAAACAATTGATAAAAATAAACCCAGCGGAGCAAAAGGACGTTATTGGAAAAGTTTGTTTATAACTTCGACCATGGGACCTTCAGTAGAAATAGATATTGCTGCTTTACAAGACAGTGCAGAAGAAAAGTAACCTCAATGATGTATCTTTAGAATATTGGTAATAACACCAAACGGGCATGCGCCCGGCCAAAGACAGCAGGTGAAGTCTTTTGAGTTTTAAAGGATTCGTAATTCCTGCCGAGGTTAACGCAAAGATTTCCATATAGATATGGATTGAATCGACAGCGGCCTCGTCTCTTACTAGAGATATCGGCCGTATGTCCGGCTTCTTCCCCCGATTCGATCCAAATTATTATGGGCCGCACGCTGGAGAGCAAAAAACAAATTGTCGAAGAGATTAAAGTCCTTCTAGATAAAGCAGAACTTGCTTTAGTTCTAGATTACAAGGGCTTATCCATTAAAGAGATGTCTGATCTTCGTGCTCGTCTAGAGCCAAGTAATGGCATCTGCAAGGTAACTAAAAACACCTTGATGCGACAAGCAATTAATGGAAATGATTCTTGGTCAGGCCTTGAATCATTGCTCACTGGCACTAATGCATTTGTCCTGGTCAAAGGCGATGTAGGTAGCGCTTTGAAGGCAGTCCAAGCTTTCCAAAAGGATACTAAGAAATCTGAGACAAAAGGAGGCCTGTTCGAAGGCAAGATCCTTTCTCAAGATGAGATTAAAGCAATTGCCGCACTTCCTTCTAAAGAAGCATTAATGGCACAAATTGCTACTGCATTAAATTCCTTAACTACAAAGATTGCAGTTGGTATTAATGAAGTCCCTTCTGGCTTAGCTAGATCGCTGAATCAACATTCTCAAAACAGTGAAAGTTGACTAACAGAATCTTCGACTAACTCTTTTTCTCCTAAAATCTTGCTTAATTCAACACATGTCTTCCAAAACAGATGAGATCCTCGAATCTCTGAAAAGTCTTTCATTGTTAGAAGCCTCTGAGCTTGTCAAACAAATAGAAGATGCATTTGGCGTTTCTGCTGCTGCATCTGCGGGCGTGGTAATGGCTGCTCCAGGAGGAGCTCCTGCAGGAGGAGGTGACGCCGCTGCTGAAGAAAAAACAGAATTTGATGTCGTTTTAGAAAGCTTTGAAGCTTCTGCGAAAATCAAAGTCTTAAAAGAAGTTCGCAATGCAACTGGCCTTGGCCTTGGAGATGCAAAAGCAATGGTTGAAGCAGCACCCAAGACCATTAAAGAAGGAGTTTCTAAAGATGAAGCAGAAGCACTGAAAAAAGCCATTGAAGAAGTTGGCGGGAAAGTAACTCTTAAGTAAATACAAGCTATTATTAAAAAATAAGCCTTGCTAGCAAATTCAATGCCGGTCCTAATGACCGGCTTTTTTTTCATTTTCACATGAGCAATCAAAGCAGACGAGCCATAACCGCAGCAACAGATGGAGCATGTAGTGGAAACCCCGGCCCAGGAGGCTGGGGTGCTCTCATAAGATTTGAGGATGGAACAGTAGAAGAATTTGGAGGGTTCGAAGAACAAACAACTAACAACCGCATGGAACTCAAAGCAGCATTAAAAGTATTAGAAAAATTAAAAAATCTGAATAGAACACCAAACTTCAAAATTCGTACTGATAGCAAATATCTAATTGACGGCTATGAAACATGGATAAAAGGATGGAAAAAAAAAGGTTGGAAAACTGCTGCAGGCAAAAAAGTACTAAATAAAGATCTATGGGAAGCACTAGATAATAGTCGTTTAAAGGATGTTGCTCTTGACTATGTTAAAGGCCACAGTGGGGATCCAGATAATGAGAGAGTCGATCATATTGCCGTAAGCTTTTCCAAAAATCTCTCTATTTATCTTCACAGTGAACAAAACGAAGAGAATGGATAAGATATCTCCTCGAAACTTTGTATCCAGTGAGTTGCTGTACAAACAATTATTTCATCCAATACTGTCCAGAGACGATGGAATTGATGCTGAACAACTAACTGATATTGCATTAAAAAGTCTAAAAAATATATCTCTCTATAGAAGATGGCCAGGAATCTCATATCTCTTAACTCAGTTATCTAAAGAGCTGCAATGTCAAGATAAAAAATTAGAACAAACAATTTTTGGGTGCAATTTTCGCAATCCCATAGGTCTTGCTGCAGGGTTTGATAAAAATGGAATAGCTGCTTCTATATGGAATAATTTTGGTTTTGGTTTTGCAGAAATAGGTACAGTCACTTGGTATCCCCAAATAGGCAATCCAAAGCCTCGACTTTTTCGACTTTCACAAGAAAAAGCTGCACTAAACAGAATGGGGTTTAACAATGATGGTGCAATGACAATGAGAAAAGTTCTTGAAAAGCAAAATATTGAATTACCAGGAAGCAGAGAAACTATTATTGGAATCAATCTAGGAAAATCAAAAATAACACCTCTTGATCAAGCAGAAGAAGATTATGCATTATCTCTTGAAATGTTATCAATCTATGCGGACTATATAGTCATTAATGTAAGCTCACCAAACACTCCTGGCTTACGCAAGCTACAAGACTCAAAAAAACTACGTAGATTAATTCAGAAGCTAAGAAAATCTAAGAACTGTCCACCATTGCTTGTAAAAATTGCTCCCGATCTAGAGGATAAAGAAATTGATGAGGTCGCTGAAGTAGTCTTTGAAGAAGGGTTAGCTGGAATTATTGCCGTCAATACAAGTTTAAATAGATTAGGTTTAGAAAACCGTTTAATTTCAAACACAGGAAAGCTGTTAGGTGAAGAAAAAGGTGGCTTAAGCGGAAGGCCCTTGTGTAATAGAGCTCTACAAATTATAAAGCGACTGAGATTAAAAGTAGGCAATGAGCTTCCATTAATAGGTGTAGGAGGTATCGATTCTCCTCAAAGTTCTTGGGAGCGTATTGCAGCTGGTGCATCATTAATTCAAATATATACAGGTTGGATCTTTGAAGGTCCAGCTTTAGTCCCAAAAATTTTGAAAGGATTAATTCAACAACTTGATTTGCATGGCTTCAACAATATTTCTGAAGCGATAGGAAGTGAAGCACCGTGGATTCAATAGAAAAAACCTCGCACTCTGAAAATGTCTTACTCCATTACCATGGAGGTAATATCCATCAAGAAGCGACTAGATTAGGTGTAAGCATCGATTCAATCATTGATGCAAGTGCGTCTTTAGTACCATTTTCACTACCTAAGCCTCTTCAAAATTGTCTCATCAAAGCTATACAAGGCAACGCACTAAAAGCTTATCCAAACCGACAACATTCACTACTTAGAGAAGCGATAGCTTTGCATCATCAAGTTAATCCAAGTATGGTTTTACCAGGAAATGGTGCTTCAGAATTAATCACTTGGGCTGCTCGTGATGCAGCAAATAACGGACTAAGTATATTGCCCTCCCCAGGCTTCTCAGATTATAAACGAGCACTGCAGTGCTGGCATGGTAAATACTTACATTCGCCGCTTCCTCTGAAATGGGATTCTGTTTTTCCTCAACGCTTTCCTTTAGAACCGAACTCCAGTGTTATTTGGATTACCAATCCTCACAATCCTACAGGGCAATGCTGGAGTCGAAAATCATTAGAAAGCTTACTCAAAACACATAGACTAGTGATTTGTGACGAAGCATTTTTGCCATTAGTTCCTAATGGCGAAAAGGAATCACTAATTCCTTGCATAGACGATTATTCAAACCTTATTGTCATAAGAAGTCTGACAAAACTGTTTTCCATAGCAGGTCTTAGAATCGGTTATGCAATTAGCTCAGCAAAAAGGTTGCAAAGATGGAAAGAGTGGCGAGATCCGTGGCCAATTAATGGATTAGCAATAGCAATTGGTACTTTGATCATGAATGAAAAGAGTATAATGAAAAATCAAGTGGACAAAGTGCACCAGTGGATTAACGAAGAAGGAGCTTGGGTGCAATCAAACTTACAAAATCTTTCAAAAATAATTTCTCATCCATCAGCTACTAATTTTCAATTAATAGAAGGGGAAAAATCACTTTCATATTTACGTGAAAAACTTGCACAACATCGTATTTTGTTGAGAGATTGTAGATCATTTGAAGGATTGGGAGCAAATTGGTTACGTATTAGTCTGCAAAACAGATCACATAATCGTTTAATCCTCAAAACCATGCATCAAATTATTCAACAAAATTCGTAAGTATGTCTACTAAACGGAGATGAGCATCTCTCACTGCTATTTTCTCCATGCCTTTGCTCATTTTATCAAGCAAACACTTTTCCTGGCCAGTACCATTACTAGGAAAATAATTTTCTAGTAATGGTACTAAAACCCGTTTTAAATGTTCAGTACCAACATTACTCTGATGAACAATTAATGCTGCACCAAATTGTGCTGCATAGGCCGCATTCATTTCTTGATGATCATCAGCAGCATGCGGAAAAGGTACAAAAATTGCTGGTGTATTACAAACAGCCAACTCGCTTAAACATCCCGCACCAGCTCTACTGACAACTAAATCCGCATGTTGTAATAAGCCCGCCATTTCTTGAACAAAAGGACGTTCTACAAAATTCACATGATCAATTTTTGAATATTGATCATTTGTCCCAATAATGTGTACTACTCGGCAACCATAATTTAATAACCAAGGAAAGATTTTTCTCGTCATAAGATTCAAGCCGACTGCACCCTGACTTCCTCCCATTACCACTATTAATGGCTCTAATCCTTTGGGAACCCAACCAGGCAAGGGATTTTCTGATAAAAAAGAATCTCTGACAGGGGTACCAGTCACTATGGTTTTACAACCTTTTAATTGTTTAATTGCACTTGGCACACCTAAAGCAACTACATCACATAATCTCCCTAAAAATCTGGTAGCTTTCCCTGGAAGAGCATTGGAATCATGTAAAACAACTCTAATTCCAGATAATTTAGATGCCAAAATTACTGGTACAGCTATATACCCACCTGTTGTAAACACTATTTGAATATCTCTTCTTATTATTATCTTGAAAACATCAATGGTAGACCAAAGGAGTTGAAAAATTTTCAACAACTTTTTAATTCCTTGCTCTTGTAAACCAGTAACAGGAATCTTAATCAGTGGATATTTCTTAGGAATGACATCATTTTCAAGACGGTGAGGCACACCAAGCCAACTTATTTCCCAATGATCTGGCAATGATTCTGCTACTGAAAGCGCAGGGAAAATATGCCCTCCTGTTCCACTTGCTGCAATAAGAAGTCTAGGCATAATCTTTTTAGCCATAGATAGCTACGATTAAGTTATAGGTAAAAGGAAAATCCCAAAGTGAAAATTTTTTTAAAATCTGTGCTTTCGTCAGGATTTTTGATCTTGTTAATGGTATCGCCAAATCAGTTGACAAAAGCAAGTGACATCCAATCAATGAGTAACAGTTTACAAAAATCACTAAATAGCAAAAATAAAAGTTCTCTATATGAGTTTTTCTCTAAACCATTAGCTAAAAATATTACCAAAGAGTTTGATACATTTACAAAGATATTTCCTAATGCCAAATGGATAATAACGCCCTCAAAACAATTGAAAGATCAAAGACAATCGTTAGCTATTATGGTTACAGGGAATAAAGAGATAAATGGACAAGAATACTCTCTAATTTCCAAACAAAAAATAGCAATTACAACGAGAAGTGGAAAAATCATTAGCCAAGAAATACTTAGTGATATTTCAATACTTCAGACTGGTGACAAGAGCTTGAAAGTAACTATCAAAATACCCGACATAGTCCTAACTGGTAGCACATATGATATTGATATAATAGTAGATAAGCCTTTAAATGATGCTGTTATTGCTGGAGGTTTAATAGCTTTAAGGAATAAACCTCTAAATAATATTTTAAGTAGCTCAATAGCTTTAAAACCTATGAGTTCAGGCGGAATATTTAAATCTGTAAGAGCACCTCTAAATAGTGGGAACCAAAGATGGGCTGCATTTCTAGCTCATCCTGATGGATTGATTAGTATTACTAAAATGGTTAGAGTTGTTTCAGATAAAAATAACTTAACTAATTAAATCTCTAGTAAATACTTTAAAAAACGAGCCCCAGTACACACAATTTTTAAGATTGATCATCTAAAGCAGAAACTCCTGGAAGAATTTTACCTTCTAAAAGCTCAAGGCTGGCACCACCTCCAGTAGATATATGAGACATATTTGATGCCAATCCAGCCTTTTCAACCGCTGCAACAGAATCTCCACCACCAATAATTGTGCAACAACCTTTTTTACTTAAGTCTGCCAATGTTGTTGAAATGGAATTTGTACCATTTGCAAATTTATCAAATTCAAAAACGCCCATCGGTCCATTCCAAATAACAGTTTTGCAATCAGCTAAGGCATTTTGGAACAATTTCACTGATTCAGGCCCTATATCTAAACCCATCCAGCCTTCTGGAATTGAATTAATATCGGCTAACTGACTATCTGCATCTGGAGAAAAATTGTTAGCAAGAACTACATCGTTAGGTAATAGAAACTGAACTCCTTTGGCCTTAGCTTTTTCCTCTAAAGATTTTGCTAGCTCAAGCTTGTCATCTTCAACCAAACTTTTACCTACATTTAAACCTCTAGCTTTGTAAAAGGTAAAAATCATGCCTCCACCAATTAAGACCTTGTCACATTTATCCAGCAGTGATTCCAAAACACCAATCTTGCTACTTACCTTTGAGCCACCAACAATAGCAGCTAAGGGACGATCAGGAGAATCAATAGCTCCTTGTAAATATTGAAGCTCTTTTTCCATCAAAAAGCCTGCAACACTTGGACTTAAATACTTGGTTACGCCTTCTGTAGATGCATGAGCTCTATGTGCTGCTCCAAAAGCATCATTTACATAAACTTCAGCTAAAGAAGCTAAATTTTTAGCAAAATCTGGGTCATTTTTTTCTTCACCTGCAATAAATCGAACATTTTCCAGAAGTACCACATCACCTTCAGACATTGCAGTTACTTTTGACTCAGCATCAAGGCCAATACAACTCTCAGTTTTTACAACTTTTATATCTAACAATTCACTTAATCTTTGAGCAACAGGGGTCAAACGCATACTTTCATTTACCTGTCCCTTAGGCCTGCCAAAATGAGCAGAAAGAATTACTTTTGAGCCTTTCTCAATCAAATATTTCACTGTAGGTAAAGCAGCTCTAATTCTTGTGTCATCAGTAATAATTCCATCGTCATTTAAGGGAACATTAAAATCAACCCTAACTAAAACCTTTTTACCAGCTAAATCACCAACCCCAAGATCTGCAAGAGAACGCTTTGCCATGGATATCCTTGAAAATTTAAAACTTTGTGAGATTAACCTGATAGATGCTCAAAAAGATCAAGAAAGAGCCAGAGAAATGATCTGAACAATGCCTGCCATGTTCAAAAACTCCGTTTGTCACTGATGAAAAATTTTGTTTTTAAATTTAAATTAATTCAAGCCCCTTTATCAGGCAAAAAGAAATGAAAAATATGTATCCTTTTTAAAGGCTGTCAAATAGGTAAAATGAAAAGTAATTTTTAGATGGTTGCGAGGTTGTTGAGACACATTCACAATGACTAGAATGAGTAAAAAATGAAACACAAAAACATTAAAGAAAAGCAAATATCAAAGAGAACCACGTGAGCACACAAGTCATTCAATGGTATCCAGGGCATATAGCAAAAGCTGAAAAGCAACTTGCTAAAACTCTTAAGAAAATAGATCTTGTTATTGAAGTTAGAGATGCACGTATTCCATTAGCAACATCTCATCCATGCCTTCAACAATGGATTGGCAACAAAAAACATATGCTCGTAATCAATCGTAGAGATATGATTTCCGCTGATGCTCAAGATGCGTGGAGAAAATACTTCAAGAACATAAAACAAAAAACGTTCTGGTGTAATGCAAATGATGGCTCCGGGACTAAGCTGATTAAGGAGGCAGCAATCAAACTAGGCAAAGAATTAAATGATCGACGTATTTCCAGAGGCATGTGTATTAGAGCTGTCAGAGCTCTAACTCTAGGATTTCCAAATGTAGGGAAATCAGCTCTAATAAATCGATTAGTGAATAGAAAAGTTGCTCAAAGCTCCCGCAAAGCAGGTGTGACGAGATCTTTAAAATGGATTAGAGTTGATCAAGAGCTAGACTTACTTGATGCACCTGGAGTTTTACCGCCGCAATTAGAAGATCAAGAAGCTGCTGTAAAACTTGCTCTATGCGATGATATTGGTGAAGCTGCTTATGACATTGAATTTGTAGCAATAAAATTTTTAAGCCTACTAAATGAAGTCAATAAAAAGACTTTATCTGGTATTCAACCCAATATTTTGAAAGATCGTTATGGAATTGATCTGGATGGACATCAACTTGATCCCTATATTTGGTTAAATAATGCTGCCAAAAATCATACATCGGGAGATAGTAATCGAATGGCGCATAGAATCTTAGATGATTTTCGTAAAAGTCTACTTGGACAAATCTCACTAGAGCTTCCATAATGTCAAATAATCAAAAGCTATCATTTGCAGAAGGAGAAGGAGAGCTAGTAACCCTTCATTATCCAAAACCTTTACCAATGCGTCTGGATCGTTGGCTCGTAAGTCAACGATCTGAACAAAGTAGAAGCAGTATCCAGAAATTCATAGAAAATGGCTTAGTGCTTGTAAATGGAGTAGAAGGAAAATCTAAAACCCCTCTACGAAAAGGAGATGAAATTAAATTATGGGTTCCACCACCAGAACCTTTACCATATCTAAAACCACAAAAAATGGATTTAGATATTCTTTTCGAAGATGAATACTTAATAGTAGTCAATAAGCCTGCAGGTTTAACTGTCCATCCTGCACCAGGAAATAAAGATGGAACATTAGTCAATGGCTTGTTGTACCACTGCTCTGATCTACCAGGTATTAATGGTAAGTTAAGGCCTGGAATTGTACATCGACTAGATAAAGACACAACAGGTTGTATTGTTATTGCAAAAAGCCAAGAAGCCTTAGTAAATCTACAAATTCAGATACAAAAACGAATTGCATCTAGAGTATATTTAGCATTAGTTCATGGTGTTCCTCCAGGAAATCAAGGAGAAATAGTTGGAGCGATAGGACGTCATCCAGTTGATAGAAAAAAATATGCTGTAGTTGATGAGAAGGAAGGTAGATATGCATGTACACATTGGGAGCTAAAGGAAAGACTTGGAGATTACTCACTAATAAGGTTTAAGTTAGATACTGGCCGCACTCATCAAATTCGAGTTCATTCTTCTTATATTGGGCACCCAATTCTCGGCGATCAAATTTATAGCCGTTGCAAAAAAATGCCAATTAAGCTTGTTGGGCAAGCCTTACATGCGGTTAAACTAAGCTTGATTCATCCAACATCTAATGAAAACATGGATTTCGAAGCACCGTTACCAGATGTATTTCTAAAAATCTTGTCTATCTTACGAAAACAAATAAAATAGATACTTATAACATTGTTGTTATCCGTGGAGAACCATCCACCAATTCTCGAGTTAAAGAAGCCTTTGGTTCACTCATAATTTGTTCAGAAGGACCTTCCTCAACAATTTTTCCTCTATCTAAAACAATTAATCTATGACAAAAAGAACTAGCCACTGACAAATCATGCGTAATAAACAAAATTGCTAACCCAAAAGTTTTTTGCAAAGAAGAAAGCAACGATAATATTTCTGCTTGAATCTCTACATCCAACATACTGACGCATTCATCACAAATCAATATTCTAGGTTTTAGTGCAAGTGCACGGGCTATAACTACTCTTTGTTGCTGACCACCAGAAAGTTGGTGAGGGAAACGTTTTTGAAAATCCTCTACAGGTGTTAGTCCAACTTGTTCTAAAAGATCTCTTGCTTGTTCATTAGCAATAAATTTGTTACTCACATGATGAATTAGTAAAGGATCAACAACTGCTTCTAAAACAGTCATTTTTGGATTCAATGAAGAGAATGGGTCCTGAAAAACCATTTGCACTGATCTCCTTGCTGTTTTCAAAGCCCTGTGACGTAAAGAAGCAAGATCAATTCCAGACAATTTCACTTCACCTCCTCTAATTGGGATTAACCCCAACAAAGATCTACACAAAGTACTTTTTCCGCAACCAGAAACACCTACTACCCCTAATGTTTCTCCAACTCTCAAAGAAAAACTAATTTCATTAAGAGCCTTAATCCATTTAGATTGCCACGGTAAAGCATTAACAGAATGCCAACAACGCAATCGATCCACTTGCAGAAGTACTTCTTCACCTGGCTGGATGATAGACCTCTCTTTTTCACGTGCTCTAGCTGCAAGAACCAATCTTTGACCAATCGAAGATTTTGGACTAATCAATAATTCCTTGGTAAATCTATCTTCAACAATTCTTCCTTGATCGAGAATAGAAATCCTATGACACCATTTAGAAGCCAAAGGAAGATCATGGCTAATCAATAAAAGAGCACATCCCAATTCATCGCAAAGCATACTTAACTCACCCATTATTTGATTGGCAATCGATACATCTAGACTAGAGGTTGGTTCATCAGCAACAATCAAAGGCGGATTCAAAGCAATAGCTAATGCAATAGCTACACGTTGTCGCATTCCACCACTGAATTCATGTGGATAAGAATCAGCACGTTGAGAATTAATACCTACCTTTTTTAATAACTCTAGCGCTCTAGATCTCAGCCATGAAAAACTTTTTTCTGGCTTATGAGAACGCAATGTATCAATCAAATGTTCTTTTACTGTTATTAGCGGATTTAACCTTGAAGCTGGATCCTGAAAAACCAACCCAATTAATTCACCTCTTAGCTTTTGTAACACATGACAGTCCACTTTCATCAAATCAAAACCATCCAACAAAAGTTCCCCCTTACAGATAGATCCAGGAGGAGCTATCTGAAGTATGGCTTTGGCAACTGTGCTTTTCCCAGAGCCTGAACTCCCAATGAGGGCAAGGCGTTCACCCCGTTGGATTCGCAAATTGAATCCATCAAGCACCCATCTTTTACTACCTGGATAACAAATCCTCAAATCTTTAATATTTAAGACATCATTTTCAGAACAATTCATAAGTTGTAGCAAGGCCATGCAAGCCTGAATAAAATGAATTAAAGCATTTCGTCGCATGCTAAATACCACTTCTTCTTCCCAAAGAAAGTCGACCAAAGTGGTCAGGGATTTAGCAATGTCCGATGTGCCTCAGTTAAGAGCTGACCTAATTACTAATTCTGATGATTATGGTATTGAATTACCAGCTTGGTTAAAAAACTGCATAGAAAAAGCACCTCAGGGAATAGGAGCATCTTGTCCAAATAATACAGATTCATTACTATCATCAGCGTTTGATTTAGCTTTTCGCCTTCATAAAGGGCAGTTCAGGGTAAGTGGGGATCCTTATATTGTGCACCCTGTTGCTGTAGCAAATCTGTTAAAGGAAATTGGAGCAAGTCCGAAAGTGATAGCAGCAGGCTTTCTCCACGATGTAGTAGAGGACACCAATATCACACTTGATCAATTAGAAGATTTTTTTGGTAATGAAGTTAGAGAACTCGTGGAAGGAGTTACAAAACTAGGGGGTATTCATTTTCCAAACAGAACAGAAGCTCAAGCTGAAAATTTGCGAAAAATGTTCCTCGCAATGGCAAGAGATATTCGTGTTGTACTTGTAAAGCTTGCAGATAGATTACATAACATGAGAACAATAGATGTACTTCCTGAAGAAAAGCAAAAGCGTATTGCCTTAGAAACACGGGAAATATATGCACCCTTAGCAAATAGACTAGGAATAGGACGTTTTAAATGGGAACTAGAAGATCTCGCTTTTAAACTGTTAGAACCACATGCTTATAAACAAATACAACAAGCAGTGGATACCAAAAGAAGTGAAAGAGAAAAACGATTAAAAACCACCGTTGAGTTACTGGAAAATCGTTTATTAAAAGTTGGTCTTAAAAAATGTGAAATCAATGGCAGACCTAAGCATCTATTTGGAATATGGAGCAAAATGCAACGTCAAGGAAAAGAGTTTCATGAAATATATGATGTAGCAGCACTTAGAATTATTGTTCCAAATCTAGAATCTTGTTATCGAGCTTTAGCGGTTGTTCATGATACTTTTAGACCTATTCCAGGACGTTTTAAAGATTATATTGGCCTCCCAAAGCCGAATGGATATCAATCACTGCATACAGTTGTCATAGGACGTCATAGACCAATTGAAGTACAAATTCGTACAATAGAAATGCACCAAGTTGCCGAATTTGGAATAGCAGCTCATTGGAAATACAAAGAAGGTGGTTCACCTGCATCGGGTAATACAGAACGATTTAATTGGCTTCGACAATTAATTGACTGGCAACAAGATGAAAGTAATGCTGATCATAATGACTATCTTTCATCAATTAAAGAAGATTTATTTGATGAAGAGGTCTTTGTGTTCACACCTAAAGGTGATGTAGTAGGACTGAGAAAAGGTTCAACTGCGATAGACTTTGCCTATCGCATTCATTCTGAAGTTGGCAACCATTGCTATGGCACACGTATTAACGATAAATTATCACCACTCACAACTCAACTAAGTAATGGTGACTTTGTAGAGATTATTACGAATAGTACGGCACATCCTAGTCTCGATTGGTTAAACTTTGTAGCAACACCAACTGCAAGAAACAGAATAAGGCAATGGTATAAAGTTAGTCATAGAGAAGAAACCATTCAACGTGGCAAAGAACTACTTGAACGTGATCTAGGTCGTAAGGGATTTGATGCTTTATTAAAGAGTGAGGCAATGTACAAGGTTGCTGAGCGTTGCAACTTAAAATCTACAGAAGACCTACTGGCTGCACTGGGTTTTGGAGCATTGACTCTTAATCAAGTTTTAAATCGTTTTCGTGAGGAATTACGTCTACATGATTCAAATATATTTTCAACAGAAAAAAATGATTTCGATGAGCTCCAGTTAAGCGATAATAAGGATACCCTGGTTACAAATAAACCACATACCAAGGCTGTTAGCAGCATTCTTGGGTTAGAAGGTTTAGAATATCGGCTTGGTAGATGTTGCTGTCCTTTGCCTGGTGAAGAAATTATTGGCACAGTTGCTCTAGGCAACCATGGAATAACAATTCATCGGCAAAACTGTATGAATCTAAACTCAATTCCAAATATTAGACGACTACCAGTTAGATGGAATAAAGACTCAATAAATAATGGTGATAAATTCTCGACTCAATTAAGAATTGAAGTTATCGACCGAGTTGGAGTTTTAAAAGATATTTTGATGCGCCTCTCTGATAATGGAATTAATGTTAGTGATGCCAGAGTTCAAACAGCAGTTGGAAAACCTGCCTCTATTGACCTTAGAATTGAAATAATAGATTCCGATCAACTATCAATGACTATTAACAAGATTCGTTCCATGGCTGATGTTCTTGATATTGCACGAACAGGGTTAAATTAAACCTAGTAAATATGTAGAGTGCAAAGTATGAATATAAAATGAATTTTTCTTGAAAAACAAATCTTTTTATCTAGATTATTAAATAATTTAAAATTGAATATTAATTCTCCATTAATAAAAATTTTATATCTACAAAATAGAGGTTTTAATTTTATCTAAAATTCTAATATCCAATATCTGACTACTTTATTAATTTTTTTTTCTAGATATTTTCAAAAAAAGAATATAAGAAATACATCCCGTCAACAGTCCTAGAAATATACCAATAATAAGAGATCCCAATAATATCCTACTACTAATTACTAATCCCCCCTCCCAAATATCTATATGAGTCAATTTTTCCCTATTAGTTAATGCATCCTCTTGACCAAGGAAGAATGCTCCTATTTTATAATTTAACCAATACAAAGGAAGATACGTTAATGGATTGCTTATCCAAGTTCCTATAGCTGCAAGCAAGCGATGTCCCCTGATTAAACTTGCTATAAAAATTCCCATCAAAGACTGAAGTCCAAAAAATGGAAAACATCCACACAGAACACCTACGGCCAAACCACGAGCTCTTTCACCAGGACGTCCTTTCTCATTCCATATCCAAAGAAAAATACTTTTAAATCTATTAAAAAATTGCAATAGCATTCCAATCCTTTACTAGTCTCTCAGAAGTAAAGCATAAACAGAGAGTTATTTGTAAAAAATAAAATCTTACATTTATACAATGAGCCGAACTTTCCCAACAGAAGACAACATTGCTGCAATCGCATCTGCAATTGCACCAGGACAAGGTGCAATTGCAATTATCAAAGTATCTGGTCCATCAGCACTTGAAACCGTGACAAATATTGTAGAAGTGCCTGGTAATCAAAAATGGGAAACTCACAAAATTCTTTATGGACATGTTGTAGACAAAAATACTGGGAAACAGATAGATGAAGTTCTACTATTGATCATGAAAGCACCTCGAAGTTTTACCGGGGAAGATGTTGTCGAGCTTCACTGTCATGGTGGCTTAATTGTTGTACAAGAAGTGCTACAGCAAGTATTAAATCAGCCCAACACGAGAAGGGCCTTGCCAGGAGAGTTTAGTCAGCGTGCAATCTTAAATGGAAGACTTGATATAACCCAAGCAGAAGCAATTAATGACCTAATTAGTGCCAAAAGTAAAAAAGCAGCTCAGCTCGCTATGGCAGGTATTAATGGTGATATTGCTATGCAAATAAATCGTTTAAGAGACAAGCTACTAGAACAACTCAGTGAAATCGAAGCACGAATTGATTTTGAAGAAGATTTACCTCCACTAAATATTAAAGCAATGGCAACAAGCCTATCTAAAATACATAACGAACTTTGTGAGCTAATTAACGATGCAAAACAAGGTTCTTTAATTCATAATGGCTTACAAGTAGCACTTGTAGGTTTACCAAATGTCGGTAAAAGTTCGATTTTAAATCTTCTAAGTAATCGAGAAAGAGCTATTGTCACAAATCTACCTGGTACAACTAGAGACATACTTGAAAGTGAAATTGTTTTAGAAGGAATTCCAATTACATTGATTGACACTGCTGGTATTAGAAAAACCAATGATGAGATTGAAAAAAGAGGGATTGCCCTCAGCCAAAAAGCTTTAATTGCTGCAGACATAATTATCTTAATCTTTGACATTAGTAAAGGATGGACAAAGAACGATCAAAAACTACTGAATCAAATACCCAAGGAAAATCAAACTTTAATTCTAGGGAATAAAGCAGATATCACAATCAAATCTACTGCCATCAAACCTGATGTGATTATGAGTGCACTAACAGGCGAAGGGGAAAAGAAGATGATTAAAAAATTATTAACACTTTGTGGTGCAACAAATATTCGGATGTTAGAGCTTGCACTCAATGAAAGACAACTTGACTTAGTACAAAATGCAGCTACAGCATTAAAAAAAATTGAAGCTATAGCAGAAGAAAAGTTGCCTTGGGATTTTTGGACTATTGACTTAAGAGATGCCATCTACTCTCTTGGAGAACTAACAGGTGAAGAAATAACCGAGCCATTACTTGAGAAGATTTTCTCAAAATTTTGTATTGGAAAGTAAAACAACTTATATTTAGAGATGAATTTCTTACTCTTAAATCTCTAGATGTAATAGTCTTCTCTAATAGCTTCTAAAGCATTACACTCTCTCTATAGTATTAAACTTGAATATCGTCACACCAACTATAAAAAATCTTATAGATATCTGGCTAAAGGAAGATATAGGTCGAGGCGACCTTACACAGTCAGCAATCAAGAACAAAATTGTTTGCGCACATTGGATTAGTAAAACTAATGGATTTTTTTGTGGTGGATCCTTAGTAGAATCTATTTATAAAACGCTCGATAAATCAGTTCAAGTAACTTTGCACAAACCTGACGGAGCAAGGATTAGTTCTGATGAAAAAATTGTCGAATTAAGAGGACCAGTATTTGCATTATTAGCAGGAGAACGAACAGCATTAAACATTGCAATGCATTTATCTGGAATAGTTACTGCAACAAACAAATTAGTTCTCGAATTAAAAGGGACGAAAGTGCGATTGGCAGATACAAGAAAAACAACGCCAGGTCTTCGTGACCTTGAAAAGTATGCAGTAAAATGTGGAGGAGGAGTAAACCATAGATTAGGTTTAGACGATGCCGCAATGTTAAAAGAAAATCATATTGCATGGGGTAACGGAATTCCAGAAGCAATCGAAAACTTAAGAAAGAATATCCCTTGGACTACAAAGATAATTGTCGAAGCCGAGACAAAAGAACAAGCTATAGAAGCTGTATTAGCAGGAGTCGATGGAGTACTACTTGATGAAATGCAACCATATGAAGTGCTTGCACTGACTACCCAATTAAGAGGATTAGACAAAGGTTCTTCCAAAACAGTAATAATAGAAGCTTCAGGAATTAGTCCTCAAGATATAAAACAATATGCATCTACAGGAGTAGACATAATTTCAACAAGTGCTCCAATTACTCAAAGTAAGTGGATGGATTTTAGTATGCGTTTCACTGAAAAGAGTACCTGCTAATTATGTATTATCTGCAAAAAAAATTAGAAAAGCATATTTCATATGCAATATCAACGGCTTTTAACGATAAAATTGATGATTATTTAAATCCTCAATTAGTACCAGCAACAAAACCAGAATTTGGAGATTTCCAAGTTAATGGCGCTCTAGCTTTAGCTAAGAAGCTAAAGAAATCCCCCCATGAAATTGCAAAAATCCTTATAAAGGAGCTAGAGAAAAATAAAGAATTTAATGTGCTCTGTTTACCACCTCAAATAGCAGGTCCAGGCTTCATAAATTTAAAAATTCAAAATAATTATCTAATACAAGAGTTAACTCTCAGACTTGAAGACAAACGCTTAGGAGTACCTGATGCAAGTAGTACGTTTAAAAAAACAGTAGTAGTAGATTTCTCCAGTCCAAATATTGCTAAAGAAATGCATGTAGGTCATTTACGTTCAACAATTATTGGTGATTCAATTGCTAGGATTTTAAAATTTAGAGGTTTTGATGTAATACGTCTTAATCATATCGGCGATTGGGGAACTCAGTTTGGCATGTTAATTACATATCTAAAAATAGTTGCTCCTAAAGCTCTTAGCAAGGCAAATGTGCTAAACCTTGGCGATCTAGTTGATTTTTATCGAAAAGCAAAAAAACACTTTGATGAAGATATTCACTTTCAAAATCAATCAAGGGAAGAAGTGGTAAAGTTACAACAAGGAAATCCTGAAAGCATAAAAGCATGGAAACTTCTGTGCGATCAATCCCGAATTGCATTTCAAAAAATATATAGTCGACTAGATATTGAAATTCATGAAAGAGGTGAATCATTTTACAACGCCTATTTACAACAAATAGTAGATGATCTTCAAGATCTAAATCTAATCGTCACAGATGATGGAGCTAAATGTATTTTCCTTGATAACATCAAAGGAAAAGATGGAAGGCCTTTACCCCTAATTGTTCAAAAACGTGATGGTGGCTTTAACTATGCAACAACTGACTTAGCAGCAATACGGTATCGATTTACCTCTCAACCTCACGGAGATGGTGCGAACCGAATCATCTATGTAACCGATGCAGGACAATCAAGTCATTTTGCTAGTGTTTTCCAAGTTGCAAAGCGTGCTAACTGGATCCCAAAAGATTGTTTTCTGCAACATGTGCCATTCGGACTAGTACAAGGGGAAAATGGCAAAAAGTTAAAAACACGTTCCGGAGAAACGGTTCGTCTTAAGGATCTTCTAGATGAAGCTGTTGATAGAGCGAGAATAGATATTCAAAAAAGGCTTGATAATGAGCAGCGCGAAGAAAATCAAGATTTTATAGAAAAAGTTGCTACTACCATCGGTATTGCAGCTGTTAAATATGCTGATCTTAGCCAAAATAGAATTACTAATTACCAATTTAGTTTTGATCGAATGCTTGCTTTACAAGGAAATACAGCACCATACCTTCTGTATGCTTTAGTCCGCATTTCAGGCATTAACCGAAAAGGTGGTAACCTTAATGTTTCTACTAATCAACTCGAATTTCACAAACCTGAAGAATGGAAACTTATTAGAGAGCTGTTAAAATTTGATGATATAATTATGGAAGTAGAAGAAGAATTATTACCGAATAGACTCTGCACTTATTTATTTGAACTAAGCCAAACTTTTAATCGTTTCTATGATCAAATTCCTGTTCTAAAAGCGAAAGAACCAGTCAAAACATCTCGTCTTCTACTATGTCGACTCACTAGAGATATTTTAAAAAAAGGATTAAATCTTTTAGGAATTACAACTTTAGAAAGAATGTAATGGAAAATTTTATAAATTCAAAAAAAGTCCCATTAGCACGAAATGAAGTGGAGATAATGACTCCATATTCGGCACCATTAGAAGGGAGAAGAAAATTTCTACGTCTTGATTTTAATGAAAATACTATTGGACCTAGTCCAAAAGTACTTGAAGCACTTCACACAATTCAATCTGAAGATATCTCAATTTATCCAGAATATCACGGACTTAAAGAAGCAATTATTAAGAACCTAATCTCCTCAAAAATAAAACTTTCATACCTTGCATTGCAGCACAAGGGTTGTAATAGCCAAATGTTGGTACTGTGGTTAAGAATATGTTGTTTCGATCGCCATATGCATAAAATATAGAATTAAT
>QCKE01000015.1 GCA_003215555.1 Prochlorococcus sp. AG-409-K04
GCGTCTAGCAAATCTATCGACACTATTTAGCAATAATGTCCTAGACGCAACTCAAGAGTGGAAAATTCTTCTAACAAAGGACGATGAAGTGGTAGGACTTCCAAAACGAAGTTTAGAAGCAATGGCAAATGCTGTGAATGAAGATACAAATTATTCATCTCAACTTAAGGGAAAAGCTACAGCTGAAAAAGGTCCATGGCTACTAGGGCTAGATATGCCAACTTATATATCTTTTTTGACATATGCAGAAAACAGGTTACTCCGCGAAAGAATATACAAAGCATTTGTAAGCAGAGCTAGTAAGGGGAGAACAAATAATAAAATCTATATAGAAGAAATTCTTTCAATAAGGAGTGAGCAAGCTAACTTACTTGGTTATAAAAATTGGGCTGAATATAGTTTATCAAGCAAGATGGCTAACAGTATCAATCAAGTTGAAGAGCTATTAGAAGAACTGAGAGCAGCCGCAATGCCTGCAGCAAAAAAAGAAATGCAACGGTTACTTGATTTTGCATCAGAAGAAACTGATGATCAAATCAAAGAGCTTCACCAATGGGACATAAATTTTTGGTCGGAAAAGTTGAGACAACATCAGTTACGTCTTAATCAAGAAGAACTCAGACCTTGGTTCCCTTTACCACAAGTTTTAGATGGCCTATTTTGTTTATGTGAAAGACTATTTGATATTGTCATCAAACCTCAAACAAACAAATTTCCTACATGGCACAAAGATGTAAAATTCTTTAACGTCTATGACAAAAATAAATGCCATTTAGCCTCTTTTTACTTAGACCCATACTCAAGGCCAACATCCAAAAGAGGTGGTGCTTGGATGGATGAATGTCTAATAAAAGAAAAAAATCAAGATGGAACTGAAATTTTACCTGTAGCCTATTTGATCTGCAATCAAACACCTCCTTTAGCGAATAAACCGAGTCTTATGAGTTTTGATGAGGTGCAAACTCTATTTCATGAATTTGGTCATGGGTTACAACATATGCTCACAACAATTACTTACCCTAAAGCAGCAGGTATTAATAATGTTGAATGGGATGCCGTTGAATTGCCTAGTCAATTCATGGAAAATTGGTGTCTAGAAAAACAAACAATTAGTTCAATTGCAAAGCATTGGGAAACAAAAGCTCCATTACCAGATACGGAAATTAAAAAATTACGACTAAATCAGAATTTCAATTCTGGTCTTGCCACAATGAGACAGATTAATTTTGCATTGACAGACTTAAAATTACACAGTGCTTGGAATAAAGATTTGGGTATTACACCAGATGAGTTTCGAAGAAGCATCTCATTGTCTACTTCCATCCTTCAGCCTATAGCGGAAGATCAATTTTTGTGTGCGTTTAGTCATATTTTTGCAGGAGGATACTCTGCTGGCTATTACTCATACAAGTGGGCTGAAGTATTGAGTGCAGATGCGTTTTCCAGCTTCGAAGAAGCTGGCTTAGAGAATGAAGAACAAGTCAAGAAAATTGGTATTCATTTTAGAAATACTGTACTTAGCCTAGGAGGTAGTAGCTCACCAGCAGAAGTTTTTGAATCATTTAGAGGGAAACCACCAAGTACGGATGCATTAATTCGACATTGTGGGTTAATCACCTAGATCTAAAAGAGATGTTGAGATCAACTCAACACTTTTAGAACTCCTTATCAAGGATTTATGAGTCAATACAGGAACAGGAATTGAAGTGCCTAGTGGTAAAATAGAATTGTAGCTAGGAAAAACCATTAGATCAAAGTAGGTATAAAAACTAGTACACCTTATATTTTGAAGATATCCTAGAGAGTTATCTAATGATTTAATCAAATCACTTCCGATCTTCATATCTGCAATTCCTGAGAAAAGTAGATTAGGAACAAACTGTGCTGTTAATGTTCCATTATGTGGACTACCTATGCTGAAGAATCTACAAGTTCTTTTATATCCACCCATTTCTTGAAGCCATACTCTTCCAATCAGACCCCCCATAGAAAAGCCAAGTAAATCAATTGGAATATTTTCCCCAAATTTATTCTTAATATAAAAGTCAAGATCAATTGCCAACTTTCTGATACTAATTCTTCCCAAATCATGAGGTAAATGAGGTACTAACAAAAGTGTCTGAGGTTGATGTAATCGGAGCAACAAGTTGTCAAATAGTTTTGGTGTATTCCATAAGCCATGAATAAGTACTAACGGACGAATCAAATTAGTCATTTATGATGAATATCAGAAATATTTCTTTTCCTATTTATTGAAACTGTTCCATTGAAACCGGCAATAGGTGGCGAACATTTACTTAAGTCAATCTCCATGGGTAAAGGGCCATACAAAGTCTCAATTTCATCAAATATTAACTCACTAAATTTTTCAATTGTCATACAATTGATTTCGAATGATAGCTGCTGGATACTTTTAATTACTTTACTATAATCAACAGTTAAAGATAAATTATCTTGTAATGATGCATTCTCAACATCAAACCAAATTGTAATATCCAGGAGAAAGGATTGACCCAGTAAACGTTCTTCATCTAAAACGCCTACATGAGCCCAAAGGTCAATGTTGTTTATATGGATGGCACTGTAATTATCAAAACTCACCATAACTACAAGTCATTATGAGTAAATGATTTTTCACCCGAAGCAAAATCACTTACAATATGACCTTCTCCCTGAAGAAAATATCTATAAGTAACTAAACCCTCCAAGCCTACCGGTCCACGAGGGGGCAGAGTTTGTGTACTAATGCCAACTTCAGCACCAAAACCATAACGAAAGCCATCAGCAAAACGCGTGGAACAATTATGGTATACCCCAGAACTATCAACAGATAAAAGAAATTTTTGAGCACTATTCTGATTATTTGTTGCAATAGCATCAGTATGCCTAGAGCTATATCTACGAATATGCGATATTGCTTCCTCAATAGAGGGAACAACTTTAATAGCAAGTTTTAAATCAAGATATTCAGTAGACCAATCACTTTCATCCGCATTACTAGAAACACCTAGTTTTTGTGATCTCTCGTCTCCAACAATACTTACACCTTTTTTCTTAAACGCAGGTAAAGCTAATTCAAGAAATGAAGGAGCTATATTTTCATGCAAAAGTAAAGTTTCAATTGCATTACATGCTGCAGGGTATTGACACTTACTGTCAATAGCAATTTCCAAAGCCTGCTTTAAATCAACATCTGAATCTATATATAAATGGCAAATTCCATCAGCATGGCCTAAAACAGGGATACGGGTATTATCTTGAATAAATCTCACAAGTTCATTACTTCCTCTTGGAACGATCAAATCAACCATCTTCTCCAACTTTAATAAGCTAAGACTTTCTTTTCGTGTAGTAAGTAAACAAATAGAATCCTCAGGAACTTCTGATAGTTTCAATCCTTTTCGAAGAGCTTGTACAAGTGCCTCATTTGTAAATTTGGCTTCACTACCACCTTTTAGAATAGCTCCATTTCCTGAACGTATAGCTAAAGAAGCTATTTGAATCACAGCATCAGGTCTAGATTCAAAAATAACACCAAGCACACCAAGTGGAACAGTAATTCTCTTTAAATACAGCCCGTTACTTAATTCACGATGCAATTGAGTAATGCCTATTGGATCCTCCAAAGCAGCCAATTGTCTAACAGCCTTTATTGAATTGTCTAACTTATTATGATCAAGTTTTAATCTTGATAAAAGTGCATTATTAAGGCCAGCTTTTTTAGATCTTTTTAAATCCTCTTGATTTGCATCAACAATTTCATTGGTTGATGAACTCAAAGCATCTGCCATTGCAAATAAGGCAGATTTTCTTTGATCATCAGTATTTTGAGCTAATAATACAGAAGCTTGCTTAACAGCAGTTGCACGGATTAGCAATTCGCTAGAAGGGATAGGAATTTCAACTTTACTTTCCATTTAATACTCCATTTCTAAAAATTATCCTGACTCAAAAATACCTTAAAGCTTATTAAATATATTAAAACAATACGCTCTAGTTAGAAGAAGAAAATGTTTCGTTTGGATTGACTGCGCAGACAACACCAAATTACTATTAAAAAAATCAATACCTAAAAAATAATTGTAATTGACTCTGCCAATTACCTTCTTTATCTAAAGATCCAAGAACACCTACACTAGGATGAAATTGATATGTAATAGTTCCATTAGGTGGAATATCAGTACGATTTGGCGTCGCTTGAATCGAAAAATTGACTTTTTCAGATAAATCCATACCAACTTCAGCTATCCAGGCCTGCTGTGGAGATAAATCATCAGAAGCGCTATCTGAATTAGAAAAACCAGTTTCATTATTTGATTCACTATCCTCGCTCTCATCACGAGTTACATTATTAGTTACGAATGCTGGGTAAAAAGAGAGTTGTACGTTTTCGCTAAAAGAATCACTTAATGTAGCCAATGCAGGAGAAAGAAAAGATCTATTTAAAAGTCCTACCAAAACCTCACGTTGACCTCCACTCATTAGCATTGTTAGGGAATTTCCACCTATTAAATCTAGGATTTGACTCTTAGATAAAACAGGAGTACTGCTAAGTTCATAGACTTCTGATATTCGATCAGCTAATCCTGTAGCGACTAGCTCAATTTTCACAAATCTTGATCCGCCAATACCTACAGAACCTAAACTATTCACTGCAAAATCATTGGGCGACTCTAATTTACTTACATCTTGAACTACATCTGGCACACGAGTAGTTAATTTTATATCTAAAAAAGGAACTAATCCCATTGAAGGAGTAAAGGTAGCCGTATTTTTGTATTTCTTATCTAAGTCAAAGGTTGTTGTAAATAAATTCACACGACCTTTTGTAAGTCTAATCAAACCAGTAAGGTCAAGGTTTTCGTCCAATGGCCCATCAAGAATTACTTTACCTGAAGCATTGAAAGTGGCAAATGGCTGAGTTTCTATACTTAATTCAGGTCCTAAATAAAGACTTAACGAATCAAAACCTATATTAGAAAATTCCTTAGGAAAACTAGAAGTAAGAATCTTACTCGCAGGTGATTCTTGATCTTGAAGAAACAGAGTAATAGGTTTAGCGCTATCACTCTGATAATCCCAAGCTTGTTCAGGAAATGACTTATAAATTAAACGAGAAGATGAAAGTTTAATCTTATCGTCGCTATCAATTACTCGACGTCGATTTCGAGAACGTTTGTTTGTGGATATGGAACCTTTGTCAATAGTAATTTCTCCACCAATTAAAGGTCTTAGAAGAGAACGTTTAATCTGAACATCTGAAGAAATAATGAAATCAAAGCTTTGCTGTCTCAAATCAATAGATTTCATAGCAACATTTAACACCTCATTGTTATTCTCGACTTCTCTAAACAAAGGCATAGCTCCTTGAGCTGTAAAAACTCCTTTGCGTGATGATTTTCCTTCGAATTTCAGGACCTCAAATCTATTAAAATCAAAAAATATTTTACTTTCGATATCTCTCACCAACATATTGTTTAGCAAAAACGTTCCATCTTTTATCACCAAGAAACCATTAGAAACTGCTTCAGTCAAAGTGCCTCGTATGAATAACTTAAGATCAATGCTTCCAGAATTCCACTTGATTACTTCATTGGTAAGCCCGTCAAGAAAACTAAGTGCATCACCATGACTTTCTACCTTCAAATCAAATGGAACATCTGAGTTCAGAGGGATATCACCAAAAACAGTAATGGAATCTGTAGCAGATGCTTCTCTTATAGAGATATCAGTTCTTAATATTGAATTAGAAATAAATATATTTCCTCTTTCCAAAACCAATTCCTTTTTTAAAATACGAGCATCTCTTAAAACTAGCTCAGCATCCAATTCAGGTGAATTCTCACGTAAATAATATTTACCTGTAATGCCAAACATACCACTTAAAGAAGAAGGTGTAGAAAAGAACAAAGATAGTATTGAAAAAGGAATATTTAACAATACAAATTCACCTTGTTCAGCTAAAGATCTCGACTTGAAAGTTGCCTTAAATGGCATAATGTCTACTTGCCTAGTTCGTGCCCCTTTGATCCATACTTTCCCAGCTGCTTCAACATCCAATTTAAAATCAGATATCTTTGAGCCCTCTAATCTGGCAACTGCATTTACACTTCCTTTTAACATCGCAGGGTCTACAATCGTTTTATTTTTTTCATTATTATTAAATTCATTTAAAGTCTGCAAAGAATTTTGTAATGTATTCATTTGATTTTCAATTGACTTCCTAGGAACAATAGAAAAACTATTTAAGTCATTTGCTGTACCAAATGCCAATCTAGGGAGAAAATTAAATTCTGAAATTTTAATACTGGTATCAAGCAACCAACTTGGTTTTATATTTGTTGCTATAGCTTTAGCAACTAGTGGTCCCCCTATTAACCCATTAGCCTCAAAATTAATTTTACCATTAGCATGAGGGAAAATTTCAGCATTTAATGAATATCTTTTTTCAGAATAACTACCATTTAGTTGCCATCTTTTCAACCCAACTCCTAACCATCTATAGCTCTTTGTTGTCAATTGACCATCTATGAAAAAGGGATCGATCTTAAAAGTACCTTTTCCAATAACTTTACCCATGACTCTCTTAAATTTCTTCTCAGGTGGAACCGCAACCTCCAAACGATCTAATCTAAAATCATCTGCCTTCCAGGTATAAAAATTTTCATCCTTATCAACAACAACAAAACCACCATACCTTTCAACAACTAACTTTTTTAATGACCAGTCTTTATTAAGTGTCGCATCAATTTTACCTGATGCATCTGGTACAACAGAGGACATTGATAAATCACCTCCTCCACCTGGCAATCCGACAAAATTACCTTTCCATTTTTCCTGTAATCTTAAGGAACTTATTTGGGGATTATCTAACTCAATTAACAAGTTACTTTTCAGAGCTGAAAGAGGGCCTGATATCATACCTTTACCTGAAAGATTGCCAGAGATAGAAGTTCCAAGCAAGGACGTTAAAGAAGATAACGGAAATGTTTTAAGGTCGACGTTAGCCTTTAAATCTCCCGAGCTAAAACCTTTTTTATTGACATAAAAAGGAAGAGAAGCTCGGAAATTGATAGGAAAGTCAGGCTGATCAAGTGAATACAAAGAAGAAATTACATTGAACGTAAAAGTTTTTATATTTTTGATTGGCATAAATGCACTTAGTTCACCATTCCATTCGCCATATCCAAACTCTGTTTTAGGAACTTCAAGTAAACCATTGCTACAATTAATAGCCGTATCTCTCGCAATAAGCTTCTCAGACATCAAAGATGCTTTAGGTTGCAAGGAAAATTTATCAACTAAAACACTACCATCACAACTAATTCTAGACGAGTCATACCCAAACTTTATATTTGCATTAACCTTTCCATTCGCTTTAAAATTTAAATGCTTAGTAGCTAGTAGTGGTTGAAAATTTTGAAGTCCAAAATCATTAATTTTTAATCTTCCATTAAAATTAAGTTGATCAAAATATGAAAACCCTTTAAAAGACACAGCGCCTTTATCGGCAAAAAGCAAAGAAAAAGATCCGCTAACCTTCTTCTCGTATAGTTTTATTAAAGTATTTGCTTTAGGTTTAATTATCTCAGCTTGAGAATTCAAAAAAATAGTTGAGGAATTATCTAATTTTAGATTTATATCTAACTTAGGAATCTTTCCACCTTGATTAGGACCGAGAACCCAGAACTCACCGTTTTGATTTGGATTTAAAAAAAGTTTAAATTCTTTTGGACTAAGAATCAAAATTGGTCTCCAATTAAGAATACTTGCTATAGGAGCAAATTGGAGCTTCAAACTAGAGACTGATGCCTTAGAAAGATCTTCTAATCCCTCTGAGAATTCAGACGCGCCAAGTGCAAACCCCCAAGGTCTAATACCTTTGTAAGAACCAATGAGCAGAGGTCGTCCAAATTGAGCTGATAAATTCCTTTCAAATTCAGGGCGCAACTGATTAACTAAATTTCTAAAAACCCTATCGGCAGAAAAACAGACTAAAACACTAGCAAAAGTTAAAAAAGTGCCTAAAAGGCCAACTCTCTTGAATTTTGTTAGTTTATTATTCACTCCTTTAGAACTTGTATCTTTTAGGAAGCAAACGAACTATAAGGAGAGAATGTTTTATTAACCAGTAAATGTCAATTTCTCAGTTTTTAAATGAAGCAATAACTTGGCTAGCCTGGATAGGGCTTGCCCTAGGTTTGGGAACAATAATTGCTTTTATAGTAGGTTGGGGATTTCGATTTAGACTTGTTGGTGCAACGGTTTTCACCCTTTTACTATCAGGAAGCTGTTGGGCATTCCAAGAAAGTTACACCCCTCCAATAAATATTGAAGGAGCTTTATATCTACCCGTCGTTTATGACAATGGAGGAGATTTAGTTGTAGCTCAAGCACCTGAAGATTTCCCAAAAGAAGCAATAAAGCCTTCACTCGAACAAATAGCAGCAAACCTAAAAGGAGGAGGAAGGAATGGCCAAAAGGTCCTCGTCCGGGTTCGTAAAATTGAAACAACAAATCAAGGAGTAAGTCAACCAATTATTCTTTCAGAAGTAATCAAAGATAATTCCATAAATGAAGTCACACTTATACCAGAAGAAGTTTCGCTAAGCAAAAATATATTTATGCAAGATGACTTAGAAGTATCTATTCCAGAAGAAAATCTTCAAACGGAAGCTTCACTTGAGGAACCTATTCAAGAAGAAAATCTTCAAACGGAAGCTTCACTTGAGGAACCTATTCAAGAAGAAAGTCTTCAAACGAAAGATTTATTTGAAGAAATCTAATATCTAAGAAGAAAAACGAAATTTAAATATATGAGATGTATGACTCCATTTATTTGCGAATAGATATTCCTCAGAACGAAGTTAATTTACTGATTTAATTAGGAATACCTTCTTTTAAAATTTGATCAAATTTTCTTCTTATTATCTACTGATAAAACAAATAATGTTCAAATAATTCTTTGAAATGATCATATTAATCCAATTAGTATTAAAATTAAGTGATGATTGATTAACAAGTCTAAGGATAGGCAATATAAGAACTGACATAATGAATACCCAATTATGAGGGAAAGAGGTCTGAAATATATATAACTGGGTTGAAATCACATGCGAGTATTAACTGTATTAATTTTTGCATACCTTTTCTCTTCCTCAAATGCTTATGCACAGTCCAAACTATTAGAAAGTGTAAAAAGGAATCCAGTAGAAGCAAAGGCACTATGTCAAAAATTCAAACAGAAGAATACAATGGGTATTTCTTACAGGTCAAAAAAAGTTATCGAAGAAATTAGTAAAGAAAAAAACTTAAGTTTCACTGATGCTGAAATATTATCTGTTTATGTTATCGGTATGTATTGTCCGAAAGTAAAATAAACTACAATTAGCAAAGATGTCCTTAATTGAATATAAAGATGATTTTTTAACACTTAAAGATGGAGTAAAACTAAGAGCAAGGATCTGGAAACCAAAAACAAATGTCGCTTTGCCTGCATTATTGATGAGGCAACCATATGGTAGAGAACTAGCATCAACAGTTACTTATGCACATCCTTCATGGTGGGCAGCGAAAGGCTATTTAGTAATAATTCAAGATGTACGTGGGCAAGGAGACTCAGAAGGAGAATTCAAAGGGTTCACACAAGAAGCTTCTGATACTAGTGAAACTCATCAATGGGTTAGATCTCTTCCCGAATGCAATGGCTTGTTAGGAACCTTTGGATTTTCTTACCAAGGTCTAACACAACTTTTGGGAGAGGAGGGTAGCAGGCCTCCGGACTGCCTAGCTCCCGCTATGACTGGAATCAATGAAGGAGAGCATTGGAGCAACGAAGGAGGTGCGTTTTGGTGGCACATTGGAATAAGTTGGGGCCTTCAATTGGCTGCTCAAAAGCTTCGCAGATCTAATAATTTAGACGGTTGGGAAGAAATTCGTGAAAGCCTTGTTTCAAAGCAATATTTAACTAAAGGTACTCACCTTTTGCAAAAGTTCGATCCAGAAGGAATGGCATTAAAATGGGTAAAAACTTCTGAAAGTCATATAAAAAAATTTGAAACATATGTTCCCTTAAAAACATGGCTTAAGCAGCCAATGCTTTTAATAGGCGGCTGGTGGGATCCTCATCTAAAAGGAATTATTGACATATATCATAAGTCGATTGAATCAGGCGGTGATCCTGAAATTCATATTGGACCAGCTTCGCATCTTCAATGGTGGAACAAAACAAACGAAACTCAATTAAATTTTTTCAATCATCATCTAAAAGGTATTTATTCAAAACCAAGCAAATCTAAAAAGAATTTATGGAACCTTACAAGAAAAAAATGGCATGAGGAATATGATTGTCTAAAATCACCCAAGAGAAAAATATGGTCTCTTCATAGTGAAGGGCTAGCTTGTGCTAATTCAGAAGAAGGGAAGATCGTGAGCGAATCTTCTGGAGAAGGATTAATAACAATTGTCCACGATCCTTGGCGTCCAGTTCCCTCTATAGGAGGTCACTTAAGTCCTTTACCTGGAGAGGCAAATAGATTAGCAATTGATGAAAGAGGAGATGTTGCTGCATTCACAAGCGAGCCTTTTTCTAGAGAAGAGATCTTAATAGGAATTCCTATTCTCCAAATAAATGCAAAATCAGATAATTCTGGATTTGACTTATGTATTGCTCTTTCAATTATTAATGAGAAGCAAACAGAAGTTAAACAGTTATCAACAGGATTCTTAAGATTAGTAGGTGAAAATGCAAAAAAGAGTTTAATAAGAACAATACATTTGCAACCATGCCTAGCCTCCTTATCAATTGGGACAAGATTTCGCATATCAATTGCAGGAGCAGCATGGCCAGCAATTGCAGTTAATCCTGGGACGCAAAATTATCCTTGCATTCATCCAAATCCCAATTGCCTAATAACATCAATTTATATTGATCTTTTAAAATCCAAATTTTTTTTCAAGCCAATTTTTACAAAATAAATCCCCCATTCGGCCCCTTAATCAGATAAGCTCCTCTTTCTTCTTACACCTTCCTATTTTATGGGCCCCAGCATTATTATGGACTGGACGGCAAACGAAGGGCAACAGTTAGCTGATTGCAAGCACAACAACCCTTTAGGCGTTCTTGGCCCTCAACCTGTTAAAGACAAATGGGTTGTAAGGGTCTGGATGCCAGAGGCTGAAGAAGTCAAACTCCTTTTAGATGGTGAAGAAACTAAGTTATCTAATCCAAATCATCCTTGGATATTCGAAAAACAATTAGAAGAGAATCCTGGAAATCAATATCAAGTACGTGTACAAAGAGGTGGCATAACTCATACACAAAAAGATCCTTGGGCGTTTAGACAAGAATGGATGGGCGAGGTTGATAGACACTTATTTGCTGAGGGCAATCATCACCACATATGGCGCAAAATGGGCGCTCATTTAACGAACATAGATGGAACAGACGGTGTGATGTTTTGCCTATGGGCTCCAAATGCGAGAAGTATTTCTGTAATAGGAGATCTAAATGCATGGGATGGAAGACACCATCCCATGCAAAAAAGGCTTGGTGGAATATGGGAATTATTTATACCTCATATTAAAAAAGGAGACTTATATAAATTTGAAGTCCGAACAAATGAAGGTCATTGCTATCAAAAAGCAGATCCTTATGGTTTTCAGCATGAAATCAGACCAGCCCAAAGTTCTGTGATCTCTTCAATTGATGAATTTAAATGGACAGATCAAATCTGGATGAAGCAAAGAGATAGTACAGACCCACTGAATAAAGCAATATCTGTATATGAATTACATTTAGGCAGCTGGATGCACTGCTCAAGCTCTAATCCATACATACAAGAAGATGGATCGCCTCGAGAACCTGTTCCAGCAGCAGAATTAAAACCAAATACTCGACTTCTAACTTATCCAGAATTAACCGAAAAACTAATTCCATATGTAAAAGCTAGAGGCTTTACTCATATTGAGTTAATGCCTATATCAGAACACCCATATGATGGTTCGTGGGGATATCAAGTTACAGGATGGTATGCACCTACAAGTCGATATGGAACTCCAAATGAGTTTCGCCAATTCATAGATAAATGTCATGAAGAAGGAATAGGTGTGATTCTTGACTGGGTGCCTGGTCACTTCCCAAAAGATCAACATGGATTAGCTTTTTTCGACGGGTCACATCTTTATGAACATTCAGATCCTCGAATAGGAGAACACAAAGAATGGGGGACTTTAATTTTTAACTACAGCAGAAATGAAGTCAGGAATTTCCTTGTTGCAAATCTAGTTTATTGGTTTGAACAATTTCATGTAGATGGAATAAGAGTTGATGCAGTTGCATCAATGCTCTACAAAGATTATTTACGACCGGATGGAGAATGGATACCAAACGAAGATGGTGGTAATGAAAACCATGAAGCTGTTAGTTTCCTTCAACAAGCAAACCACGTACTTTTCCAACATTTTCCAGGGGCGCTTTCTATTGCTGAAGAATCAACTACTTGGTCAGGAGTTACAAAGCCAACAGATATGGGGGGTCTAGGTTTCAACTTAAAATGGAATATGGGATGGATGCACGATATGCTCGATTACTTTGAACTTGACCCTTGGTTCCGGCAGTATCACCAAAACAGTGTAACTTTCTCAATTTGTTATAACTACACTGAAAATTTCATGCTTTCACTTAGTCATGATGAAGTGGTACATGGAAAAAGCCATCTTTTGCATAAAATGCCAGGAGATGATTGGAGAAAATATGCAAATACAAGAGCATTATTGGCGTACATGTGGACTCACCCTGGAAAGAAAACAATATTTATGGGCATGGAATTTGGACAGAGAAAAGAATGGAATGTATGGGATGATCTACAATGGGAACTTCTAGAATATCAGCCTCATAAAGGGATACAAAGGTTAGTTGATGATTTAAATTGCCTCTATAAAGCTGAACCTGCGTTGTGGAAAAATGACTTTGATGAATATGGATTCCAATGGATTGATTGCAAAGATAATACAAACTCAGTTATTAGCTTTATGCGCAGAGAAAATACTACAGGAGATTGGTTAATCATTGTAGCTAATTTCACTCCTGAATCGCATTCAAGTTATAGGATTGGGGTTCCAGTAGAAGGCTACTATAAAGAAATATTTAACACAGATTCTCAAAAATATGGGGGTTCAAATACAGGGAATTTGGGTGGTAAATACACGGAAAAATGCAATATACATGACTATGAAAATGCTTTAGATCTGACTCTTCCCCCACTGTGCGTTTTAGTACTTAAATATGATGAAAGCAAAAAGCAAACATCCTAATTAAAAAAAAATTGATTTCAAATGAATTTTCATTCTTACAAAGACAAAATCCAAAAACGTGTAAAGAAGATGCGCTCAAAAATGTTTTATTGCACTTTTGGAGTACATGCTCCAGTAAGTTTTTGAACTGATGCGAATAGAGAATGACTGAATTGCTTCCACTTTTGCTACGTGCCGCCAAGGGTGAAACCGTAAGTAGACCTCCTGTATGGATGATGCGCCAGGCAGGTAGATACATGAAGGTTTATAGAGATCTCAGAGACAAGCATCCTAGTTTTCGAGACAGATCCGAAAACCCAGATCTCTCTTATGAAATATCAATGCAACCTTTTCATGAATTCAAACCAGATGGAGTAATTCTTTTTTCTGACATATTGACTCCTCTACCAGGAATGGGTATTGATTTCGACATCGTAGAAAGTAAAGGTCCTTTAATAAATGATCCAATTCGCAATTTAAAGCAAATAGAACAATTGAAATCACTTGAGCCTAGGGAAAGCCTTCCTTTTGTTGGAGAAGTATTGTCCAGACTCAGAGAAAGCGTTGGAAATCAAGCTGCTGTATTAGGTTTTGTAGGAGCTCCCTGGACCCTGGCTGCTTATGTAGTGGAAGGCAAAAGCAGTAAAAATTACTCTGTAATCAAAGCAATGGCATTTCAAGAGCCTGAGCTGTTGCACAAACTTCTAAATCATTTTGCAGAATCAATTGCAAATTACTTGAAATATCAAATTGATTCTGGCGCTCAAGTGGTTCAAATGTTTGATTCATGGGCCGGTCAATTAAGTCCAATTGACTACGATACTTTTGCTGCTCCATATCAAAAAAAAGTAGTAGACCTTGTAAAAGACACTCACCCTGATACGCCAATGATTCTATATATTTCAGGAAGCGCTGGAGTAATAGAAAGGATGGCAAACACAGGTGTGGACATAGTTTCATTAGATTGGACAGTAGACATGGCAGAAGGATCTTCTCGTCTCCCTAGCAATGTTGGCATTCAAGGTAATGTTGATCCTGGTCTACTTTTTGGCACACCAAAAATGATAGAAGCTAGAATTGTAGACACAGTAATAAAGGCAAAGGGAAGGAAGCATATTCTTAATCTTGGCCATGGAATACTTCCAGGAACACCAGAGGAAAATGCAAGAGCATTCTTTGAAGCAGGTAAAAATGTAAATGAACTAATTAGAAAAATTTGAAAGAAGCAAGAATTCTAATAACAGGAGCCAGCGGATGTGTAGGGCAATACACTACAAATTGGCTCCTAAAAAATACTGATGCAAAATTACTTTTATGGCTTAGAGAGCCCAGAAAGTTGTCATCAATTATTGCAAATAATTCAAGAATTAAATTATTGATTGGTGACCTTAGAGAAACAGAAATATTCAAAGAAGACATTTCCACTGCAACACATTTAATACATACTGCAACAGCATGGGGTGATTTAAATAGAACTAATGAAGTAAACATAATTGCTGTCAAAAAGTTACTTGCATTTCTGAACCCTAATGTAATCAAAAAAATCATCTACTTCTCAACAGCAAGCATTCTCGATAAACACCATCACCTTCTTCCTCAAGCAGTTAGATATGGTACAGAATATATTCAAACAAAAGCAAAGTGTCTTGAAGAATTAGAAAAACATTCTTTATCAAACAAAATAATAGCTGTGTTCCCAACACTTGTTTTTGGAGGCAAATATGATAATTCAGGATCATTTCCATCAAGCTATTTAACACAAGGATTAGAAGAGGCTGCTAATTGGCTCTGGCTGGCGAGATGGTTAAAAGGTTATTCAAGATTTCACTTTATTCATGCTGAGGATATAGCTTTTATATGTGGACAACTACTAACCAATTATGATTTGGATATACAAAAAACAGATAGCGATAGAAATAGAGAAATTAGAAAGATAGTTTTAGGTCAACCTTCGATTTCAATTGATCAAGCTGTAAATGAATTATTACGTTGGAAAGGAACAAAAAGAATACTAAGTATACCTTTGTGGACATGGTTAATAGAAGGTCTTCTTAATGTTCTCCCAATCAAAATTTCCTCATGGGATCGTCTAATCATTAAGCAGCGTCACTTTATTCATGAACCTGTGACAAGTCCAGAAGACTTTGGAGGCAATAGTTTTGCCAAATCACTCAATGAAATTCTTCTTCATTCTGGGTTACCAAAAAGCAAAAAAACGTATTAGAAGGTATTATAATGAATATAAATGACCAAATGGGTTCTTCAATGCTAAAAAAATTAGTAACAGCCACTATTAGCTTGCTATTAGTTCTTTTCTTTGGTGTAACTTCGGCTCAAGCTAAAACCGTAGAGGTTAAGTTAGGTACAGATGCAGGAATGCTTGCATTTGAACCAAGCACAGTAACCATAAGCACTGGAGACAGTGTCAAATTTGTGAATAACAAACTTGCCCCACATAACGCAGTATTTGAAGGTCATGATGAATTAAGTCATCCAGATCTTGCATTTGCCCCAGGCGAATCATGGGAAGAAACATTCTCAGCAGCTGGTACTTACAATTACTATTGCGAACCTCATAGAGGCGCAGGAATGGTTGGGAAAGTAGTTGTTAATTAATAACTAAAAAAATATATAAAAAGGCTGACTAATTGATTTTAGTCAGCTTTTTTTATATATTTGATTCATAATTAAGAATCAATGTCATACGAAGAATTAAAATCTTTTATTTTATCAGCCCAAAAAAATACGTCTATGAATAAAAAAATAAATGAATGCACTAACATAAAAAGTTTTTTAATCTTAGCCAAAAATAGTGGTTATGACATAACAGAAAATGATTTTAAAGACCTAAAAGAAAAGAGATTAACCAATGAATGGTTTAGCAAAAGCCAATTAAATCAAATTAGAAAATGTAGATAACCGAACATCTACAAGTAAACCGACCATATAAATGCGGATAACCCAATTGATAGATAAAACATCCTAGACTTAATTAGAAAGAGAAATATGAATAAGAGATTATGCAAGTAAAAGAAGAGTTATTTACAAATGCTGCCTGGACTGCAGTACTTTATGCAAAAAATATTGCAGCAGAAAACAATCAACAATACATCGAGCCTGAGCATTTATTCTTATCCCTTCTAATTAATAGTGACCTCGCAAATAATATTGTTCAAAATTCAAAAGGGTCGATCAACTCAATAAAAGAAAGATTAATTGACTTTATAAAATCACAACCAAAATTAAAATCCTCACCCATTGATGTATATATAAGTAAGGGTCTTCAAAAAACATTAGAAGAAGCAAATTCTATAAAATCATTTTTTACCGATAATTATATTTCTATTGAACATCTTATAATTGGAATATCAAAAGATAAAAAATGCTGTCAAAAAATACTCTTAGATGAAAATATAAATGAAAATATTTTACGGCAAACAATTAAAAAAATCAGAGGCACTAATAAAGTAATGGACCAAACTCCAGATGCAACATACGATTCCCTAAAAAAATATGGAAGAGATCTTACTTTAGAAGCACTTGAAGGGACTCTTGATCCTGTAATTGGAAGGGATGAGGAAATCAGGAGAACTATTCAAATTTTAAGCAGAAGAACTAAAAATAACCCTGTACTTATAGGAGAACCAGGCGTTGGGAAAACAGCCATTATAGAAGGACTTGCTCAGAGAATAATTAACGGTGATGTACCTTCAGCCCTTCAAAGTAGAAAATTAATTTCCCTTGATATGGGAGCTCTTATAGCAGGAGCTAAATTTAGGGGAGAATTTGAAGAAAGGTTAAAAGCTGTATTAAAAGAAGTAACTTCGTCAAATGGAAAAATAATACTTTTTATTGATGAAATACACACCGTTGTTGGTGCTGGAGCTTCAGGGGGTGCGATGGATGCAAGTAATCTTCTAAAACCTATGCTTGCAAGAGGTGAACTAAGATGCATAGGGGCTACAACTATTATCGAACACAAGAACCATATAGAAAAAGATCCAGCCCTGGAAAGGAGATTTCAGCAAGTAGTTGTACACGAGCCTTCCCAAGAAGATACTATTTCAATTCTTAGGGGCTTAAAAGAAAAGTATGAAGTTCATCATGGCGTGAGAATTTCAGACAATGCACTTGTTGCTTCAGTTATTCTTAGCAAAAGATATATAACCGAAAGATTTCTCCCTGACAAAGCTATAGACCTGATCGACGAGTCAGCTTCAAAATTAAAGATGGAAATAACTTCAAAGCCTGAAGAGATTGACGAAATAGACAGAAAAATCATTCAAATACAAATGGAAAAACTTTCATTAGGAAGAGAATCTGATTCAACTAGTAAAGAAAAATTATTTTCATTAAACAAAGATTTAAAAGATTTAGAAATAAGACAATTATTACTAAAAACTCAGTGGCAGAAGGAAAAAGAATCTATAAATACACTTAGTGATATTAAAGAAGAAATTGAAAAAGTACAAATTCAAATAGAACAAGCAAAAAGAAATTATGATTTAAATAGAGCTGCCGAATTAGAATATGGAACACTTATAAATTTAAATAAAAAATTAAAGCAAAAAGAAAATATAATTTTAGAAGAAGAAAATAATAATGATAAAATGATTTTACTAAGAGAAGAAGTTACAGAGAATGATATTGCAGATGTTGTTTCAAAATGGACATCAATACCAGTAACAAAACTAGTAAAATCAGAAAAAGAAAAACTATTAAATCTTGAAAACACTCTTAACTCTAATGTCATTGGACAATTAAGTGCAACAAAAGCAATTGCAGAAGCAATCCAAAGATCGCGTACTGGGTTAAGTGATCCAAATAAACCTATTGCAAGCTTTTTATTTCTTGGCCCTACAGGAGTAGGCAAAACGGAATTATCCAAATCTCTTGCAAATGAATTATTCGATAGCAAAAAGTCAATTATAAGAATAGACATGTCAGAATATATGGAAAAACATTCAATTAGTCGATTAATAGGCGCACCTCCAGGATATGTAGGATATGAATCAGGAGGACAATTATCAGAAGCCGTTAGAAGAAATCCATATTCAATAATCCTATTTGATGAAATAGAAAAGGCTCATAAGGATGTAATTAATATTTTACTTCAAATTCTTGATGAAGGTAGAGTTACAGATAATCAGGGTAAAACAATAGATTTAACAAATTCAATTATAATTATGACAAGCAATATAGGGAGTGAATCAATAATAGCCAATCAAAAAGATCATGATAATTTAAATTTAATTAAGAAAATAATAAATAATAAATTAGCAAATTATTTTAAGCCAGAATTTTTAAACCGAGTAGACGAAAAAATTATTTTTAAATCATTAGAAAAAGAAGATTTAAAGAAAATTGTAGAATTAAAAATACTTGAATTAAAAGAAAGACTTCAGGCAAATAATATTGATTTAAAAATTAATTCCAATCTTATTAATTGGATTAACAATAAATCTTACGATCCAGTATATGGTGCAAGGCCTATTAAAAGGACGATACAAACTTCAATAGAAACGCAAATAGCAAAAATAATTCTTGAAAATAACAAAGAAAATATAAATGAAATTGAAATTGATGTTATAAACGATAAATTAGATTTTAAGACTAGATAATTACGTCGAAGGCAAACTATCCAGACTAAAACGGTACCCTTGCTGTCTTACAGTAGTAATTCCTCCTCCATCACCAAGTCCAGCTTGCTCAAGTTTTCGTCTGAGAGTTAAAACTTGGGTATCCACGGATCTTGGCCCTCCGCTAAAAGGAGGCCATGCCATCCTCAATAGCTCGTGCCTGCTTCGAACCATACCTGGAGGCATAAGAAGAGCACAAAGTAGCGCAAATTCTCTTGGGCTTAATTCAACAGGCTTCTCTCTTAAAGTTACCTGCCTAAGCAATAAATGAACCTCAAGTGGTCCTACTGTGACCCTTTCTTGTAAACCTATACGACCTCTTTTTAAAAGTGTTCTGCACCTTGCTGCTAATTCTTCTAATCCAAAGGGCTTGCGCATTACGTCATCTGCACCATCATCAAGCAGACCTACTAATGTCTCAACCCCTGCTCTAGCTGTTAAAACCATTACAGGACATCCTAACTGCTGACCCAAATTAAGGGCACTACTTTGTTCAAGCAATTCAGCACTAACTAAAAGGTCAGGTGACTGATCTCTACATAAATCAATAGCTTCGACAACTGATCCAACTGCTGCAGCTAAATGTCCATCTTGACGAAGTCGCTGAACAAGAACAGTTCTCAATGTGGGATGAGGCTCAACAACAAGAACTCTGGAAGGACTCTGCGTTGTTGTATTGCTAGGGCCAGTTGCCATTGAAGCTTGCGCACTTTGCTCATCAGAAAGTAAATCTGGAGTTAATGTCACAGCTCAAAATCCAAGTTGATCTAAAATAACGAATAAAGAGCACAACTGTTAGAAATACCTAAACATCATCGCAAAATGACATCACAAGTATTTCAAGACCCTAAATCCATAAGACATTTTCAATCAATATGCGATGTATGTCAGCAACTTATTAATAGTTTTCATACTCCTGCAGATTTGAAGCTCTATACAGAAGGATATTTACATGCACTGAGAAAGGAAAAAACCCTCCCAACCAAAGACCAGGAAAAGCTTGAAAAATTAGTGTATAGATGGCTTATGGATCCTTCAAGCTTTGTGGGTCCTGATGGAGACATAAATAATCTTTACTTCCAAAAAGAAAAATAACCCTTTAAGAAGCAAGAGCAATTTCTAATTTCTCTTTTAATTCTCCTGAGTTATACATTTCTATTAAGATATCAGAACCACCTAAAAATTCGCCTTTTACATAAACCTGAGGAATTGTTGGCCAGTCTGAAAATTCTTTTATACCTTCCCTTACATTCATATCAGAGAGAACATCAAATGTTTCAAAATGAATGCCAAGTGAATTTAATATTTGAACAACATTGTTAGAAAAGCCACATTGAGGCATCAACTTATTCCCTTTCATGAAAACCATGATTGGATTTGTATTGATCAAATTTTCAATTTGAGTTTTTGTATCTAAGTCCATATTCAAGGAGTAGAAGTTTTTAAAGCCAAAGCATGAATAGCTTCAGATGCTAGCTCTTTTTTTAGAGCCTTATAAATCAGTTGATGTTGTTGCACCATGGTTAAACCTGAGAACATTGATGAAACAACATTCACTTGCAAATGATCTCCCCCTCCATTTAAATCCTCAACCTTAACTTGGGCATCTGGAATAAACTTTGTAATTAATGAAACTACCTCTTCAGATTGAAGCATAGGAGAAAAACCTGTTTAATTTTAAATTATAAACAAAAATTTTTTAATGCTGATTACTAATTTTTACCATTCATAAGAGTATTAACAAACCCCAACTCATAGAGTTGTTGATATGCTAATTGACCATTAACACTTGTAGGAGATGAAATTCTTACAACGTCCACAAGAAGAGGAACCGCTAATTCCGATTGATTTGTTCTCCTAAAAATTGTAGCCAATCTCATATTCGCTTTAACAAGAGATGCTAATACTTTCCTACTATTTGAATTCATTTCACGAGGGATACGAACATCTAAACCTTTAAAAGCAGCACTTAAATCACTATATAAATTCAACAAAACCTTTGCCATAGCTCTAGATTTATCAAATTTTTTCCGAGCCGAAATAAAATCTTCTTTAATAAAAAATTCCTCGCCTTCTTTAAGTAAATTTTCCAAACTTTTAATCCCAAGGTCAATCTCCTTTCTATTCAAGACATTATTTTGAGATGCTTTAGATGATTCAGCTAATGAAGGAGGATTTAAGAAAAAAAAACTTGCACTAAATACTAAAGCTGCAATAGAAGTAACTCTTCTCATTGAAAAATTTTTTTTTACTTTATATGTAAAAGATGTGCATTAGCAAATGCGACCAACAGCTTTAAGTGCAGATTGTTCTGCTTCATACATTTTTTTACAAAGTTGTGCATCAAAATCTGCTGCTGCAGTACGCCCGATTTTACTAATATTAATAGGTTCACCAAAACAAATAGCTGCATCACTGAAAAGTTTAGGGATAACCTCGCTATACCCTAAGCCTACGGGAACAACTTTTACATCAACTCCATTTCTAAAAGCAAGTTGCGAAAGACGAATAATACCTTTTTCCACTTTTATTTGTTTCCTTTTCCTATTAATCCTTCCTTCAGGAAAAACCACAAGTTGATTCCCTGCCATTAAAAGATCAATTGAATATCTAAGCGCAACTAACGATGGTTTCTTTTTATCTATAGGGAAACATCCTAAACGATTTAAAAACCATCCTTGCAAACCCTGCATTTCTGACAAAGTGACCATAAAACGACAGTCCCTTTTTGTAACTCTCCTACCTGCAGCCATAGTTAACATAAGTGCATCCCACCTAGAGCGATGAGTAGGAGCAAGAACCACAGCTCCATTAATAGGTAGATTGCCAATTCCAAGGACTATCCTTTTCTTAAAATAATTCTTCAACGCAATATCTTGAGTGGCTATCATTGCCAGCCTCCCCCACAAGGGGCTTACGCCCATACATAAACTAGTTTCGCGTTGTGCTAAGACCAAAAATAAAAAATAAAAACTTGATTAGCTTTATAAAGAACTTAACGGTGAAAACTATGTTTTATCTCGCGATGCTGGGCAGTTAAGTCAGCGGCTAAAAGTCAAACAAAAGAAAAAAAGTATTTTGTCGAATAAAATGAAAGTAATTGGAACTATGAAATGGCAAGTCTTGGAATAAACATTGATCACATTGCCAATGTCCGTGAAGCTCGCAAAACAAATGAGCCTGATCCAGTTCTACTGGCTTTTCTTGCAGAATTAGGAGGAGCTGATGGTATTACAATTCATCTAAGAGAGGATAGGAGACATATCCAAGAAAGAGATCTAAGACTACTAAGGGAAACTATTGGAACTCGGTTAAACCTAGAGATGGCTTCATCCCAAGAGATGCTTAACATCGCTCTTGTCTCAAAGCCAGATATGGTAACACTAGTTCCAGAAAAAAGAGAAGAAATCACTACAGAGGGAGGACTCCAGGTCTCAGAGAATAAAACTTCAATAAAAAATATTATTGAAAAATTGAAATTAAGAAAAATTCCCACAAGCCTTTTTATCGACCCTGATGCTTCGCAAATTGAAGCTGCTGCAGAAGTTGGAGCCAAATGGATAGAACTTCATACAGGAAGCTATGCAGAAGCTTCTTGGGTAAATCAAAAATTAGAGTTTTCAAAAATCAAAGAATCAGTACTAAAGGCAAAAAGTCTTGGCTTGCGAGTGAATGCTGGGCATGGTCTTACATATCAGAATGTAGAACCCATTGCTAACATAGTAGGTATTGAAGAATTAAATATTGGACATACAATTATTTCACGCGCGTTAGCAATTGGACTTAAAAATGCCGTCAGAGAAATGAAAAGATTAATAAATAATCCACGAAAAGAACCTTTCTTTGGTTCTTGAAACAATTACTTAAGAATATCTCTTGTTAACTATATACAGAAGCAATAGAGCTGAATGGTTAGCTGAAGTGCTTGCAGAGCAACTACGGCTTGATCCTCCCGAACCATTTGAAGACATTGAAGTCATGGTAAAGACATGGCCTACTAGTCGCTGGCTAGCAGAAAAAATCGCCTCAGTAAATGGAATTAGTGCAAAAATTCATTTTCCCTTTCCATCTGTTCATCTAAGGAAATTTGTTCAGCTTTACCTTGGTATGGAAATCACACTAGATGATCCATGGAAAGCAAATCGTTTGGTCTGGACAATTATAGATGTTCTCCCTGAACTAATAAAAAGAAAAGAAGCCAAAACTCTTCTCAAATGGCTTAACTATAACAATGAGTCAAAAAACAATGAAATCAATAAGCAGCATTGGTCTATAGCCAAAAAGATTGCAGAAACAATAGAACAATATATCCTTTATAGGCCTGAAATAATTAACAAATGGTGGCAAAAGAATGGCAACTTGAAAACATTAATCAACGAACTTCCTTTAGAGACTAGATGGCAACCTATTTTAATTCATTTATTAAAGGACAAAATAAATTCCAAACCAGAATGCCTACAAATTTACGATGTCATAAGAAAATTGAAATCCAAGGAAAAGTCAAAAAAAGAGCTGCCTCAAAAATTGAGAATTTTTGGCGTTAACAGTCTTGCTCCTATTCAAATAGAATTAATCCAAGCACTATCTAGTATAATTGAAGTAAAAATTTTTCTGCTTACTCCCTGTAAAGACTTATGGAAGCGTAGTCGAGATAGAAGAAATGAATTAGGAGATAATTGGAGAAATACTAGCGATGGATTCTGGCTGTTAAACTCACCACGTCTTGAAGCAAGTCTTGGTCGTATTGGAGCAGAATTTCAACAATTACTCGAAGGGACTGGAGATTCTCAACTTGGCACAGTAAAAGAAGAAGATCTATTTTCCTTACCAACAGCTATAGCTATAAATCTAAATAAGAAAGTAACATTTTTGGAACAACTGCAGGAAAGCTTGATTACTAGTAACTCTGACCGTGCGCTAAAAAAAGAGGAGGCAGATTCATCATTATTATTCATAGCTTCACCTGGACAAAGAAGGCAGGTGCAACTAATTCGTGATCAAATAATTCAATGGTTAGCAGAAGATGAAAATTTACAACCTAGAGACATTCTTATTATGACACCTCAAATCAAACAATTAGCTCCACTAATCACCTCCGTCTTTAGCGATGTTGAAGCCACAAAAGTGCATCTTCCGTGGAAAATTACCGATCGTAGTCAAAATGAAAAACCAGGTTTAAGCAAATTCCTAGTGGATCTGATTGATATTTCACAGACTAGACTAACAGCTCAAAACCTTGAACACCTTTTATCCTCTAAATTAATTGAAGAAGAATTCGGGATTAATACTGCTGAATTAGAAAAAATAATGTTTTGTCTAAAAAAAAGCGGTTTTCATTGGGGTGTTGACGAACAAGCTAGGAATGGAGAGGCCTCAAATAGTCTAAGTTGGTGTCTAGAACGTTGGATAATTGGAATAGTATTACCAAGCAAACCAGGTCTTGCACCTTATGGGATTGCTCCATTTACAGAAAACTTATCTTTTGATGATTTAAAAAAATGGTGGACACTATTATCAAAGATTTGCACATATTTAAAAGGCCTACGAAAACCTAGGATCTCATCTGATTGGATAAAATACCTTAATTCAATATTACTAGATCTATTCAATAACAAAAGAAATTGGTCATGGGAACATGAATCATTGTACTCACATATTAAAGAAATAGAAAAATTAATTGGCAATTGCAAATTCAAAATACAAACTACTGTCATAGGAGAAATTCTAAAAAAATCACTTTCTCTCGAAAGCGGTCGTTTTGGTCATAGAGCTGGAAAAATAACAATAAGTGCTCTTGAACCAATGAGAGCCATTCCACACAAAATAATCATCATAATGGGTCTTGACAGTTCTATTTTCCCTCACAAAGAAACTAGAGCATGTTTCAATTTACTAGGGGCAAAACGACTTCTTGGTGACCCACAAAGTACTGATAGAGACAGATATATACTTTTAGAGTCATTGTTATCAGCACGAGAAAAACTTTTATTAACCTGGAACTGTCGAGATGAAAAAACCGGAGATTTTCTTGACCCTCCCAGTCCAATTCAACAATGGATTGAATATTTAAGAAACGAACTTGATGAAAAGAGTTTTAACCAGTTAGTAATAACACCTCCAGCAAATCCATTAAGTAGTGCAAATTTTATTAGCAAAACAAATCTTAAACCAATAAGTTGCGATAAAAGAAATCTAAAAGCTTGTCAATTAATCAATAATGAAATAAAACCAAAACCTAATTCTATTGCCCTTCCTCTTTTTTGGAATAAAAACTTTAAATCCAATAACAATAATATAACTAACGAAATCGCCAGGAAATGGATAACATCACCTCAATTAACATGGTTGGAAAAACTTAAAATTAATACAAAAGAAAAAGAGAGAAATATAGAATTAAGCGATCATCTCGAGCTTTCTGAGTTAGAAAGATTTAACCTTCTAAAAGATAAATACATATCTGAAAGAGAGACTTTTCTGAATCTGAACCAATCATCAATTTCTAGTAAGGAAATAAATTGGAGATATAGACTTAATGGGCAAGGAATACTCCCTCCTAATGCTGCAGCAGAGATTGAATCTGAAATTTTAGAGGCAAGATCTAGTAATCTTAACACTCTCTTAAAGAGTATGGGGAATTTTAGTGAATCTAAAATAGAATTAAAGAATGAAACCATAGAAATACTATTAACAAATAAAAGTGTTCTTGTTGTAGAAATAGGAAAGATAAAAATGAACTCCATTATGAAAAGCTGGTTACAACATATACAAGTTTGTGCATATGATAATTGTCCTAGAGAAACTATTATTATCTCTAGATGCAATTCTAAAAACAAACAAAATGAATATTTCATATCGGCTATCTTTAATAAAATCGAAAAGGATTATGCAATTTTCTTACTAGAAGAGCTTTATTTACTTATAGAGCAAGGATTAAAAGTTTGTTGGCCTATACCACCAGAAAGTGGTTGGGAATTAGCTCAAGCCAAATATTTAAACAAAAAATCATCATTTGAGATTTTCAAAAGAAAATGGGAAGGTAGTTTTCATAATCCAGGTGAAAACAGAAAGAGTGAAATGGAGCTTTGCTTCGGGATAGAATGCAAAAGCAATATTCTAACAAGCAATAATATTTTTGAAAGCTGTCTAAGTAATCTATATGATCCAATATTATCAAATCTATGTCTTAAATAATTTATTAATTAAATGATAAAACTATTAATTCAATTGTACATAATAAAATTCTTAAGTCATATAAAATTGATAAATAATAATTTGCAAAATACTTATAAAGGTTACTGGAACTTAACAGCTGAAATCAATAATATTATAAGCTTGATCGATCAAAAGATTTTTATAAATCTCAATATATTTACTTTGGAACAATGAAAACCGCTTATTTTGACTTTAATTCAAATGAATATCCTCTTGAACCTGGGATAAGACTTATAGAAGCTAGCGCAGGTACTGGTAAAACATTTGCTCTAACACATCTTGTCCTAAGATTATTAACGGAAAAAGCATTTTCTATTGATGAGATACTTGTAATAAGCTTTACAAAAGCAACTGCAAAAGAAATTCAAGCAAAAATAAATTCTAGACTAATTATGGCCCTAAAAGGACTTGAAAGGTCAAGTAAGAAAAACGCACAAGAAGTAAAAGATAAAGTGTTAAATCAATGGTTAATAAAGAAAGTTAAAGACGACAAAACCAGACTCTACTGGTCAGCTCTTTTGTTAAAATCGCTAGAAAATATAGACAATGCAGACATAACAACTATTCATGGATTTTGCAACAAAAGTCTCAAAAGAGAAGCTATTGCATTAGGTGGAAATATAGATCCGCAACAACTAGAGGAAGAAGAGAATTTAGATCTAATACAACAAATAGTTTATGAATATTGGACAACACAACTTTTAACACTACCAAAATCACATTTAAAAGGCCTCAAGAATGCAGGTATATCTTGTGAAAATCTTATAAATAATTTAAGCATAATCGATAATGACCCTAGCCTGACTTTCCCTAATCAGGATCAAGAAATAAATTACCTAGAGCCTATCTCAAATCAATTCAATAACTGGTTTCAGGTTTGCTGGGACAACTTTAGAGTTCAATGGAATCAAGGTGGAATTCAATTAGAAGAGAAATTAAAACAACAAACTCTTGAATGGAAAAAAAAAGGAATTAAAGATACAAGGCCCTTTTCTTCCAATCCAAGAAAAAATAGAGCACAAGAATTAAGTGAATGGATTGAGCAACAATCAACCTTAAAAAAGGACAGGAGCCAAAATGAAACTTTATTTTACGATGAAATTAGAAGTAATCTCTTGCTAAAAGA
>QCKE01000016.1 GCA_003215555.1 Prochlorococcus sp. AG-409-K04
GCCTCTCAGGAAATCTAGATGAAAAAGCTCAAGACAAATTTTTCAAACAGTCCTTAAAAAATTTAGGAGATATTTGATGCCTCTTTTGAATACAATTACTACACCATATGCTGAGGCATTCCTTCAGGTTTCTGAGACCCGTGGTGAAGTAGATGAAGTTGTTTCTCAGTCAAAGTCAATCTTGGATCTTTGGAATCAATCTTCTGAATTTAGTGATGCAATGTCATCACCAGTTATAGAAATTGAATCTAAGAAAAAAGTTATAGAAAACCTTTTTAGTAAAGAGGTCACACCTTCTTTTCTCAATCTATTGAAATTGTTGGCAGATCGACAGCGTATAGGATTTTTGAATTCTGTTCTTGAGCGATTTTTAGAGCTTTACCGTGAGCAGCGAAATATTGCTCTTGCATCGGTAACATCTGCATCTCCTTTAAATGAAGAACAACAGGATGAGATTCTTAAAACGGTTCAGTCAGTAGCAGGCACTGACAATTTAGAATTGGATTTAAAAGTAGATCCAACTCTAATTGGAGGCTTTGTGATCAATGTTGGATCCAAGGTAATCGATGCAAGCCTTTCAGGCCAGGTACGGAGATTGGGTTTAGAGCTAACCAAGGTAGGTTAGCTTTAACACTTTCTTATTTCATCCGAACACTCCTTTCACTTTTTCCATCTAATTAAACTTCTCCATCATGGTTTCCATACGTCCCGACGAAATCAGTTCAATCCTTAAGAAACAGATTGCTGATTACGATAAATCTGTTTCAGTTAGCAATGTAGGTACCGTCCTTCAAATCGGTGATGGAATTGCTAGGGTATATGGTCTTGAAAAGGCCATGGCTGGAGAGTTAGTTGAATTTGAAGATGGTACTGAAGGAATTGCCTTAAATCTGGAGGATGATAATGTTGGTGCCGTTTTGATGGGCGAAGGTCTTGGAATTCAAGAAGGAAGTACTGTAAAAGCTACAGGCAAGATTGCATCCGTACCTGTTGGTGATGCAATGTTGGGACGAGTAGTTAATCCTCTGGGACAACCAGTAGATGGTAATGGAGAAATCGCTACAAGTGATTCTCGTCTTATTGAGTCACTAGCACCTGGAATTATTAAGAGAAAATCCGTTCATGAGCCAATGCAAACTGGCATTACATCAATTGATGCAATGATACCAATTGGTCGGGGACAAAGAGAGTTAATTATTGGAGATCGTCAAACGGGTAAGACAGCGATTGCTATAGATACAATCATCAATCAAAAAGGACAAGATGTTGTATGTGTTTATGTGGCTGTAGGTCAGAAATCTGCATCTGTTGCGCAGGTTGTGGAGGTATTAAGAGAAAAAGGAGCATTGGAATATACAATTGTTGTAAATGCTAGTGCTTCAGAATCTGCTGCTTTGCAATATTTGGCGCCATATACAGGGGCAGCAATTGCAGAGCATTTTATGTATCAAGGAAAGGCAACATTAGTCATTTACGATGATTTAACAAAACAAGCTCAGGCTTATCGTCAAATGTCATTGCTTCTTCGACGTCCACCAGGTCGTGAAGCATATCCAGGAGATGTTTTCTATTGCCATAGTCGTTTATTAGAAAGAGCTGCAAAGCTTTCTGATGCAATGGGTAGTGGTTCTATGACAGCTCTACCAATAATAGAAACTCAAGCTGGAGATGTATCTGCTTATATTCCTACGAATGTGATTTCAATTACAGATGGTCAGATCTTTTTAAGTGCAGATCTTTTTAACTCTGGATTAAGACCTGCTATTAATGTTGGTATTTCAGTCAGCAGGGTTGGAGGAGCTGCTCAAACAAAAGCCATTAAGAAAATTGCTGGTACTTTGAAACTCGAATTAGCTCAATTTGATGAACTTGCGGCTTTCTCTCAGTTTGCTTCTGATTTAGATGAGGCAACTCAACAGCAATTAGAAAGAGGCAAACGCTTAAGAGAATTATTGAAGCAGGCTCAATTTGCTCCTTTAAATCTTGCAGAGCAGGTAGCAGTTGTTTATGCCGGTGTCAAAGGATTAATTGATGAAGTCCCTGTAGATCAAGTAACACAGTTTGCTGCTGAGTTGCGTGAGTATTTAAAAACTAGCAAGCCAGAATATATTGAGAAAGTCTTAAGTGAGAAGCAACTCAATGATGATATTGAGGCAGTTCTTAAGGAATCAATAAATGAGGTTAAATCCTCTATGTTGGCATCTGCGTAATCCTGTGGTTATTAAGGAGATTTTAATTTCATGGCAAACCTAAAGGAAATTAGAGACAGGATTGTCTCTGTTAAAAACACCCGAAAAATTACTGAGGCAATGCGCCTTGTAGCAGCAGCTAAAGTTAGACGTGCTCAGGACCAGGTGTTAAGAAGTCGTCCATTTGCAGATCGTTTAGCAAGAGTTCTTGAGAATATACAGTCACGCATGAAGTTTGAATCAGCTGATTCCCCGTTGCTTAAGACTAGAAATGTGAGAAAAGTCACTTTGCTTGCGGTAACAGGTGATAGAGGGTTATGTGGTGGATACAATACTAATGTGATTAAGCGTACCGAACAACGTTATGCAGAGTTAAAAGGACAGGGGTTTGAGACTACTCTTGTTTTAATTGGTCGTAAGGCAATCACTTATTTTCAAAATAGAAGTAATCAGTATGAAATTCGTGCTTGTTTTCAGGATTTAGAGCAGGTCCCTACATCAAAAGATGCAGAGGCTGCAACTAGTGAGGTGTTGTCTGAGTTTCTTTCAGAAAGTACAGATCGAGTCGAGGTAATTTATACAAAGTTTATTAGCTTAGTAAGTTGTAATCCTGTAGTTCAGACTCTTCTTCCTCTTGATCCTCAAGGTATAGCTGAAGAAGATGATGAGATTTTCAGAATAACGACAAAAGATAGTCGACTTGTTATTGAAAAAGATGCTGCACCAGCAAATGAAGAACCAAAATTGCCCTCTGATGTTGTCTTTGAGCAAAGTCCTGATGATTTGTTAAATTCCCTTTTACCACTTTATCTACAGAATCAACTTCTTAGAGCATTGCAAGAAGCCGCTGCCTCTGAATTGGCTAGTAGGATGACTGCAATGAATAATGCTAGTGATAACGCTAAGGAATTGGCAAAGACTTTAAATCTTACATATAATAAAGCTCGACAAGCAGCAATTACTCAAGAGATTCTCGAAGTTGTTGGTGGAGCTAGTGCTTAGAGAGTGAATTTGTTTTTTAGATTGGAATCAATGTGAGACTTAAGCCTATAGAAATCGAATTAGATTGGTCAGATTCGTTGCCAATATGTTCTCTGCGTTCTGTGGTATTTAATAAATTACAAGAGTATGGTGAACCTTTGAGATGGGCAATAACAAATGTAAGTTCAACTACAAAGAAAAAAGATTCACGAAAATTAAATATAGAAGCTGTTGTGATTATTTCATAAGATTGTGAACTCTTCTAAACCATTGCTATCACTTTTGATAATTCCGACAGGCATAGGTTGTGATATTGGCGGGTATGCAGGTGATGCTATCCCATGTGCTCGCTTGCTTGCTGCTGCAAGTGGTTCTCTGATTACTCATCCAAATGTGATGAATGGAGCTTCTCTGTATTGGAATGATCAACGAATTTTGTATGTTGAAGGATTTAGTATTGATAGATTTGCCTGCGGGGAGATGTTGTTGCATCCAGTTAGAACTCAAAATGTAGGGGTATTGCTTGATTCAGGTATAGAAGCAGAGTTACGGCAAAGACATATGCAAGTGATTGATGGATGTCGAGCAACATTGGGTCTTAATATTGGACCTGTAGTAACTACAGATTCTCCTCTGCAGATATCTTTAAAGACAGCTTCTAGTGGAGCTAGTGGAGGAGAAGTGAAGAATTTAGGATCATTGCTTAGAGCTGGTGAAAAATTGAAAGATGAAGGTGCAACTGCCATAGCTGTTGTCACAAGATTTCCTGATGATTCGGGATATAAAGAATTAAATGCTTATAGACAAGGAAAGGGTGTTGATTTGCTTGCAGGTGCGGAGGCGATTATTAGTCACGCATTAGTTCGACATTTGTACATACCATGTGCTCATGCTCCTGCATTATCTCCAATGGCTATTGATAATTGTTTGGATCCTCGTGCAGCAGCAGAAGAAATTGGATATACATTTTTGCCATGTGTCTTAGTTGGTTTAAGCCGTGCTCCTGATTTAATTCGAAAAGCTACTCTGCAGGCAACAAACTCTTTCTTTCAATCGGGTCTTCTTGGTATTGATGATTTAGGAGCAATAGTGGTACCTAAGACAGCATTGGGAGGCGAAGCTGTCTTAGCCTGTATTGAGAAAGGTGTTCCTTTGATTGTGGTGAACAACCCCGGTGTTATGAATGTAGATACTAAATCTTTAGGTCTTCAATCTGATTTAGATTTAAATAGTCCCACAAGAATATTTTATGCAGAAAATTATAAAGAGGCTGCAGCTTTATTACTTGCCTTGAGAGAAGGATTAGCGATACCTTCATTAAATCGACCTATACAAAAAATTGATGTTTTGTAAATAGCTTATTTAATTTAGACATGCCATAGGGTGCCTAGGATGAATCCCTAGAGCTTTTGCTACACCTGGGTGACATACTGAACCTTTTATTGTATTTAAACCAGAAACAATTTCTGGACGCTCAGTAATGACACCTTCTAGTCCTCTTCCAGCAATGCCAAGAATATAAGGTAAAGTGACACTCACAAGTGCTTCTGTAGAAGTGAAGGGAACAGCTCCGGGCATATTGCTTACGGCGTAATGTTGAATACCATTAATATTGACAGTAGGTTTTGTATGAGTAGTTTCAACACTTGTGGCAATACAACCTCCTTGATCTATCGATACATCTACTATTGCTGAGTTATATTTCATTTGTTTAACCATATCTTTATCTACAAGTGTAGGTGCTCTTCCACCTGGGGTAAGAACAGCACCAATAATAAGATCAGCTGTTGGAATTAATCTTTCAAGAAGGCCTCTACTACAAACTATACTCTCTAGTCTTCCTCTCCGTTGTGCTTCTAGTTTACGTAATCTTTCTGGTGATCGATCTAGTAGTAAAACTTCTGCATCCATGGCAGCAGCTAGTCTAGCGGCGTTCCACCCCACAGTTCCTGCTCCGAGAACAATCACACGTGCTGGTCTTACTCCAGTACATCCTCCAATTAAAATTCCTCTACCACCATTTGGCTTCTCCAGTAAACTGGCTCCTACTTGTGCAGCTAATCGACCAGCAATTTCACTCATTGGTGCAAGTAAGGGTAGACTTCCATTCTCTAGTTGGACAGTTTCGTATCCTATACTTGTTGTACCTGCTTGCAATAGAGCTTCCCCGGCTTTTGGATATGCCGCTAAATGTAGATAAGTAAATAGAACCATATCTTCGCGTAGGAGAGAATATTCTTCTTCTTGAGGCTCTTTTACCTTGACTATCAGGTGAGATGCCCAGGCTTCATTTCTATCAACAATCTTTGCACCTGCTTGAGCAAAAACTTTATCTTCAATACCTACTCCTTCTCCTGCACCGGTTTGTATTCGCACTTCCAGCCCTTGAGTTACTAATTCCTTGACCCCGTCTGGAGTAATAGCAACTCGAAGTTCATCTGACTTGATTTCTTTTGGAATTCCGATGCTAGAGATTGGTGCAGATAATACTGATGATAAGGAGCTCATTTTATTTTCTATTTTAGAGAAATTTACTCTTTGATCCTGCTCTTATCTTTTCTAGCATTACATTGATGCAATTGGTAGACGCCAGCCACTTCCAAATGCTTGATTACTCACTTTTAATATAGGCGGAGCCTGGCGTCTTTTGAATTCTGCTTGCTTCAGGAGGTTTTGAACTTTGTTGATTAAATCTGACTCATATCCATGACTAATCAGTTTGCATACTCGACTTCTTTCTTCGATCAGGGCTTTGAGAATTGGATCTAGTGTTTCATAATCTGGTAAGAAATCACTATCAAATTGATTTGCACTAAGTTCTGCACTGGGAGGTTTGTTTCGTATTGCAGGACCTATTAGATCTCCTTTGCTAGGTAAATTTAATTTTTTTCTGCATTCGCATGCTTTTTCACTATCAATCCATTTGCATAGTTCAAAGATATAGGTTTTGTAAAGATCTCCGATAACGGATAAACTTCCATTCATATCACCATAAAGTGTGCAGTAGCCAACAGCTAGTTCGGATTTGTTTCCAGTGGATAAAAGTAGTTGTTTTTTGTCATTAGCAATTGCCATGAGAAGTGTTCCACGAATCCGTGCTTGGAGGTTTTCAGCAGTTAAACCCTTTGGTGCTTCATCTAAAGCATTGCAAAGGCTTTGATCAAAACTTTTCATTAAAGAAGTTATAGGGATAGTTGTTGTATCAATTCCTAATCTTTGAGCTAAATCAGTAGCATCTTTTAATGAACCTTCAGAATTCCATGGAGAAGGCATTAATATTGCAGAGACTTTTTGAGCTCCTAAAGCTGCACAAGCAATAACAGCTACTAATGCAGAGTCAATTCCTCCACTTAAGCCGAGAATAACTTTATTAAATCTACATTTTGTTACATAGTCTTTTAATCCTAGCACTAGAGCTTGTAAAAGTATTTCTTGTGCATCCTCAACTTGTTCTGAAACAATTGGTGCTTTAATAGTTGGATCCCAGAAAGAAAGAGACTCTTTACACCTTGGAAGAGATAAAGTTATTTCCCCAAAATGATTAGTCGCAAAACTTGCACCATCAAAAATTAGCTCATCATTGCCGCCGATTTGATTGAGGTATACCACAGGACAATTAAGTCTAGTCGCGGCTTTTGCAGCAATTTCTTTGCGAATGTATTCTTTTTGAGCTGTAAAAGGGGAGGCTGATAGATTAAGTAGAAGATCAATTCTTTCTTTTGCAAGATTTGCGATTGGATCTGGACCAGATAAGCGAGTTCCCTGAATTGTTTCTTCTACCCATATGTCTTCACAAATGGTTAAACCTATTTTCCAGGTCTTTTCTTCGGTCGTGAAATTGATTAACGCTGACTTATGAGCTGATCTAAAATATCGTTTTTCATCAAAAACGTCATAAGTTGGAAGTAATTGCTTTCTTGCAATTATCTCCCACTTGGTTTGATTTATTAATACTATGGAATTGAATAATTTGGGAACCTGTTGATCTGGAGCCTGTTCTGCTACTCCAACTAGAAGAGATAATTTAGGGGTACTATGTTGGATTTGCTTCACAAGATCATCAAGAATTTTCCATTGAAGTTCCAGTCGAAATGGATCGAAGAGTAAATCTTTGGGTGGATAACCCCATAAAGATAGCTCGGGTGTTATTAGAAGATTTGCATTGTTTTTAGCGGCTTCTTTACAAGCAGAAAATATCTTTGAAGAATTGCCTGACAAGTCACCTATGACAGGATTCAGTTGGGCTAAAGCTAGTTTCATATTTTTTTCCCCGAAATTCCATACAGGTTCTTTTGCTGCAGAATTGGGAGTATTGATGTTGGTATTTGAGAAAAGATTTGATTGTTATTTATGGCTGAGCTAGCAGTAGCAGGTATTTTTAATGGCAAGATAATTACTTTCCCCCCTATATCTTTAAGTGTATCTATGTCATGCTTTACAAGAGGCCAACCTATTCGTGGAACTATACCTAGTTGAGCCTTTCGTAAGATATTTTTTGCATCCAACCAATTAGGTAGATCTGTAATTAGATCACTACCTATTATTAAAGTAAGACTTTTATTTGGCCATAGTTCAGAAGCTGATTGTAATGTTTTTATTGCCCATTGATGACTTAACTCTTGATGTAATTCTAAATTAGGTAAAGCTAACTCTTCAACTAAAGCATTTAACAGTTCATGACGTTGAGAAAGAGATGTTTTGTGATTTTTACCTGGATTGTCACTTGCCCAAGTAATCACTGTTGGAAATATTTTGCTTAAACCTATTAGGAGAGCTTCATGTCCATTAGTTGGTGGATCAGCACTAGTTCCCATTAAGGCTATTGATTGGTAGATATTATGCTTCATGGTAGAACACTTTGCATTTGTTGACGTTGGTTGTATACAGTAATGTTCCAGTCAAGAAGACATTTCCGCACTATTGGATTTGTCTTGTAGAGCTTGTTTAAAATTGACTGTGGATTGGTGCCTGGAAGATGACTATTGTTAAGTAATTCTGCAGCAGCTAAACGTCCGGTAATTTTAGTTGTTTGCACTGCTACGGCTGCCTGAGCTATAGCTACTGGAGCTGCTGGTGCAAGGCTTATGCCTCCTGTTAAAGGACTTGATAAGAAAAGAAGGTTTTGAATGACGCCTAAAGTAAATTGAATACTAAGTTGGACTCCACCTAATAGACTGTTGTGAAAAGATAGTTTTTTTAGTAATTTTCTTGCCGAGCCTCCTTTTAATTTTAATCCATACAAGTTACTTAATTGAATTACTAAAGCTGTATCCAAAGCTACTCCTGTTGCTAAATCAAAAGCCAGAAAAGGGTTTAAAACTACTCCTGATGCTTTTATAGTTGCAAATTTTCCTATAAGTCCCTGAGCCTCTATTCTTCTTCGTTTTAATCGATTGCTCTTAAGAGAATGAAAGAATGCTTCAGCTTGACGTAAAGCATTAAGCATTAAAAGTATATTTCCTTGCTCTTCAAGAATATGGAGCAGTGTTGTTTGTAATGAATTAATATCTGGTTTACATTCTTCTCTTCTGATCTCTCCACTTGAATTAAATGTTATCTTGCGTGGTGCTGCAGATGCTGCAATTATAATTAATTGCTTTGCTGTCATGGGTAAGTTGTTTTTTATGCTTTGGAGAAGTTCTTGTATTTCCTTGTTGTTCCATTGATCACACCTGTTTAGCACTAGTAATACTGGCTTCCCACTTTGCAAAAGAAGTTGTAATGCCTTTATCTCAACATTCGTGATATCACTATCTAAAGTTAGTATGATTAGATCAGAGTTTAATGCCACTTTTGTTGCAAGAAGATCTCTTGCAGGAGCTGATATTTCATCTATTCCTGGTGTATCTATTAATTCTATTGTTTGTAAATTCTTGATTGCTTTTTGCCAGATATAACCAGTGGATTTGCGAGTGCATCCATGGGCCAGATCAGTTGTAAAAATGGTTTTCCCAATCAAAGCATTAAGCAAGCTTGATTTTCCAACACCTACTCGACCAAAAACCGAAATTCGGATATGTCTACTTGATAAACGATTAATTTGCCTGTCAAGTGCTCTGAGCTCTTCTGCTAATTGTACTTTTTCTAAACAGGTAAGTTCGAGGTTATGTTTCCATTCATTGAGTAATGAGCTACATTGTGTAGACGTTAATATTTTAGTCATTAATTATATTTTTCTCCACCACCCAGCTAAAACAGCTAGGACTGCTTCTGCTCCAATTAAACCGACAAATCCACCAAATTCGTCAACCACTACTTTTACTTCTGATTTGTCTTTATTGAAAGAAGACAGTAATCTATCTACTCTTATCATCTCTGGAACAAATTCAACAGCTTCACATAAATCAATAGGCGTTAATTGATTGTGGCCTTGTAATAATGCTGAGAGTAGTCGCTCGCGCTTTGCTATGCCTAAGATTTTGTCTACTTCCTTTCCAAGTACAACCCAGTATTGATAATTATTTGTTAGTAAATTATTTCTTAATCGCTCCAAAGGTATTGATCCATCAAGGGTTGGAGCTGAAACTCTAGGAGTCATAAGATCTCTCGCTGTTAAATCATTGAGTTGAAATACTTTTCCTATCATTGCAGCTTCATCTGCTTCAATTTGTCCTTGTTGAGATCCTAGCCTGGCCATTTGTCGTATCTCTTCCTCATCAGTTGTGATTTCATTCTCAGCAGTGATCACTGGTAATAAGCGCTCTAATGGCACTATTAACGGGCGCATTAATGTATTTAAAAGGTAGAGGATAGGTGCACTGGTTAAAGCAACTTTTTGAGAGAGCTTGGCTCCGATAGATTTTGGAACTATTTCACCTAACAGTAGAATGAGAATTGTGAAAGCTACTGAAAACAATGCTCTATCTATTCCTGCTTTAAAAATACTGGTTGCATAAATACCTATCATCAAACTTCCAAAAATATTAAAACTATTGTTTGCAATAGTTAAAACAGTAAGTGTTCTACCAAGGCGCTGTTTTAACTTGACTAGTTTTTTTGCTCCTCTTATAGGAATGTGTTTTTCAGCAAGTTCATGAACTCTTAATGGATTTACTGTTAATAACGCCGCTTCTATTCCTGAGCACAGTGCGGAACCAAGTAATACAACTGCAAGAAGAATGGATAGGAATAGAATGTCAGTATTCATGCCTTTTGCATCTTCTTAATGATGTCGAAGAATTATTTATCTTTATTCTCCACTATGGTTTAAGTTCTCGCCACTTAAGCTTGAAATGATGATCAGGTTATTGTGAAAAACTCTCAGATCTATTGCGAACGCCGTGAACGATTTTTAGCGAAATTGGGAGGTGGTGCGGCGATCATTCCAGCCTCCATTTTTGTAACTCATCATGCAGATTGTGAATATCCGTTTAGGCAAAATAGTGATTTTTGGTATTTGACAGGTTTTGATGAACCTGATGCAGTTGCCTTGTTTCTTCCTCATCGTCAGAAAGGTGAACGATATATTTTATTTGTTAGGCCGAAAGAAGCTGTAGCTGAAATTTGGAATGGATTCCGTTGGGGGGTTCAAGGTGTTTTGGATCATTTTGGAGTGGATGTTGCACATCCATTAGATGAGTTTTCAGAAAGGATTTCTGAATATTTAATTGGAGCAGAAAGTATTTTTTTTCGAATTGGCAAACATCCAAAGGTGGAAAAATTGGTGCTTCAGATTTTTTCTCAATTTCTAGATAGGTCATCGAGAGGTGGTAAATTTCCGATGCAGTTGAACTCGCCATGCTCGATTCTTCATGAATTGAGATTGAGAAAAGATTCTTGGGAAATTCTGAGGATGAAAGAAGCTGCTCGTATTTCTTCGTTAGCCCATGAGTTGGCTCGTGAAAAAACTTGTCCTGGAATGAATGAAAGAGAAATTCAGGCGACTATCGAAAAGTTTTTTTTAGATCAAGGAGCTAGAGGTTCTGCGTATGGATCGATAGTTGCAGGTGGACAAAATGCGTGCACTCTTCATTACACATCGAACAATTCACTCCTAGAAGATGGTGACTTGTTACTTATTGATGCAGGATGTTCGTTAGATGATTATTACAACGCTGATATAACAAGAACTTTCCCAATTAACGGAAAGTTTAATGGTGAACAACGAGCTTTATATGAAATTGTCTTAGCAGCGCAAAATGCAGCTATTGCTTCTGTTTTACCAGGTAGGAATACTGAACAAGTTCATTTATGTGCAGTTAAAACTTTAGTGGAAGGTTTAATTGAGATTGGATTGCTTAAAGGATCTGTAGATTATTTAGTCGAGAAAGGTTTGTATCGTCATTTGTATATGCATAGGACCGGCCATTGGCTTGGATTAGACGTGCATGATGTTGGAGCTTATCGCTTAGGAGAGTATCCAGTTCCACTTGAGCCAGGAATGGTTTTAACTGTTGAACCTGGTTTATATGTCAATGATTTCCTACCTGTTCCAGAAGGACAACCTGAGATTGATGAGAGGTGGAAAGGAATAGGTATTCGAATAGAAGATGATGTTTTAGTTACTAATGAAACTGCTAATGTGCTCTCTTGTAATGCGTTGAAATCAGTTGATGATATGGAAAAATAGATTTGTTGATTAAGTTACCAATCAGAGAGGGCTTGAAAAATATCATTTATAGAAGAGAGGATATGATCTGCTCCAGCATCTCTAAGGCTTTGTTCATAAGCTTTTCGATGGATTATTTGACTTTGCTCATGAAGATGAGGTGGGGCAATTGCAAGACTAATGAATATTTGCTCAGGAAATACTTCTCTTGCTTTTTGGATTGTAAGGACATCTGCAACTGTATCTCCCAAATAGGAAATAGGCGGCACATTCTTTCCAAGGTTCTTTGCGTAAAGTTTTGAAGCAAGTTGTATTAACCCTGATGGATTGGGTTTTTCTGGCGCTTGACCCATTGCTAAAAGTGGAGGATTCGTTAGACCGAGTCTTGTTTCAAGAGCAAATTTTGCTGAAGGTAGTTCTGCACCACTGATAAATCCCCATCCTATTTGCAAGTTCGTTAACTTTTTAAAGAAGCTTTTGTTAACTAAGAGTGGTTCATTCTTTATGAATCCATTCCATTTAGTGGGGTTGTTTAAGCAATTTCCACCAAAATAAAAATCATTGAATTCGGCTATCAGATCTTTTCTTGTAGGTGCTTTTGTCAGGAGTTTTTGACGTGCTATATGTCGTTTAATTAGTTCAAGACTGGCATCCCAATCATTGTTCCAGCATCCTTCCGACTTTAGAGAATCAATTTCTACATTGCTAGGAGTCCATCCAGAGAATCTATTAACTGTTTTTTTTAAAGCCAATCTATAGCTTTTCCCTACATCGCGAATAACTCCATCGATGTCAAATAGTGCAAGTCCTTTTAAATCCAAAGCTAACTCTGCAGCTAATCCTGTTAAATTAGTAGATTGATAGTATAAACGGTTAGGAAATGAGTGTTTCTGATAGTTCCTCTGTAATTAAAGAGGCTCAAGAAAATTCAAAATCACAAGAAAATCAAGAAGAAAATGCCAAAGATGCCCGTCAAGGTATGTTAGGTGCTGCAAAGGTTCTTGCTTCTGCAACTTTTGATGCAGATGGAGTTCCTTCTGGGCATACCCCTAAAGCTGATGAAGGACGATTCCTATTAAAGATTTTGTGGTTGCCAGATAACGTTGCTTTGGCTGTTGATCAGATTGTGGGAGGCGGTACAAGTCCATTAACTGCTTATTTCTTTTGGCCTAGAGAAGATGCATGGGAAACCCTTAAGACAGAATTAGAAGAAAAGGCATGGATTACAGACAATGAACGTGTTGAAGTGCTTAATAAAGCAACTGAAGTTATTAATTATTGGCAAGAAGAAGGTAAAGGAAAATCTCTTGAAGAGGCTAAAGCAAAATTCCCAGAGGTTACATTTTGTGGAACCGCGTAATTAATTATTTATTTTACTCAAATTAGTTGAAAAATAATTTAAGTACAATTTAGAAAAATATTAATAATACTAATTGCTAGATGCTTGAACTTGAGCTCTGGCTTTGTCTAGTTTCTCTTTGGCCTGGATTTTTTCTGGCGAATTTTCTTCTCCTTCAAACTTGCTTAATTCATTTTGAGCTTTTTCAAACTCTTTCTCAACAGAAGCCTTATTGATATTTTCTCCTAGCTCTGCTGAATTAACTAGAACTGTTACATCATCTGATTCAACCTCGGCAAAGCCACCCATTAGTGCAATGGAATTCCAGCTTCCATTGCTTTTACGGACTTTTAAAACACCTATTCCAATTGCTGTTACCATTGAAATATGGCCTGGAAGGATTCCAAGTAATCCTGTAGTGCTTGGAAGTATAACTTCTTCCACCTTTTCGTCAAATACACTCTTGTCTGGAGCTAGAACTCTTAGGGTGAGGCTCATTTTTTGATCGGATGTTGAATTACGTTTGGGATAAGTTCCTATTAGCCAATATCGAAGTTTTCGCTATTTGCTAAAAAGAATTCATTAAATTAACTCTTGCTTTCAGATTCAATTTTCTGTGCTTTTGCTTTTACTTCGTTAATATCTCCAACTAGATAAAAGGCTTGCTCAGGCAGATCATCCAATTCACCAGAAAGTATCATATTAAAGCCTGCAATTGTGTCCTCTAATTTTACATATTTACCTGACATTCCGGTAAATATTTCGGCAACAAAGAATGGCTGTGAAAGAAACTTTTCAATTTTTCTTGCTCTATCAACAGTCCGCCTGTCGTCTTCTGAAAGTTCATCCAAACCTAAAATTGCAATAATATCTTGAAGTTCTTTGTATCTTTGAAGTGTTGATTGGACTGCTCTAGCTGTTCTGTAATGCTCATCTCCAACAACTGATGGTTGAAGCATAGTACTGGTTGAGTCCAAAGGATCTACTGCTGGATAAATTCCTTTAGCAGCCAATGCTCTGGCTAGTACGGTTGTTGCATCTAAGTGAGCAAAAGTTGTTGCCGGAGCTGGGTCAGTAAGGTCATCTGCAGGCACATAGACTGCTTGAATTGAAGTGATTGAACCTTCTAAAGTTGATGTAATTCTTTCTTGCAACTCTCCAACGTCAGTTCCCAATGTTGGTTGGTATCCAACTGCAGATGGCATACGGCCTAAAAGTGCTGATACCTCTGAACCTGCTTGTACAAATCTAAAGATATTATCTACAAATAAAAGAACATCTTGTTTGTTTACGTCACGAAAATGTTCCGCCATTGTTAGGGCTGATAAACCTACTCTCATTCTTGCTCCAGGTGGTTCATTCATTTGACCAAAACAAAGAGCAACTTTTGATTGGGTTAAATCATCTGCATTAATAACGCCGGATTCCTTGAATTCCTCATATAAGTCATTACCTTCTCTGGTCCTTTCTCCTACTCCACCAAATACGGATACTCCTCCATGTTCTTTAGCAATATTGTTAATTAATTCTTGAATCAAAACAGTTTTACCAACACCTGCTCCTCCAAAAAGGCCTACCTTTCCACCTTGTCTATAAGGCGCAAGAAGATCAATCACTTTGATGCCTGTTTCAAAAACCTTTGGTTTTGTTTCTAAATCAGTAAGTTTTGGGGCTTCTCGATGGATTGGAGAAGTTGTGGAAGTTTGAACTGGACCTTGTTCATCAACAGGCTCACCAAGAACGTTAAAAATTCTTCCCAGTGTTGCTTCCCCTACAGGTACTGATATGGCTGCTCCTGTATCAATGGCTTCCATTCCTCTTACAAGGCCATCGGTTCCACTCATCGCAACTGCTCTAACACGATGGTCGCCTAGAAGCTGCTGAACTTCTGCTGTAAGAGCTACATCCTGACCAGCAGGATTTTTACCTTCAATGCGCAGCGCATTAAGAATTTTTGGAAGTTTACCAGCAGGAAACTCAACATCTAAAACTGGCCCAATCACTTGTCGGACAACACCCTTGGTTCCAGTAGTCGCAGTTGCAGCAGCAGACATAAGAATAAAAATCTATTTTAAAGATTCGCTGTCAAAGCAAATCCATTAAGCCGAGAAAGACTACCACTTTGTCGGCCCAGTTTGTTGTGCGGTTCGGTCAACCGCACAGAATAGTTGTAGTCGCGAGGCTGCTTAGGTGAATATGTTGTTGTTCATATGGTTGGTTGCGAAAAATCGCAATCTTCTAGTTCTTGCGTTTTTTCGCTAAATTTCTTGATCCTGAATTAATTCATGGCGGCTGTATCTCTCAGCGTCTCCACGGTAAAGCCACTTGGAGATCGTATTTTTATCAAAGTCTCTGAATCAGAAGAGAAAACGGCAGGTGGGATTTTGCTCCCAGATACTGCTAAAGAAAAACCTCAAGTTGGAGAGGTTGCTCAAGTTGGTCCAGGAAAACGCAATGACGATGGTTCTCGTCAGGCTCCTGAGGTTGGAGTGGGTGACAAAGTTCTTTACAGCAAGTATGCCGGTACTGATATAAAGATCGGTAGTGATGAATATGTTCTTTTATCTGAGAAGGACATTCTTGCAGTAGTCAACTGAATCTTCATTGCTTTATTTAAAGCAAATTTTATTTAAACCTTTCCTTTTTTAAGCACAACGCCTCCCATGGCTAAGAGAATTATTTACAACGAACAAGCCCGTCGTGCACTCGAGCGCGGTATTGACATTTTGGCTGAATCAGTGGCTGTTACACTGGGCCCAAAAGGACGAAATGTAGTTTTAGAAAAGAAGTTTGGTGCTCCTCAAATAATTAATGATGGTGTAACCATCGCTAAGGAAATTGAGTTAGAGGATCATATCGAAAATACTGGTGTTGCTCTAATACGTCAGGCGGCTTCCAAAACAAATGATGCTGCAGGAGATGGAACAACTACAGCGACTGTATTGGCTCATGCAATGGTTAAAGCTGGGTTGAGAAACGTAGCTGCAGGCGCTAATGCTATTACCCTTAAAAAAGGAATTGATAAAGCAACAGAATTTCTCGTTAAAAAAATCCAAGAGCAGGCTAAACCAATAAGTGATAGCAATGCTATTGCTCAATGTGGAACCATTGCAGCTGGTAATGATGAAGAGGTTGGTAAGATGATTGCGGATGCTATGGATAAAGTTGGAAAAGAAGGTGTTATTTCATTAGAAGAAGGTAAGTCAATGACAACAGAATTGGAAGTGACTGAAGGGATGCGGTTTGATAAAGGTTATATTTCACCCTATTTTGCAACTGATACAGAAAGAATGGAGGCTGTTTTAGATGAGCCTTATATTCTTCTCACTGATAAAAAAATTGGATTAGTTCAAGATTTGGTTCCAGTTTTAGAGCAGATTGCGAAGACAGGAAAGCCTTTATTGATTGTTGCAGAGGACATTGAAAAAGAAGCATTAGCAACTTTGGTTGTAAATCGTTTGAGAGGTGTACTGAATGTTGCAGCTGTTAAAGCTCCAGGTTTTGGTGATCGTCGAAAGGCGATGCTTGAAGATATGGCAGTTTTAACTAATGGCCAATTAATTACTGAGGATGCAGGACTTAAATTAGAGAATGCCACATTAGATATGCTAGGCACTTCAAGACGAGTCACAATCAACAAAGATACAACTACTATTGTTGCAGAAGGGAATGAGACAGCTGTTCAGGCGAGATGTGAACAAATAAAAAAACAAATGGATGAAACAGATTCAACTTATGATCAAGAGAAGCTTCAGGAAAGGTTGGCTAAGCTTGCTGGTGGGGTTGCTGTTGTCAAGGTTGGTGCTGCGACTGAGACAGAAATGAAAGATAAAAAGCTTCGATTGGAAGATGCAATTAATGCAACCAAAGCCGCTGTCGAGGAGGGGATAGTCCCTGGTGGTGGTACAACTCTTGCACATCTTGCTTCTGAGATGGAATCCTGGGCATCTTCTTCTCTTTCAGGAGAGGAATTAATTGGAGCTAATATTGTTGAGGCGGCTTTAACAGCACCTTTAATGCGTATTGCAGAAAATGCAGGAGCAAATGGAGCAGTTATCGCAGAGCATGTTAAAAGCAAACCATTGAATGATGGTTATAATGCTGCTTCAGGTGAGTATGTTGATATGCTTGCTGCAGGTATAGTTGACCCTGCAAAAGTGACACGATCCGGTCTTCAAAATGCTTCGTCTATTGCAGGTATGGTTTTGACCACTGAATGTATAGTTGCTGACCTTCCTGAAAAGAAAGAATCAGCAGGAGCAGGAGCAGGTGGCGGAATGGGAGGAGATTTTGATTATTGATTAATTTCAGGAGTAATTCTTGTGCTATTCAATTAGGGACTGGGCTTTTGCCCGGTCCTTTTTACTTTAATGATATATTGATAAATTAGGTTTGACTTTTAAATTGAAAAACATTAAATAAAATTATTGAGAATTAAACTCTTCATTGAAGTTGATTTTTTAATTAATTTGCGTAAATATAAAAAATGATCCTTTTTATTAGATTTTTTTACAGCAGGCATAAATAGGATTCTTGTAAATTGGGCGTTTATTTTGATCATGTTCAACACCTATTTTGAAACATTCAACTTTATTATTTGTTTGATTAACTGAATTAATAGTTTTTATATTCATTCTTTTTTGCAAATTATCTTGACTTGTTTTTACATTAAACTTTATGTCGCAATATCTAGGAGTTCCAATTGCCTTTGTATGAGGTTGAAGAACCAATATTAAAATTGAATATATTAGATATTTTTTTCTTAGCATCTTTACAAAATTGTTTATTTATATTCCTTATTAATTTAAGTAAGTTGTTGATTTTATACTAACCAGCCTGCGCTAAGTATTACTGCCAGTCCAAGAAATATTGAAAGTGTAAGCCAGGTAGCTTTATTTAAGGTTGCTTCTGCACTACTAGCACTAGAAAACATTGAACTCCCACTTGCAGCGAGTCCGCCCATCCCATCACCTTTAGGGCTATGGAGAAGTACTAAAAGCATTAGTATTAGTCCACTTGCGATCCAAATCCAAGAAAGAATAGAAATGAGCATTTTTTAAGAGTCTTAGGCAGATTGACTTGCCAGCGAAGGTTGTGAAGGATTCTCGACATTTTTTATGAGAGAAGCTCCTGTCATTACTTCAGGCTTTGGAAGAGATAATAATTCAAGAAGGGTAGGTGCTATATCAGCTAATCCTCCTCCATCTCTAAGTTGAATTGAATTTCCTTTACCAGCTAGTTTTCTTTTTTCTCCTTCTACAATAATAAAAGGTACGGGATTTGTTGTATGTGCTGTCCAAGGTTCTCCATCTTCACCTTGCATTAATTCAGCATTACCATGATCTGCAGTGATTAAAAGTGTTCCACTCATTTTGCCTGTTGAATCTAATATTCTCCCAATACAATTATCTACTTTATTAATTGCTTTTATAGTTGCTTGATGATTGCCCGTATGTCCTACCATATCTGGATTGGCATAGTTAATTACAATGAGAGAATACATGCCACTTTCTATGGCTTCTTGGCAGCTTTGTGTTAGTTTCTCAGCAGACATTTCAGGCGAAATGTCATATGTTGCTACTCGAGGAGAGGGTACAAGATAGCGGTCTTCTCCTGGGAAAGGTGTTTCAATCCCCCCATTAAAAAAATAAGTTACATGAGGATATTTTTCTGTTTCAGCTGTTCTGTATTGAAGTAGCCCATTTTCAGAAATTACTTGTCCTAATAAATTATCAATAGATTCTGGCGGAAAGGCAATTTGTACAGGAAGTTCCGCTTCGTATTGAGTAAAGGTAATGACATCTAACTTTGGATGATGATTTCTTTGAAAGCTGTCAAACTTTGGCATGGCTATTGATTTTATGAGTTGACGAGCTCTATCAGGCCGAAAATTAAACATGATTAAACCATCCCCATCTTTTAGATAAGAAGGAGTCAACCTAACTGGTTCAAGAAACTCATCTGTAATATCAGACTCATAACTAATTTTTATAATCTCTTCACTAGACAAATTGCTTAAAGGAAACTCAGGATTGGTTAGTAATTCATATGCTTTTTCGATTCTGTCCCATCTATTATCTCTATCCATAGACCAATATCTGCCACATAAAGTTGCTACTTCACCTATCCCTAGAGAATTTATTTTTTGATTAATTATTTTTAAATACTCTAAAGAACTTTTGGCAGGAGTATCTCTACCATCAGTAAATGCATGAATAGCAACTTTGGAAATTCCTTTGTCTTTCGCCCAGTCTAAAAGTCCACACAAATGATTTATATGGCTATGTACGCCTCCATCTGAGCAAAGACCCATTAAATGAAGAGTTTGTTTGTTGTCTTTTAACTTTTTAGCAAGTTTTTCTAGATGAGAGATTTGATTCAGTTGTTGAAATTTAACTGTATTGCTAATTCTTACTAGCTCTTGTTGTATCACTCTCCCTGCTCCAATGGTCAAATGTCCTACCTCCGAATTGCCCATTTGATCATCTGGTAGGCCTACATCTGCCCCACTGGCTTCTATAAGTGTGTGAGGGTATGCGTTCCATAGAGCATCCATGACAGGCGTATCTGCATCATTGATAGCGTTATTACATGTTTCTTTTCTATAACCCCATCCATCTAGGATGGTTAAAACAACAGGTGCTACAAAGCTTGACCTTTTTGAATTAGTGAAACTAATGTTCGGCATTTGATGGATAAGATCCCATTCTTTTGTAAGCCTTCTTTCAAATTACTTCTTTGTTGGGCTTGAGCATTATTTGTATCAACTTCCGTTAGCTTTTCCCAATTGAATGAAAGGCACTATCTCTGAATACAATGAATTACAAACCTGCTATCAATGTCTGAGCTAAATACCCCGAAAAGGGTGGAAATACTTTCAAAAGAAGAGTTGAGTAGAACTCTGACTAGACTTGCTTCACAAGTTCTAGAGGAGATTTCTGATATAGAACGGTTAGTTCTTTTAGGTATTCCGACTCGAGGAATTCAACTTGCAGAAGTTTTGGCTAGTGAACTTAGTAAGAGAACAGGCCAAAACGTTGAGCAGGGAATTATTGACCCAACTTTTTATAGAGATGATCTTGAAAATATTGGTACACGGCTAGTACCTTCGACAGAAATATTGTCTACCTTAGAAAATCGTAATATATTGTTAATAGATGATGTGATCTTTACTGGAAGAACAGTTCGAGCAGCAATTGAATCTCTTCAGGCTTGGGGGCGTCCTGAAAGAGTTTTATTGTTAGTTATGGTCGATAGAAGTGGTCATAGAGAATTACCAATTCAGCCTGATTTTTTTGGTCGTCAAGTTCCTACTAAACGAACAGAGTCTATCGAATTGCGCTTAAATCAAATTGATGGGGAAGAAGGTGTTTTTCTAGTATGAAATTTTTTGATTAATTATTTAAATAATTTAGTTGATAACTCCAAGAATTTTCTTAAATAATTTACTTTTGGTTCTTAGGTCAATTGCCTGGACATTTAATTGGCATAATTCATCAATAGTAAATCTTAATTTTAAACAGTCTTCCCCCATAATCCCAGGAGGATTTAATTGAATAATCAAAGATTTTTTTTGCCAGGGGTTTGTTTGTTGTTTTATAGAGTTAGAGTTATCTAAATTTTGAATTGTAGGTATACCATTTTCATAAATTACTTCTTGTATCCCATTTTTTTCTATATCAGCAATTTTTAATTCAATCTCTAATTGATTAGATTTGCTACAGCAAATTATTAATTCTAGTGGTTTAAGTGTTGGCCATGGTTGCCCAGCTAGGAAAAGAGTATGCCATAGGTGCTGATTACTTTTTTGATCCCAAAACCTTAACGCAACTCCTTTATTAAGTATATCTCTTATTATTACTCCTGGGGTTAGTTTTAGAGCACCTTTGACCACAGCTTCTATAGGTGGAGGAGTTAGTAACTTTTGTTCTCCCACATTTTTTTTTAACCATTTTTGTAAAACAGGAATACGAGATCCTCCTCCAACTAAAACTACTCCTGAAAGATCTTCCAGTTCGTATCCTTTTGCTCTTCCCTGAGCAAGAGTCTGTTCTAATAAAATAGTAAGACTCTTGAATAATCCTTTCTTTTCCAACAGATGTTCAAATTCAGGCTTGGATAAGCTTAATTTTCTTAACTCTTCCTTATGTGGCAAATTGACAATGATATCTTCAGTGAGCTTTTGACTATCGCTTAGCTCACTATTACTTAACTTACATTTCAATTTTTCGGCAGCATCTAAATAATAGTCGGTTTGTTCTAAATCTTTGAATTTATGATCAAGGATCCATCGGTCGAAGTCTCTTCCTCCAATTCGAAGCCCTGCTTTTGCAAGTACCTTTGCTCCTCTCTTGATCTGTTTGCTTGTTCCTTCCAGGTCCTGACCATTGAAACGGATTAATTGCGCAATTGGTTCTGCTTGGCCTTCGCCCCCTTCTATTATGACCATGGACATGTCAATGGTGCTGCCACCGATATCTATAACTAAGATTTTTGAACCTCCAGGTTGGCCTGCACCAATTGCAGCAGCAGTAGGTTCGTCTACAAGGGCAATCTCTTGAACATGCAAATTTGTGAATACTGAATGAAGCCATTTTCTATATTCCTTATAAGTCTCTACTGGAGCACTTAAAACAAGTTTTTTAATCTCTAATTCATTTGGAAGTTTCTTCCAAATTTCTTTAATAAAAAGCTCACCAGCTTCTTTAGGGGGTAATGCAAAGCCTTTTGGAATAATGTTGTTTGGTGCGCCAATCCAGCGCTTAAAGTCGCTAATCAAATTTCCAGATATTGATTGAAGTTGATGCGAGTGTTTGGCTTCTTGCCCAAATAAATAATGAGGTTTCTCTGTCTCAGATTTCCAGATTAGGCTAGGTATTTCTCCAGGGGCTCTAGTAATGTGATCAAAGGCAAGCATATTGATAGAAGAGTTATTTTCAGCTTGAAAAGCAACAACTGTAGTTGTACTTCCAAGGTCAATAGCAAGTGTTCCTCGTGTTTTCTTGTTATTACTTTCCACAGTGCTTTTGAATTTGGTCTAATTGCTTTTAATTAAGTTTATTTTGACTTGTTTGCAGTCTTCTGGATTATTATAAGTATTAATTCTGATGAGTTTTGTGATTAAAGCCGGTTTTAATTCAAAAGATCTTGCAAAGAGAGGCGAAAGTCTTATTCGTCACTCAACTAATAGGTACCTCACAACAGTTAGAATAGCTTTCAGGGCTAAGCAAAGACGTTTTGATGATTTTGATGGGTTACTTGAAGAATCATCTGTGAAACCAGTCCAAAGATCAATTATTGAATTGAGTGATGAACAAGATCAGCCTGATTTGCTACCAGGATGATTCTCAAAGAAGGTTCTGGATGGAGATTAGAAAAAGATATTTCAAGAGATTCGTTCCCTATATTAATTGGCGGAGAGTATTGGGCTCTAGAGCTTTCCTATAGTGAATGGATTAGTCTGTATCCAGTTTTAAAAAAGTTGCTGGATCAGTATGAAAAAATAAGTGCAACTCTGATGAAAGAAGAAGAAATATTCATTGAAATAGAAATCTCTCCATGGTGGGCGTGCATAGATGGCAAAATTGATAATTGGTGTCTGAAATTAATTTATTCTGGAGAATTTGTTGGAGGAAGAAGCTTTGAAGTGGTTTGGCCTTATTTAGCTGCCAAGGAAGTAACTTCGATGATGAGAATAATGTGGGACTCGCAGTAATCTAAAACCGATCAAATTATTAAAAGTTTTCGACTCTCTTTTTATATCTATAGACTTAATACACATATTTTCCACAGCTTTTCTGTTGAAGATGATTCATATTGCTTTGAGCTGTGGAAAAAAAAGAAAGCTTTATCTTTGATTGACATTTTTGTTTCACTTGCTATAAGCGAGGGGAAAATGTTTTTTTGAAGTCCTTTTATACCAATAACTCTTAAAATAAGAACCCTTGAGATTCTCTTTTTAAGCTCTGCTTGACGATTTGTTGAGTATATGAGGAAGTATTAAAAGACAACTTACGTTTTTAGATGCAAGGTAATCAATTTCGCGCTCAGCCTGAGGACGCCATTCATGAGAAATTAGATTCTTCCAATGAGTCTATAGTCAGCTTTCAGTCGAAATTGCCGATACCTCTTAAGCAAGCCATGAATGATTTTATTGAACTATATCCAAACTGGGATCAATATCGATTGATTAAGGCTGCATTGGCTGGATTTCTTGTTCAGAATGGCGTTGATTCCAGACAGATAACTAGGTTGTATATAGGTAATATGTTTGGTGGCAAGTCATTAGTTGAAAAACGATAAAATATCTGTTTCCTTTTAATATAAATAGATAATCTTCCATTAAAGATCATATATTTATTCTTTTTCTAGAATACATTTCAATCTTTCTGCAATATTTGCAAGTATAGGCATTACTGACAACCTATTACCTTTTCTAATTAAAACTAGTTCCTCTGGTTTAAATAATGAACTTATTTCTTGAAGACTAAGAATCTTTTTATATGTTTTTAAATATTTTAGTCTTGGACAGTCCCATCTAGGATTGTTTTTAGTGGATTTTGGATCGTGATACTTGGATTTTTGATCAAATTGCGTTGGATCAACTAAATTAACTTCAACTACTTTCATTAATCCCACTATTCCAGGAGGTTTGCAATTTGAGTGATAAAAGAAGACCTCATCATTTATATTCATTAATCGCATATAGTTTCTGGCTTGATAATTTCGAATTCCATCCCAAAGCGTTTCAACTTCGGCTTGCAAATTAGCGATGCTATATACATTTGGCTCACTCTTCATTAGCCAGTAGTTAGGTTCAGTCATATCAAGGGATCTCCAGGAATTGTAGTGTGTGAATAATGTGTGAATGGAGCCTCTTCAGCGAGCCATCTAATTTCTTCTATTATCTCTTAAATCAAGAAAAGAATCTTCCTAAGCGTATTAATCCGTTCTTGATATTCCTAGATTTCTTTTTTCTCTATCTTGCTTCATCTCTTCTTTGATCTGTTGGTAATAGGCAACTTCTTCTGGATCTTCTGAACCAAGACAATATCCCATAGTTGCAGCTATATAAATTTTGTCTTGTCTATGAGGACTAAGAGCCATTTAATTATTGCTCCAGTACTTGAGAATTGAAAGAACAGTAATCGCAGGATGTGAGTCCCGAAGCCAGCACCCCATATTTGGTTAAGGTGCTGGGATTGAGATTCAAAAGCTCAATTTCTGAAGAACAGGTAGCTCACGCAAGAGTTGAAGATTTGTCCTCAACCAATCATTTGAAGCGGACAGGTAACTAGGAAGATCCTCATTAAATAAACAATTCCATTCGCGAGAATGAATCTGAAATCTATTCTGAAAATCTTGATAGTATTTTTCGAAGCTTATTAGTTCCGAATCTGTAGCTTCAAGCTTTTGCTTGAGCAGGTTCAACTCTTCAAGGCTTTGTTCGTAGCCTTCAAGTAATTGAGCTTTAGTGTCTTTGATAGAAAGTTGCTTGTCCATTAGAAACAGTTGGTAAACAGAGGGAAAACCCTTTTTAGATCTACAGTACAATTGTACTACTATCTCTTCTTATGGACTAAAAGAGAGATTCTTATCCGTCACACCAACTCATGATTTCAGCTCCTGGATGTTCAAGCATTTGCTTTGTGAAGTCATTCGCAATGCTCCTTCAATCATTTTTTATTTGCAGAGCAATTCCACCACCCTAGAACCATTAATATTTCCTAATGATTTTGCTTTTTTAGCATCAGAGCAAGCACCTTGATTATCTTCATTTAAATGCTTTGTAACTCCACGGTTGCTATACGCCTCTGCATACCTTGGATTAATCTCTATTGCTTTGTTGAAATCAGAGATTGCTCCTAAATAATTCCCTAAGTCTCTACCTTTCAAAGTTCCACGGTTGTTATACGCATCTGCATACCTTGGATTGATCTCTATCGCCTTGTTGTAATCGGCGATTGCACCGGAGTAATCCTTTAAATTATTCTTTGCAAGTCCACGGTTGTTATACGCCTCTGCCAACCTTGGATTGATCTTGATTGCCTTGTTGTAATCAGATATTGCTCCTGAATAATCCCCTGTTTTTCTCTTTGCAGTTCCACGGTTGTAATACGTCTTTTCATCATTTGGATTAATCTTGATTGCTTTGCTGTGATCACGTATTGCTCCCGAATAATCCTCTAAACCACCCTTTGCATTTCCACGGTTTGCATACGCCTCTGCCAATTTTGGATTAATCTCTATTGCTTTGTTGAAATCGGCGATTGCTCCTAAATAATCCCCTGTGTCTCTCTTTGCAGTTCCACGGTTGATATACGCCTCTGCATACCTTGGATTGATCTTGATTGCTTTGTTGAAATCGGCGATTGCTCCTGAATAATCCCCTTTTTTAATCTTTGCAGTTCCACGGATGTAATACGTCTTTCCATCATTTGGATTAATCTCTATTGCTTTGTTGAAATCAGAGATTGCTCCTAAATAATCCCCTAAGTCTCTACCTTTCAAAGTTCCACGGTTGTTATACGCCTCTGCCAACCTTGGATTGATCTCTATCGCCTTGTTGTAATCGGCGATTGCACCGGAGTAATCCTT
>QCKE01000017.1 GCA_003215555.1 Prochlorococcus sp. AG-409-K04
TGTGACTGAGAACAAAGCATTGTTTAGTAAAAATTCTGAGAGTAGATTTTTTATAGATTCGAGCTGTATTAATTGTGGGAGTTGCTGGCAAATCGATCCTCTACATTTTGTACCAACCACTGATGCTGCATACGTAAGCAAACAACCCTATGGAGAAAAAGAAATTCAAAAAGCTCTTTTAGCTGTAATTGATTGTCCTGTAGCTGCTATCCATTCGCCAACAAAATTTTCTATCAATGATTCTATAAATTGTTTTCCAATACTGGTAAGCAAACATCCTGCAGGAAAAGTATATTACTGTGGCTGGAGTTCAAGGCTAAGTTTTGGCGCAAGTAGTTGGCTAATTATTAAACCAGAAGGGAATATACTTATTGATTCACCTCGGTGGAGTGCACCACTTGCCAGACAAATAAAAAAGATGGGAGGTTTGAAGCACATAGTTCTAACTCATCGTGATGATGTTGCAGATCATAATGATTGGGCAAAAGCCTTCAATTGTGAGAGATGGATTCACAAAAATGATGCTGATGCTGCACCTGAAGCTGAGAAGCAAATAATTGGACTTGAAGAGATTTTTTTAGAAAAAGAGATTAAATTGATACCTTCTCCAGGACATACAAAAGGATCAATTGTAGTTGTACTTGGAGACAAAAAACAAATAGTTTTCAGTGGTGATCATCTCTGGTGGAATCAACAAAAGCAAAGCTTAATCGCATCTAAAGATTATTGCTGGTGGAATTGGGCTGAGCAATTAAAGTCGGTTGAAAGACTTTTAGAGCTGGACGTTAGCTGGTTACTACCTGGCCATGGACATGCCAAAGAATTTAAGCCAGGAGAATGGCACACAGCAATTTTAAACACTCTTAGATACGCATCAACCCAATCCATCACTTAAATTTTTGGCAAAAAAGACAAACAATTCCTCTATCAATTATTTAAAAGAATTCACTTGAAACCTTATTAAAGAATCGAACGTAAAATATATAAATACCTGACTTTGGTATAGATAAAAAGCCTTCTAGCCTTAAAATTTACTTACTTGTTTTTTTCAAGTTGATCAATTATCGAACTTTTGACTTTCACATAAATTTCCTCAAAACTTGGTATTTGTTCAAGCATATCGGACATATCTCGCCTATAGTTTTCAAGGACTTCTTCAAATTGACTCCCTCCAAACATTTCAAGCAACTCATCACTCGTAGGCATTGATACCCTATCAACAAAATCTTGCACATAGTCAGATGTAAATAGTCTCCAGAATTGAGTCATTTTAATTTTTAATGATTAGTAATCATTCCAAAGTTCACACTTAAATTTGAAATGATCAATATCAACCTTTTTTTTTGTCGTACCTAGTAATATTTGCGTCAAGATAGAATATCAACTCAAAAGCCTTGAGTAAAAAACTATTGCACGGTCTAAAGATATCTCGAATAAGGTTCAATAATTACTAAAAGCTTTTCAAAATAAAAAATGCTATTTACAAAAAACAGCTTTTTTATAATAAGCAACTATTGTAAAAAGAGTTTATAACTGAATACAGTCCATTCTAATTTGCAAAAAAGTAATATTTTGCAGTGATAGCAACTTATTGTCTCATAGTGGTTGAGATATTCCCTGGGAACAACTAACTAAGATTGGATTTTTCAAATACTATATAATAGCTTCTATCTCTAGCTAACAGAAAACCATTAGCACAAAAAGCGTTATTAGCGATTGCGAAAAGCTTTACTCCACTCATTCTTAAATGGAATTCGATAATCCTCTTCGTTCATAGGTAACCAACTCCAATCCACACAAATAGTGATTTGATAAGCAATCAAATAAAGTGCAATGATCGCGTTAACTAAATTAATGTGTAAAACAGGGGCATCCATCTTGAATTAACTTGATTCTTAGAATCCTTAGACTAACGAATTAATAATCAAACTGAGTCAAAAAGCCTAATCAATGGAAGGAAAAGAGTTGAGAATTCATTCTTTTAAATTATTAAATGAAAGTTTTATAAATTAAATTAAGAAAAACCAAAGCAATATCAAAGTCTTTTGTCACAAAATAATTATAACTTTGGAAGAAAGCAAAAGTTGAATCGAGGTATTTTTACCTAAGGCAGTTGCAACAGTAACTGTCTAAAGTACTAGATCAAAGGGTACATTTTCACTTATTTTTTATAAATAGGCTTATCTCAATTATGAAAGGTACTTTAGTCGCTCTCCTCTTCTTAAGTTCCGTTCCTGCAAACGCTCATGAATTTCAATCAGGATTTTTTCGAACTCAAACTTGTTTAAAAACAATCTATAAAGAACGCTATATCCCAGGCAACTCTTATAACTCTGGGTATGTGAAATCTTGGGAAGAAACAATTTCAGTACCTTGTTCCGCAAGAAGAATAAAGGGATCAAGTCATAATCATCGTCATTTTCATCACTATTACCCACAGAAGCAATCTCAGAAGCGTTTAAACACTTGTAATCCAACAAGAACTACAACTGGTGGGCTCATAGGAGGAGGGCTTGCAGCAACACTCTCCAAAAAGGAGTCATATGGATGGTCAATCCCACTAGGTGCCGTTCTTGGCATGGGTATAGCAAATTCAGAATGTTAAAGTCTTAGATTCATTTTTTTATTAGCCAATTCATTTCATTGAAAAAATAGTGAAGTGATTAGATCAACAAACAGAAAAAATTTTTAATGACAAATTTCATAGAAAGAGGAAAAATAAAAAGACTTCATCATTTGTTTATGGCAATTCATTTAAAAATTACTAATTCCTCAGAAGTTGTAAACAATAATTCTTCTAATTGGTTTCAAAACCTCACTCCATTTTTCAACCGCAAACCATTAGAAGATGAGATAATCAATAGAATTATAAAACAGCTTTCACTTCAAGGAATAAAAGGGGAGATATCAGCGATTAAAGATCTTCAAAATAAAAATATAAATTATCAAAAATACAAAACTCTATACACTAAAACGTTTTAAATAAAATTACTTTCTAACTTCGACAAATTTTAAATAGGATTCATCTATCTCAGACTTCTTAATTTTACATGGTAAAAGCTCTTCATTCCATGGATCCTCTATTAATGATTTTCCTGAAATTTCAGCAATTTTTCGCTTGGCAGCTAAATGTTTCCATTCAAGCCACATGTCATTGAGTAATAATGTCTGACTATTACTATTTGGTCCCTCTTCTAACAATTTAATTTGATAAGGCTTTAGATCAGATTTCCAATTGATGTATTCTGCTTTCCAGTTTTGATCATTCATAAGTTCAAACCGTGAAAAAAACGGCCTGTGCAGAAAGGCCGTTTATAATGTTCCCTTTTTTATTTAAACGCTTTTATCACTGACTTGCCCTCGTAACTAATACTCAAAAAAAAGCCATATCTCTGAAAAGAATAATACTATTGTCCTAATTGCCACTGCGTTAGAGGCATAAGCTTGTTCTAAGCAGACTTCTTACTTAAAAGATCAAAAAAGAAGTTAAAACTTACACAATCAATAATTTCTTGACAACTTTAGTTTGTAAAGGCTGCTTGATATGAAAAAGCTCAATATTCCTCTAGTAGCAACTAAAAAAACAGTTAACGCAGCAAGTACCACACAAAGCGGACAGTGAGGGAATTCCATGAGCAACTTCTAAGTCTTATATCTTTTCTAGCCCTTTTTGAAATTAAATCCTGAAAAAGATTGAATTTTTTATTCTAAATATCCAAGTATTCCAAATTGCCTAAAATTAAAATTCAAACTAACTAATGCACTAAGGTTTTAACGATTACTTATTCACTTAAAAGCTCTTTGCCTTTTGTAATACCAATAAAATCTTCTATAAGTTTTTCGCTCATTTGCCATAATTGTTCCCTATTCTTTTGACTTAAAGCCAACGGTGCAATACGGCATCTCCGAGGGTAACCTCTAAAATTAAACCTAGGTCCATATTGCTCTCCACTTTTTACAGATGAGCTAGTGGCAGCAAAAAGTTGAGGGAGAGATCCCATAAAAGAACTCTGAAAAAATGGATCCATCAATTTGTACGCTAGACCTTCCTGCCAGGACCCATTAGCAATTACTGAAGTTTGCTGTAAATTAGTTCTTGCCAACCCTGGATGAGCAGACAGGGATAGAATATCTAGATTAGATCGCTTTAATTTTTCACTCAATTCCAAAGCAAACATAACATTAGCCAGTTTACTTTGAGAATAAAAAGCCCACCGATCATAATAATTTTTACCTTGCATATCTTCCCAAAGAATTTTCCCCATATACTGTGCTCCAGATGAAACAGTTACCACACGAGATGCAGAGGTGTTTGCTAGTAATGGCAACAAATTTAGAGTTAATGCCATATGACTAAGATGATTAACTACAAATTGCAATTCAAAGCCCTGTTTGTTAACTGTCTGCGGAGGTGCCATGACACCAGCATTATTAATCAAAAGATCTAATTTTTGATGATTCAGTTTTATTTGATCTGTAGCTTTTTCAACCTGAAATAAATCAGCAAGATTTAATTCTACTAAATCAATATTTCCACAATCAGTCTCATTTCTCAATATCTTACGTGTTCTCTCAGCTTTAGCTAAAGTTCTACATCCAAGAATGACAGTTGCGCCTTTGTTAACCAAGATTTTTGATGTTTCTAACCCCAAGCCACTATTTGCACCAGTTACAAGAACTGTTCGACCTTCTTGACTAGGGATTGAATCAATCGACCAAACCATTTCATTCTTAACTCAATAAGAATATTAAAGTTATCATTATCTTTAGGGAAGTCAAATATTGAAGCAGTTTAATTGTTTCCTTAAAATTTTAATCTAAAAATCTTTCTGATACGAAAAAGTTGAGACCTGAATTCAGGTTACAGTCATACAAAATATATAAGGCCATATTTCACCTATTAGATAATTCTTAGCTTATAATTTCTAGCTATTTGAAAAAATCTTTTCAAGACTTTTCTTTATCTCCTCCATCTTATTTTGATTAATTTTAGATTGCCTACCGTTTCTAATAGTCATGCTTAGCCACCAAACCTGAAGAATAAAGAAAATAAGTCCAAAAATTGCAAAAGCAGTGTATCCAAATTTAGTATTTTGCATCAACAATAAAGATCCCTGTAGTTTTTAAGAGTATTGAAACAAAATTACTTTTTCATTTATTTACTCTGCAAGCTTCGTTTCCGAAAGATTTTTAATTTTACAAAGTTGATCTAAAGATGGTCGCCCCGTCAAGGGAAGTCGCCAACGGGCCCACACACCATAAATTCGATCTGCTATGTCACCTAAAACCGGCAAAGTTGTGAGGCCATAAACCCAACCTAATCCCACTAAGCGATATGCTTCTTGAAAAACACTAATATCTTTTATCAGCTCACCAGAAACTGTAATAGCATGGATTCTTCCCATCGCATCCCTATAACTAATTCCACTAAAAAGCTCTGGTTTATAGGAGGAAGAGTCAATATCTACAAATAAAATGTGCTTATTAAAATCTCTCGAGCGAAGAAAGGATATCTCTCTTTGACAAAGAGGACATGCACCATCAAATAAGAGAATGAGATTAGGTTGGGTCACAATAAAAATAGAAGAAATAAAAAAGAGCCTTTATAAGGCTCTTTTTTATAAAATTGAACTAATTCAGTTCTGATACTTCTTTCCTCGATAAGTAAGAATACAGTGCTGCTTTGATGCAATTTTCTTGTTCTGTATGTAAGAGTTTCCTCTATAGATAAGAGACATTGAACCTTTCCGTGTTAGCTCAAGTCCCCGTTCCATGGCTTGAGTCGAACTGCGGCTCGCTAATGATGCGAGGTGAACGTTTTTGTAGTTTTTGCTACAATACTATAATAACCATTTGATCAAGTAGTTGTAGTTCAATGTGATACAAAAAACCTATTTCAAATAGATCACTTATAAACAATCTTAATTTCTAAAAACCAAACTCCGTCGAATTACTAAAGACAAAATTCAAGCCGAAATCTATCAAGCAACTTTTTTAAAAGAAGCTCGATAGAAAGAAAGATCGACAGTCTTCGGCACCTGAGATTCAAACTTAATCAATGCTTGGTATATCTCAGGACTTAAATCTGCCATTTGAGTGTTTTGCATCCTTTGTACTGAAAATCTCCGTTTTAGCTGAAACATCCTTTTTCTCAAGTGAGAAAAGAGAACCATAACCACTTTGCAACTTGACTCTGTTATATCGTCAGAGGCTATACATGCAATGCGTGAAAAATACCATTAACTGGTCCTAAAACCTAAAATTTCATTTTGATACTGTAAGACAAGATCTTTCATGTATTTGTGAATTTTCGCATTACCCATTAGTTAATTACATTAATCACTAGTAATTCCTATCATTTAATATTAAGAATTCACATCCTTAATTAGCTATTAATTCTAAAGCGTGAACTTTATTTAAAAAAATTCAATATTCAGCGATATTATTTTATTTTGTGAATCCAACTAGGAGAATATATCTATAAAAATTAAACTACTGCAGACTCTTTATTTGAGTGTCAAGAGAAGTTAGATATTTTTCTACCTCATTTAGTTCATTCTTCAAATAAAATCGTTTAGCTTGCAAAGTTTGAAGTCTTCTATGCATCTCCAATAGACGTCTACGATGATATTCGTCAACATTACAATCCTTATTCTCAACAGAACTGTCTGTGAATGGAGTTAATTTCTTACTCATGGACATTCTCCTTATGTTGTTTTAGATATAACCGATAAATCAAAAGATCTGTCTAGAGACCTTAGACAAAAACTAAGGGTAGCAAACCAATAGATCCTTTTCAGGTCTATATCAAAAGACTTTTGAAGTAAATCCGTCTTAACGCTCGAGCAATTTCACTTCCGTATTGTCACCTAGGTAAATAAACTAAAATTTCACTGCAGCATATCTCAAAATTGGGTTGATAAGGAGATCATGAAAATAATCTATTTTGATGGAAGTCAAGAAAATACTGAATGATCTTAAAATAAAATACAACTACCAATTAGAGTAATAGGAAATGGTGGAGTTAAAAAAAAATACCGCTCCTACTAAATTTATATCCAATATAAGTATGATTAGAACTCAAACCCTAAATAAATAAATAAAGGATTTGTTATTGATTTCGTATACCAACTTACGAGGATTTAAAATATATATTTTGCTTATTTTTTATAAACTACAAAATCAAACCTTCTTAGACTTATTACCACTAAATTGAATGATTAAGATAGAAATCACTAGTAAGGCTATTATATCAAGCATAATAAAATGAAGCATAATAATAAAACCAAATTCAGTTATTTAATTATAACCAAAAAGGAATATCATCCTCTACTTTTATATAATCCTACATATAGATAAAATCAAATAGTTTCTTTCTAAATTTTAAGTTCATATATATGATTCATAAATGAAGACTAAAAGAATTGAAAATATATTATAAGTTAGAAAAATACTAAAATATAAAATACATTATCCAAAGTTTTTTAAGGCACATTCATAACCAGATTCTTTGACATCCTTGCTATGATCTATGATCAAATCAAGCGCACAATCGCAGTAACTTTGTATTGACTTTTCGGCAATACCTTTCGTTACAGGATTTTCTATTGCACTGGAAATGCACTCTTCTAATAGAACATCCTCATAAGCGTAAGCTTGTAGAAGAAATGTAAAAAAAATTAGAATAACAAGAAAACCAGTGATTAGATTCTTGATTTCTATCATAATTATTATTATACATAGCATAAAGACTAATGCATAGTAATAAGGTTATTGTTAAAGAAAATATACCTACTAACCTAATAACAAAAGTTATGAGTCTGATAAAAATTCCTAATTCTATAAAACAAAGAAAGAGTTTGGTATAGAATAAATACGAGTATGTTTTTATGAATCAATTCAGAAAATCCATGAAGTTGTTGACTCTATCAGTTGGCTCACTAATTATTTCTACTAACCTGAGCTTATATTCAGAAGAAATTTCGACGAGCTATAAACAGAAGTTTTTAAGAGATGAAACATCCCAATTGATAGCTAGGGGCAAAAGAATCGAAGCGAATCGTCGAAAAATCAGAGAGGATAAAAAAATCATGCAATCAGAACTAAAAAAAATGGTTGATCGTCGAGAAATGGAGAAATATTTAGATTCGATAGGATGCTGCTATGATAAAAAAGGAAAATATGATGCTAATAAATATTCTCAAAAGCTGAATGAAGAATTAAAGAAAAAAGAAATACAAGAAAAAAAGCAAGCAACAAAAAAAGAGATATATGGATTAAAAAAGGTAGATCTAAAGCTAAGGAAAATAGATCTTATGCTTAAGGAAGGAATAATTTCAAAGAAAGAGCATAAAGAAATGAGAAAGGATGTGCTAGGTATTAAATGAATATCTGTATCTGTTATCTTCCTATATTTTTAGTAGCTCTTGGCTTGACTCCTGTAGAGATAGGTGTAATTTTATTTACTGGAATAGGATTTATAGTAATATTTGCTTATAGCTCGGCAACAGGTGACTATCAAGGTCTAGTTAAAACTACATTAGAAAATGATGCGGCTAAAAGAAAAAAAAACTTGCTTAAGAAGTAAAAAACTCAAATTTATATTCAACAGAATATTAGGTAATTAAAAATATTATATTCTGAACTCCACGGGACTCTCCATAAGACAGGCATTATTCTAATTAAAATACCAATATGATTTATCTGTAGATAAATACAAATCTAAACTTCTTGCAATCTCTACATAAAAGAGAGCCAGATTCCTCAAAAACTTAATTACATACATTTTCAACTGCTTCTCAAAAATTGAACTCCTGATTTTTACATTGACAACTATAATACAACTTGATAGTATGCATGTACTATCAAGTTGTATTATGTCCTTGGTCTCTTCTCCTGACACGCGGTATCGTGCATCATGCATAAGCCCTCTAGGCGGACAACTAACAAAATATAAAACAAGAAATTTTACAGGATTGGGTAAACAATCAGTCGCATTTCAAACACTAGAAATACAGGAAGCATTCCAATATCTCAAATAAAGAGGAGTGGCTCAAATCTTGCATTCAGATATTAATGAGAAAAAAACAAACTATTTTTTATACATCAGACGTGTCACTCGCAAATTCCTCACACAATATAAGAAATTTCCTCATTATTCAAATGATTATGAGGTCTAAAAGTTTTCCATTCCAAAGCTGCTAAAAATGACCAAAGATCAACTTGCTCTCAAAATATCTCTAGCGATGCATAAGCCTCCAAATGCTCGCATAGATACATTAAATGCCTATCTCAATACATATAAATGTTTATGCAATTATTTTAAAGAGTTGTCAATGGAAGATATAGCAGGGATAGCCAGTCGATATGGTGTAAATGTATAGGTATTTTTATACTCAAATAACCCTGATAGGATATATTATTTGACGGATAATATTCCTCTTGGAAGAGTTGGAAAAACAAAATTATTCTTCCTTAATCACAACCATAATTAGTAAAAATACAATTAACCAATAAAGTCATACAAGCAAAAACTACTAAACCAAAGAGAGTCAAATATTTAAACAGACAACCTAATAAGCCAACAGTCTCTAATCATAAAAAAACTTCCCCATGGCATCTTGAGTCTCAAGGCTCATCATTTATGACTATATTTTATAAAAAGATAATCATAAATGGTTAGGGATAGAAGTCTTTACTTTTCTATATAGCTATCTATTTAGGATTGAGTCAGGTTAATAGCAGATCAAGCAAAATTTCTAATCTAACTTCAAATATTTCTTCATAAAAAATTTACGATTCTTTCTTCTATTTGACTTTAATAAAATCAAATAGAAAATCTCATAAACCAATGATTTAAAGACAAATATTCATATCATAAATAAAAAATTTTGATCGCTGATGAAAGGGTAAACTACAGCTATGCAAAAATTAGTTAAATATGCAAATTTTTCTTTCTTTTTTTGATTTGCAAAAAAAAAGCAAAACCTCTTTTTAGAAATAAGAGGTAATAAACATAACTAAAATACTCTTTTGGTTGAGATGCAAATGCAGCCCTCCTCAAAAATCTTAAGATCTTTAAACGAATGAAACGAATTCTACCTCTACTAATTGCAGCTTTAATGCTACCTTTAGCTGCTTTTGCAGAAAAGCCACCTGTTGTTACTACAACAAGTACAGAGTTTTCAATTTCATTAGCCAAACACCTTAGGGATACTGGAGTCATTAAGTATTCTGCATATTGGTGCCCACATTGCCATGATCAAAATCAACTTTTTGGAAGAAAAGCAGCGGCGATATTAACAAATGTTGAGTGTGCTAATGACGGGAATAATAGTCAAACTGATCTTTGTCGTGAGAAAGGAATCACTGGATATCCATCATGGGAAATTAATGGAATAATAGATTCAGGGGTAAAGAGTTTAGAAGAATTAGCCGAGTTAAGTGGATACTCAGGAAACAAAGATTTCTAATATAGTTCAACTATCAAACCAGTTGTTAACTAGCTATCAATAATGAGGTGACTTCGCTTAATCAGTGGGGAAATATGGTTAATTTTCTTCGTCGAAGGTATTTTGCGCGCATTATTGTTCAAAAAATATCAAATAGTTAATCATAATGATATATATTTTGATTCATAATGAAAAAACCATAAATATTAATACCCCTAATAGTAAAAACAAAGGAATTCCTAATAAGAAAAAGAAAAAATATTTCTGAACGGTTGCTGCAAAATCATTTTCCATCTATATGTCATGGTGATTTATTTAATTTAGAAACTTAATTCTCATCTTCCTCTTTTTGAATTTTAAACTCTACTCTCATATTCATTCCTAAAAAAAGAATCAGCATTCCAATAACTGGTCCCAAAATTGGGAGTTCTTTAATGGGTTCAGGTGATTGAAAAATTTCTGGGATCATTGTCAAATTCTCCTCTCAAGTCCAGAAGTCTTATGATATGGATGACTCCTTAATAGCAGAAATATTTCCAACTACATGAAAACCTTCCTTTTAATTTATCTTACTTAACTTTTGACAGCACACACCCATTCCTTAAGCAAAACAAAAAGAGGAGGCAAGGAGTATTACTTCTATATGTGACATTGGATCTAGACTTCCATTACAGGATTAAAAGTTCATAACAATGATTTTAAACTCCTTAATCAAGAGCAATGGAATCATTCTTTAAAGTAGCTAGACATAATAGCCTATCTAGCCATATATCTTTTATAGTTATTCTGTTAATCAAAAAAACTTAGCTATAATTAGAATACTAATATTTTCAGTAATGGTTAGAGAAAGAACTCAATTAAATATTAATATTGACCCTGTCTTGCTATTGAAGCTTAAGTCTGAAGCCTCTAAAAGAGGTAAAACCCTCACAAATTATGTTATTGAACAATTAAAATTCGTAGCAGAAAGTGAATCTCAAGAAAATCTCGAACAGAGACTTTTAAAAATAGAACAATTTCTTCAATTTGATCAAAAAACAACTGATATCAAACAAAGGATAGGGTCCATTTTTACAGATGAAGGAGCAAGGAATTATGGCAAAGTCGCCAAAGAAGAATTTGAAATATACGCAAAGAAAAAAAATCTTTCTATATCAGCCGCCTTAAAAGAAATCAATTCTTTTCTAGTGAAATACCCACATAGCAATCCTGAATTAGTTTTTCAAATCTTAATGGGTACTCATGACTTAACTGGCTTGGAAATGACAATTGCTTATCGACATGGATCATGCGCAATGAGATCTGCTTTAAATGATTGGACAGAAGAACCCTTAGAAAGATTAAATAAAGCCTTTTTGAACGCAGTAAAATCTCAAAACCTTGCTCAAGAACCTAGAAGTTAGTCCAAAAGAAGAAAGCAAATAGCGTCTTACATGATATCAAACAAATCAAAGTAGCCATAGAAATCAATTATATTATTTCCATGAGCTCTATACAAAAAGAAATGCGATATTTTTAAACTCAGGAGTGAAGAAGAAAAGATTAATATTCTCCTACAAAACAAATAATAAGAGATTAAGCTGCCTTATCATCTTCTTGTTTTTTAGAAACAGGTGGAACAAATTTCAACAACTGTTCATCTATCTGAGTTGACTCATTACCTTTAGGGGTAAAAGAACTCTTCATTAATATTTGAATAAGAGTTTTAATAGATACTGCAAACATACTCGTAATTTTGAACATGTTACTGAGTTCTACTTTAATCAACTTTTCTGATTCTTTTTTGGTTACCAGAGTTACGACAGTCCATCCAATCAAGCCCACCAAAAATGAGACAACCATCAAAGCGATTAAAATCAACATTATTTAATTATTTCAGTTCTCTTATATATATCTATTATCTGTCAATCTAGCAAGTAAATAAGAAACTCTGAGAGAGCAAGAATTTCATTAGTTTTGAATAAGTTACATAATCCGAGCAACTGCTTCATATAAAGAGACGAAGAACAAACAATTCTTGGGCAAAACCTAATAAATAGTCATATTCAAAAGTTAAAACTCAACCAAGAAGAAATCAATCTCCTTTTGTCGCAAACATTCCCACTCATCATCAAGAAGATGCTTATCAAGAATCAATTCACTATCATCCAGGAGATCATCAACTATTGGCATATGAAGTAGTAGCATTGGGGTGAGATTATACTTAAATCTATCTTAAAAGTACTTATAGCAGTAGATCTAAAGTTACGTTATATATTCGGCATTGAATTCACTAGAAACTTTTTACTGAGGGACAAGCCTTCCTTAAAACATTTGGAGAACTACAATTGTGTAGACAATTTAAACCCAGTACCACATGTACTAGGCTTGGCACCTTCGGGAGTGCTAATCAAAAAACCTCCACCACTCATATCTCCAAAATAATCAAGATTTAAACCTTTGAGCAAATTCATTTGTTCGTTAGGAGCAAACAAGGTAACTCCATCCGTTCTTACAATAGGAGTGCCAGCATGTCTACCACATCTAAGTCGAATATATAGCCAACCTTCTCCAAAGCCATCAGACACAAAATCAATATGCATTTCACCAGGAGTACCTCCAAATGCAGATTGTCTTATTAATTCAGCAGTAGCAGATTTGGAAACACTTAAGTTGCAACTCATCTTGCAGTTTTAACTTCTTAATAATTAGTTTAAACTAAATAAACTTATAGTGCTGTTTCTAATTAAATTGACCCAACATTATCTACAAGATTTTACAGCAAAAGCACATTAGCACATGATTTTCTAGTAAGTCTTGGAAGGATTGGATTGCTGTCTAACAAGTTCAAAGAATTCCTGCTTTAAACTTGAATCATGACGAAAATCACCTCTCACAACTGAATTGATCATACTAGTGTCAGGCTCCTTAACCCCACGCCATTTCATGCAATAATGTTGAGCTTTTACAATAATGCCCAAACCTTTAGGTTCACATAAACTTTCAATTTCGTCGGCGAGTATCATTACAGCTTCCTCCTGAATATGAGGTCTGGAAAAGACCCAATCAGCTACTCTTGCAAACTTTGAAAGACCTATAACTTTTTCCCCTGGTTTAATTCCAATCCAACAATCTCCTAGAATTGGCACTAAATGATGAGAACAAGCAGATCGAACTGTAATGGGACCAACAGTATAAATTTCATCTAAATTCTTGTCATTTGGGAAACTAGTAACTTTTGGTTGCTTATAAAATCTACCTTTAAATACCTCATTAATGTACATTCTTGATACTCGTTCTGCAGTTTCTTGAGTATTGTGATCATTATCAATATCAATCAATAAAGTCTTAAGTAAATCTCGAACTCTTACTGCAACTTCTTTCTCAAGAGTTTCCAATTCTCCTTGATTAATATATTCGGAAATATTATCATTTGCATGAAATCTTGCTCCTGCAGAAACAATACGTTCCCGTATTATTTCTGAAACCAACTTGCATGAAAGTTTCTCTTGCATATCACCTTTAATATTGTCATTAGGAGCAGTAGAAGTCATAGATTAATACAAATAAAATACAGAATCCAGATAAACTTGAGAAATAGAGAGTTTGAGGTTATCACATAAGGTTTCCCTTAGCCATATGTAAAGCACTCAATTTGCTCAGCGAATCACCAGCCTGAAATATAAAATCGTTAAAAATCCCCTATATACAAGGCTTTTGAATGACTAGGGAGAAATCAAACCATATGCGCGAATGATTTTTTCCCATAAAAAAACCACTCTCTACCATTTTTCATTGCAAAGAAATCTTCCTTAAAGGCACAAGACTTTCAAAATAATTACAAAAACTCATGAAACTTGAGTAAATTAATGATTTTATTCTCAAAAGCCTCTCCAAATATTAACTTGTTGAATCAAAGCTAGAAAGCAAAGCATTTTTTGTTGTATGGAACGTTGATAAAAGTGAAATCACTAAAGGGAAATAGAAAAAGAACGTTTTATCTGTTTTAATTTCAATGGATACATAACAATAAAATTTTAAAATTAATCTTTTCTTACTAGCTTTATAAAAGGAATTAATCCAAATTTTGCTTGAGCAATAAATATCACATTTAGAAATATCAAAAATTGCAAAACGATAAGAAAACATATTATTAATTTAAAATTAATTGAATAGAAGCTCTAAACTTGTATAAAGAAAGGAGTCCTTACTTAATCAAGCAATAAATAGACGCTCAACCATTTTTAAATACAGTATATGAGCATATAATGTACGAAAAGGAGATAAGCGAGCAAGAATAAAAAAGATACAATCCACCAAACAAATTTATCCTATGCTTTCTCACCAGCAAGCTATTCAAAACATAGGGGCAACTTCAAGATCTTCTGTTATCTAATGTCATGAGAATACTGAAATGGGAAGAATTTAACTCTTGTATTAAAAGTATTACCTATGCATGCAAAGGAAAAAATCTCACTGGTGTTTATGGCATACCTAGAGGTGGTCTCTGTTTAGCAGTTGCATTAAGTCATTCATTAAATATCCCTCTAATAACAGAAGTAAAGAGTGGTTGTCTTGTCGTGGATGATGTTTATGAAACAGGAAAGACTTTAAATCAAATACTAGAGACTCATGCTGTTACTACTTTTGTTTGGTTTAGCAAAACTAAACCACAAGGGTGGAACGCTGTGGAAGTAACCAACGCTGATAAATGGCTTGTCTTCCCATGGGAAGACAGCAATCTTGCCAAAAAAGACATGCATGAATATCAACTGTCAAGGAGCAAAACCATATGAGGAAAAAAACTATTTACCTAGCCTCTCCTTATGGCTTTTCAGAACAATGGAAGAAAAAACTTCTTCCAGAATTCGTTTCTATAATTCAGAATTTAGGAGCTGAAGTATGGGAACCCTTCCAACGAAATGGCCAATTAGATTTTTCACAATCAGACTGGGCATACAAAATTGCAATGGCTGATCTTCAAGATGTGAAGAATTCGGATGCAATTTTTGCCATTGTCAATGGCACTCCTCCGGATGAAGGTGTAATGATTGAGCTAGGAGCAGCTATAGCCTTAAATAAACCAACATTTTTATTTCGTGATGACTTTCGTCGTTGCACTGATTCAAACAATTATCCACTGAACTTGATGTTATTCTCTGGGTTACCAAAAGATGGTTGGAATGAATATTTCTACACTTCGCTTGAAGAGATCAATTCCCCTAAGAAAGCCTTAGTAAAGTGGATACAATCTCAATAGAATTAGTATAAAAATACTTTAAGGACTGAAATTATTGCCAGGTAGCAAGATCTGTAGTACCTGATGATCTTTGCATCCAAGTGATTTTCCAAATTTCATCTATTTTTTTGAAAATCATTGAATAGCTAGATAAGTCATTATTTGGCTCACCCTTAAAGCTAAATAATTCTTTCAACGTAAATGCTGCAAATCCCCAATCTCTATATGCTTCTAATCGATGAATCTTTACTAATTCAGAAAGCTCAACGATCAAATCTTCGTTACTGTACATTGCCACAAGAGCGTCAGCTGTAATTGGGTTACCACTTGGTCTAATAGCTAAAAAATCATCAGTAACATTAGCGATTAAAAACGACTTATTGTCAGCCCTATTTGCAAAACCTTTAATGAGAGCTTCTATTTGCTGAGAATCTAAAGACAATTGTATCAAATCATTGTCCATAAAGGATCTCATAAATCTATAAAATAAGTTTATTTTATAATGATTTCAACAAATACTGATAACAAATTCAGCTAAGTCTGGCACATCTAGCAAAATATATCAGCTAGAAGTCCCGATAAAATAGATGGTAGATATTTACACATTATATGTATAGCAAAGGTATGTTAGTTAGCATATGAATTCAATAATCTCTTTTTGATTTTTAGTAAAAATTTTCTATGAAAAATTTTTGAGCATTTTGCTAAATCATTCAAATACTATTCTATTTATCAATTCTTGAGAAGATTGCTTATTGGAAATGCTATAAGGTTTATAAGTATTATTATGTTTTAGATTATTTGTTCTAAATATATTGCTAATGAACAAACTTTGTTGAACCTTAGAACTCTTAAATTTTTTATTAACAGAAATTTTATTCCACTCAAGAAAACCAGTTAGTTCTGCTTGTACTGGTGAAATAGTATTTGATGTATCTTTAATTGCATCTATCAATATCAAGGTAGTTGCACCTGTTGCTAAAAGAGAAATTGCTCCAATTTTAAGAATTTTTTTACTCTTCACTATTTTATCTAATGGATTTAAATAACCTTTCATTAAGGTCATTGCATCTAAAACAAAATTTTTATTTAGACCATCTTTGACTCTAATTTCAACTTGTTCCCTCTCGCTAAAAGGAGTGATTAATTTCAATTCACCCCCTTCCAAAGAATTAACTATTAATCTTCCTGAAAGATATTCGTCGTATTTGCTTAACGAGTAAACTAAAAATCCAAAAACTATGGGAAAGAAAAATAAACTAATAAATCCATAGCTAATTGTCTGAGAGGAGTGAACTACGTTTTCTACTCCCATAGGGAAGGGAAAAATAACCATTAAATAATTAAACTTGCACAACTAAACCACTCCCAGAAGCAAAGGTCCATAAGTATTTGTTCCTTTTCGATAGGAACTGTTGCAAAGATTTGCTTAGGATTGTTTGTATAAAATTCATGAAAAATAATAAGCATAGCCATCTCTCAAAAAGAATCAAAAGAACATAGGGGAAAGAAGTAAAAGTCATAATCTAATTAGATACTAAGGAAAAAGAATTTTTCTAATCTTTTGGGCGACTCACAGAAAAATAAATCTCTTATATGTGCAACTAATGTCATGCCGAAACAACAAAACATTTCAAAAATACGCAGCCATCCAATCTATACATCATCAGGCAATTGACTTAATAGCATCAATCCAAATATTGTCAGAGGAAGGACGGTTTTTTAACGATAGATGAGGAGGGTAGTCAGAGAATCCTAAGATAAAAAAGAATACTCACTTTTCTTTCCCAAGCTTCCTATCATTGCCAAATGACTTATGTGTTTCTGTACATTGTTGGCATAGTTTGTATATGGTCGGCCTACCGCATTGGCTGGAGAGAAGTTCTTAAAAAAATCATCAGTATATTATTTCCATTAGCATTGATAATTCTCTTCAATATAAAAGCTGGTCGATTACTTTTTAGAAGTCCTGTCATTGGAATCATAAGTATTCTACCAACCGCCATCTTTATTTACCGAGGTTCTCTACCCTTGGTTGATAAATTCAATAGCTGGATTGACATGAAAGACAATGACTTTACTACATCTCAAGATGTAGTTGATACAGAAGTTATATCTAAAGAAGATGCTTGAAGAATAGCTCTTAATTTTTTTTTCACTTCACACGTAAAGCTTCTTTCTGCACTATTCACTTACCCATTTTCATTTTGAATCGCCTCTCTGGAAATCGCCCAAACCTCATCATTTATGTCTTTTCCTAACCACTCCTTGTATTCATGAAATATGCAACGCCTATCAGAAGGCTCGTTTAATGTTTCCATTCTTAAGACAGCATTATTCACGGCCAAGTGTAAAATTTTTTTTAGCTGTGAATCAGCATTCATTTATCGCAAAAGACTGTTGCTTCTAAATAAATAGCTAAAAATTTCAAGATTGAAATTGTATAAAATACTCTTTGTGCGTAGATGAAAATTTAAGAAGGTATCTTCTGGTTAATCCTATCCAAATTTCAGTCCATCTTAAAAAAGCTTTTCACAGCAAAATTATAACGTAATTTTAAAATATTGATTTTCCCTTTTTCATATATATAATCACACCTCACTTTTTATTATAAATTTTTCAAACAAATAGTTTTTCGTCTCTTTAATTACTTGCCCAGATTAATTTTATCAAAAGGAAGCAATTACTGTTGATAAAAATGAAAAGCAACTTTTTTATGAGTAAATACTCTTAGGTACTTAACATTAAAGAAGCTATTGAAGTTTCTATGGTACCAATATTGTCCTTCTAAGGGGGTGCAAGTCATGTCTATTAAAACAAACAAAAAGCCAAGTACAAAAAAATTATTAGGGCCAATTTATTTCTATCATAAATGCATTACCACATACTCATTGAAGAATAAAGGACTTGATTGCTTAAAAAAGTGTGCTGTTAATTACTATCAAGAGGTAATGGAATCATATTGACAATCACACCTATTTATATCAACCCAAAAAGTAGCTCAATCACTTTTTTCTCGCATGAAAATAAACGAATTTTCAATCATGTACTTGAAAGTTTGCAAGTCCTCGGAAAACTTAAGGTCTTCCAAACAACAACTTAAGAATCTTGAGATCAATTTTTTGACCATCTCAAAAAGTGGTTAAGAAGTCTTCTCAGCGAAAAACAACTTTTAAATAGACTCCTAATTTTGAGCTTTCTGCAATTGAATTGGCAAGACTTCTTAGTAAATCAACAAAACCTAGGCTCAAACAATACGATTTAACTTGTCATATAGAGACTGATTGAACATAATAAAAAGAAAAACCTATATAAGATATCTGAAACACCCTAAAAGCTTTACTAGTTAACAAGAGTCAATCTTTTTCTTTCAGACTAAAAGTTTTTTGTAGGACAACATTTAGTAATAAAAAATGTGCTGTGATGACTCTCGAAATTACAGCAAGAAATATCTTTGTGCCATTGGAAGTTCCTTAGCAGGTTCACATGTCAGCAACTCTCCATTGGCAAAGACTTCATAGGTTTGGGGATCAACATCAATTGAAGGCAAGGCATTATTTAAAATCATATTCTTTTTAGAAATCCTACGAGTATTTTGAACACTTACACATTTTTTTTGCAACCCAAGAGTTTTTCCAATGCCTGCATCGAGAGCAAATTGACTTAAGAACGTCAGGGAACTTGATGTCAAAGCATTTCCGAATGATCCAAACATTGGTCTTCCATAAACTGGCTCTGGTGTTGGGATGGATGCATTAGCATCTCCCATCTGTGCCCAGGCAATTGACCCTCCTTTAATAACAATCTCTGGTTTAACACCAAAAAAACCTGGCTTCCACAAAACCAAATCGGCCAACTTACCTACTTCTACTGAGCCAATATGACTACTCATGCCGTGGGCTATAGCAGGGTTAATCGTTACCTTGGCAATATAGCGTTTTAAACGGTTATTATCATTACGGATTGAGTCCTCGGGGAGATGACCACGTTGAACTTTCATCTTGTGTGCTGTTTGAAAAGTACGCGTAATAACTTCACCAACCCGACCCATAGCTTGAGAATCACTGGCAATAATTGAAAATGCACCTAAGTCATGAAGAATATCTTCTGCAGCAATTGTCTCTCGGCGAATCCGTGATTCAGCAAAAGCAACATCTTCTGGGATTTTAGAATCTAAGTGATGGCAAACCATCAGCATATCTAAATGTTCCTCTAGTGTATTGAGCGTATAAGGTCTTGTTGGATTTGTGCTACTTGGAAGAACATTACTTTGACCACAAATTTTGATGATATCTGGTGCGTGTCCACCTCCAGCTCCTTCTGTATGAAATGTATGAATTGTCCTTCCATTAATTGCTCTAATTGTATCTTCTACAAAACCGGCTTCATTTAGGGTGTCAGTGTGAATGCACACCTGAACATCCATAAGATCAGCAACACTCAAACAACAATCAATCGAAGCTGGGGTTGTCCCCCAATCCTCATGAAGTTTCAATCCACAGGCTCCTGCAACAACTTGTTCTTCAAGGGCCTTGGGATTACTAGCATTTCCTTTACCAAAGAAACCTAAATTAACTGGAAAAGCGTCTGCTGCTTGCAGCATTCGAGAAATATGAAAAGCCCCAGGAGTACATGTAGTTGCATTAGTTCCAGTGGCTGGACCAGTTCCACCACCAAGCATTGTTGTAATACCACTTGCTAGCGCTGTTTGAATTTGTTGAGGGCATATGAAATGAATATGCGTATCAATACCACCAGCAGTCAATATATTCCCTTCACCTGCAATAACTTCTGTACTTGGGCCAATAATAATTGACACACCTTCTTGAGTATCAGGGTTGCCAGCCTTTCCAATCCCAATAATTAGTCCATCTTTAATACCAATATCAGCTTTAACTATTCCCCACCAATCCAAGATTAAAGCATTGGTGATAACAGTATCGACGACACCATTTTTTCTTATCTCCTGAGATTGCCCCATCCCATCTCTTATAACTTTACCTCCTCCAAATTTAACTTCATCACCATAAATAGTATGGTCATGTTCAACCTCAAGAATTAAAGAAGTATCGGCGAGTCGTACTCGATCTCCTGTCGTTGGACCATAGGTTTCAGCATAAGTACGGCGAGGGATTTTGTAAGACATAAAGCTTCAGCAAAGTGAACCATTAATTAATCCATTAAAACCATAGATTCTTTGATCTCCTGCAAAAGGAACAAGTCTTACTTCACGCAAATCTCCAGGCTCAAATCTAATGGCAGTTCCTGCAGGAATATCAAGTCTTTTTCCAAGAGTTTGTTCTCTATCAAAACAAAGAGCTTTATTTGTTTCATAGAAATGGAAATGAGAGCCAACTTGAATAGGTCTATCACCTTTATTTGAGACGGAAATGGTAGTCACTGGTCTTCCAGAGTTTAATTCAAGTTCACCATCTTCAGGAATAAGTTCACCAGGAATAAGAGTTTTCATTTTTTCAACGAATTGGGTTATGTAGTGTGACGAGCTTTGTTCCATCAGGGAAAACAGCTTCAATTTGAACTTCATTAA
>QCKE01000018.1 GCA_003215555.1 Prochlorococcus sp. AG-409-K04
ATCCTTTGCGATTTTAATTAAAGGAGTTTTTAATTCTAAGAACATATTAGATTTAGATAATTCTGTGATCCATTCAGGCCAAAGCTCCATGCTTCTTCGTCTGAGTTTCCAACTTCGGCCAGTAGATCTATGAAAAGTATTACCCATCAGAACTCCTAGAGAGGCTTTGCTTCCTGTACGAGAGGTACCTTCACAGCTTTTTTGTTTTAGATCTTGATCGATGATTGTTACGTGGTGGCCAAGATTTGCTAACTTAAATGCAGTACTTCTTCCTATTATTCCCCCACCAATAACTGCTATTTCCTTTATTGTCATGTCTATAATTCGTATTAATGATTGACTTTGTTTATTCCACTATGAAGAATAAATGCTATTGGTAGTTTTTTATGACAACTGTTATTTTACAACTAATTTGTCCAGATCGTCCCGGTTTAGTTAGTGAAATTTCAGGTTGGATTGCTAGCAATCATGGCAATATTAGACATGCTGATCATCATACAGATGGTGAAGCATCGGTTTTTCTGAGTAGATTAGAATGGGATCTCGAGGGATTTAAATTACCTAGAGAGTTAATAGAGCAAGAAGTGTATAAATTGGCAAATAGATTGGAAGGAAAAGCACATTTACATTTTTCTGATCATTTTTCACGAGTTGCAATTTTTGTAGGTAAACAGAGTCATTGTCTTCTAGATTTATTGTGGAGAGTGAACAATAATGAGATGGAGATGGAAGTTCCTCTAGTTATTTCTAACCACATGGATTTAAAAAAAATATGTGATAGTTTTAATGTGGATTATAAATATATTCCTGTTGATGAAGAGAATAAATCATTTGTAGAAAAAAAGATTTTAAAAATATTATTAGATTATAAAATTGATTTAATAGTTTTAGCAAAGTATATGCAGATTCTTAGTTCAGAATTTATCCAATTATTTCCAAATATTATTAATATACATCATTCTTTTTTGCCTGCATTTAAAGGAGCAAAGCCGTATCATAGGGCATGGAAAAGAGGTGTTAAATTAATTGGTGCAACTGCTCATTATGTAACTGATAAGCTGGATGATGGACCTATTATTGATCAAACGATTGTACATGTTAGTCATCGCGATGAAGTAAATGATTTAATTCGAAAGGGGAGAGATACAGAACGACTTGCTCTAGCAAGAGCTTTAAGATTTCATTTGCGTAGACAAGTAATGGTTTATAGAGGAAAAACTGCTGTTTTTGAGTGAAAATCAATATTAGCTATATTTTAAAATTTGTAATTCATTGGATTTAATTTAGCTTCCTTTTAGTGTATTAATTATTTTGGATTGATTGATTGTGGTGTTCTCGTAATTGCTCTGATGTTAATGGACCTTGTAGATGCATCCAAGGAAGTTTTCTTTTTGAATTCCATTCATTGTGAATAACTTCATCCCATAAAGGTAGTTTGTCATTGTGTATAAAATCATGTGGATTATTTTGAATTTCTTTGTATGCTTTTTTCCAACTGCCTAATGTATTTTCTGCACCACGGACTGCTTCAATGACTCTGGCTAGTCGTCTATCACTTCGCGAGATCAATGCTTGAATTATACTCCAATTATAGCTTTCAGGTCTAAAATTAATTCCATTTGGTTTTAAGTATTTCCCAAGACTTTGTAATCGTTTTTTAGCTTTAGGATTTACACCAATCCATTGAAAAGGTGTGTGCGCTTTTGGGACAAAGGTACTTACACCAAAAGTAAGACGAAGTCCTGATATTTGTTTTTTTAGACTTAATAATAAGCTGACAGTTTCTTCTAGATCTTTATCATTTTCAGTTGGTAAGCCAACCATGCCATAGAGCTTTAAAGCTGATAAACCACCCTCTTTTGCGTATTTTGCAGCTGCAAAAATTTCTTCTTCAGCTAGTTTTTTATTGACTATATTTCTTATTTTTTTACTGCCACTTTCAATAGCAATAGTTATTGATTTTGAATTACGACGATATAATAGTTTGGTCAAGTTTGGATTCACTGTGGATGCACGAACAGAACTTAAACTAAGTCTCATGCCGTCAAAATGATCTTTTTTTAGCCATGTTATTAGTTCAGAAAATTCTGGATGTTGAGTAATTGATGCACCTAATAATCCAATGCGGTTTGTAATTTCAAATCCTTTTTCGACTGCTGGAATGAGACCTTCTTTGAGTGATGCTTTTCTAAAGGGTAGATTTAAATAGCTTGCTAGGCAGAATCGACATAGTTCGGGACAACTCCGCACTATTTCTATCATATGGATATTAGGCCAAGCTGAATCAGGCGTAATTACTGTTGAATGGCTGAGAGTATTCTGTCGCCAAGTTTGTTTAACAATTTTTTTTGGTATATCTCCATCAATTGGCTGTATTTCAATTAACTCATTATTAGAGTTATATGAAGGTTTATACAATATTGGAACATATACCCCTGGAACTTTTGCTAAGACTCTTAGTTTTTCTTTTCTTTTCATGCTTTGAATCTCTTTTATTACATTGATAAATTCTGGTAAAAGATTCTCTCCATCACCTAAGAGGACTACATCTAGAAATGGAGCAAAGGGTTCTGGATTTGCTGTAAGTACTTGTCCTCCTCCAAAAACAATTGGATCATCATCTGATCTTTGGTAGTTCCAAAGTGGAATTCTATTTTTTTCTAAGAGATCTAATAAAATAGGGCCATCAAGTTCCCAACTCAGCGAAAAGCCAAATAAATCATTGGAACGGTGAGGTGCTTCTGCTTGATCTGTAAATAATCTTCTTACATCAACATCATTTCGTTTTGCTAGCGTTGCCCAAATAATCTGAAAGCCAAGATTTGTAATACCAACTGAATAAGTATTTGGAAAAGCTAGTGTTGTTCTGAGTGCATTTGATCTCGGAACTGTCGGTGTAAAAAGAAGAGTTTCCTGGTTCAGTGTTATCTGGAAATAGTTGGAGATTGTTGTTTATTCATTTTAGCTTGATGAGCGTTATCTATTTCAATTTGTCTTTCGTAAATAGATTCTTTATGAAAAATTCTAGCTACTAAGAAGCTTGCAATACAAGTCAATAAGACTGGTTTTAAGATCAGCAAATTTTTAGTGGGAGCAAATGCGAGAAACATTGCAGATATTGGTGTTCTGGTGCAAGCTGCTACAAATGCTCCCATTCCTGCAAGAGTATATGTTGTTGGCAAATGACCAGTTAAAGCTTCTACCCAGGTTCCACAGGCAGACCCTATACATCCGCCAAGTGTAAGCATTGGGAAAAACAGTCCTCCTGGAGCCCCAGATGCAGCAGCAAATCCGGTGCAGAAAAATAAAACTATAAATGTGGCTAAGGCTAATGAAATATTGCCATCACCTAAGACAATTAGTTTTTGTAGATCTCCTACATGATGAAATTCCTTCGGTAAAAATGAAAAGATGATTCCTAATATTATTCCACTGAGAGTCATTCGCATAATCAGCTTGTCTCGAAACCATTTATTTCCTAGAGATTGCATAATCAGGACATATTGAGCATAGAGTTGAGCTAATAGACCTACTAATATGCCTAAAAAAATTAAATACGCAAAGTCAATGGGTAAGACATTTATAGTTAATGGAAAATCAATATCCAATTGGAAGCCATGTCCTTGTAAGACATCTGCACACGTATCAGCCCAGAATGTTGTAATGACTACTAGCAATAAAACTACTGGTCTTGAAGAATTTAATAATTCTTCTATTGCATAAATAAATCCCCCTATGGGAGCACTAAAGATGGCTGCAATTCCTGCTCCACTTCCAGCTGCAACAATTACACGCCGAAAAGCTACTGGTGCTTTTAACCATTTTGCCATTTGCCACGCAACTGATCCTCCCATTTGTACTGCTGGACCTTCTGGCCCAAGAGGAAATCCACTACCTATAGCTATAATTCCTGCAATTAATTTTCCAATACCAATTTTCAGTCCCATTGGAACTGGCCTATGGCGAAGAAATGTAATTACTTGTGTTACCCCGGATCCTTTGGCAGTTGGTGCAAATTTTGCGATTACTGTCGCAGAAATTAGACCTCCAATTCCTCCTAAGGTAGGTAGTACTAACCATCCTGGAAGTATTTTTAGTAGATTTAACCGCCAATCATCGAGGGTATGAATTCCTGTTTTAAATAGGACACCTGTTAAGGCAGCTCCAAGACCTGTGAGAAGTAAAGCTAGAGAAACTACAAACCATCTTTGCTTTAACAGCTTGCGAATGCTTTTACCTGAAGTGATGGGTTGAGTGCTAATTTGGAGGTCATTGATATATTTCATGAGCAAATATTTAGAAATTCTTTTTGTTGATCATCACTGATTATTTTTCCTTCTTTTTCAAAGCCATCGATTTCATTAAAATTGAGATATCGATATAGATCTTCTGATAATGGATTGATTTTTTCTTCTGCAATTTGTTTATATTCTTTCAAGGTTGGTATTCGACCTAATAATGCACATACAGCTGCTAATTCTGCACTCCCTAAATATACTTGTGCACCTTTTCCTAGACGATTATTAAAGTTTCTCGTGCTTGTAGAAAATACAGTTGTATTGTCTTCTACTCGAGCTTGATTTCCCATGCAAAGAGAGCATCCTGGCATTTCCATTCTGGATCCAGCATCTTCAAAGATTTGGTAATAGCCCTCTTTTTTTAGTACATCTTCGTCCATACGTGTTGGAGGGCAAATCCATAATCTTGCTTTTGCTTTGCCAGAGTTTTCTAGGATTTTGGCAGCAGCACGATAATGACCAATATTGGTCATGCATGAACCTATAAAGACTTCTTGAATTCCTTTTCCTGCTTCTTGCCCAAGGAGTTTTACATTATCTGGATCATTGGGACAAGCGATAACGGGTTCTTGTAGGTCATCTAGATTAATTTGAATAGTAGATGAGTATTGAGCATTAGGATCTGCTGTGATGATTTCCGGTTTATCTAACCATTTTTTCATTTCTTGAATACGTCTGCCTATTGTACGTGGATCTTTATACCCTCTAGCAATCATGTTTGTTAATAATGAAATGTTGCTATTTAGATATTCTGAAATGGTTTTTTTAGAAAGTTGAATTGAACAACCTGCACAGGATCTTTCAGCACTTGCATCAGTTAACTCAAAAGCTTGTTCAAGTTTAAGGTTTGGTAGTCCTTCAATTTCCATTATTTTGCCATTAAAGACATTAATTTTGTTTTCTTTTTCTACGGTTAACAATCCTTTTTCAATAGCTTTTAAAGGAATTGCATTGACTACATCTCGTAAGGTTATACCTGGCTGTAATGATCCTGTAAATTGAACTAATACTGATTCAGGCATATCTAAGGGCATTGCGCCGATAGCTGCCGCAAATGCTACTACACCTGAGCCTCCAGGGAATGATATGCCGAGTGGGAATCTGGTATGACTATCTCCACCAGTTCCTACAGTGTCTGGTAAAAGCATTCTATTTAGCCAACTATGTATTATTCCGTCGCCAGGTTTTAATGCTACTCCTCCTCGCTCTGCAAAAAAATCTGGCAGTTCTTCCTGAGTTTTAATATCTACTGGTTTTGGATAAGCAGCTGTGTGACAAAAGCTTTGCATCACTAAATCTGCTGAAAAGCCTAGGCATGCTAGTTCTTTCATTTCATCTCGAGTCATAGGTCCAGTTGTATCTTGACTACCAACAGTTGTGATGATTGGTTCACAACTTTCTCCTGGTTGAATACCAGAAACGCCACATGCTTTTCCAACGATTTTTTGTGCTTGAGTAAAGCTTTTAGCAGCTTCTTTAGTTTTTCCTGGGCGAATAAAAATGGTTGAAGGTTCTAGATTTAATTTTTCTCGAACTTTGTCTGTTAGAGCTCGGCCAATCATTAATGGTATTCGTCCACCTGCCTGTATTTCATCTAAAATAGTTGAAGGCTTTAATTCAAATGAGGAAATGATTTTGTTTTTCTTTCCTGCTGGTTTCCTAATTTTGCCTTCATAAGGATGTATTGATATAACATCACCTGTATTTAATTGGCTTACATCACATTCAATAGGTAATGCGCCTGAATCTTCAGCAGTATTGAAAAAAATTGGTGCGATTTTACTTCCTAGAATAACTCCGCCGGATCTTTTATTAGGTATATATGGAATATCCTGACCAATATGCCACAGTACCGAATTAATCGCAGATTTTCGAGAGCTCCCTGTACCAACAACATCTCCTACATATGCTATAGAATGTCCTTTTTCCTTTAAAGAAGTAATTGTTCTTATTGCTTCTGGGTCTCGTGTTTCAAGCATTGCTAAGGCATGTAGTGGTATATCAGGTCTTGTGGTTGCATGAGTAGCTGGAGAAAGATCATCAGTATTTGTTTCTCCATCAACTTTGAAGACAGTAACTATAATTTCACTTGGTAATTTAGGTCTCCTGGTAAACCATTCAGCATTTGCCCAACTTTTGATGATTTGTTGGGCAAAATAGTTGCTTTTAGATAGTTCCATAACGTCATTTAAGGCGTCATAGATAAGCAGTGTATTGCTTAGACTTTTTGCGGCGAGATTTGCGATTTCTTTATTTGGACTTTGCAGAATTTCAATTAATGCTGCGACGTTATATCCTCCCATCATTGTACCTAAGAGTTTTGTGGCTTCATTTGAACTAACTAAAGGGCTCTGTATTGTTCCTTTTGCAACAGAGTGCAGCCAAGTGGCTTTTACATATGACGCTTTGTCTACTCCTGGTGGGATACGATTTCTAAGCAGATCTAATAAGAATTCTTTGTTAGAATTTTCTTTTGGATTTTCCAACAATATTGTTAGCTCATGAGTTTGTTGTTCATTTAAGGGTAATGGTGGTATACCCTTTTCAGCTCTGACAGAAGCAAGTTCATGATAAGTTTTTAGCATTTTTTCTGCCTAGTTTCTTTAATACACTAGATTACTAATTACTCTGATTTGAATATAGATAGATGTATCAATGCAAATACATAATCTATTTTTTGTTTAATTGCTGTGAGTCTTTACCAATGAGGCAGTCATGATGGCTTTTTCCACAGATTCTCATTTGGCGGGCCAAACTTTCGATCTTCATGTTGTAGAGACAAGGCCGTTACTGCCACCTGCTTCTCTACACCATGATTTGCCTTTAGATCCCAATTCCGCCGAGGTTGTTTCTACAACTCGTAAAAGCATTCAATCGATATTGTCAGGTGAAGATTCAAGAGTATTAGTAATTGTGGGTCCTTGTTCTGTTCATGATGTCAAAGCAGCAAAAGAGTATGCAAATTGGCTGAAGCCATTAAGAGATAGATTTTCAAAAAAGCTTGAAATAGTGATGAGAGTGTATTTTGAAAAACCTAGAACCACTACAGGGTGGAAAGGTTTGATTAATGATCCTCATTTAGATGGTTCCTACGATATTAATACTGGTTTGAAACGTGCGAGAAGGTTACTTTTAGATTTGGCTCATTTGGGTATTCCCACCGCAACAGAATTGTTGGATCCTGTGGTTCCTCAATATATTGCTGATTTGATTAGTTGGACTGCTATTGGTGCTCGTACTACAGAGAGTCAAACTCATAGAGAAATGGCATCTGGGTTATCTATGCCAATTGGTTATAAGAATGGGACTGATGGCACTATTGCTGTTGCTATTAATGCAATGAAGGCAGCATCTAAGCCACATCATTTTTTAGGTATTAATCATGAGGGATCAGCTTCTATTATTAGTACAACAGGTAATCCAGATGGCCATTTGGTTTTAAGAGGAGGTACTCATGGTACTAATTATGATTTTGAATCAGTTTCTAGAATTTCTCAACAATTGTTGTCGAGTAACTTAAAAAATAGAGTAATGATTGATTGTAGTCATGGAAATTCAAATAAGGATTTTAGACGACAATCTCATGTTCTTAGAGAAGTTTCTCAACAAATTGCAGGAGGATCTATCTCTATAATGGGAGTGATGTTAGAAAGTCATTTAGTAGAAGGCAATCAATCACTATCTAAGAATTTGTCTGATCTTACTTATGGGCAAAGTGTTACTGATGCATGTATTGATATAAATACTACGGAGATTCTTTTTGAAGAACTAGCCCAATCATTACCTTAAATGATTAACTTAATAGAAGCCAGTTCCAGCATGCGGCCACTCCTATTGGTACAGTAATATTATCTATTCCAAAAGGACCTACTTGTTCAAGACTGACTGCGAGAGAAGTGATAAATAATATGTCTCTGATATTTATAGGTGTTTCAATGATTTGGTTGATACTTAAAAGAACTAATGTAGTTACTATTCCCATAGTAAATGTACCTGCTCTAGATTTTTTTTGGCCTAAGATTTTCCAAGTAGGGGATTTTAATCTCCTACCAATTAAGCTTGCTAATCCATCTCCAAATGCCATTACTAATACACCTACCGCTACTGCAGATGGGTGATCTGCCCAAAAGAAAATTAGTAATATTGTAATGCTGATACCGTAAGCAATAGTACCAAAACTCTTTCGCTCTATATTTTCAATAGATGAAATGATGTTAAACTTGTAATTGATAATTAAAGTTATTGTTATGAAGAAAGCGATAGGAATTGCAAGATGATTTGGAACTTTTAACCACCATGCCAAAGGTATGACTGGTCCACTGCCAATATGAACGATCTTTCGAGTTAGTTCTTTTGCATCAGGAAATAATTTGCTGCATAGATAACTCACAATTAATATGATCAGCAACCAGCTACCAATAATTATTAATGAATAGATATTTAACACACTCTTTGCTATGCAACTTGTTGGTGCGCGGTCATTCCTCTTAGTTTTAGAATTGCTTTTGCTTCAAGTTGTCTTACGCGTTCTCTAGAGACATTAATTTGTCTTCCTATTTCGGCAAGTGTTAAAGGTTCTTCACCATCCAACCCGAATCGTAAACGCATAATCTTTTGCTCTCTTTCATTTAGTTGAGCTAGCCATCCACCTAAATGTTCTTTTTGCATGTTTCTATCCATCCCTTCCATTGGTTCATCATAATTTGGATCAGGTATAAGCTCTCCTAAAGTGCTTCTATCTTCTTCACCGCGAGCATGAGAATCTAAAGATGCACAAGGAGCACTTTGTGAGATTAAATCTTCTAGATCTTTTGCTTCCATACCTAATTCTTCCGCAAGTTCAAATCTATTGGGTTGCCTTCCTAAGCGATGAGATAATTCACGAGTAATCCGACGCATTTTTGATAATTTTTCGCTGATATGTATTGGCAGTCGAATAGTACGTGCACTATTATCAATTGCCCTAGTCATTCCTTGCCGAATCCACCAATACGCATAGGTAGAGAATTTATATCCCATTGCAGGGTCAAATTTATCAACGGCTCTTTCTAACCCGATAGCCCCTTCTTGAACCAAATCGAGAAGCTCTAATCCTTGATTTTGATATTTTTTAGCAACACTTACAACAAGCCTAAGATTTGCCGCCATCATACGATCTCTTGCTCGTTTCCCCATTTTGATTTGATATCGCTCTCTAGGACTTATATCTTCTTTTGATTTTTCTAATAAGCCTTTCATGTTTTGTACATGATGGGCTAGCTCTATTTCCTCGGCTGCAGTCAGCAAAGGCACCCTTCCAATACTGCTGAGATAAAAACCTATAGAGTCAGTTCCTAGGCGTCGAGAAGGTCGACCTCGAGTCCCTGTGCCATTGTTAGAATTTTTTTGCCTTTGACTTTTGGATGTCTTTGGCAAAATTAACTTCTCTGAAGATGATGCAGAATCATCTTTAACAGATTCCAGAGGGATCCCCATCACCCTGGCCTCCTATATTTATATTTAGAATGAACTTAGCACTCTTATGGAAAATAACCGTGAATTAAATAAAATGTATTTTTAAAGCAATGCAAAAATGTTCTATAAGTCACGTTATTAGGTAATAAGACTTATGATTTTGCCTTTTTTCTTGCATTCTTCATTTAAGTTTGTTCATTCATGAATTTCTCTTGTGCACATATTTTTTGATTAGTAGTAACTTTCTTAAAAAACATGCCATCATCTTGCATTTCCCAAGCATTCTCATTGTCTGTGAGATAGACAGTTAGTATTTTTTCCAGCTGTTTTATTAATTTTGGATTTTCAATAGGAGTAACTGCTTCAACCCTACGATCTAAATTTCGTCGCATTAAGTCTGCACTTCCTATAAAAACTTTAGGATTATTATTATTGCGAAACCAAAAAATTCTAGAATGTTCTAAATATCTACCAATGATGCTAACAACATTAATATTTTCACTAACTCCTTCTTGTTGAGGAATTAAGCAACACATACCTCTAACTATTAATTTTATTTTTACACCTATTTGAGAGGCTTCATAAAGTAAATTAATGATATTGCGATCAACTAGTGAATTTACTTTGGCAATGATTTCTCCCTCTTTGCCATTTTTTACATTTTCAATCTCTTGTTTGATTAGGTGTTCTATTCCTTTCCTGAGGCTTACGGGGGCTACTAACAATTTTCTAAAACTTTGTTGTTTTGAGAAGCCTGTCAAATAGTTGAATAGCTCTATAAGGTCTTGACCAAGTTCTGGTTGAACAGAAAGCAAACCAATATCAGTATATGTCTTGGATGTTTTGGAGTTATAATTACCTGAACCGATGTGAAAGTAAGTACGTAAACGATCTTTTTCTTTACGTATAACCAAGGCAATTTTAGTATGAGTTTTTAAACCAATAACTCCATACACAACATGAACACCTGATTTTTCTAATTGTTTAGCCCATTGAATATTATTATCTTCATCAAAACGAGCTTTTAATTCTACAAGTGCGAGAACTTGTTTTCCATTTTCGGCGGCTCTAATTAATGCTTCAATAATACTGGATTGTTTAGAAACTCGATATAGTGTCATTTTTATACCCATTACTAATGGGTCGTTTGCAGCTTGATGAATAAACTCTTCTACGGAACTTGAAAATAAATCAAAAGGATGATGTAAGAGTATGTCATTACGTTTGATTATAGAGAATATACTTTCAAAATCTTCTTGTTTTAGTGATCCATCTTCGAGTAAATGAAATTGGCTTTTTTTTAGTAATTTATGAATCTTACCTTGTTCCTTTTTAAAGAATAAACTGGGTTTGTTCAAATTAAGTAATTCAAATAGTGCATCTAAGCCTAATAATCCATTGATGGAATATAGATCTTCAGGCTTAACTGACATACCTTCGATTAGTAGATTAAGAATATTTGTTGGCATATTGTTAGCGACTTCGAGCCTGACTATTTCTCCACCCATACGACGTTTTCTGAGTCCTTGTTCTAACGCGAGCATTAGATCATCGGCCTCTAAATCTCTAAGTTCTAGATCAGCATCTCTTGTTACTCGAAAAAAAGAGTATTCCTCAATGTTCATTCCTGGAAACAGGTAATTGAGATTAGCTGCAATGATTTGCTCTACTGGTACTGCACTAAAGTATGGTTCGGGATTTCTTTGATTAATATTTTTAGGAATTTCAACGAATCTAGAGATTATTTTTTGTGGAATTTTTATTCTTGAGAATTGTTTTTGATCTGTTTCAGGATCATTAATTATTGCAGCGATATTAAGGCTTAAATTGCTTACAAACGGAAATGGATGAGCAGGGTCTACAGCTAAAGGAGTTAGTATAGGAAATATGGCTGATTTGAAGTAGTTATCAATCCAATTTTTTTCCCTCAAGTTTAGATCGCTATAATCCAGTAATAAAATATCGTTTTGCGCTAGGTTGAGTTTTATATGATTCAAATAGTGTTGTTGTTGTTTTTGTAAATGGGGTAGAATTTTTTCTCTAATTTCAATTAGTTGTTGTTCAGGACTTTGATTATTATCAGTTGTTTTAGTAATTCCTGCTTCAACTTGTGATTTGAGAGAGGCTACTCTCACCATAAAGAATTCATCTAAATTGTTATGAAAAATAGCGTTGAATTTCGCTTGTTCAAGTAATGGTGTATCTGGATCAAGAGCTATTTTGAGTACACGTTCATTAAAATCAATCCAGCTTAATTCTCTATTCAGGAATTTGTTTGTGTGCATTATTTCGTTAGGCATTGCTTAGTAGTTGATCTTGGGCTTCATGTTTATCCCACCAGCTACTAAATAGCCTACAACGATTAGCAACCCCATTCCTAAAATAAAAGGACTGCTTGGATTGTTTTTGTAGGCGATACCTGCGATTGCATAGCCTAAAAATGATCCAAGACTTTGTAATCCTTGAAGGTTTCCGAGAATTGCCCCTTGACCACTTGAAGTTAATTTTTTAGAGATAATTGCTCTCAATGATGGTACGACTAACCCAGTTCCAAGAGCCAGTAAAGAACAACCGGAAAATACTAGTGGTATTGCATTTTCGATATTCCCAATAATTAATAGAAATGATCCTGATATGACAAATCCAATTCCTGCCATTGTGAGTCTCGACTCTCCAAATTTGTGTACAAGTTTACCTATTAAAAAGCCTTGTACAATTATGGCAACTACGCCAACCCAGGCGAGATTTAGTGCAGGTAAAAGACCCTTAGATATTGAGAAATGTACATTCATTATTGTATATGCTAGTACTGGTTCATTCCCAACCCATTTAAAAATCTCTTCTAAATAAAGTAATAGAAATGATGTCAGACCATTGAATGCCATAAAGAAAAGAAAGAATGCTAAGGATAGCCTGCTAATTAATGGGTTTTTAAATACATTTATTAATTGGTTTATTGGATTTAATGTTCTTTTCTTGATGAGAAGATTATTCTTACTTTGATATGTTTCTGGTAAAAAAATGATGACGATAATTAAATTAAAAATTGCAAATAATGTTGCCAATATACCTGGGAGAGTAAATGCAATATTTGTTAGTAATCCACCTATAAAAGGACCAATAATAAATCCTAATCCAAAAGCAGCGCCTATTAATCCAAAAGTTTTGGCACGATTTTCTGGTGTGGATATATCGGCTAGAATTGCTGTTGCACTAGCGGCTGTTCCTCCACTTGCACCATCTATTACTCTTGCTCCAAAAAGCAAGAAAATTATCAGTGGTGTCCCGCCTTTCCATATTTCTATATTTGTGTTCCAGAAAGCAATGGTGAGAGCAAATATTGAAAGTCCTATCACTGAACCGGCGACACAAAATGTGATCACGGGTTTCCTGCCATATTTGTCACTTAATGCACCTATTAATGGTGCGACAATAAATTGAGAGAGTGCGTAGCTTCCGCCTAATAGTCCAAGTGTTTGTGCACTTATTCCAAAACTAGTTTTTAGTTTTGGTAGTAAAGGCAAGAGAATTGTTTCACCTAAGCGATCATTCAACAGTGTTATGAATGCACAAAATAAGATGCCAGCTTTTGATAAACGCACGTAGGGACTTTTGCTCATTATCAATTATCTTATACAACTAGTTTATTTTTCTCCTATAAATTTTTTCCCGATGGAAGCTTCAGTGAAATTAGTACCACTCACTAAAGCCAATTTTGATGATGTGCGAGATATTTATAGAGATGCAATATGTTCTCAAGGGTTGGCTTTTTATAATAAGGATCAAATTGAAGCATGGGCAGCATTAGCATCTTTGCCAGGTGTCTTAGATAGATCTTTAAAAGAGGGACAAGGGTGGTTGATTAGGAAAAATTATCAAAATGAAGCTTTTGCAGTCCGGTATCCTGTTGATCGTTTGGCTCTTCTTTATTGTCGCGGTCGTTCAGCTCGACATGGTTTTGCTACTAGACTTTTGTTTCAAATTGAATCTGATGCTTTTAGAGAAGGCATAGATACTTTACGTACAGAAGCGAGTTTATTTAGTTATAGGTTGCTTTTAAAGTATGGATGGATCGTGGATTCTTGTGAGCGAATCAAAATTGGCGGTATTGATTTTTGTCGTTATCAAATGTTTAAAAAACTTTGAAAAGATTATTTTTATGATCAGATATTTTTCAATGCTCTAGCTAATTCTTCATTGAAGGGTTTCATGAATCTTGATTCATGAGTTAGTAGATAGCTAGTTTTTTTTTTATTTCCTATCCTTAGTATGTAGTTTTTACATCCTTTGGATAGCAGATATTTTGTTTATGAAAGATAAGCAACTTGGAACTGTTTATTTAGTTGGAGCTGGACCGGGTGACCCTGATTTATTAACGGTTAAAGCATCAAAGCTTTTGAAGCAATGTGATGCAGTGGTTTATGACGCGTTAGTTTCTCATGAGATTTTGGAATTGGTCAATGAGAAATGTAAGTGTATTTTTGTTGGTAAGAGAAAAGGACATCATTCACAACCCCAATTAACTACCAATTCTTTATTGGTTGATTTGGCAAGGCAGTATAAATTGGTAGTTCGTTTAAAAGGAGGTGATCCGTTTATTTTTGGACGTGGAGGAGAAGAAGCTTCTTATTTATATCAGCATGGTATTTCTGTTGAGATTATTCCTGGCATTACATCTGGGATGGCTGCAGCTGCTTATGTGGGTATTCCTTTAACACATCGTATTGCAGGTAGTTCAGTGACATTTGTCACTGGTCATGAGGGAAAAAATAAACTGCGTCCGTCTGTTAATTGGAAAACGTTGCTGCAACCTGGCAATACGTTGGTTATTTATATGGGTATACATAATCTTCATTTTATTGTTCAAGAATTACTATCAGCTGGATGTTCTCCAAAGATTCCAGTTGCCGTTATTCAACGAGCAACTGTAAGAGGACAGCGATGCTTGAAGACTGTTTTAGATGCTTTGGTTCAAGAAGTAGAGAAGAATAAAGTAATTGCCCCATCAATTATTATCATTGGAGAAACAGTTAATTATCAAATTTCTTCCATCTCTCCCACTTTATCTAATGCTAAAATGCCAATTTCTTTTTAGGACTTTTTTTTAGTAAATTATGCCAAAGTTCTTTAGACCTAGTAAATTCGGAAAGTTTAAATCTACCAATTTGTGTAATTGAATGACAGCTGAGACTATTGATTAATAGCCATTGATCATTAATTTCTGGTATTGCATTAATTTTTGCTTCTTCTAAAAGACCACTTTCCAGCCCTTGTTTTCTCATTATGCCTGGTAAACATCCACTGGTGATTCGTGGTGTTAACCATCTATCTTTTCGTTTGATAATTATGTTTGCTGTTGTTCCACAACACATTTCGTCATTCGTGTTTAAGAGTAAGGCATCATCATATCCTGCATGATTGGATTCATTGCGAGCCATAATTGATTGGATATATGAGATTGCTTTACATTGACTTATACGACTATGCTCATTACGTCGTTCAGAATTACTAATCATGGTTGATATAGGTTGAAAGCGCGGAGTATATTCATTTATTTCTAGCCAGAGTGTATGGGATGAAAAATCTTTTTTGAATTTATTAATACCTCGATTTTGAGTAATACCTCGGCTCCAGGTAATTCGTAGAGCGCCATTGCCTTCTGCAAGAGTTTTTTGAGCCAATGCTTCATTGATTAATTTTTCTATTAGATCTTTATCAGGGGGTTGTGCCATATCAAGTAAACTTGCGCTATGACTCCAACGTTGTAAATGAGCATCAAGTAATTGAGGTTTATATGCCTGAATTAGAATTGTTTCGAAAATTCCATCGCCAAGGGTGATTCCACGATCGAATAGTAAAAGATTCTTTTCAGGATGAGTAATCCATTGACCATCTAGCCAAATAATTTTCTTTGGTAGATGTTGTATCATGCCAATGCTTCTAGGAGAGGTATTAGTTTCCAGGATAACTCTTCTGACTCATTATTTGGATCAGAATCAGCCACAATTCCACAGCCAGCGTGGATACGTAAGTTTGATTTATCTACCATAAGAGAGCGTATTAAAATATTACTATCAAATTCACCATCCCAGTTTAAATGTAGTAGTGATCCACAATATGGACCTCTTGCAATTGGTTCTAACTCATATAAACGTTGACATGCTCTGATTTTTGGTGCACCAGAAATTGATCCTCCTGGCCAACAGGCCTCTAGTGCATCTACCCATGTTTTTTGATTATCAAGTTTTCCTTGAATAACAGAAGTTAAATGATGTACTTTTGAATAACTTTCTAGTCCTGCTAACTGTGTTACCTTTATAGATCCAGCCTGACAAACTTTTCCTAAGTCATTCCTTAGTAAATCAACAATCATTATATTTTCAGCTCTATCTTTTAAACTACTTATAAGATCTGCTGCTAGATCAAAATCTTTTTCTTTGTTGGGATTGCGAGGTCTTGTTCCTTTAATAGGCCTTGTTTCTATTTCTTGATTAGCAGTAATTTTCAGGAACCGTTCAGGTGAAGTAGATAATACTGCTTCACCTTCAGCATCGCCTGATGCAATTGCTATTCCAGAAAATGGAGCCGGGCAAGATTGTCGAAGTCTTTCAAAAATATTGATGGAAGAGAAGTTTGCTTCTTTTTGTAACTTGCAGCATGCTGATAAATTCGCCTGAAATATATCTCCACTTTGAATATATTTTTTTAATGTCGCTACTATATTTTTATATTCTTCTTTAGTAGTTAACCAGTGCCAATTGGATATTGGTATGCCTATATCATTTTTTTGCTTGATGATTGCAGAGTTCCTAGGTGTCTCTAGATCTTGTAGTAATTTTAAAATCTCTGCAAATCTTTTTTTGTTGATGCCTTCAAGCCAGAGTTGATTTTTATGTAAATCAAATTTTAATACAGGATCATGTCGTGCGATCCATAGGGTTGCCATTGAATCTTCTTTCCATGGGTTTTTTGGTTCAATCCAAGCTCCAGCTTCGTAGCTTAACCATCCAGTCCAATGACCATTTTCGATATTTCGTAGTAATTGAAAGGGATTTGAAGCTGAAGGATTACTAGGTAAGCCCCGTGACTGAATAGTTTCAAGTGGATCAGCAGCTAAAGTTATCCATCTTCCGTTTTGGCTGCCATCTCCATCTAGCCAAATTAGTCCAGGTTCACCAAAAACTTCAATTAGCTTTCTTGCAACAATGACAGGATCAATCCAATTTAAATGTTCTTTATAGAGAATGGTCATAGTCATGGAGTATGGGGAATATTGCTATAACCTGCTTGACGCAGTGCTGTATGCCTGATGCGACAACTATCACAGATTCCACATTCTTTTTGACCACCTTGGTAACAACTCCAGGTCAAATCGATTGGAATATCCAATCTAATTGCTTCTTGTACTATTTTTATTTTTTCCCAATGAATTAATGGAGCCCATAATTTAATTCCTTGTCCTTCTCTTCCCGCTTTACTTGAGAGATTTGAGAGTGTTTGGTAGGCTTCTATATAATCAGGCCTACAATCTGGATATCCTGAGTAATCCATTGCATTTATCCCTAGAATTAGATGGGTTGCATTTTTTGCTTCTGCAAGGCTTAAACCAATAGCAATAAAAACAGTATTTCTTCCTGGCACATATGTATTTGGAATCACTCCTTGTATGACACCTTGATTGGGTATGGATTGATTAAAGTCGGTTAAAGAAGATCCTCCCCATTTTGATAAGTTAATATCAATAATGTGATGCTCTTCTAATTTAAAATGATTTGCCATTTGTTTGGCAGCATCTAATTCACGTTTATGCCTTTGTCCATAATTAAAAGATAAACCAATAACTTCATGTCCTTTTTCTATTGCCAGACCGATTGCCGTTGTTGAATCTAGGCCTCCAGAGAGTAGTCCTATTGTTTTAGCTTTTTTTTTCATAGATATTATAAAGAAAATTTCAAGCTTCACTTGTATATAAGCACCTAATTATAGATAAAACTGATAGTTTTTAACGGACTCCTAACCATTTGTGAGTCTGAAGACTCAATCTCCATTTCGGATGAGCTTTAATATATTCAATACTTAGTTCTTGTCCATACTTGCTTGCCCATTCAGGCTGAAGAAACAGATAAGGTTCAAGCGATTTTTTATTTTGCAAGCAACTGACAGATGCTGCACTTTTCTTTTCATATATTGATTGTTGAGCCATTTCTTCTGCAAAATATAGATCTTCTTTTTCTTGTATGACTACTTTTAGTTCATGACAGGCTTGTAAAAGTGATTTGACTGGGAGCAAGTGACGTTTTGGAGATAGAGTAATCCAATCTATTGATCCGCTAATATCATTAACCCCGCTAGTTTCTAGATGTATTGGAAGTGATTTAGAGTTTTGAGTAGTCGTTGCATCTTTTATTGCATCGCATAAATTATTTAAATTATGATGTAATGGCTCACCTCCTGTAATGATTACAATGCTTGCGCCTTGTGATTGGGCTAACTTTGTTTCTTGAGCAAGTTCATGAACATTTAGTGTTGGGTGTTTATCAATTGGCCATGATTCTTTTGTATCGCACCAAGGACAGCCAACAGTACATCCAGCAATTCTTATAAAAAAAGCACTTTTGCCAACATGCATTCCTTCCCCTTGAAGAGAATGAAATCTCTCCACAATTGGTAGAGGAGAAGTCATTTAAGTTCTCGTTGCTTAGGTGGCACAGTATTTGATCCCAGTATTGCTTCTTTTGGAGTGTTAGGTACACGTGACTGGGCTGCTTTAATTAGTCCTTTAAATAGGGGATGTGGCTTTCCAGGCCTAGATAAAAATTCGGGATGGTATTGACAAGCGCTAAAAAAAGGATGATTTGTTAATTCAATTAGTTCAACTAATCTTCCATCCGGTGAGGTTCCACTAATAATATAACCTGATTCAAGAAAAAGATTTCTATATGAGTTGTTAAATTCGTATCTATGTCTATGCCTTTCATACACCACTTCTTCATTGTATAGTGTTTGTGCCATGGATTGTGGTGTGAGTCTACAAGGATAAACTCCTAGCCTCATTGTTCCACCTAAATCGACTACATCTTGTTGCTCAGGAAGTAGATGTATTACTTGATGTTGACTAGTTGGATTCAGTTCAGAACTTGATGCGTCTTTTAATCCTGCTATATTTCGCGCCCATTCAATAACTGCACATTGCATTCCTAGGCATAGTCCGAGGAACGGAATTCTTTGTTCTCTTGCCCATTTGATTGCAGCAATTTTTCCATTAACTCCTCTATTTCCAAAACCTCCAGGCACTACTACCGCATCTACATCTTTTAAAAGGTTTTCAGGACCTTCTTGTTCAATTTTTTCTGCCGATACCCAATGAACATTTAAAAATGCATTTTGTGAAATACAGGCATGTCGTAAAGCTTCTACTACTGAAAGATAGGCATCATTTAATTGGACATATTTGCCAACAAGCGCTACTTTTACAGATGGTCCTGGGTGTCTTAGTTGAAATACCAATTTCTCCCATTCATTTAAGTCACATTCATGATCGGTTAATTGGAGAATTCTAAGTATTTCTTGGCATAACCCTTCTTTTCTTAGAGCAAGAGGTACTGAATAAATACTGTCAGCATCTAATGCTGGAATAACTGCATCGTTGGCGACTCCACAGAAACCACTGATTTTATTTTTCAAGTCTTCGGTAATTGATCTATCACATCTACAGACCAAGACATCTGGTTGAATACCGATTGAACGCAATTCCTTAACGGAATGTTGAGTTGGTTTGGTTTTGATTTCGCCAGAAGTATTTATAAACGGTAGAAGAGTGACGTGTATATATGCAATATCATTTGGACGTACATCGCCTTTAAACTCTCTAATTGCCTCAAGAAATGGAAGTGATTCAATATCACCGACGGTCCCACCAATTTCAGTGATCACAATATCTGCATTACTGTTGTCAGCTACTCTCTGAATTCTTTCTCGAATTTCTTTTGTTATATGAGGAATAACTTGTACTGTTCTCCCTTCGTAATCACCACGCCTTTCTTTGTTAATGACTGCTTGATAAATAGAACCTGTGGTTACACTATTAAGTCTTGACATCGCAGTATCTGTAAAACGTTCGTAATGACCTAGATCTAAATCTGTTTCAGCACCATCCTCTGTTACAAAGACTTCTCCATGTTGGAAGGGACTCATTGTCCCAGGGTCTACATTTAAATATGGGTCTAATTTTAAAATTGATACACTATATCCTCTTGATTTCAGTAGTCGGCCAAGGCTTGCAGCGACAATACCCTTACCGATACTTGAAACAACTCCTCCAGTGACGAAAACAAATTTTGTCATTGACTTTTGTTGCATGCTTT
>QCKE01000019.1 GCA_003215555.1 Prochlorococcus sp. AG-409-K04
CTTCTAAAGTCCTGGTCCTTTCACCCAGGTTTTTTTTTACTGGGCAAATTTGACATTATTAAAAACCAATGGCTCTTGTTCCACTAAGACTTCTTCTTGACCATGCAGCAGAAAATGGCTATGGCATTCCAGCTTTTAACGTAAACAATCTGGAACAAGTTCAGGCGATAATGGAAGCCGCCTCTGAAACAGACAGTCCAGTAATCCTTCAGGCATCAAGAGGTGCAAGAAGTTATGCAGGAGAAATTTTCCTTCGTCATTTAATTATTGCTGCAACAGAAACATATCCAAACATACCTGTAGTGATGCACCAGGATCACGGAAATGACCCTTCCACATGTTATTCAGCTGCAATTAATGGTTTTACATCTGTGATGATGGACGGTTCTTTAGAGGCCGATGCTAAAACACCTGCAAGTTATGAGTACAACGTGAATGTCACCAAAACCGTTGTTGATTTTGCTCATTCAGTAGGTGTAAGCGTTGAAGGAGAACTTGGATGTCTTGGATCTCTTGAGACAGGGAAAGGAGAAGCTGAAGATGGTCATGGGTTTGAAGGCGAACTATCGAAAGATATGCTTTTAACTGATCCTGCAGAAGCTGCTGACTTTGTAGCTAAAACAAAAGTTGATGCTTTGGCTATTGCAATAGGTACAAGTCACGGAGCTTATAAATTCACCAGGAAGCCAACTGGAGAAGTGCTTGCAATAAGCAGAATTGCAGAAATACATAAAGCAATTCCTAACACCCATTTAGTTATGCATGGTTCAAGCTCAGTGCCTCAAGAATGGCTTGAAATGATAAATAAATTTGGCGGTAAAATCCCAGAAACATATGGAGTGCCAGTAGAAGAAATTCAAGAAGGTATTAGGAATGGAGTAAGAAAGGTAAATATTGACACTGACAATAGACTTGCTTTCACAGCAGCAGTTAGGGAAGCTGCTCAAGCAGATCCTACAAATTTTGATCCTAGACATTTCAACAAACCTGCTCGTAAATACATGAAGCAAGTGTGCCTGGATCGCTATCAACAGTTCTGGTGCGCAGGTCAAGCAAGCAAAATAAAACAGAAGAGTATAAATTTCTATGCAGATCTATACTCAAAAGGTGATTTAGATCCAAAATCAGTTGTAACAGTTTAATTTTAATTGATTTAAAATAAGGAACTGTCTCGAATAGTTCCTTATTTTTATTTAGATAATAAAGACTGTAAAATTAATTTCCCATCAACACCTCCAATTTTATTATCGCAAGCACGTTCAGGATGAGGCATCATACCTAATACATTACCTTTTTTATTTGTTATTCCAGCAACATCAAATATAGAACCATTAGGATTTTCATTATATCTAATCGCTATAGAATCATCATCTTGAAGCCTTTTTAATACATCAGGATCACATTGAAAACGACCTTCTCCATGAGCAATAGGCAATAAAATTCTTTCTCCAAATTCAAAACTTTTAAACCATTCAGTTCTTTTACTTGAAACAATCAAAGGAACGGTATCACAAATAAAATGTAAATTATTATTCCTAGTCAAGGCACCTGGAAGGATGCCTAATTCAGTAAGAATTTGAAAACCATTACATATACCGAGAACCTTTCCCCCTCCATTAACAAACTCAATCAATGAAGAAAGAACAGGTGCAAATCTTGCAATTGCACCACATCTTAAATAATCGCCATAACTAAAGCCACCAGGAAGAACTATTGCTTCGAGATCTGATAAATCAGTGGATTCATGCCAAAGGAAACGAGAAGGCATACCCAAGCATCCTTCTGTAGCCCAATAAACATCTCGATCACAATTTGATCCAGGAAAAACAACGATACCTATAGTCATTAAAGGAAAAATAATTTAAATAGGAATAAATCAAACAACTTGGAGAAGCTCCATAGACCAATCCTCAATCACAGGATTAGCCAAAAGTCTGTCACTCAAAAGTTCAATTTGTTTCTTTGCTTCTTCTTCATTTAAAGCATCTATATCAATATCAATAGATTTACCAATCCTTAGTTTAGAAAGACCTTTAATACCAAGTTGATTTGCGGCGGTCTTAGTAGCTTCACCCGCAGGATCTAAAACAGAAGGCCTAAGACTAACAAGTATTCTAGCTCGAAATTTAGACACTTTAATAATTGTTCGTATGGTGTGGGGTAACTCCAGTCATTTTTTCTGAGAGCTAAATAATGTTAAACCTAAAGGTAATATTATCAAACGTTTTAGATGAAGATTATGAGACTGGAGGAATTAGCCCTCTCCCAAGACAATTAAGACAAGTGTGATAGCAATTTGGATTACTTTTCATATAGCCATTTCCTCCGCAATGTCGACACAAAACACTCTTATCTTCTTCAGATGATCCGAAAGTAGTCTTTTGTTTTTGGGTGTTTTGCAAAGGAGAACTCACCAGCTCTATGCCCTAAAGAAATTTAAAAGTGAATAACTAGATTCATTACTAATAAGATTCGCTGATTCTTAGAAAATAAACAACTAAAAAGTTATATAAGTTTCCATTAAAGATATTAAGAAATTCTTTTATTCAAAGATCCTGCGAATCTCTTCCTCAACTCCTCCCTTAAGACTTAAAACAACAAGCTCAAAACCTCCTCCTGAAGGTCTCCAGGTTCCAATCGGAACAGATTCATACCAGGTTGAAAATCTTGGGCCAACCATTTGGACTTGAAGTGGTAGATCTTTTCCTTTAAACCAAAAACGTCCTTTTGATCTAAGGATTTGATAATCAGTTGCTAATTTTTTTAGGTGAATTTCAAAATCTGATATATCAAGTCTAGATTCCATCCTTATTGAACAAGACATCAATTCAAGGTGATTATGATCATGATCTAATGCATCTCCAATACGAACCAAATTATCCGTTTGATTTTCCTCTCTCAATCCAAGAACTATAGAAGGTTCTATTTGACCATTTGAGATCGAAACCAATGGAGTTCCTGGTTTCAATTTCTTTGAAATATTCTCCTTTTGTAAAGCAATCACTTCTACATCTAGCAAATCTGATCTACTCAATAAAACAATATCTGCACAAGACAACTGATCTTCAAACAAGTCATTAATAGAAGTCAAATGATCTAAATTCTCATCCTCTTCTCTTTGTTTTTCTAAAGCTTCAATATCTCCAACTGGACTACCAAGAGACAAAGCTTGTGTATCAATCACAGTTACAACTCCATTTATATAAACTTTTGATCGAATTTCAGGCCATTCTATTGCTTGGAGTAAAGGCATAGGCAGAGCAAGGCCACTAGTTTCAATCAAAATTCCATCTAAATAATCTGCACGCAAAAGTAATTTTTTAATGGTTGGAAGAAAATCATCTTGAACTGTGCAACACAAACATCCATTATTTAATTCAACAATTCTTTCTTCAATTTCGTCTTCAGGGCAAAATCCACAACTACGTATCAAGTCCCCATCTAAACCAACACTGCCAAACTCATTAACCATTACAGCCAATCTCTGAGCACTATTTTGAAGAAGGTATCTTAAGAGTGTTGTTTTTCCAGACCCCAAAAAACCAGTGACTATAGTGACTGGAAGACGTTTAGACATAAGAACGCATTTTTTCTTGATTTTAAAACTTTTACTTAGCAGCCCAAACTGTAAGTAGTTGATATACCAGTTACAGTATTAGTTCCACTTGCAATAGAACAAAGCTGCTTTTGCTGAATTCTACTCAAAACGGCATCAGTAAAATCGGCTCCTTCAATAACAGCATTCTCAAAATTACTTTCCATTAACAATGAATTAGTCAAATTGGCATCCGATAAATCAGAATTTTCAAAATCACTTGCATATGCCAATGCATCTTTAAGATTAGCTCCATGCAAATCTGCATCATTTAATTGACTGTTATTAAATACTGCCCCAGTTAGATCTGATTCACTAAAATCAATGCCTCTCAAATCAAATTTCACAAATTCATACCCACTAAGATTTTGTCCATGCATATCTTGCGTAATATTCAAATCATCCTGATTTCTGATTTCAGGAGGCCTTTTTGCTAAAACTTCTTGATTACCTAAGAAAAGAGTCACAAGAAAAAAACCAACCAAAAACAAAAGCTTGGCCCGAGAAAAAAGAGAAGAAGTTTTAGGCATAGAAATTAAATTGATCAAAAAGTAGTAATTTATTTATTCACGTTATTGCAAATAAACAAAAAAAAACTCATGGCGATGACATTACATGTTGTGATTCCACCACATCCTTTGATAGGGCACTGGCTGTCAATTCTTCGAATTGCAACAACACCTCCACCAATATATTCAACAGCATTGGAACAATTGGGCAAATGGTTGACTTATGAAGCACTAAGAGATTGGTTACCTAATTCCAAAAGAGAAATTTCCACATCAAAGGGGAAAACTGAAGGAACAATTATTGAAACAGGTATTCCGTTGCTAATCATCCCAAACCTTCCAGGAGGACTACAAATGTGGCAAGGTGCAAGAGAAATACTTCCAAATGCATCTCTCTGCCTTGGGGGAGTTCCAAAAACAATAGAAGATAAAGCTGGGATATTATTATTTTTTGACCAAATAGTTCAAGGAGAAGAATTAATAGAAAACCTTAAAAAACTTCAAGAATTAGGAATTAAGTCTCAAAGGATAAGAATCATAACCTCATTAGCTTCTAACAATGGGTTGAAAAATATTGGAGAATTATTCCCGGATTTAAAAATCTATGCTTCATGCATAGATCCAAGCATTTCAACTGATGGTGAAATTATTCCTGGAATAGGGAATCCAATGCTAAGACTTAATACAAGAATTACTAGAGAGCATTAGTATTGTATTAGGAAAAAAAATTCTATGAATAATTATCGCGATTCACCATCCAGTACTCTGGGATCCCTAATAAGTGGAGCCATATTGGGGGCAGCTGGTCTTGCTTTTTGGCTTTTTTCAGAAGCTGACAGACGCCAGCAAACAAGAAAACAAAAAGCAATGCTTTATGCCCCTAGGATACAAGATGGTTCAGAAGCATTTGAAAATTCACCAATTAATGATACTGAGCAAAAAAGTGAAAGGCTTGAAGATCGAGTTGAAAAACTAAATGCAGCTATTGCCGATGTAAGGAAACAGCTTGAAGATCTTGGCGAAAAAAACTAAACAGATTTCTCAGATTTAAACTCCCTAACCTTCTTTTTTACTTAATAGTGATGCTTAGATCTAGCGCAATAACTCAGGGGGTACAAAGATCCCCAAACCGAGCCATGCTTAGAGCTGTTGGCTTTGGTGATGATGATTTCAATAAACCAATCATTGGGATTGCAAATGGATATAGCACTATTACTCCCTGCAACATTGGTCTCAATGATTTAGCTAAGGAAGCGGAAAAAGCAATTAAAGAGAAAGGAGGAATGCCACAAACATTTGGAACTATTACTGTGAGCGATGGCATTTCCATGGGGACAGAAGGAATGAAATATTCGTTAGTGTCAAGAGAAGTTATCGCTGATTCAATTGAAACAGCATGCAATGCTCAAAGTATGGATGGAGTTATAGCTATAGGCGGATGTGATAAAAACATGCCTGGTGCAATGATAGCCATGGCAAGGATGAATATACCAGCCATATTTGTATATGGTGGAACAATTAAGCCTGGCAAACTAAAAGGAAAGGATTTAACAGTAGTTAGTGCATTTGAAGCAGTAGGGCAATTAACCAGTGGACAAATCTCAGAGCAAGAATTATTAGAAGTCGAAAAACACTGTATTCCAGGTGCTGGGAGCTGCGGTGGAATGTTTACTGCTAATACAATGTCAGCTGCTATAGAAGCTATGGGCCTCAGTCTTCCATTTAGTTCCACCATGGCTGCAGAAGATGAAGAGAAATCTAAAAATGCAAAGAAAAGCGCAGAAGTATTGTTAAAAGCAATCGAGCAAAACATATGCCCACGTGACCTCCTTACCAAACAAGCTTTTGAAAATGCAATCAGCGTAGTTATGGCTGTAGGTGGTTCTACAAACGCAGTTCTTCATCTACTTGCAATTGCAAAATCAGCAGGCATTGATCTTTCAATAGACGACTTTGAAAAAATACGTCAAAAAGTACCAGTTATATGTGATTTAAAACCTAGTGGAAAGTATGTAACTGTTGATCTACACAATGCTGGTGGCATTCCACAAGTAATGAAAATATTGCTAAGCGAAGGATTAATCCATGGAAATTGTCGGACAATAGAAAACAGAACAATAGAAGAAACTCTACACAATATCCCATTAGGAGCTTCTACTACTCAAAATGTTATACGTCCAATTAAATCGCCTATTTATAAAAAAGGACATCTAGCAATTCTTAAAGGCAATATAGCTCTTGAAGGAAGTGTCGCAAAAATTAGTGGTATAAAAAATCCAGTACTTACTGGTCCTGCAAAGATTTTTGAAAGTGAAGAAGATTGCCTAAAAGCTATTTTAGGTAAAGAGATCGCAGCGGGAGATGTAGTTGTTATCAGGAATGAGGGCCCAGTTGGCGGGCCAGGAATGAGAGAAATGCTTGCACCAACATCAGCAATAGTAGGACAAGGTCTCGGCGAAAAAGTTGCACTGATCACAGACGGGAGATTTAGTGGTGGTACATATGGGCTTGTAGTTGGTCATGTTGCCCCAGAAGCGGCAGTTGGGGGCAATATTGCCTTAATTAGAGACGGAGATAGCATTACAGTTGATGCCAATCAAAAACTAATTCAATTAAATATCGATAACAATGAGCTTCTGCGAAGAAGAAAAAATTGGATAAAGCCACAAGCAAAATACACCTCTGGTGTCCTTGGAAAATATGCACGTCTAGTAAGCAGTTCTAGTCAAGGTGCTTTAACAGACCAAGCTTAAACAATCAAAATTTATTCCTCTATTAGGAAAGAGGTTCGAAGTCTCCTTGCCAATGCCTCTAAAGAAGCGCCACCTTCTGGAATTTGACAACGCTTCCCAGTAGATGAATCCATCCATACAGAATGTTTTCCATGCCACAGAATTGGTTGTTCGGGGAAAGACAACCATGAAAGTGTAATACTAAGATCATCACCACTCCTATACACCTCAACTTCTAAATCATGTTCAGGAATTCGTCTTCCTTCTTGATCTCTACATTCAACCTTCAATGTTAAATCAATATTTGTGCTTTCGGAAGAATTTTCAGGGCAAATAGAATTATCAATTACTGAATATCTCCATGGCTTTAAACAATAGTCACAAGATTTAGCTACCTCGATTAAAAAGTCATTACTAGAGTCAGGAATATGCACTTAAGGAATGAATAATTATGGTAAAAGGGCCTGGTTTAAAGTCAATATTAGGTTTGCCAGAAATGCCAAACTTTGAATGGAGAAGTTGAAACTGACAAATACTACTGAGATCAATGGAAACTGGAAAAAAAACAGGTTTTGCCCTAATAGTAGGTAAAAACATATCAAATGGAATTTTTACACTAGTATTGCCATCGCTGTTTGTTTTAACTTCAGCTACCCACTTAACTCCACCACTAAAAAATTGTGAAAAACGCGTGATATTATCAGCACATGATATGGCAAGTTTTAACGTTCGGCCCTGTCCATCTAAATCGATTTGGATTCCTTTATAGGTTGAAAGATCAAAATAAGAAGTAAAAATAGGAGAAAGACAACTAACAAAACCTCCATCTTTTTCTACGACATTTCCTTCAAAACAAAGACCTTTAGATTTTACTTCGCATCTACCCTGACTTGATCCACCCATAATTGTGTCGTTGATTGTTTTCCAATTACAAAAATCATCAGGACTAGCAATTATGAACTGATTTGGTTCCATCTAAAAATGTCTTCTAAAAATTTATTTTTGTTCTTTTCAAAGAAAGAACTATATAATTTTAACCTTTTCTGTGGAAAACTTATCAGCTAAAACCAAAATTTGAGAATTAGGTTGAACCAATTTTGCTGGGGTTCTTAAAGGCGATTCACATGGATCTAGCAAACGCTTCAATGCAACTTGCTTGGATTTACCACTTACCAAAAACACTACTTTTTCTGCTGAACTCAAGACCTCAGGTGTAAGAGTAATTCTTTCATGGCCTCTACCTTTGCCTACAGTTGCAATAGAACCTTTAATAGTCAAAGATGAAGTTGCTGGAAATAAAGAAGCTGTATGACCATCATCTCCTAACCCAAGTAAAATCAAATCAAAACGAGGTGGGTGACCCTTGCAAACGTCTTTAATTAATTGAGAAAATTTTAACGCACTATCTTCTGGTGAATTAAGTTCAGTAGTTGGAACTGGGTGAAAACATGCCTTCACTCCTGGGCCTGAAGCAAGCAATGTACGTTTTAGCATATAAGCATTACTAGATTCATCATTAATAGGCACCCATCTCTCATCACCCAAAACAATATCAACAAGATGCCAAGGTAATCTTTCTTCTCTTAAAAGTGTATAGGTCTTGCAAGGTGTAGAGCCACCCGCAAGAGATAGCTGAAAACGATCTTTTTTTTGTAAAACAGTTCTAATATGATTACTTATTATATGACTAGCCAATCGAGCTAATTCATCCTGATTAGACACTGTTTTAATCTTATAATCAACCATATCTCAATCAGTGCTCCCATTCTGTATGAAAAGAACCTATTCTATCTGTACGTTCATAAGTATGTGATCCAAAGCAATCACGCATTGCCTGAACAAGATTCTGAGGCAAACGAGCTGTTTTATAACTATTAATATAATCCAATGTACTGCTAAAACAAGGCACAGGAATGCCTGCGTCCGCTGAAACACTAACAACTTTTGCAAGTCCCGGCAATCTTTGTTTGATTTGGTCTGTGAACCAAGGGTCTACAATTAAATTTGGCAAATCTGGCTTAGAAAGGAAAGCTTCTTGTATCCGAGTTAGAAGAGTCGATCTGATAATACATCCTCCTTTCCAAATCTGTGCAATAGAAGGCATATGAAGATCATAGTTATATTCTCTTGATGCCAACATAAGTAGATCCATCCCTTGAGCATAGCTAGCAATAGTAGACAATACGACAGCATCCATCAAAGGAGGCATTCCATCAGACTGAGAGCCTAAATCAAAGTAACTAGAATGCGGAGGTCCAAAAACTATTTCTGCATTCTCTCTTTGAGCTTTCATAGAACTCATTACGCGTGCATTGAGGGATGCATAGATTGTTGGGACAGATGCTCCTAGTTGAAGTGCACTAATCACAGTCCACAAACCTGTTCCTTTCTGACCAGCTTTATCCATAATCTTTTCGACAAGATCAGTGCCATCATCTGGATCTTTCTCTTGTAAACATTTTTCAGTAATTTCAACAAGATAAGAAGAAAGTTCCTCAGTTTGATTCCACATTCCAAAAACTTCTGAGATTTGATCACAATTCATGCCACATACTCTTTTCATCAGGTCATAAGATTCTGAAAGAATTTGTTCAATGCCATATTCAATACCATTGTGAACTGTTTTAACAAAATGACCTGACCCTCCGGGACCTATATAGGTAACACATGGTCCGTCTTCCACTTGTGCTGCCATTTTTGTTAGCAAACTCTCTATTGCTGTATAAGAAGATTTTGTGCCGCCTGGCATCATACTAGGTCCTTCAAGAGCACCTTTAGCGCCTCCAGATACTCCCATTCCGATATAACCAAAACTTTTGCTCTCTAATTCTGCAACTCTTCTCTCTGTATCCGAAAACAAAGAATTACCTCCATCAATCAATAAGTCATCTTCCTCTAAGTATTGAGAAATCTGCTGTATAACTGCATCAGTTGCCGATCCAGCCTTTACCATCATCAATATTCTTCTAGGACGTTCTAATTGATTAACAAAGTCTTTTAAATCTATTGCTCCACTTATTGCTTTCCCTTCGCCTATCCCATTAAGAAAATGCTCAGTTTTTGAATAGGTGCGATTATAAACAACACTGGAAAATCCGTTTCTTTCAGCATTAAGTACGAGATTTTCTCCCATAACACCAAGACCTATTAATCCAAAATGTGCCTTGGCCATACAAATTCATTATTAACTTTGACAAGTGTGACGAAAGGTTTATGAATATGCTTCCATTTGAATTGGAATGTCAGGAATAAGCCATTCTTACTCTTATCAAAAGACAATAAACAAGGGTTGTTTCCTTAAATAGAAAATACGGAAATCAGTTATTCAAATAATACTCCCGTCAGAAATACTCGCATTTTTAACAACTACTACTATTCCATTGCGAATATAAAAACCTTGATCAGGTCTATCAGCTTCTTCAACATTATCTTTATTGATAATTTTCACATTTGATCCAACACGAGCATTCTTATCCAAAATTGCTCTTTTAACAGTACTTCCTTGTCCCACACCCAAAGGAATCCCTCCTCCATTTCTTAAAGCTAAACGTTCCTCTGGGGATTCGAAAAAATCTGATCCCATAACCAAAGAATCTTTCAAAACAACATCACTTTCGATTCTGCTCCTTACTCCTAAAACACAGTGATGAATGCTACACGACTTCAAAATAGATCCTTCTCCAACAATAGAATCTGTAATTTGAGCATCAACAAGCTTGGAAGGTGGCAAATATCTTGCACGAGTATATATAGGGAACTTCTCATCATAAAAACTAAACGGTGGCCGAGGTTGCTTGGTTAAAGCCAAATTAGATTCATAAAATGCTCCAATTGTTCCTATATCTTCCCAGTAATCATCAAAAACATAACTCTTTAGGCTATCTCCTCTATTTAATGCTTCTGGTATAACCTCTTTCCCAAAATCTTTATAAGATGGATATTTATTAAGCAGATCAAATAAAGTATCTCTACTAAATACATAAATACCCATTGAAGCCAAATATGGTCGTTCCTTAGCAGACGATGATGAAAGACCAAATCGGGAAGTATCTACAGCCATAGCTTTAAGAGATTCACCTGATGGCTTTTCTCTAAATTCTTTAATAGTGCCATCTTTATCGGTACGCATTAAACCAAAACCTTCAGCCTGGGCCTGGTCAACTGGAAGAGCCGCAACTGTTAAGTCTGCTTTATTTTGACGATGATGATTTATGAACTGACTATAATCCATTCTATAAAGTTGATCCCCCGAAAGTATCAGGTACTCATCTACATCCCATTCCTGAAATAACCATTGATATTTTCTTACAGCATCTGCAGTACCTTCAAACCAAGAGGGACTTTCCGGTGTTTGTTGAGCTGCTAAGACTTCAACAAAGCCTTGAGCAAAGGGCGAACTTAGATTATATGTTTGAGCCAGATGCCTATTAAGAGAAGCACTATTAAACTGAGTCAAAACGTACATCTTGTTGATGTTCGAATTTATGCAGTTACTTATAGGAATATCAATCAAACGATATTTACCCGCCAATGGGACAGCAGGTTTCGCCCTCATTTTAGTTAATGGATAAAGACGAGACCCCTTTCCTCCGCCAAGGATAATAGCTAAAACTCTCTTCATTCCATCAAACAATAGTATTTGCAAACCTACTAGATGATGGTCAAATAAAAGTAAATTGATAGACAGTTAGATCAAGAGATCCATTTGAAAATAAAAAAGTTTTTTAAAAACCTTACTAACTTAAATCTGATTCACCCAAGTTAAAAAGGGTTTCAACAATCTTCAGCGCTTCTTTTCTTTGTGCACCAGGCTGGGGCGCTCTAAGATTTGTTACAGGGGTATGAAGAATTTTATTAACAATTCCCTTACTCAAAGCTTCTACTACTTTTCTCTCCCTAGCTGAAAAATCTGGTCCCATTCTACTTAAAGCTTTTTGCAATTCTTCTTTTCTTATTGCTTCTAATCCAGAACGCAAACGATTAATAGTTGGAACAGCCTCTAGGCTTGCCCACCATTCTAAAAAGTTCTTAGCTTCTTCAGAGATTAAAGATTCTGCTTCAAGTGCAATCTGTTGACGGGCATCTTGGTTACGAGAAACAACCTCTTGGAGATCATCTACATCATGAGATTCAAAACCAGAGACCTCAGAAACATCAGCAGCTATATTTCGAGGCACACCTATATCTATTAATCGCAAAATACTAGATCTTTTAAATTTACTTAATCTATTTGCATCAATAATTGGATTTTCTGAAGCTGTACTAGTAAACATCAAAGTAGAGATCTGGAGACATTGATCCAAGCCTTCTAACAATCCGCATTTAACTTCTAAGCCAGGGAAATCAGCCGCCAGAGCTTCAGCCCTTTGCAAAGTACGATTTAAAAGAGTCAATTTTGAGCAACCTTTTGATTGCAAATGCTGAAGAAGTAATCGACTCATTTTTCCCGCACCAATTACGGCCACATTCTCAGATTCAAGGGTCATCAATTGATCCTTACCCTGAGCTTGCCCTAGCTTTAACTGGGCAAGTTCAACAGCGGCAGAACTAATTGATACAGCACCTGTTCCCAAATTTGTCTCAGACCTAACTCTTTTTCCTGTACTAACTGCCTGAGTTAGCAATCGATTAAAAATTGGACCTATTGCTTGATGTTCTTGGGCAAGTCTTACCATTTTCTTTACTTGTGAAAGAATCTGCCCTTCTCCCAAAACCAAGCTATCTAACCCGCCCGCAACTCTCATCAAATGATTTACAGCTTCAGCTTGATTAAAAGTAAAAAGATGAGGATATAGGTCTTCCGTATCTAACCCAGAATGATTTCCTAAAAAATCTTTAATTGCTTCAACACCTAAATCTTGATTCTTTACCAAGGAATAAATCTCAAGCCTATTACAAGTACTTAGAATAGAAACTTCTATAACCTGCTCATTTGATTTTAAAGAATTAAATGATTCTTCAATATGATCATCTGAGATGCTCAGTTTTTCACGGACTTCGACTGGTGCCGTCCGATGACTAAGACCGACGACAGCAATGTTCATAACTCATTTTTGGAATTAATAGTAAGACCTAATTAGCTCAAAGCTATACTCTTTGCACCATCTTTAATGTGAATAGTATTAGTAAATCTTGCAGTGCTATCAAGAGTACTAATTACCAAACTACTTGTTCTGGTGCAATCTTTCTCAAATTTAACGCCATCAAATAAAAGTCCATCTGTAATCCCACTACCAGCAAATACTACATTTTCACCTGAGGCAAGCTCTTCAGCTTCATAAATTTTATCTCCATCCTTAATTCCCATTTCATTAAGCCTTGCAAGATTGCCTTCTTTTGTGTAATCAGCCCATTCTTGAGTCTGTGCAATAGCCGGATCATAAACCAACTGGCCTTGGAAGTGACCTCCAAGAGCTCTCATTGCAGCGGCAGAGATAACACCTTCAGGAGCTGCACCAATCCCCATTAGACAATGCGTTCCTGTCCCTGCAAATCCACAAGCTATAGCAGCTTGAACATCACCATCAGATATAGGTTGAACCCTTGCACCAGTAGCACGAATTTCTGAAATCAAATCCTTGTGCCTAGCTCTATCCATGACTACAATAGTTAATTCACTTACCGCCAAACCAAGGCAATCACTAAGAATATTAATGTTTTCTGTAGCAGATTTTCTTATATCAACTTTCCCTTTAGCTGCAGGAGGTGCTGCTAATTTCTTCATGTAGAAATCTGGAGCATTAAACAAACCTCCTCTATCTGAAGCTGCCAAAACAGCCATAGAACCACGTTGATTATTTGCACACAAATTCGTTCCTTCGCAAGGATCAACCGCAAAATCCACTCCAGGGCCTGAACCACTCCCAACTTCTTCTCCTATATAGAGCATGGGAGCTTCATCTCTTTCACCCTCACCAATGACGATTCTTCCTTGCATTTGAATTTTTCCCATCCTTTTACGCATAGCCTCTACAGCCGCTGCATCAGCTTCATCTTTCTTACCTAAACCTGTTAGTTCGGCAGATGCAATAGCTGCCTGTTCGACAACTTCGAGAATTTCTTGAATAAGAGTGCGGTCCACTTTTAAATCTTTTTAATGAAGAATGGGTTAAGTAAAACAACCCACAAATCACAACTATAAATGATCGATGAATAGATCAGATCAAAAATATGCCGAGTTACTTATTGTCTGATAAGAAAATGACTTCATACATGATTGTTTTTGTACGTAAAAGAACAACAGTTTTATAGAATCAAATGTAATTCCACTGATATCGATGAGCTCTAAGTCACTTGTTGTAGCCCCTTCCATTCTTTCAGCAGACTTTGCCAGACTGGGCGAAGAAGTTATTGCTATTGACAAAGCTGGGGCTGACTGGATTCATGTGGATGTTATGGATGGAAGATTTGTTCCAAATATCACTATTGGTCCATTAATTGTAGAAGCACTTAGACCAGTCACTAAAAAACCATTAGATGTTCATTTAATGATCGTGGAACCTGAAAAATATGTTTCAGATTTTGCAAAAGCTGGAGCAGACCATATATATGTTCAGGTTGAAGCTTGTCCTCATCTTCATAGAAACCTTGCTCAAATAAAAGATTTAGGGAAAAAAGCAGGAGCAGTTCTTAATCCAAGCACACCTCTTGATACACTTGACTACTGTTTAGAATTGTGCGATTTAGTTTTAATTATGAGTGTGAACCCTGGATTCGGAGGACAAAGTTTTATTGAAACACAAGTAGACAAAATAAAAGATCTTCGTCAGATCTGCAATGAGCGTGGATTAGATCCATGGATTGAAGTAGACGGAGGTATAAAGGCAAATAATGCTTGGAAAGTGATTGAAGCAGGAGCAAATGCAATTGTTAGTGGCTCAGGTGTATTTAATCAGCCAGACTATGCGGAAGCTATTGCAGGTATAAGGAGTAGTAAAAGACCATAATTTTTATAATAAATATTATTTATAGGAACCATCCATAACTATGTAGACCTATACCAAGAAGATTAACCCCTATATAACAAACTAAAATTACAAATAAACCTACTATTGCAATTATTGCTGGTCTTCTTCCCTGCCATCCTCTACTCAACCTTGTATGAAGATATGCAGCATAAATGAGCCAAGAAATAAATGCCCAAGTTTCTTTTGGATCCCAGCTCCACCAGCTACCCCAAGCCTCATTTGCCCAAACTGCTCCACTTATCAAGCCAAATGTTAATAAAAGAAATCCAAAGGAAATTGTACGATAACTTAAATTGTCAATTTGTTCAGATTTAGAAAATACTAATGGAGTCAAAATACTATTTTTATTACTAATATTTTCAACAAAAGATGTTTCTCGATAAGATCCAATTCCTATAGAATTACTTCTAATATTTAAACTTCCTTCTCTAAGAGTAAATAACACTGCAAGGGATAACAAAGATCCAAATATTAAAGCTGCATAACTACTCATTATTACACTAACATGCATAACAAGCCAGCTGGACTGAAGAGCAGGGACCAAAGGAGAAGCAGCACGAAGTTCTTCAGGCAAAGCAAAACTTGCAAAGGCTATTGAGATTAAAGAAATAGGTGTCACAATAGCTTGTAATAAAGCTGATTGCAATATTCTTTCCACTAGCAATTGAGTCAATGTAAGACCCCATGTTAGAAAACATAAAGACTCATAAAGATTACTCACAGGAAAATGTCCTGATTGCCACCATCTAATAACTAACTGAGATGCCAACGCTAGATTTGCTAAAGCAATTAAAAGACGAACAACCGAAGAACTCGACTCCTCACTAACTCTCCAAAACACTATTGGGAGAGACACTAAAATCAAAAAGAAGGCAATCAATCCCATGCTTAAAACAGGATCACTTAAATACGATTCTAAAAACATTAATTTCATATGAATATAATAATCAATAATTAAGCTATTGTTCTACCCATCGGCCTTATTTAGCAAATAGACTCCGCCTGATAAAGAAAGAAATACAGGGCTCCATGCTCCAAAGAAAGGACTAATTGCTCCAGAAATTCCTAAAGAACTAAATATAAAGCTAAGTATATAATAAAAAAGTATTAGAATCATACTTAAAGCAAATCCTGAACCTTGACTTACTCTTGTTGTTCCTTTACATGCAATAGTACTTCCTATTAAACTAAAAACTATACATGACATTGGTAAAGTATATTTTTCTTGAATACGTAATTTCATTCTCCTAGCATCCTTAATATTTCCAGACAACTTATAAAATTCTTCGGCCTTATAAGCATCTGATAATGACATATACTTTGCATCATCTGGCATCTGAGCTATTTCTTGTGGTCCTGAATCTAATGGATATATATAATTATCAAATCTTATAAAAGTTGAACCTCCCTTTGGAGAGATAGTAAGTAATTGTCCATCTTCAAATTCCCAATCTGCATCTAAATCATTCCAATATGCCTTTTTAGCTGTCAACATTTGCTTATAACCATTTCTCGAAAAATCCAAAACGGTTATTTCAATCATTTCCTTATTTTGAAGTTCTTTTGCATAAAATAAGTGAGTAATACCACGCAATGATCTTTTACTATTTAAAGGGTCAATGATTTTACCTTTACGAGAATACATGATATTTTTAACATAATTTGATGTCATAGAAACACCTAAACCTTTACGAAGTGTGGCCTTTGCATATTTATTCGCAGAAGGAACAATTAAATCATTAAAGATAAATGTAACTCCTGTCATTAAAACCCCTAACAATAGAGCTGAAATAATAATTCTTTTCGTGGAAATTCCTATACTTTTAAGTGCTTTAATTTCACTGTTTGATGATAGCTTACTATATGTAAGTAAAGAAGCCATAAGTATGGCCATAGGGAAAGATATCACAAGGAAACTAGGAAGTTTTAAAATAAATATCTGCAAGGCAAATTTCAACGAAAGGCCAGATTCAACTATCCTTCTAACCAAATCAAACATTACTCCTACAGAAAGAGAAACCAATGTAAAAGCAGAAACTGCAAAGAAAAAAGAAGGCAAAAGTTCTTTAACAAGCCACCTATCTAATAGTGGTAACTTATTAAGTTTTGACAGAATATATCTCTTAGTTAAAGAAAATAAAGAAAACCTATCTAAATATTTATTTAGATTAAAGTTCAAAACTCTCTCCTAAGTAATGGGTTTTAACTAAAGAATTTTGCGAGATCTCAGATGAAGATCCAGATGCAAGAATTACTCCATTACTAAGAATATATGAACGATCTGTAATTGCTAATGTTTCACGCACATTATGATCCGTTATCAAAACACCCATTCCACTAGACCTTAACTGCTGTATAAGGTTTTGCAGATCAATAACCGCCAATGGATCGACCCCTGCAAATGGCTCATCTAAAAGCAAATACTTAGGACCTGATCGACCTATAGCCAATGCCCGAGCCACTTCACAGCGGCGTCTTTCTCCTCCAGATAATTTATAGCCAGTTCGATCACAAAATGCATTTAAATTAAATTCATTTATCAATTGTTCTCTTCTCAGACGAAGACGAGAAGGATTTGAAAAACTTTGAGAAAGAGCAATATCCAGATTCTCTTTAACAGTAAGATTTCTAAAAACACTTGGCTCCTGAGGCAAATATCCAATACCCAAACGTGCTCTATATGGCATTGATAAATGATTTACTGACCTATCATTTAAAAGCACAAAGCCAGAATCAGGAGACAATAGACCAATTAACAGATTAAAAGAGGTAGTCTTGCCAGCACCATTAGGACCTAATAAGCCAACAACTTCTCCAGGCTGAACATTTAACGAGATATCCTTTAAAAGGGCTTTTCCCTGTAGAGTCAACGAAACATGATCAAGAGCTAAGCTCATAATTAATTATGCAAATATGTGGTTGAGAGCAAAAACATATTTTTCATTATATCTTAATAAACTGGATGTAGAAATAAAAATAATAAAAGAAGTGAAACCGATAAAGCCAGGAAATTAAAAATTTATAGAATTAAATTAGTTCCATTCTATAAATCAATTAGCACCATCATATTAATAGAATAAATAAAGGCAAATTTAAATTTATTCTAAGTAATTAACCTAATTTCAAAAGCTCTGGCTTGTTCAAATCTATAAGAGTTTTACCATGTTGTAATCTACTTAATCTCTTTTCAACAATGTTAGAAAATAAAACTAAATCCAATCCCAAATTAGGAAGATTATTAGTCTTTAATCGTCCTAATCCTTCTCCATATAGAATAGTTGCTCCTAATATATTTCCATTATCTAAATGAACTTGTGCTACTGCTATCTGAAGAATAGCCTGAATAGTAACTCTTTCTTTTCCAATCGTTCTATGCCAAATATCTTCAAAGGCATCATGAGCAAGATACCACTGGTGATTATTAAATAAAACAACTGCTTTCTCAAAGTTGATATCATTTTCAATAGATATTGATAAAGACATAAATTTTCAATATTATTTTTTCTTGCTTTTCTTAATGGACAATTTTCTTAATCGAATAGATTCAGGAGTTACTTCAAGCATTTCCTCGGAACCTATATATTCAAGAGCACGTTCTAATGTCATATCAATAGGAGATTGTAATGTATCTAATTCTTCCGCACCAGCA
>QCKE01000020.1 GCA_003215555.1 Prochlorococcus sp. AG-409-K04
TTATTTGGATTAATCTTGATTGCTTTGCTGTGATCACGTATTGCTCCCGAATAATCCTCTAAACCACTCTTTGCATTTCCACGGTTGTTATACGCATCTGCATACCTTGGATTGATCTTGATTGCTTTGGTGAAATCGGCGATTGCTCCTAAATAATCCCCTGTTCTTCTCTTTGCAATTCCACGGTTGTTATACGCATCTGCATACCTTGGATTGATCTTGATTGCCTTGCTGTTATCAGCAATCGCTCCTGAATAATCTTCTAAATTCCCCTTTGCAAGTCCACGGTTGTAATACGCCTCTACATACCTTGGATTGATCTCTATCGCCTTGTCGTAATCAGCAATTGCTCCGTAATAATCGCCTGAATCATATTTATCAATTCCACGGTTGTAGTAGAAAGCAGCACTCTCTGCCTGTGCCTTTTCAGGAACAGCAAGCATCAATGCAGCACTAGTTAAAGCACCAGTTCCAATAATTAAAGGTTGCCCTAGAGGTACTAATGAAAGTGCAGCAGCAATAGCAGTATTTCTAAGTTTCATTCAAGACGCTTGTTATCTAGGTATCCTAGGTAGAACAGTCTCTCTAGTCAGAAAGCAGTGAATTTTGGTTATGGGTTAAAGCAAAAATGATATTTAAATCAGATGACGGCAAAACCTTTAACCAAGAACAGGCAATAGATCTGTTGGTTTCATTAGTCGCCACTGATGCAAACTCAGAAAAGAAGTGGAGAGGTTTCTATAACTCACTATCAAGCACTGAACTTCAAGGAGAGTGGGATTATTGCTGGAAGACCTAGGGGTATGAAAAAGCAAATTATTTTATACCTACGCAGAATTTACAGCATCTATATCATGAGTAGTATTGGAATAGTGAGGGGTTGGATGCAGGTTCCCTTCATGCGTTATTGGAATTGGATTGCAGACCCCTTCTTTTTATTGATAAAAGCATTGGTAATAAAGGGATCTAACAGCATTAAATCTAATATTGAATTTTATTCACACTCGTACTGAAAGTAGCAAATCGATTGGTATGACTGTGAATTTAATTCTATATCTGTTTGGTACACTCTTCATTAGCCAGTAGTTAGGTTCGTGTGATGCCATGGGTTCTCAGCGATATTGCGATGTGTGGATGGTGTGTGGATGGCTTAACATTCTCACCCTCATTTCTTTATTCTATTTCAATCAAGTTTTGATTACTAATCAAAGCTTATCTTGAGACTTCGTGAAGCCTAATTTATCCCTTAGTGGCAACGGTAATGATAATTATTTTTATTTGTTCTAATATGACCAATAAAATTTGAATTATTTGATGGAGTTGAAATTTACCTGGTTTGTTTCTAATCAATTACAAGATTGGATTGTAAGCAAAAAACCTGAATATCCAAATCTGGAGGAATGTATTGCTTGGGTAGAAGAAAAGCTGAAGAGAGATGGGTCGAACTATGAATTAACAAAACAAGATCTTGAAGATATTGAACTTGCTCATGAATTTCACACTAGTGACATGAGCAGCTAGAAATCATATTTTTTGAAAAACCTTTCGAACATCCATAGAACAATTTGTTCTTTACTTGATCTAATAAGTAGGCTTACTGGGTTAACTTCCCTCATAATTAGGAGAGGTCATTTGAGAAAAATTTGGATTACTCTTAATTGGCCAGTAACGTAGTCCTTGTAATGCCAGCTGATCTAAGCGATATTGTGATGTGTGGATGGATTAACAATCTCACCCTCATTTCTTTACTCTATCTAATTAGTATTTGAAGCAAATAAGAATTACTTATAAGAATGCTTGTTATGCAAAACCCTTACCTTTTGTATTGTACTGACCACCAACGGTCAGAAAGTGTGTTTCATCACTACCAACGTCATAGATGGTGTAATTCGCCCCTGCTCCAATCCCAATGATGCTTTGTTTAGATACTCTCTGCTGATGTTGACTTTCGCCATTCAAGTCTTTTACCTGTGAATCGAGCCCTCCCCCAGTGAGCTCAAGATGAAATTGTTTAGTGCTGTGTGCTGTAAATAATCTGTTTACATCAAGTCGAGTGAGGCGATCAATAAGAATTAGCGGAGAGGTTTCTGGTGTAAGGTTATCTCCAATATCTGCTGAGCTTCCGTGAATTAGACCGCAGTCCAATTCAATGAAGCCAAATTGAAGTGATGATAGCCATTTGAGATGATAGGTATCAACGGCATTCAATAAGGCTGTTACTGCTTCTTCTCCTTGATTTAGTCGCAAAGCATCGGCCTTTTGCTCGCCACGTAGTCCCTGCTCTGTAAGTAGTTGCTCTTCCCACCAGCCATAAATGCATTGAGGTTGTAACTCATCACGTCGTGGATTCTGTAGTCGATTTAACAATGCATCGCAGTTGCGTTCTGGCCCGACCATATCTCCCAGGACAAATAAGGCCGTAACTCCGCTAGCCTTCTTTAAATCACGTTGAATCAGCTCGTAGGTTTCTAGGTCACCTTTTAGACCACTCACTAGTGCCCAGCGCTCAATCATCGTTCGCAAACATGACTAGCATCTTCGGCTTGCTCAGCAAATTCAAAGCCATGACTCAGCCTCCATGCGAATATTCGTGGTAGTCCGGCATCAATAATGGCTTGGCATGTTAGTCCGATGTCATAGGCCACCTCTTTGATCTCAACTTCTCCAGTAACATCATCATGGATTACATAGGTGGCATTAGTACTACCATGACGAGGTTCGCCTACTGATCCTGCATTGACTATTTTTCGCATCGGTAAGTTTATTTCTTTTTCTTCTGCATTGTGATTAGACGTGTTTTGTAGCCTCACACGAATTGATCCATTTTTTAGTTCACGTACATAAGGTTGATGAGTGTGTCCACAAAATAAGGTATCAGCTCCGGCTTTCTCAACTCTTTCAAGTGCTGCAAATGCATTCATGTCAGGTAGAAGATACTCATGTTGGCTATTGGGACTGCCATGAACAAACAGGATTCGATCTCTACGTATTGATGTTGGCAAACTTGCTAGAAAATCTTTGTTGATATCTGTTAATTGTTCTGCTGTCCACTCATGAGCTAGATGTCCACGCTTTTCAGCTAGTTGAGATGGGTAGCTGCATTCGCATGCATTAAGACCCTCAATAATATCTTCATCCCAGCATCCTTGACAGCTAGCAATATCACGTTCTCGTACTAGATCTACTACTTCATTCGGTTGTGGCCCATAGCCCACTAAATCACCAAGACAGGTGATGTCGCTAATTCCTTTTTGATCAATGTCATTTAGTACTGCTTTTACAGCAGCTAGGTTGGCATGTAGGCAGGAGATTACTGCATGTTTCATGATGATTAACTTGCGTAAAGGGCTTCTGATTGTCGATCTCGTAGAGGTATTTGATGCATTTCTAGTAAGGCATCGTTTAGCAGGCAGAGATTGATCGTTGACTGAATGTTTATGCAATCAAGTCCTTTTCCTTGTATAACAAGCCCTGATGGTCTTTCAGGCCTGCCATTAGGGGGAGAAACTGTTTTTAGTGGAAGAAACTGTGACCCTTTTTGACTCACAATCCAGTTGAAGAAAATAGACTGTCCATCGGGCAAGTTCATGAGACCCTTGGCTCTATAGACATCTCCATAGGCTCCATTCACAAGCTCAAACCAGAAGGTATTCAGACTCTGTGGATCCCAGACGCTTTTGGCAAGGTTGAGGCTCCAAGACTCAAGTTCTTTGAAAACCAATGTGTCATTATTTGGTAATTCTGAGTCTCGACCAAAGTGTAGGTGCCTATCTGGTTGCAGCTTTAAGGACTCGAGTTGACTCTTGACGTAAGGATTTATCCCGACTGCTTCTAATTGATCAGGTGATTGAGATTGCGAAAGCTCAATTAAACTTAGAAAGTCTTTGTGCTTTGAAATTGAGGTATCAGGACAACTCGATAAGTCTTGTAGATGAGGAACCTGATCTTTTAAGAATGTGCAATCAATTAGAGATTCAGGTGATTTCTCTTGACCGTTATTAGCCTGCTCACTGAGACGCAAATATCCGCAAGCACCTTGATTGCGTTTGATTGTGTTAAGTATCCAAGTGGTCTTCCCGCACCCTGGCGAACCCGAAATTAACAATTTTTGTCCCATTTTTTGGGCAAGCCAAACCTTTTATTAGCCTAACAGCAGATAAAAACGATAATCATTTTTATTAGAGGATCAGGATAAAGTAAACGTCCGAATAGAATTTATTAATTTCTTCTAATGGCTTTTCACCAGTCAAGGCTCATACTTCATTAGCCAGTAGTTAACGTCAGTCATATCAAGGGATCTCGGCGATTTTTGAAGTTTGAAACAAGGTTTACTCAAACTTCTTTGGGTATAAATTCATTATCCATCAAAGTTCCTATTTAGGAAAGTGATGGGTGGTTTGAGGCTAACTCTTTTCACTAATTAAGGATTATTGATCAAGTTAAATAATTAAAAATATTGACGAGATGCTATTTGTATAATTTTTTAATTTGTATTTCATATGCTTTAATGGCTTCAAAGCTTATGGTTATTTAAATTTGAATAAATTAAAGGGAACATTAGAGCTGTTAGGTGATGGATTAAAGAATTTTAATTTTTTATTTGAAAAAAAGTCATTTTGGGTTGCATATATAATTTGTGTTGGTTTATTTGATATTGTTTCTGCTATTTATGCAACAAATTATCCTGATCAAGTTTCTAGACAATTTTCATTAGATCTATATATCGGAGGCAACTTAATTATTTTTCTAGATGTTTTTATTCTTCTTATCCTTTCTAAAAATGATAAGGTTTTTGGACCGAAATCATTTAGTAATCTTTGGCGAGTTTGGATAACTCAACTTGTTGCTGGCATATGGATAGGAATAGGTTTTATCTTTTTATTAATACCAGGTTTGTTATTAACTATTAGATATATCTACTCAGCACAGATTGCTTTACTTGAAGGACTTCCTATTTCACAAACTTTGAAGAGGAGTAGAAAACTTTCTTCATTTAATGGAGGTAAAGTTTTTATGGCTTGTGCGCTTGTATTTGTTCTATATCTTTTCATACTATTCTTTATAGGTTTTGTTCTTGCAATAGTTAGCGATACGGTAATGGATAGCTTTGCTTTTAACTATTTTCTTGCCGTTAGTAGTACTTTAATGAGTGCATTAATATGTTCAGTAGCTTATTCTGGATATATTGATGTAAAAACTTTTGAACTTACGAAAGAATTAAAGAGTTCTGAAGAATAAAAAAGTTTGAGTAAAGTTTGAGTAAATCTCGACGGTTCGCTGAAAACCTAGTCAACGGCTAAAGGTTATGTTTTCATTAGCCAGTAGTTAGGTTCCTGTTGTGCCATGGGATCTCAGCGATATTGTTCTGTGTGGATGGATTAATATTCTCACCCCTATTTCTTTATTCTATTTTATCTATATTGCTGAGATAGCTGTTTTAAAGTCATTTCTTTTTTGGGACCATTTTCTAATGATTGGCTTAGTTCTAATAAGACTTGAATGCTATTTGGATTTGCAATAGAACCTAAGGCTATTAGTGCTGCATCGGAAATTTTTTTATGGCTATGCTTCACTATTTTTGCAAGTTCATTACAGACTATTATCCCATCTCTTCTTTGAAGAATACGAATAGTTTTTAAAACTACTGCTTCACGGAAGTCGCTAATTGGTCCTTTTAGAATCTCAATGAGCAATTCATCATTGATTTGATGAGCTTTAAATTTTAATATTTCTAACCCTGCTAATCGAATAGCTTGAGACTCTTCAGATAAGACATTTTTTAGTAGTTGAATTGAAAAATACCCTCCCCAACAACTGATTGCTTGAAGAGTTTCCACTTGAAACTTACTCTTGCAATTGAGTTGACTAAATAGCCAATCTTTGGCTTCGGTTTCATGGCACAACCCCGATGCATAAATGAATTCAGGTTGAATACCTTCTTGATCAATAAGTCTCTTTAGGTGTTTCCATCCTTTTTCCCCGAGCCAACTTAGGCGTTCTGAGATTGAATAGCGAAGATCTTCTGCAAGGCTAGCGGAGTAAGCATTAGCTAACCATGAAGGGTCAAGAGATGAGATTTTTCTCGTTAGATAAATTTTCTCTCGTAGAATTTCTTCTTTGTAAATGAGTGAACTTTTAATCATCTTGCACCAAGTTCGGCAGCTAATTCTCTTTCTAATTTCTCATCATGAACTGTTGGCAGAACATTAGACATTTTTGTGCGATGAGTGCTGTAAAACAACATTCCAATGAATACCATCCCACCAATAACATTTCCCAAAGTCACAGGTAAAAAGTTCCAGAAAATAACTTTGTAGAATGGAACTCCAGACCCCATTAGTGGGCCAGCTGTATGTAAAAACATATTGACAACTATGTGTTCCATTCCCATTGTTTGGAATGCTGTAATTGGCAACCAACAAGCGAGAAGTTTACCTGGGACACTTTTGCTCACAAGAGCCATTGTTACTCCAAGGCATACAAGCCAGTTTGCAATTACGCCTCTTAAGAATGCAAGGAAAAATCCTGTAGAACCTAGAGCTTCATATTTGCTAAGAACATTTGTTTTGTTAAGAGCAACAATCTTTGCAGCTACCACAGCCCATCCCTTTCCTCCTTCAGCTGCCGTTAGAGGATCTACATTCCCTCCACTTGTAAGACTAATTGATAGTAAAACTGCTACTAAAAATGTTCCAAGAAAATTCCCTATCCACACCCAAGTCCAATTTCTAAATGTATTTCTCCATGAGGACTTTCCTGCCCAAGTTGCCATAGGTAATAATGCAAAATTACCAGTTACTAACTCCATGCCAAATAGAACAATACTTGCAAATCCAAATGGGAAAATAACTGATCCTAAGAAAGGCATGCCAGATTGAATTCCAACTGTAATTGCCAAACAAGTTGCTAAACCCAATATTGCTCCTGAATAAAAACCTCTGACCATTAGATTTTTAATGCTTACAGTGGATTTCTTACCTCCAGCTGCAATCATTCCATCTACCAATTCATTCGGTAGCACATAGTCCATTTGGGAAGAGTTGGATTCCATTTTTTGCATTAGTGTCTATATATTTGGGGATAATAAATCTATTAATTGCTAATACGATTCATTATTTTAGAGAAAAAATCTTGACCTCCTTTTTCTCTATTAATCTCTGGTAGTTCATCACCCATTCTCATGAGCCAGTTGGCAAATCTAGAAAAGTAACCCTTGGATTTTTGTTTCATAGGTTTGTAATTACAATTAGTTTTGGTGAGAAGCAGACTAAGGAAATTGACTGCTTTTTATTAATTTTGCTATTAGATCTTTAGGGTATTTCAGAAAATTAATAGGCTCTTCAGATGTTGCTTTCTTAAGCTTTGCCGAGTAGTTTTCAATCAAAATGTCTTTTAATCTATCTTTTAAATCATCAATTATTACACCTTTATATTTCAATTCTCCAATTTTATTATTCGGACCTTGTTCTCCACCAATAGTTAAGTTGAATGCATCAACTATTTCTCCTAAATTATTCTTTGCTTTAGTTCCAGTCAATCCAATTGCACCCATATATGCTTGACCACAGCTATTTGGACAACCTGTCCAATGAATTTTTAGCTCTTCAGGCAATTCAATTTCTGCTTCGAGTTCTTTTGCTATTTTGGTAGCATTCTCTTTAGTATTTGTTTGAGCAAAACTACAATATGTTTTCCCAGTACAAGCAACAGTTCCAGCAGAAATTGGATTAGGATTTAAACTAAATTTTTTAAATAAATTATCATTTTTTAAATCACTTAATTTTTCTTTTTCAACATCGATAATAATTATATTTTGATCTTCAGTAAGGCGCACTTCTCCGCTCCCAAAAGTTATGCTTGTGGTTGCTATATCTTGAAGATCTTCTGAGCTTAACCTTCCTACAGGAATATGAATTCCTGCGTAGTATAAATCCTTCTGCTTTTGAGGATTAATTCCAAATATGGAACGCGGTTTATTTGAAAATAATGAGCCTGGGTCATTCTCTAGTGGTCCAAATCTCTGTTCAACTAAGTTTCTAAATTCTGGTATACCTATTTCATTTAAATAATATCTAAACCTTCCTTGTTGTCTTTTTAACCTCTCACCATTATCTCTCCATATTGAAATAATTACACCAGTTAAATTACATATTTGATCTTTTTGTATCCATACATTTAGTGGTACAGCATAGTCATTTAGTTGTGAAGAAAGAATGCCTCCAACCCATACTCCAAAGCCAAGTTCATCTCCTTTTTTTATTGGATGAAATATAATATCATTATGAAGAAGAAAATTATCTTTTGAACCTGCAACTGCTGTGTTCCATTTCCTAGGTAGATTAGAAAATTCAGAATTACCCTTTCCTTCATTAGTAAGGAATTTCTCTAGTTTTAATGTGTAAGGTCTAGTATCTATAATTTCGTCAGGGTCTATCCCTGCTAAAGGATTGCCAGTTACATTTCTAGGATTATCGAAGCCAGATTGAATTGTTTCAAGACCAGACTCCTTTATTCTTTTAAGTATCTCTGGAAGATCATTAATTAATATCCCTCTGAGCTGTAAATTTTGTCTTGTTGTTATATCACAACTTCCATTTTCATCATACCTGGCAACTATAGAAGCAATGATTCTTAATTGCTTAGCATTTAATATTCCATTGGGTATTCTAAGACGCAGCATAAATTTGCCTGGTGTTTTGGGGCGCCAAAAAAAACCATACCATTTCAATCTAAGTTCTAAATCAGTTTTATCCATTTCTTCCCAACCAATTTTTGCGAATTCTTCTATTTGCTTACCAATTAATAGTCCATCTTTCTCGGCTTTGTTCCTTTCAATCTTATTTAATTTTTTACCTTCTAAGTAACTTTTCATTTGTATAGATTCGCTATTTTGGTGAATAGCTAGAATTAGAGTTGTTTTATTGGAGTATTACTATTAATATTTTTCTTCGGATTTCTTGTTGTATCGATTTACACAGATTTGATAAAAATAAATGATCTTTTATTAGTGTATTATTCGATACTTTACTTTTGACTCTGATCAATATCTAAAACTCATTTCTTAAGCCTGTGTTTTGGCTTAATATTTGCCACTCCCTAATTCTCCGATCCAGGTAAAAAAACCTTCTTGGAGCATTTTTAATACCTTTTTCATTGCATAAATATCTCGGTCAAGTGTATTTTTAAAAACATTTCTCTTCCTATGATCGGTCATTCCTTTTTTAAGCATGGCTAATTATAAATTCTGAGAATAAAACATTTTTTAAGATTCAGGCTTGTATTGGATGATACAAAGTAGATATCTTCTCATTCAAAGCTTTTTAAATTTCTTACTTCATTTTAAAAGAACTTACTAAATATTGAGAGTCTTTATCAACCATGGCCGCAAAATCATCATTTGAATCGCATTTATACATCAGATTGATTATACGTTCAGGATCAATATTGAGATTGGCTACTTCCTCCCAAAGCCTATTGGTTAATTCTTCATCACAAAGTTGAAATTGAGCATTTATCAATTCACGAGTTAATGAGTAAACTTTTTCCTCTTTTGTTTCTTTAAAAACTTTAGGCTGGTAACTCAGCTCAATAAGGCCTCCTTTCCTTTTAGTTAAGAATTCAATCGCTTTTTTAACAAGTGAAGTCATGGTATAGATGCCTCGAAAATAGGTGTTGCTTTTTAGTTAGGGAATAAAGCCCTTAATCTTTAAAGAAAAAGTGAATGCTGAAAATCGATGTCTTTTTATTAATAGCAACAAGAAGTGGAAAGGAGAATATATTTATTAAAGACAGTTCTTAATCAAGTTGAAAAGTTCTTATAGGGACCGCCTGTAGTTTTACTGCTTAAGGTTCACACTTCATCAGCCAGTAGTGTGCTTCCTTTTTGCCATGGGATCTCAGCGATATTGCGATGTGCGGGTAGTGTGCGGATGGCTTAACATTCTCACCCCTATTTCTTTATTCTATTTTAATCAGATTTCTATTATTAATAGCTAACAGATCACAACTGACCGTTATCATCTTTTTCTTGATCAGTAGTTTTTGTTAGCCATAGCAAAAGATCCTAGGGATATTGTATTAATGAATAGACCTTCGTGAACGGTAACGAGTTTAATGTTTGAGCATTAAGACCTATTGCTATTTAGTAGCTATTGATACAAATATATCAATCCTTTTAGCCATGGAGGGTGAGTAATGACCATTCAAAAGCCTTTCCATATAACTCCTTATGGTGGCTCAATTGTTTGCTTGCAAGGTCTTGCTGGCAGAATGTTTAGAGCTTGTTCTTTAAATAAATGTATTTACACAGCAGATCTTCATGCTGCGAAATCTTATTTAGATTGTCTTGAAAATAAAAAGCTTAAACTTCTTCCCTCTCCAAGAAATAAAGAATCCATTCCAGTTCAGCGAAAAACAACTCTTAAGTGGAATACTGATGGAAGCCTCTCATCGCTTGATATGGTTCGAATTTTAAGTCGGCTTGAGAAGGAAAGTCTCACTGAGTGTGAATTATCTTGCAAGTGGGGGACTAGCAACTGAGGTAGAGATTCTAGTTTTGATCAGAACGTGCAAATTGAATTCCATTTCCCTTTTATTATTTTAATCTATCGTGACTTCATATTTTGTTGGCGAGTAAAGATTAAAAAGAGGTGTTTATACTCTTTGCGAGTTGTTCTTAGTTGATTAGAAATTAAATAGGAGTCCGAGCTTATGGTCTTAAAATAAGAGCTGGACTCAAAGGGGGACATCGAAATACGTCCCCCTTCTTCATGTTTAAAAATTCTTGAAGTATTGATTGCTAAAGGAGTTCTCACACTTTTACCTTTACTAACAACCCATCACGAGGAGATGGACTTGGAATCTGTCTTAGAGTGAAGTCTTGAGTCGGGATAACATCAAGTTGCAATTTACGAAATAACCCAACCACCATCAATCTGATCTCAAGTTCAGCTAAAGATTTGCCCAGGCAGACACGTTCTCCTCCACCAAAAGGAATTAGTTTTAGAGAACATTCATTCTCTAGGTGACGTTGTGGTCGAAAGATTTCTAGATCACCAATCCCATGACGATTAGAGGCAATTAAAGCGACTTGTACTACACGATTGTTAGGAACGAGAATGTCATCTAAGACCAAGGATTGCTTGGTGCGACGAAAAAAACCACCTACTGGTGGAGTGAATCGCATTACTTCCTTTACGAGGGCATCGAGTCTTGGAGCATTGGCAGCATCGTAGCTTATAGGTGCTTTCTCAGGAGTTGGAGGCCATTCTAAAGTATCTATCTCTTCACGAAGCCATGTTTTTACTTTTGGAGTGAGAAGTAATTCTCGCATTAGACAGCTTAGCGCAGAAGCTGTGGTTTCATATCCAGCAAATAACAGTAGCAGTAGTTGTTCCCCCAAATCTTCATCTGAGAAAGGGATACCAGCTTCATCTAAACCTCCTGCTAGCAAATCCAAGCCACCTTTACCATGGATAGGTTGCTTAAGGATTTCTTGAAGTTTTTTAAGTAAACGTTTTCTTGCCTTTAGAGCTTTAGCAAAGTGACTTCCTGGAACAGCTATTGGAATTGAGAAGAGAGCTTTGGTCCAGATCTCAAAATCAGAAAATAACTTTTCACGATCATTGCCCTCCAGTCCAAGAACAGTTGTAGCGATAACTGAAAAAGCAAAACGTCGCATTTTTTCGGCTAAAGGGAGAGGGGTCGTTGCAGTTTTTAGTTCTTCACAAAGCTCATCAATTAAGTCGATAATACCAGAGCTATAACGTTGAAGTGCTGAAGAGGAAAATAATTGAGCTACTACCTTTCTCCTTGCTTTATGTGCTGCTCCATTGCGATTTGCCAGTGAATGACTGCCTAAAAGTTGCTGAACACTCTTTGGCCACCAAACTTCAATCGCCTCTGGTTGAGATAATAAATCGGCAATAGCTTTCTCACCCTGAATGAACACCATTGCTTGCCCAAGTATTGATGTCTCAAAGACATTTCCAAGACGATCAAATCGCCTTTTGGCGAAGTTAGGATCGCGGAAAAATGCCAAAGCCTCAAGGACTCCAGTTAGGGCACCAGTAGTTGGTAGAGCACGTGATTTAGACATAGTCATCAAATGTGTTTATCTGATGGGTAAACGGTTCAAAAGTACGAATGGGTTTTGTTCAGCAGTCGAGATCCCTGTGTATAAAAACAGGCTTACTACTCATTAGCCAGTAGTTAAGTTCCTTTTTGCCATGGGATCTCAGCGATATTGCGATGTGTGGATGGTGTGTGGATGGATTAACATTTTCATCCCTATTTCTTTATTCTACTCTTTCTTAATTCTAGTATTTATTTTGTAGTTGATTAAGGATCAATACAGACAAATATTTGTTATTGACTATCTCACATAGCAATATTAACTCCTTCCTTTGTGACTATCTCAACTACTCTCTGCATATCGTCAAGAGAACTCGAATTTTCTTCTAAACTTTTAAATACTGATTCGACTCCTCCTGGCTGTGCAACCATTACATATCGAGTGATTTTCTTTTTAGATATTGGAGCATGAATTGTTCCAGCAGGGACATCAATTGAATGCCCAGCAGAAATAATTGTACTAACTCCATTTAAATTAAGATCTAATTCACCTTCAAGCACAACGTAAGTCTCATCCCAATTGTGAGAATGAGGTGGTTGACCTATTCCTTCTGGGGTCTCAAATTCCAAGACACTATATTTACCATTCGTATCACTAGAAGTTAGTCTTAGACTTACCTTGTCTCCTAATACTTCAATTGGTTTTGGCATAAACCTGCAGGGTAACTTAGTTCATTTTATACATAATGAATGTAAAAAGAGTTTCTGATGCGCATCAGATCTGATCTGAAATTGGTAGATCGAAAAAGTCTTCATTCCTACGATCCTGTCAATGAAAGAGAAGAAATAGAAGCTCTGGTTATTGAGTAAATACATATGTCTCTTTTCCTTTGCGCTTAGGTTTAGCATTAATTAGATTGAAAAATACTTACGTCGATGGGAGGGCACACTCCCGTTGTTTAAACTTCCTACTTCTATGAGAAATCTTCTAGCCAGTGAGAGATCTAAATGGATCTTTTTAATTGGAGTAGTTGCAATCGGGGCTGGCTTTACAGCAAAAAATGTAATCTCATATCCGACTGAGTGTGTACCTGAAAAGGGTTTGGAAGTAACTCAGTTGATAAGGCCTCATGTTTGAAATGCAAAAATTACTAATTACACTTGGACTTGGAATTGCTGCTATAGGTCTTCTTTACCCTTACTTAAAGCAAATAGGTTTAGGACAATTGCCTGGGGACATAATTTTGAAAGGCGAGAATTCAACTTTTTATTTCCCAGTTGTGAGTTGCATTGCTATTAGTTTGATTGTTTCCATTCTGCTTAATCTATTCCGAAGTTAATAGTTTAGGTTCTTGTTTTGCCCTGGTATGACTAGGATCTTGTAATAAAAGTGGAAGTTTGAACAGAGCTTGAACAAGACTATGACTGATATCTCAGTCATAGATAACTTTTTTTTGTTTGTATTATCTCTTAAATCAAAAATAAAGTATCTCCTTAAGCGTATTAATCCGTGCTTGATATTCTTAGATTTTTTTATTCTAGTGCAATCAAATTTCAATTCTCTCCACCAGTAACTATCTTCTAGGCGATCTAGGAACAGTCTGCTATAATCACGATATTCTTGGAAGCTAGATGAGTAATTTTACTTATACGATACAACCAGAGAATCAGTCTATAAATTTCATCTCGGGTGCCCACGTGGATATAAACCAAGATGGAATTAATGACATTCGAATTAATGGACAAGGTCATGATAGCGTCTATGTATACGTGCCTGAATTCACTGGAACCAATAGCGGATTTACACAATTAGACAGATGGGAATTCTCTGAAAGTGTGGAATTCCAATTTTTCGAAGAGACAGGAGGACTACTTTCGATTGAAGCGATGTCTGAAAGGACGATAGGTGATAATTTTGTCTATGACACTAGAGACGGGGCGAGTGGGTTAAATACATTCTTTACCATTGCCAGTCCAGATAACTCCTTGAGATATGGATTTACTGTAGATAAAATCAACTTTCCGGAATATGCCTTTAGTTCATGGGACTTAAATGATCTGAGTATAGGTAATAGTGGCGGTGGGTCTGGTTCTGGAGATCTAAAACTGACTTATGAATTAAGGGATGCATCGGTTCAGCCTTCAACGACTTCATATTCTGCACAGCCTGGTGAAGACCCTAATGCTCCTGGGGATTCTCCTTCGACATATACGCCTAGTTCTTCAGCACTAGAAAGCATTGCAATTATTGGTCCTGGAAGTGACGAGGACAAGAAATTCATTCTTGATATTAGGGCTGATAATTTCACTGAATACGATATAGAAAGTGGTCAATTTACTGTTGGCTATGACGCAGCCTTCTTTAACGATGTTTCTGCAGATGATATTTGGATATCTTCTCCTTCCGTAGCTAACTCTGTCAAGATTGATAATACAGCAGGTGAGATAACCATTGCTGCAGCAAGTCTTTCTGACTTAATACCTGAGGGAGATGCAACCAGTGACATCGTTGCATCAATTCAATTTGATTTTAATGAAAGTGCATTTAGGAACTACCAAGATATCAATCTAGAGGATTCAAATGGTAAGTATGCTCGCCTCTCCTTTGATATTGACGTCAACGAGCATGAAACAGTCCTTTCTAAGGAAATTGTAGATGGCTCAGGATTTACTAATAGAGAAATTAAATCCATCAATGAATTAGGGCTAGATTTTAATGTTGATGGACAAGATACAACTTTATTTAAAGCTTTTGTTAATTTAGAAGAACAAGGAGATGGACTTCGATTAGGAACAGAAAGAACAATAGGTTCGACAGATAGTATCTTTACCAATTTAATACGTTCGGGTGATACAGTCTCAGCTAAGAGTATTTGGAAAAACGAAGGCAACATCAAAGGCGAAAATATAACAGTTGTAGGTCTTAACAACGCCAATGGAAAAGTAGTCGATTATCGATTCACTGATATTTTTGATAGTGATGGTAATTCAATAGGTTTGGATGCTAATGATATTGATTCAACTACTACTTCAACTAGTTCGTATAACGTAGCTCCCACTCATGCTGGAATTACTACAGAGAAGGGATCTGGTGGCTACTTTGTAGACATAGATCAGGATGGTACATGGGATGTGTATCTTAAGAATTGGTATAATGGTCATTATATAAAAAGAGCTGATTTAAACGGTTTTGATAAAATTTCTACCCATGCATTTAACTCTGCAGATGATGCGGATATAAAATTATTTTTGGAATCAGAAGGTATAAGTATGGAAAATCAGGGAAATGACTATACAACATGGTACACAATCGAAAATCAAGATGGAAGTAACAAATGGGGCTTCATTGCGAATGAGGAAGGCATAGTAGATTCCTGGAATATGAATGAATTAAGTGGATCTTCTTCTGATTCAGTTGATGTAAGTAAAAAAGAAATTAGCTCTCTCAATGGTGGTTACTTTAATGGTGAATATAATACTTATACCCAACAAAGTACAGAAATAGAAATTGATATTACTGTTACTGGAATAGCAGGTGATGTACTCGATTTATCTGGAGATACGATTTATCAATTAAAAGCTGATGGAGTGGATACTGACGGCAATCCTCTTGAGTTTGCTAATACTGTTGGATCCAAGAACCTGATTACGTTCCAAGGTGACTTGAACTACGACGGCAGGGTTTCTATGAAGGACCTTGCTTATTTAAATGCCGGTGCAGCAAGGCAAGAGTTTGATGGAAATAACAATCCTGTAGAAGCCAGTGTTGCTCGCGATGTGGATGCGGACTTTAGTGGAAAGATTGACTTGGCTGATTTAGCAGTATTAGATGCTGATTGGGGTAAAACCTTGCATACCGGCGATGAAAGTTTCCAAGGATCTAATACTGTGAGCTGGGATTTAT
>QCKE01000021.1 GCA_003215555.1 Prochlorococcus sp. AG-409-K04
GGAAACAATGACCTTTTAGGGACTGACTTACAAGATCCGTTGATTGGTTGGATAAGGATGATTTTCTAAAAAAGCTAGGGTTTCGCTGTGAATTGTTTCATCGCAAATAAAATCGTTTAATATTTTCTTAATATTTGGGACAATTCTAGGAAAGCTAGTAGGCCTAGGTGTAGGATTGTTGCCTGTTTGAAGGGCAAGCGTAATTGCTTTTTTAGCCATTCATGAGCTTTTGATTTTGGAGGAATCGTTACGCTCGATAGAACTCCTACTGAAGGTTTTAATGGATATAATCCCTCAGAGGATTTAGTAGAGTTTATTAGTAAAAGCAATTCATATCCAGAGTTAACATTTGAAAAAGAAGAAGTAAATGATGAGATTACATCAGTATCTCTAGACCTTAATTATGAAAGTAAAAAACTTGAAATAAGCTGGGAAAGTGGCGAGTCTATTAGTTTAACCAATGATGATTTAAACCTATCTCTAAAAGAATTAGCATCTCAACTAGATGGGGTGAATTTTGACCTTACATTAGAAGATAAGCCATGGGACTCGCAAAGTGTCTTGAAAGGTAGTAATGGAAATGATGAATTTCGAGTTAAAGGTAGAAAGATATCGGAGAAGAATAAATTTATTGATACCACTTTTTTTTCAAGTAGAGGTAATGATATCTTTTTAGGATCAGATGAAATAGATTTCGTTGATTATAGTAATTTTTATGAAGTTGATGTTGATAGATTATCAGGTATGTATATAAGTGATAACCCCTCTAATTTGCCTATTGTTTCTGATAATTTATCTCCAGTTATTAGTCAGGCATTTAAAGAAGATCCTTTCCTTGCCTTTAAAGGTTTAGTCGATCAATATAGCCACAATGGATTACATATTGATAATTTGGAAGAAATAAAAAATAATTATTTAAATTATTCTCCTGCTCTATTTACACAAAAAAATATAAATTTGGATGAAAGTTTACAAGTTGATTTTTTGCATGAGATAGATGTAATAAAATTAACTTCTTATAATGATTATTTGGAATTATCCTCATCATCACAAGATAATGATGAGCCAATAATTGATTTTTTTTCTGGTTATGATAAGGCGATACTTAAATCTAAAGGTAAGAAACCAAATATCGAAAATTATTTTAATTTAGAAGAATTAATTTGGCAACCTTTAAAAGATGATGGGGAGAGGATGATTGGAGAGGATGGAAAAGAAATGGAGGTATATTTCGACGTTAAGGAGATTTATGAGGATGAAATTATATTATTTTCAATAGATAATTATCCTCCAATAGATCATATTAATAGAAATTGGATACTAAGTGATTTTGAACTAAATCCTCAAACCAATTTTTTTGAACCGAATACTGACGATTGGATAAGTGTAAAATATCTAGAACCTACACCTGATTTGGTTGGAGATAATAAAGTTATTATAAGCAGCAAGGTTATAAAAGATCATGAAAATAAAAATTGGTTAGAAATACACGTGCATGATAAAAGACAAGAAGGGAAAGGATTGGTCGGGTTAGAAATAGATTTAAGTTGGTCAAAAGATTCTATGAGACTGATTGAAGAGGACTTATCAACGGAAATTATTTTTGATTATGATTCTCTTCCTCTGTTTCAGAATTATGGAAGCCTTTCAGATGTAACGAGTTTAGATATAGAAAATTCTCAGAGAACTTTGCTTTCAGGATTAGGTGCAGCTTCGCTTCCAAGTGGTAATAAAGGTAAAGCATTAGGTAATACTAAATCAGAGGATACAAATACACTTTTTGCAAGAATTGCATTTGATGGAGAGGATTCTTTAGCTGATATTGATCTACATATTAATCCAACTCTTGTTCCTCCAGCTGGTGCAGTAGAAATATTTGAGAAAGATATTTTAATTCTGGATTCAAGGAGTGAAAAAGTTGCCATCATAGAAGCAAAGCCAACTCAAGAGACTTTAGGCAACTTTAGCTTTTCACTTGTAGATGAAAATTCTCCAGATATTAAGAAAAATTTATCAGTTCTAGTGAGAGAAGTTAATGATCCACCTGAGGTGAAAATATTTAGCGGTGATCAAGCAAATATTCTTTCTCCGAGCAATAAACAAGATAACTTATTTACTTTTAATAGTTCTAATTTATTTATAGATGTGGACGATATTAATCTAAGTTATTCTTTAGAAAATCACCCTGAATGGTTGTCAATTAATGAATCTACTGGTTTGATAAAGGGAGTCCCTGCAAATGAAGATGTTGGAATTAGCTCAATAACTATAAAAGTGGATGATAATAGAGGAGGTAGTGCTTTCCAGGAGATTGTTTTAGATGTAAAGAATGTAAATGATAATCCAGAAGTCAATGTTGAGATTAAATTACCAAAGATTCTTCAAGGACAAAGTTTTACCTATAGGTTACCAGAAGACGCTTTTGTTGATCCGGATTTAGATGTTGATCAACATGAGAAATTGACTTATGAATTAATACCAATAAGTGATTCTAATGATTCTAAGTTAATTTCAAATTGGATATCTATCGATGAAGATACAGGAACTATTACTGGTACTCCTAAGAATATAAATGTAGGTACAAACTCTTTTAGAATTAAAGCAACAGATGCCTATGGCTTGTCTTGTGAACAGACAGTACATTTAATTGTTGAAAATATAAATGATGCGCCATATAGGACAAAAGTTTTGGAAGATTTTTTGGAGTCACAAGTCCCTACTTTAGAAGGAGAAAAACCCCCTCTTGAGTCAGATAATAATGCTATTTTTACAGGTCTTACAAGGCAGATAGATTTATCTAATTGGTTTGGTGATGTTGATATGAAAGTTAATAACAATGAAAGATTAAATATTTCAGTTGAATATGATAATGGACTTGGAGATAAATTTGAAATTGGAAAGCAAAATGATAATTCGTTGGATTGGATAAGTTGGGAAAAAGATTCAAATTTACTAACATTATCTCCAAATATTATGCAACTTGGAGAGCATATTATTAGAGTAGTAGCAACAGATTTATCAGGTTTATCAGCTTCTGTTTTAGTCCCTTTATTAGTACGTCATAGAAATAGTTCACCCCACATAGAGATAAATGATTCAACCGAATTAATATCTAAAATTAGATCTAAAGGTATAAAGGATATTACTTCAGGTAATTCCACTGATTCTAATAATCTTGTTATTAATTTATTAGAAGAGACAGAATACTCTTTGACCCTACCATTAGGACTTTTTGGTGATCGTGATCTAAGTATAGATAGATCTGAAAATCTTACTTATAAGCTACTAGGAGGAGAAGATATATTTGGCTCTATTGATGAAAATAAACCTTTTAACTTTGATGCATCAACACTCACAATTAAAGGTGATACAACTGGATTAGCAGCTAATGTATTAAACGGTAAAAAATCTTGGGATTTAGTTCTTAGAGCTATTGATTCGTCAGAAGAATTTGTAGATTATAAGATCAATATGATTCTAGAAAGAACAGCTATTGCACCCATATTAAATATTAAGCAAAGAAGACAAAATAATCCAGAAGGCTCTGAAACTCATCTAAAAGATTTGATTGTTTTTGAGATGAATAGTCGAGAAAATGATTTTTTAAAATTAGAAATAATTCAAAAATCTGATGATAAGATTAAGCTGGATCTATTAAATAAATTAAAAAGAATTGATGATAAAATAATTAGTAGAGATAATGATGGCAAATGGATATTTGATAATCTTAATGCAAAACAAGCTCTTGATTTAATAAATAATCTTTCTTTTCTAGTTAAAGATGACGATAATGCTATAGGTGATTTTAATATTTCTATATGTGTTCAATCTACATTAGGTAATACAGGCTTGCGTTCAGAATTGGTTTCAGAAGATATAAGTTTTACGCTTTTTCCAGTAGCTGATTTGCCTATTTGGAAGGATATTGAAAATAATACAGATTCGATATTTGATTTTCAAACATTTGCTTCCTTCGCATTGGCAGAGTCAAGCGATCCTAGAGAAGTAATTACCTATGAGATAGCCTTGCCCGAAGGAAGATCTGATATAAATATTACTTCAAAAACAGGCGATTTATTAGGTTTTAAGGAAGGTAATCTAAATATACTTAATAGTGATGAATGGAATCAGGCTGTACTTAGAACAAATAGACATGTGATTACTCGTGAAGTGATAGATATTAGAGCTATTAGTTCTGAATCTAATTCACCTTCCAAAGCCTTTAGCGAAATTAAAAATATTTCTTTGTATGCAATTCCTTTTATATCTACAGAACCTAATTTGTTGATTAATCCACCTCAGGAGATTCAAAAAGCAGGAGATATAACAACATTTTCAGTTGATATTCAAAATCCTAGTGGTTCAAATAGTTTACTCGCAGAGATAGAGTTGCCTTTGGACTTTACATTTTTAGATAGCACTGATGATTTTGAGTTATTATCAACTTCTCAAAACACAAAAGATAAAACTAGGATATATAAAATACTTAAAGATATTAATAAGGAATCTGATAGGTTGGAATTGAAAGTTTTATGTAATGAGAGTTTTAGTGGTATTGCAGATGGGAAAATTAAAGTAATATCTTCTTCTAGAAAAGCAGTAGAATTTAGAAATTATTTCAATTCGCTAGAGAGTGAATTAATTAATAAAATTGCTTCTGAGAGTGATTTTGTTGATTTCAGATGGCAAGTCCGACAAGTAGCAAAGAATCCTGAGTTTAATCTATCCGAAGCAAGTTCATTGAGCTTTGATGCAGATACTGGGAAGTTAAATATAGGTATTAGGCGTGGATCTAGTACTAATGGAACTAGAAATCCTGCCGAGGTTCTAACTCTATCTATAAGAAATATACCTAATGGATATTTTTTGGCGGAAAAAAATGGTGGTGAATTTAATGCTGTAGGTGCTACAGATGCTTTTGGTACGATGACACTTTTTAACTTAACATCTAAAGAAAACGATGATATTGATAAATTTCGTTTAATTAATAATGGTAATTTATATTTAGTTAGCACTATTAATGAGTCAAATGATCCTTACTCTGGTATAGAGAATATCGAACTAAGCCTAGCTTTGAGTTCTCGTATAAGTGATCAGCCTGGAGGAGATTCACGCTCTCAGACTATTGTTAAAAAATTGCAAATCAATCAGCTAAATTCTAGTCTTGGAAAAGTAGGTAAGTATGTTGATCCATTATTTATCGATATTAAAGGCGAGGGATTATCGCTTACTTCACTTTCAAAGAATGCTGCAAAAGTTAAGTTTAAAATGCTTCCATCTAAAGATGAAGTTTCTACATCTTGGTTATCAAGTAATGCAAATTATAACTCTGAATATAATAATGGATTATTAGTTTTTAACAATACGTTAGATAATAATTTAAAGATCTCTTCTATAGAAGAGATCTTTTCTGAGTACTACAAAAGTATCAATGGAGAAAGAACTTTCTTGACTGGTATATCCGCTTTAGCAAGTTTAGATAGTAATCTAGATTATATAATTAATAAAAATGATGATAAATGGGAAAATATCTTTATATGGTTTGATGATGGAGATGCAAAATTTGAGATTGACGAAACAAAACATTTAGGGGATTTTGTAGATTCAATAGACTTAGGTTCAAAAAAAACAATAATTAACCAGCCATTGTGGGCTGAAGGGAATAAAATATTGAGGTCAATTAAGGCTAGCGATCATAATAATAGTTATAATTTATATGATGTAGGCCTTAGAGTTTCTCCTTCTAGCAACTCAAATATAGATTTAAACTTAGAATCTGAATATAATTCAAACTCTTCTTCTGACTCTAAGCAAAAGATTGAGCTATTTGAAAATGGAGATCCTGTTTACCTAAAACTAACTAGTTCTCAGAGTAAGCAGTGGGAAGAAAAAGGATTAGAATCTCTTACATTAGTTCGTTTATCAGGATTACCTAAAGAGATTGTTCCTGCATTAGGTGTTAAAGATTCAAGAGGAGACTGGTTATTTACTTGGGCTGATTTGAACGCAAATCAAGGTAAAGTTCAATTAATACCTGATAATAACTGGAGTGGTGAAAGTAATATTAAAATACTTATTAGCCAACTTCAGATTGATGGAACATTAATAAATTCTCCTTTATCCACGATAGCATTGGATGTTATTGGTGTATCTGATAAACCTATTTTACAGTTAAGTAAACCAACTATAAAAGAAGACTCTACTTTTTTAATTAAGGAAATGATTTTGGTTTCTGAATTACTAGATAAAGATGGTTCGGAAGAATTATTATTTGAAATTGATTCTCTACCAGAAGGCGTCAAACTAATCAAAAATAAAGGTAAAGTTAATCAATCTGAATTACAAGCAATAAATAGTAAATTTTTAATTGAAGAAGATGATATGGAGTTAATAAGTATAACCCCACCTTTAAATTTTTCTGGAAATCTTCAATTTAATATTTCGGCAATAGCCAAAGAAAAGTATTTTGAATCTAGCTCTATCAATAAACAAACTGCAAATATTTTTATTCAAGCAATAGCAGATGCTCCTATTAATATTGATTTTAATTCAGCTAATTTAGCAATTAAAGCGAATAGTTTTATAAACTTAGCTGATATTTTTGAAGGTAAAACTTATCCAAAATTGTTGACTGATAATGATAACTCTGAAGAACTAAGACTTAAATTTGAGCTTCCTAAAAATATAGATATAGCTCACAAGACTAATTCCAATTGGGAACCAGTAGTTCAGTTAATCAATAATGATAAGCTGGAAATAACTTGTGAAGCTTCTGATATAAATAACCTTAAAGTTATCGACAAAGGAAATAATAATATTGAAAAAATACAAATATATGTAACGCCCATTACCAGAGAAAAAAGTAATGGAAATATTTTTATAGGTACAAAGAAATCTGTTGATATTGAATTTATTAGAAATGCACTACCAGCTAAATTAAATGATCTTTCTTTGTCAAATATAAAAGAAGATAGTGATCCTATCTCTCTTAATCGTATTATATCTGCAGATCCTAGTCATCCAAAAGATAGTTTATCATATTTAATTTCTGATATGTCTAGTGGACTTTCACTATATGATAAAAATGGTAATAGATTTCCTACTAGTGAGTCAAATTCTACTTTTGAAGTCAAAGATATTGATCAATGGAGTTTAAATATAGAAAGTAATATTTCTGGCGTGGAAAAATTCAATGTTGTTGTAGTAAGTGATCCTGGAAGAGGAGGTGAAAAGGCATTAACAAATTCTAATTGTATAGAAATAAATATAGATGCTGTTGCTGATATTCCAATTCTTAATCTAAATAAAAATCCCGAAGATAAACTTTCCATAGAAAGTAATGGATGGCTTAAAATTAGTTCTCTTGAACCCAAAATAGAATCTTCTGACAAGGATGGTTCTGAAGAATTGAGTTTATTGATTGGTGCGTTGGATGACTCAGGAAAGACGATTAGTTTGCCATCTCAATCTAAATTTAGCGTCCCTGCCAAACTAAGAGATGATGGATTATGGGAAGTGCAAGCTAATGATGTAAGAAATCTAAGTTTATATTTGGGTGAAATAGCTGATGACTTAAGTATGTCATTTACTTCGCTATCTAAAGATTCAAATAATTACAGAAAAGGAGAAAAACTTAATGTCATAGTTGCAGCCAATGCAGTGGTAAGAGTTCCTCTTTTAGAAGTACAGGGAGCAATGGAAGGGTATGAGGATCAGCCAATTCCTATATTATCCAAATTGGATGGTGTAGTTAAAGCTCAATTAAGAGGCAATGGAGCAGGTCAGACACTTGAATTGGAATTGAAAGATTTACCTACTAATTCAAAAATAGTTTTAAAAGAAGAAAATAATATTAGCAAACCGATAAATCAAGATGAAAATGGTAATTTCCTTTCTTCGCTTAGGTTGCCATACCATCAATGGGATAAAGCTTTTTGGTTAACGCCTCCAAATGAGCATGGTAGTTTTAAGTTTTATGTTCAAGCTTATAGTATAGGCAAGCAAGGAAAAACACTTAGCACTGATTCTCTAGAAGTCCGATTAGAAATTAAGTCCTTTAACGATCCACCGCAAATAGTTCAATTTTCCGATCCTGATCCTTGTCCAGAAGGGAAATTTTTAGAATGGGATCTTTTAGATTTATTTGATGATGTAGATAATAAAAAAGAAGAATTGGATATAGAAGTATCTGTATTAAATTCATCAGGATCGAAAATACCTTTACCCAAATGGTTATCTTTATCGGATAAAGGATTATTGTCGGGTAAGCCCTCAAACACTGATGTTGGTATCCTAAAGTTGGATATCTCAGCGACTGATCCACTTGGTCAATCTGTTTCAACTCAACGAAATTTAGAGATTGGAGATGTGAATGCTTCTCCTGTATTTAACTCCAAAGTATTTAATAAATGGGGGGAAATCAAGCATAATGGAAAATTAGTTTTTACAAATACATTGGATTTAAGGTCTAAAATAGAGATTAATCTAGCAGAAACCTTTACAGACGAAGATATTATTAATGGAGATATCTTAACTTATGAGTTGAGTAAAAATGGTTTAGATTGGGTGGACAATATATCAAATTTTGTCTCAATTAAAGATCATAAATTAACAATTCTTCCTACATCTAAAAAGTTTATTGGTACTAACGATTTGTTCATAAGAGCTAAGGATAAATTAGGTCTTAATGTGATTCAACAACTTAGACTCTTAATTAGAAATGTCAATGATCCTCCTATCGTTAATAGAAGTGAAGCAAGTTTGGTTAGAGAAGGTTTATGGAAAGAAGAAATTAATGTTTTAGAAGATAGTAAAAGTTGGAAATTCAATATAGAAGGATTATTTAAGGATGCTGATATTGGAGATAGAATAGATCAAATTACGCCCAATAGCTTGCCAGATTGGTTGCATTATCATCCATCAAATACTAATACTGGGGGTATCCTTTCAGGAAAACCTTCTAATGAAGATGTGGGAGTTCAAGAGTTAGAGTGGCAAGCAATTGATAATAGAGGAGATACTGCTAAATATAAGCTTAAAATTAATATATTAAATACAAATGATAATCCATATAATGTTGTAAATCCCGATCTTTCTGAACTAGGAGAAAATATTAATAATAGGTCTCAACTAGATGAGGATGGTTATAGCAGGTTAGACTTTGAAGAAATTTTTAAAGACCCTGATCAAAAGCATGGAGATCTTCTAAATTATAAAGTTAAAAGTATAATTTCTGAAGATACTAATGAGGAGTTAGATGCTGATTGGATTGGGATAACTTACAGAAGCTCGAAGAGACCAGATTATTCGAGAAAGTTGCTCGTTGAACCTGTTTTTTACTCTGTTCTTGATAACGGTGATACTGGAAAATTGTTGACTCCTGAAGAAATAAACAAATTACATAAAGGTGATCAAATTAGAGTTGCTGTGGAAGCAACTGATGATAGAGATGTCAAATTAAAAGGAATTATTGGAATAGATCTTGATATTTCTTTTAGTTCTGCACTTTCTCTAATTAAAAACTCTATTGAAATTACTAGTAATTTGCCTTTATATAGATCAGTTACTGAAGGAGATGGAGGAGTAAGGTTGACTGCGGGATCTGCACCCGATGGAGGTTTAAATATTGGAAAACCAGTGGGGGATTCACCTAATGAAAAAATAGTTACATTTGATTTATTAGTAAAAGAACCAGAAAAACGTTTTGTTGTCTCAGTGTCAGCAGGTAAAGGAAAAAATCGTGATGGAATAATGAGTCGAACGGGAGAAGAATTTAAAGAAAATAACTCAATACTTCATTCCTTTTCAAGTAGAGAGGGGGCTGATCTCGAAATTCTTGCTCCTGACAACTCTCAGGTTGGTAAATATACAGTTTTGCTAGAGGCTAGAGATATTGCAGGTTCTAAAGCAGAAGCCAAATTAAAATTTAATGTCAATAATACAAATGATCTTCCTGATATAATTGATATAAATAAACCCTCACTTTTGAGATGGTTGAATGGTAATCATTACGAGAGTAGAGAAACTAAAAGTAATATTATAAACCTATTTGATGATCCTGATCTAATACATGGAGATAGTTTAAATGTATCTATTAAATCTAGTGACAAGAATGAAAGGTTGGAGAATATTAGTTTTAATGATTCAATAAAGTTATCTAATCAATCTGATGGTAAGATTGCTCTTTCTATAAAGCCTCCTTCTGGAATAACTAAAATAATAAATAGAAAATTTATGTTTGATGTTAAGGATTTAGCAGGAGCTAATTTTTTATCAGAGGAATTTACAGTGGATTTTCTCCCAACGGCAAAGTTAACAAAACTAACAAAAGGAAATGAGATTGAATTAGATAGCTATGAATTAGGATCGATCTCTACAAAAAATGTTGATTTAAATCTTTCTAATACATTGAAAATAAATGCACCTATTTTGTTAGATAAATTAGGTGATCAAGCCTTTTTAAATTTAAGAGTTAATTCTAACAATCCAAAATTATTGTTGCACTCTTCTAATGATGCTTCGTTTTATACAAAAAAATCTATCAATACTAAAGAACATATTTTTAGTATTGATTTGGCTAAATTATCAGAAATCACTGAAAAAGCCTATGGTAATCTTGATAACATACTTTTAAGATTAGATGACAATCAATTAGAACTAATACCTAGAGAACTTAGTCCTAAGCCAATAGCTGGGATACCAATAGATATATGGACAGAGACGAGGGTATTAGGCGATTCTAAATTGGAATTTGGATCTATAAAATCTGATAATACAAAAATTTGGATTCCTATTGACAATATTTCACCTGTTTTCAAGGGGGCTTCAGCTGTTGCTATAAAAGGTGACTATTTTGAGGAGGATTCTTCTAACTTTAAAGAAGAGATTGATACTGTTAGTGAATTAAAGGAATCAGATGAAACTAAGCCAATAAAAGAAAATTTTATACATAAAACGCTTTTTGATTTATCTAATTTATTTGTTGATTTAGATGTGAATGACAAGTTGGATTGGGAAATTGATTTACCTAAAAGGCTTAGAGGGTTAATTGAATTAGACAAAAATTCTGGGCATATCCGATTTTCTTCGAAAGTAAGTTCGGAAGATGATTTGCCTTTTGGTCACCACAAAATACTTGTTAGATGTAAGGATACTTCTGGCGTAAGAGGAGAATCTTCTGGAGTTTCAAATGGTATTCTTCGCTTATTTTTAGGTGAAAATGATAAGAATTCATCTTCGATGGCAAAAGGCTTAGATTTAATTAGTAGTGGGAATAAATCAGATTTAAAGGAAATATTTTCTAATATTCAATCTGGTAATCAATTAAGTGAAACTCAAAATGAAGTTGTTAATATTATGAAAAGACTTAAAGTAAATGTTGAAGATAAGCAAAGCAGAGAATTGTTTATTGATAAGCTTTCAGAAGGATCATTATCTATTTTAGCGAGAGATGATGAATCAAAACCAATAATAATGTTTGATGCATCCAAAGATGAAGATAATTTATTACTTGAATCAGGAATAAAAGATGTTGAAGAAGATCTAATCTTTGAATCAAATATACTCTTTAATCAGAGAGATATTGCTGATACTCCTTTTGGAGAGATTGATTTCTCTATTGATACTAAGGGAGATCAAGGAACTATTGTTGAGCTTTATCTGGAGGATAATTCATCTATTATTGATTCTATAGTTAAAACTGATATAAATGGTACTCCATATCTATTCAATGCTGAAACTATTTCCTATCAGGAAGAAATAGATGGGGAGCTTGGTCAATGGTTGGAATCACTTGAATATGGAATAAACTATTATGGTTTAGATCTACCTTCTAATTTGGCAAATATTTCTAATATTACTTTTGACTCTAAAGATGATATAGCAGAAAAGCTTGCAATTTCAGGATTTGATTTCAGCAATCTAGGCTATATTGATGGCTCGGCATATTTAATTGATCTTGACAATGATTCGACTACTGACTTAATTACTATTCTTTTGATAGATCAAGGATTCTTTGATACAAATAGTAGTTTTGGAATTATAGGGGATCCATTGATTCCTGTAACGACTGTACCTATAGAAGTTGATTCAAATATGTCTAGTATTCTTAATACTACTTCTAGTCTTAATAAGAATACCAGGCGTTTAAATAATTTATCTAGTTATCCTAATATGTCAGTTAATTTGATGAAAAATAAGATTAATTCATTGATTAAAATATTTAATAATGTGGGTTCTTTTGCTCAAAGTAAGAATAAGAACTTAGATGCCTATATGCCCGATGATGACTATTACCAAGAGCAAATAAATGCTAAAACTAATTTAGATGAAACTGAAAATACAAAAGCATTTATGACACCACTTTTAGAAAATATCAGAAACCTACCAAAGGAGATGAGGCAAAGTTTAAATAATTTAACGTCTATACTTAAAAATAATAATAATTCCGAAAGTAGTAATATTGCATCTATATTAGGCTTTCTTTTGATTCCTATGTTCGCTGAGAGGACTATTACTGGGATTGCGAAAAATGTGAATATGGACATTAAATTCAAACTTCAAAGAAGAAATGAACATTTCAATGGTGAGTGGAATATACCTTCTCGGACTAATAGAATTATAAAAATAAAAAGCCTTAATTCTAAAATATCTTTAAAAGAATTGTCACTACATAAAAATCATGAGAATCTAGTTAATTTACCAGGGTTTGATGAAAAAAGTCATTCATTACTTAGTAAAGTAGCCCCACTTTCGCGTCACCCAGGAAAATTAATTAAATCATTGAATCTCACTTACCAACAGTTATTGAAGGGAGACAGTTGTAAGATTGATTGGGATAGTTGGTTAAGAGATAATATACCAGTTAATTTAAGTTTGCGTTCTAATTTTGCTTTAAGAAAACTAAGGAAAATTATCAATGATAAAGATATTTCAATAGAATATTTGGATATAATAATGTTAGCCCAGATTAATGATTGTAGAATAATGTATGGATTAGATAACCCTCCGACTAATCTTTTTAAGGATGATGTTCAGAATGACTATGCTGATGCTTAATCCTATAATTTAATATTTTAATTTATAATGTTCTTCTATAAGTTAAACTGGTTGAGTTACATAGATTTCTATTATGCGTTCTGAGGAAGAGCTGCTTTTGCAGAAATTGGCACTTCATGGCATTCTTCCAAACTTTGTCAAGGCAGAAGCTGAGTATGAATTTGTTCAACAATATCAACAAGAGGATATTGCATATGTAGCAACTGATGAAGAGGCTATTAATACCTTATTAGAAAAATTCAATTTAAAAGATGAGAGCGAATTATCTAATTGGAAAAATCAACATTTTTTAGCAAAAGATACTAAATTATTTTTGGATTATGCTCACTATATAGCTAAAAGAAAGTTTGTTATAACTAACTTGTTGTTAGGCTCTGGAGAGTCACTATTTCTTAGATATAAAGATAGGTTGGATCGAGTTCTATATAGACTTATAAGAGTAGAGGAAGAAGACCTTGCTCAACATCTATATTACTCAATTGAATCAGGAGAAAAGGATTTTGGATTTGCTGCGCAAAAACATAGTTGCGGACCTGAGTCTAAAACTCAGGGAATCATTGGTCCTGTTGATCTTACGACACCTCATCCTGAAATAGCAGCTAGGTTAAAGACTGCGACCCCCGGGCAAATTTTTCAACCATTTGTTGCAGATAATTGGTTCGTGCTTGTTAGATTAGAATATAGGTTTGATAGTGAATATGATGAAAATACTAAAGAATTTTTAGGTGGACTATTATTAGGAAGTAAGTCTAATCCGCTTGCTAAGGAACGAATAGCAATTTATGCCAAGAATGAACAACCAATTTAATTTACCAATAGAAT
>QCKE01000022.1 GCA_003215555.1 Prochlorococcus sp. AG-409-K04
TTAATATGGGGCTTGGTAGAAGTTCTGCTTGCAAAAAGTCCAGTTTTTTGGCTTGGTCTGGGTGGAAGTCTTTTACCGGTAGATAGGTATTTGGCAGGGTTGGCCAGATGGTTTGGAGAAGGTGGTTTGGCCACTGTGGAGCTTCTAATAGGTTGGTGGCTTTGGAAGGTTTTTGATTTATTTAGAAAAGAAATCCCATTGAGAAGGTTTTTCCTTTTTGGTTGTGTTGCGATTATTGGTTCTCATTATTTAGGATTTCTTCTTTTATCAGAAGAAAATATCCCTAGTACTAAACGTGTCGCTCTTTGGCAAACAAATATTCCAACCCGAGAGAAGTTTTTTAAAGAACAATTGACGGCACTTCCCTTGTCTCTAAATACGGCTTTGAAAGAAGCAAAACAATTGGGAGCTCATTGGATGATTACACCTGAAGGAACATTGCCCCTTGGTCAAGAATTGCTTGAACCTACTCCTATCCCATTGCTTTCAGGAGGATTTAGATACTTTGAAAATAGACAAAGAAGTTCTTTGCTTGTTTTCCCTAAAGGCTCTATAAATTATGCTGCTGCGATTGACAAACATCGTTTAGTTCCTTTGGGTGAGTGGATCCCCACATTCCCATGGTTAGCAACGAAAGGTCTTTCGTTTGTTGGAGGTGTTCATCCCGGACACAGCTCAAGATTGCTTGGTTTGCATGATTTCCCAGTTGCGGTCGCAATATGTTACGAGTTGAGTGATGGTAGTTCTTTAGCTAAAGCAACTTCTGTAGGGGCAGAATGGATACTTGCAATTGCAAATCTTGATCCTTACCCTATTGCCCTTCAAAGACAGTTCCTTGCATTAGCAAAGCTAAGAAGTATTGAGATGTCTAGAGAATTGATTACTGTTGGGAATACAGGACCAACTTCGATCATTTCCAGAACAGGTAAAGTTAAATCAATTCTCCCTGCTTTTACTCAAGAAATTGCTTTTGTAGATCTTGCATTCTCTACAAAAATTAGTGGATATGTTCGATTTGGAGAGCTTCCATTGGTATTTATACTTTTATTTAATTTGTGGAATATATATATATTAAACACAAAAAATTAAATTTTTGGTTCAGAAATTTTATCTATAATTCCTCCTCCTAGTAGTACATCTCCTTTATAAAAAACAGCAGCTTGTCCAGGTGTGATAGAAAATTGCTTTTGGTGAAAATGTAAATTACAGCGGTAAGGACGATTGACTTTGAGATCTTCTTCAGAAGGCGTAATAGGAATTAGTGTTGCTATGACAGGATTGCTTCTATATCGTAATTGAACTTCTATTTGAGCCTTTTTTTTAATTGGTGCAATGGATACCCAGTTGACTTTGCCTACAGTACATTTTGATTGACTTGCATCTGAGCGAGGTGCAACAACCACACGATTGGTTGATGATTGAAGCTCTATTACATGAAGGGGTTCTTTCCATGAAATTCCCAAACCTTTTCTTTGGCCAATTGTGAAGTGTTCTATTCCATCGTGTTGCCCTAAAATTTCACCACTTTTAAGAATTATCTCTCCTCTCCTTGGTTCCAAATAGTTATCCAAAAAAGCTTTCATTGATCCATGATGTTCAGCTAGGCATAGGTCTTGACTTTCAGGTTTAGTAGCTGTTCTTAATTTGAATTTACCTGCAAGTTCTCTTGTGTGTGATTTTGTGAGTTCTCCAAGTGGAAAGATTATTTTCCCAAGAATGTCTTGAGATAGATCATATAAAAAATAACTTTGGTCTTTATTTCGATCGACACCTCTTAAAAGTTGATGACGTGTTTGATTTTGATTATCTGAAGAATTCTTAAATGGAATTTGCTTTGAGTACCTTATCCTCGCATAATGACCTGTTGCAATTCTATTTAAACCAAGATTAATTTTGCTCCATTCCAGCATTGGGAAAAATTTTACGAATCGGTTGCAATGTGAACAAGGTGAAGGTGTAATGCCTTCTTGGTAGCCATTTATAAGAGTTTCAATAATTTCTTTTTGGAATGTCTCTCTTGAATCAATTACATGATGAGGAATATTGAGCTGTTCGCATATGGCAGCAGCATCCACTAGACCATCCGTACAGCAAGAACCTTTCCCACTCATTAACCATAGAGTTAATCCTTCGACTTTCCAGCCTGCTTCTACAAGGAGAGCAGCCGTTAAGGAGCTATCAACTCCTCCAGAAAGACCTACTGCAATTGAATGATCTCCAACAAACGTTTTTAATTTAGATAAAACCTCATCGAGATCATTCTGTGATTTTGAATAATTCTTTTTTTCGATAAGTTGTGTGTTTTTTGAATTAATAGTCATTGCAGCAATAATTTCTCCATAGTGGGTTAATCCGCGGATAAATTTTGCAAGGTCCTACTTTTGATGCTGAGCATCTTGTTGTTTCATCTTTGCAGATGAAAGGTGTGGAAGAAAAATTGTTTTCATGCGGCATGCCTGAAGAAGCCTTGATGGAAAAAGTTGGTTTATTGATGAAGAACTGGTTTCTTTCTAACAAAGAATTTTTGAAAGATGGCGTTTTTATTTTGGTTGGCCCAGGCCACAATGGTGGAGATGGTTTGGTTTTAGCAAGGGAGCTTCATTTATTAGGCATAAAAGTAATTTTATGGTGCCCATTACCTATAAAAAAGAAATTAACTAAAAAACATCTTAAATATTGCACTTCCCTTGGGATTCAACAATTAAAAAATCAACCAGATTTAAATTCCAATGAGTTGTGGATCGAAGCACTTTTTGGTCTTGGACAAAAGCGGAAGATGCCAATAGAGATAGAAAATATTTTAAAAAAGCGTGATCAACTTAAACCAGGCAATTTAATAAGCTTGGACGTGCCTGCAGGGATTTGTTCAGATAGTGGCAATCTCTTAGGAGCAATTGCGGCTAAAGCCTCCTATACATTGACCGTTGGTTTGATTAAGACAGGTTTAATTCAGGATGCTGCTTTGCCTTATGTGGGAAATCTTATAAGGCTGGATATTGGCATTCCAGAAATATTTTTATCTCAATTGATGCCTTCTCCATTAAGGCTGTCTTCCCTTGATCTTAATTTGTTTGATTTACCTAAAATTTCTCCGAAAGCCGGTAAGTATGAACGAGGTCGTGTGTTTCTCATAGCAGGTAGTAATAATTTTAAAGGGGCTTCTTTACTTGCATTGAAAGGGGCTTTGGCAAGTGGTGCAGGTAGCGTTCAGGCAGTTATGACAGACAAAATTGCAGATTTTCTTTGGCCAATTGTACCTGAAGTGATTTTTCACCATTGTTCCCAAGTCTCCAAAACAAATGATGATGTTCAAATTCGAAATTCATTAAACAAAATTAATTTTGATCGCATTGACTCGTTGCTTATTGGACCTGGCTTGGGAATTTCAGATGAAGATTGGGGAGAAGCTGCATTTTTACTGAAAGGCTTTAAAGGATTACTTGTGATTGATGCTGATGGATTAAATCGAATTTCTCTTTCAAATGATGGATGGAAATGGTTGTGTAAACGCAGCGGTCCAACTTGGATTACGCCTCATATCACGGAATTTCGCCGTTTGTTTCCATCCCTTCGAGAAGTGCTGTTGCAAGCAACTAAGCGGAAGCTAGCTTCCCTCTTCTTGCCGAACCTCTTCAGGCGGAGCTTGATCATCTGAGCTGAAATACTTGAGTTAATTGATTAAAGGTAGTGAAGAATCACATACCAGTAAATAAGTTTAACTTGTTAAGGGCTCATAAGTCTCCAAATCCTTTCTTTTTCTTATGAGGACGCTGTCGTTTAGGCGATCCAATTGACCCAGAACCTCGTCCTCGATTCTGATTTGGAACCATACCTGGCATTCCCCCAGGCGCTCCTATACCAGGAAATCCAGAACCACTAGACATTTGTTTCATAAGCCCTCGCATCTTTTGAAAATCAGATAAGACCTTATCCACCTCTTTAAGAGTATGACCACTTCCTAAGGCAACCCTTCTGCGTCGAGAAGGCTGAGCAGCAAGCAATTCAGGTTGGGAACGCTCAGGAAGGGTCATTGATCCAATCATGGCCTCAATTCGCTTCAATTGTTCTTCTCCACTTTTAAGCATCCCATCATCTATCTTGTTCATTCCAGGAATCATTTTCATCAATCCTCCTAAAGAGCCCATTCTCTTTATCAGTCTCATTTGCTTAACAAAATCTGAGAAATCAAAAGTTGCCTCTTGAAATTTTCGTTGCATTTGCTCAGCATCTGCAATTTCAACTTCTTTTTGCGCTTTTTCTACCAGTGTTAGAACATCACCCATACCCAGAATCCTTCCAGCCATTCTTTCTGGATGAAAAGGTTGCAGAGCTTCAACCTTTTCTCCAGTACCAATAAATTTTATTGGTTTTCCACTGACTTTCCTAATAGAAAGCGCTGCACCGCCTCTTGAATCACCATCTAATTTTGTTAGTACAGCACCTGTAATTCCAACTTTTTCATGAAAAGATTTTGTCAAATCAGCCGCTTCTTGACCAATCATTGAATCAACGACCAATAAGACCTCATCAGGTTCAACAGCAGAACGAATCCTTACCATTTCACTCATCATTTCTTCATCTATCTGAAGTCTTCCTGCTGTATCAACGATTAAAGTGTCAAAACCTTCTTCTTTTGCCTTATTTAAACCAGAAACAGCTATTTCCTCAGGACTCAAATCTTTGCCCAAGCTAAAAACATCAACATCTATTTGTTTACCTAAAGTATGCAATTGCTCAATTGCAGCTGGCCTATAAACATCTGCAGCAACCATTAAAATTTTATTACCTTTTTCTTTTAGATATAAACCCAGCTTTGCAGTTGCAGTTGTCTTACCAGCCCCCTGAAGACCTGCCATAAGAATTACTGCTGGTTTACTAGCGGCATCAGACAATGGAGCATTGGCTCCTCCCATTATTTCTACTAGCTGCTTGTGAACAACTTCAACAAATTTTTCACCTGGCTTAACACCTCTTACAACTTCTGAACCAATAGCTTTTTGTCTAACTTCTTCTATAAATTCCTTAACAACAGAGAGACTGACATCAGCTTCTAAAAGAGCTCTCCTAACTTGCTTTAAAGCAATATCAATATTATCTTCTGTAATCTTATTCTCACCTCTGAGACCTTTGACTGCATCTTCAAAACGTACAGAAAGTTCATCAAACATTTGTTTTTTTTACCTATATTTTCTAGCCTACATAAAAAGAAAAATTAATTCTATTTAATTTCCACTAGAAAAATTAACCAACTGCCACAACTTCTTGTTCCTGCCTAGGATATACTTGACTTTTAATGAAGGAATATTTGTCTCCGAAACAACATTACCTGTTTCCTTAATCCGTACATCTTTATATTCAATTCTCGCGTCAACTTCAATACGCTTATTGGTTTGACTTATGATTGACAAAGATTCTATCTTTGCATCAATAATTTGTTTTTCTCCTAATTCTTTGTCTTTTTTCCTTTGATCATCAACTATCCTTACAAGACTTTTTCTAGCAAATTTAGACAAATAAAAATTTTCTTTACCAGAAAGAATTTCAGCCTTTCCTTTTAACCAAATTTCTATTAAACGCTTAACATCTTTCTCACTTGGATTTTCAACTACTAAAGGAATATATTCAATAGGCTTTCCAACTTCTTTTGAAGCATTAGTATCTAAAGCATTAACAGAGTTAGTTTTTTTAGCTTTAGAATAGTTTTCAACCAGAGATTTTTGAGGCTCTCCATTCTCTTTAAATTTACTCATAACAGATAGCCAACCAATTACTCCTCCTGAAAAAAATAATCCAACAAAAATCAAAGATCCCAACAAAAAACTATTTCTAGATATACCAATCCACTTACTAGCTTCATCAGAAAAATCTAACAATGGAAGTTTTATCTTTGATATAAGGGTCTTACAATTTTGTTGAAATTTTTCGATGGAAATATCATTAATTTCATCCTCTTCATAAACTGATGACGAGTCCTCTTCAATGCCTGAAAAATCCTCAGAAGCATCTTCAGAATATTGTCCTTGAGAATCTGAGTTTTCTGGTGTTAAACCAGAAATAAGAGAAAACCCAGCTTTCGCAAAGCCCATTGCTCCTCTTCTATCTACTTTTTCTATAAAATCCTGAACATCTCTATCAGCAAACCAAGCCTCTAGATCTACACCATCAATTTCAATATCCCTAAACCCTGGCAAAACGTCCCTTATTAACCAATTTCTTGTGTAATCGCACAAAGCAGCAAGGCTGTCTCCTGGATAACTATCAAGCCATTCCTTCAGACCTTGATCAGAACTACTCCAAAACAATTCCTGAGCTTGTTCTACATCAGCCAGAAGGATATCTATACAACCAAGCAAAGGCTTTGCATCAAAACTTTGCGAATTAAGCTTATTAATCTGCCTTCTTGCTTTTAGAAGAGCTTCTGGTTTACGTCTATAAAAACCAGATGCAACTAAAGAAAGAGCATATAAAAAGCCTGCGTCTTGAGACCCATTTTTATACCAATGCAAAAATAGATCTATTTGTTCCTGAACAGTCAAAAATTGTCTGATTTGCTGAAAAAATGTCTCGAAATCAGATTGTTTAAATTCTTTAGTTGAATTACTTAATTTTTTTCCTTCTAATCCACCTCTGCTAAGAACAAATCCATCAAGCAAATTCAAGCCATCTTGATGTGATTTTTGATCAGATAAATCTCTACTCAACAAGTCAAGAATCCTATAAGGAAGCAATGCTTCTAATTCTTGTTCAAGATTTTGCCTATGTTCAGGCAGTTTTCCCATCCGCTGCAACAAATGTATCCCCTGTTCCAAAATCTCAGCAGAAGCAGAATAGCGTCTTTGCTCTTGCTCATACAAAGCAGCATCTTTGCAAGACAGTGCAGCCAAGAGAGTTAAATCTGATTCTCTCCCACTCCCAAGAGCAGGAGCTTGAGGAGGCTGGAGAGCTTTTCTGGCTAGTAAAAATGCTTCATGAGAAATGTTTGCTTCCCATAAAAGTATTAAGCCTGCAACTTCTCTATTTGACGAAAAATCAAGGCCTAAAGCACCTTCTTTCAAGGCAATCTCATATTGCTCTCGCAATTGTTTATCGCAAAGCAAGTCTGCTGAACGACGCAATAACTCAGAGCGTTGAGCCATGACTTCAGGAGTAAACCCCTTATCAGGAGTGCGATCCAAGCGTAACTGGAAAAACCTCAAGACTTCTTCTGTATCAGAAGAAGGGCTAACTCCAAGTAAACGAAAATGATCGATCGGCAGTTCCAATCAATATCAAGCTATTTAGAAATAAACTTTAGACAGATCCAAGATCTCTGCAATGATTTGCACATAGCCCTTTAAAGTCTTACATGAAAAGACAGTGGATCAAATGATGCAATCAACAAACCAAATTAATCAGCAATCAGAGAATAATCACGCTTTAAATCATTCACATTCAGAGCGCATTACCAACCTTTCCTCTTTTAAGCCAGCGGTTTTAGACCATTCAACTGGGATAAAACTTTTCAGAGACATGACATTAGGAAGACGATTCGAAGATAAATGTGCAGAAATGTACTATCGAGGCAAAATGTTTGGATTTGTTCATCTTTACAATGGACAAGAAGCTGTTAGTACAGGTGTTATTGGTGCAATGAAAAAAAAACATGATTGGTTTTGTAGCACTTATCGCGATCATGTTCATGCACTAAGTGCCGGGGTCCCTGCCAAAGAGGTTATGAGTGAATTATTTGGTAAGGAAACAGGCTGCAGCAAAGGAAGGGGAGGTTCCATGCATCTTTTCTCTAAAGAACATCATCTCCTAGGCGGATATGCATTTATTGGAGAGGGAATCCCTGTAGCACTTGGATCCGCATTCACTAGCAGATACATGAAAGAAGTTTTAAAAAATGAAAAAAGTGATGCTGTCACAGCAGCATTTTTTGGAGATGGTACTTGCAATATTGGTCAATTTTATGAATGCCTAAACATGGCTCAACTATGGAAATTACCTATATTGTTTATTGTAGAAAACAACAAGTGGGCTATTGGCATGGCTCATAATAGAGCTACCAGTGAACCTGAAATATGGAGAAAGGCAGAGGCCTTTGGAATGAAAGGAGAAGAAGTTGATGGAATGAATGTTCTAGCAGTAAGAGAAGCTGCTCAACGAGCTATAAAAAGGGCAAGAGCAGGAGAGGGGCCTACTTTAATCGAATGTCTTACTTATAGATTCAGAGGACACTCTCTTGCAGATCCTGATGAATTAAGATCCTCAGAAGAAAAAGAATTTTGGGCAAAAAGAGACCCAATTAAACAACTTGAAAAAAATCTTTCTGAAAATAAAATCGTTTCGAATGATGAGCTAAGAAAAATAGAAAAAGAAATTGACAAAGAAGTCAACGATGCCGTTGAATTCGCATTAAATGCATCAGACCCAGATCCTTCAGAACTTACAAAATATATATGGGCAGAAGAGAAATCAACCCATCAGGTAAATTAAAACTCTTAAAGTTATTTCTTATTAAATTCCACTTGGAAGCTTTCTAGTTAAATTTCGTAATTTTCTTAAAGACTTTAATTCAACTTGTCGGACACGCTCTCTTGAAACCTCCAGCAAACGACCTATCTCAGCAAGAGTATGCCTGTCATTCCCTTCAAGTCCAAACCTTAACTTAAGAACATGCTGCTCCTGCTCACTCAAATGAGTTAACCATCTACCAAGTTGTTCTTGATGAATACTTTGCTCAACTTTATCCAGGGGTTCTTCAGCTGAACCATCAGCAATCAAATCGCCCAAAAAGCTTCTTCCATCATCACCATTTACAGGCGCATCTAAGCTACTAGTAGTAAGAGCTTGACGCAAGATTGAATCAAGTTCTTCTACCTCGATTTCCATCTCCTCAGCTATTTCAAGTCGATTAGGCATTGCTCCTAGCTTGTGAGCCAGATCAAGACTAACTTTTCTTATGGTTGCCAGCCTTTCACTTAAGTGAACTGGCAAACGAATAGTACGAGACTGGCATGCAATAGCACGAGTCATACTTTGACGAATCCACCAAAATGCATATGTGGAAAATTTATAACCTCGAGTAGGATCAAATTTTTCAACTGCTCTTTCCAAGCCAAGAGAACCCTCTTGAACAAGATCTAAAAGCTCCAATCCCTTACCCTGATATTTTTTAGCAACACTTACAACAAGACGAAGATTCGCCTTCATCATTCGCTCTTTAGCTCTTCTCCCTACCCTTATTAAACGTTTTTCATGGGATGTGAATGTTTTAGTTTTTTCATCAACCATCCCATCTTCAGTCAAATTCATCATGACCTGAACTTGATTACCTAATTCAATTTCTTCTGCGGGAGTTAACAAAGGAACCCTTCCAATAGTTGCTAAATACCAACTAATCGGATCTGTGCTGCGTCTTTTTTGCGATTCAGCAGGCTTGGGTGCTGATGAAACCATTTTTCTTTCTCCCAAACTTTATGTAGATGACTTTCGTATGGATTTTGCAAAAGAGGCCAATGCTTCAAAAACCCTTCAGATTCTTGCTTTGAAATGTACACATTTCTCAAGAAAAGCGTCATTTATCACCAAAGAATGTATCAACTTGAACCTTTTGGTGTTGTATTTTGTTTACAAGAGCTCCAAGGTTTTTTGCAACTAATTCGGCATTAGTTCCTTTTTTGCAAGAACTTGCTGCATGGGCATGCAGCAAGACTGCATAAGCTAATAAATCAAAATTAGGCCTTTGGCTTGAAATCAATCCCATTGCTCCAATACCTGCAATAAACCCAGCCAAAACATCACCCAAACCTGCACGAGCAACAAATGGAGAAGTATTTGTTAGCTGCCAAACCATTCCCTCAGGGGTAGCAATCACACTATGAGCACCTTTAAGCAAAACTCCAACACCTGTTTTTCTAGAAGCCATAACAGCTGCTTTTAAAGGACAAGAAGAATCAATCTCTGGAAACAAACGGCGAAATTCCGTGATATGAGGCGTAATCCAAGTTGGACCGCTGCGTTTACACAACCATTTCCATCCATCATTTGAAAGAGAAATTCGATTTAATCCATCAGCATCAATCACAAGTAATCCTTTAAAGCCTTTCAGTAAAAATGCAGCTTCTCCCCAATCTTCATCTGAAATTCCCAAGCCAGGTCCAATAAGCAACGAGTCAATGCGATCAAAATTAATTTTGTTTAATGAATTTCGAATTTGAACATCATCATTTGTTTTGGAGACTTGGGAACAATGGTGAAAAATCACTTCAGGTACAATTGGCCAAAGAAAATCTGCAATTTTGTCTGTCATAACTGCCTGAACGCTACCTGCACCACTTGCCAAAGCCCCTTTCAATGCAAGTAAAGAAGCCCCTTTAAAATTATTACTACCTGCTATGAGAAACACACGACCTCGTTCATACTTACCGGCTTTCGGAGAAATTTTAGGTAAATCAAACAAATTAAGATCAAGGGAAGACAGCCTTAATGGAGAAGGCATCAATTGAGATAAAAATATTTCTGGAATGCCAATATCCAGCCTTATAAGATTTCCCACATAAGGCAAAGCAGCATCCTGAATTAAACCTGTCTTAATCAAACCAACGGTCAATGTATAGGAGGCTTTAGCCGCAATTGCTCCTAAGAGATTGCCACTATCTGAACAAATCCCTGCAGGCACGTCCAAGCTTATTAAATTGCCTGGTTTAAGTTGATCACGCTTTTTTAAAATATTTTCTATCTCTATTGGCATCTTCCGCTTTTGTCCAAGACCAAAAAGTGCTTCGATCCACAACTCATTGGAATTTAAATCTGGTTGATTTTTTAATTGTTGAATCCCAAGGGAAGTGCAATATTTAAGATGTTTTTTAGTTAATTTCTTTTTTATAGGTAATGGGCACCATAAAATTACTTTTATGCCTAATAAATGAAGCTCCCTTGCTAAAACCAAACCATCTCCACCATTGTGGCCTGGGCCAACCAAAATAAAAACGCCATCTTTCAAAAATTCTTTGTTAGAAAGAAACCAGTTCTTCATCAATAAACCAACTTTTTCCATCAAGGCTTCTTCAGGCATGCCGCATGAAAACAATTTTTCTTCCACACCTTTCATCTGCAAAGATGAAACAACAAGATGCTCAGCATCAAAAGTAGGACCTTGCAAAATTTATCCGCGGATTAACCCACTATGGAGAAATTATTGCTGCAATGACTATTAATTCAAAAAACACACAACTTATCGAAAAAAAGAATTATTCAAAATCACAGAATGATCTCGATGAGGTTTTATCTAAATTAAAAACGTTTGTTGGAGATCATTCAATTGCAGTAGGTCTTTCTGGAGGAGTTGATAGCTCCTTAACGGCTGCTCTCCTTGTAGAAGCAGGCTGGAAAGTCGAAGGATTAACTCTATGGTTAATGAGTGGGAAAGGTTCTTGCTGTACGGATGGTCTAGTGGATGCTGCTGCCATATGCGAACAGCTCAATATTCCTCATCATGTAATTGATTCAAGAGAGACATTCCAAAAAGAAATTATTGAAACTCTTATAAATGGCTACCAAGAAGGCATTACACCTTCACCTTGTTCACATTGCAACCGATTCGTAAAATTTTTCCCAATGCTGGAATGGAGCAAAATTAATCTTGGTTTAAATAGAATTGCAACAGGTCATTATGCGAGGATAAGGTACTCAAAGCAAATTCCATTTAAGAATTCTTCAGATAATCAAAATCAAACACGTCATCAACTTTTAAGAGGTGTCGATCGAAATAAAGACCAAAGTTATTTTTTATATGATCTATCTCAAGACATTCTTGGGAAAATAATCTTTCCACTTGGAGAACTCACAAAATCACACACAAGAGAACTTGCAGGTAAATTCAAATTAAGAACAGCTACTAAACCTGAAAGTCAAGACCTATGCCTAGCTGAACATCATGGATCAATGAAAGCTTTTTTGGATAACTATTTGGAACCAAGGAGAGGAGAGATAATTCTTAAAAGTGGTGAAATTTTAGGGCAACACGATGGAATAGAACACTTCACAATTGGCCAAAGAAAAGGTTTGGGAATTTCATGGAAAGAACCCCTTCATGTAATAGAGCTTCAATCATCAACCAATCGTGTGGTTGTTGCACCTCGCTCAGATGCAAGTCAATCAAAATGTACTGTAGGCAAAGTCAACTGGGTATCCATTGCACCAATTAAAAAAAAGGCTCAAATAGAAGTTCAATTACGATATAGAAGCAATCCTGTCATAGCAACACTAATTCCTATTACGCCTTCTGAAGAAGATCTCAAAGTCAATCGTCCTTACCGCTGTAATTTACATTTTCACCAAAAGCAATTTTCTATCACACCTGGACAAGCTGCTGTTTTTTATAAAGGAGATGTACTACTAGGAGGAGGAATTATAGATAAAATTTCTGAACCAAAAATTTAATTTTTTGTGTTTAATATATATATATTCCACAAATTAAATAAAAGTATAAATACCAATGGAAGCTCTCCAAATCGAACATATCCACTAATTTTTGTAGAGAATGCAAGATCTACAAAAGCAATTTCTTGAGTAAAAGCAGGGAGAATTGATTTAACTTTACCTGTTCTGGAAATGATCGAAGTTGGTCCTGTATTCCCAACAGTAATCAATTCTCTAGACATCTCAATACTTCTTAGCTTTGCTAATGCAAGGAACTGTCTTTGAAGGGCAATAGGGTAAGGATCAAGATTTGCAATTGCAAGTATCCATTCTGCCCCTACAGAAGTTGCTTTAGCTAAAGAACTACCATCACTCAACTCGTAACATATTGCGACCGCAACTGGGAAATCATGCAAACCAAGCAATCTTGAGCTGTGTCCGGGATGAACACCTCCAACAAACGAAAGACCTTTCGTTGCTAACCATGGGAATGTGGGGATCCACTCACCCAAAGGAACTAAACGATGTTTGTCAATCGCAGCAGCATAATTTATAGAGCCTTTAGGGAAAACAAGCAAAGAACTTCTTTGTCTATTTTCAAAGTATCTAAATCCTCCTGAAAGCAATGGGATAGGAGTAGGTTCAAGCAATTCTTGACCAAGGGGCAATGTTCCTTCAGGTGTAATCATCCAATGAGCTCCCAATTGTTTTGCTTCTTTCAAAGCCGTATTTAGAGACAAGGGAAGTGCCGTCAATTGTTCTTTAAAAAACTTCTCTCGGGTTGGAATATTTGTTTGCCAAAGAGCGACACGTTTAGTACTAGGGATATTTTCTTCTGATAAAAGAAGAAATCCTAAATAATGAGAACCAATAATCGCAACACAACCAAAAAGGAAAAACCTTCTCAATGGGATTTCTTTTCTAAATAAATCAAAAACCTTCCAAAGCCACCAACCTATTAGAAGCTCCACAGTGGCCAAACCACCTTCTCCAAACCATCTGGCCAACCCTGCCAAATACCTATCTACCGGTAAAAGACTTCCACCCAGACCAAGCCAAAAAACTGGACTTTTTGCAAGCAGAACTTCTACCAAGCCCCATATTAA
>QCKE01000023.1 GCA_003215555.1 Prochlorococcus sp. AG-409-K04
ATAATCTCTTGGAAAATATAAAAGAAGATCTTTTACAGTATATATCCCTAAATTAGATAACAATTCATAGATTTTCGTTCCCACTCCGCTAATACTTCTTACATCACTCTCAAAAGACAACGAAGGAATCTCTCGCATATTGCTCTTTTGCTTGTAGTCATATAAAGAAGATAATCTCAATTTTGGAGATGTAGGGGAAGAAGGTGGTTGGTGTTTTTGGCTTAAATGATATAGAAACTTTCTTGTATCAACAATCAGTTTTTGCTTGTCTGAGGTTTCAATTGAAGAGTATGCAATAAATGACTTTGATAAAAAGAATAACTTCTCATAAATCTCTTTTGTGAAAAGAGGAGATTTAAAGGCAGTGATTTCTCTTGAAATAAATGAATTAAAAGACTCTTTCCTTCCTTGTAAATTTTTAAACCCATTCTCAGCTTCAACAGTTAATGCATTTTGTATGGTCCTAATCCAACTTTGTAGCTCATTTACTTGATCAATAATGAGCTTTAGTGATTGCTGGTTGTATTTTTGGGAGTATTCTTCCACCACTGTTCCCTAACTTCCAAGGCGAGTGCTTTGCTTTGCCAGTATCTCTGCTGACGAATCATTTTATATAAAATATTTCGTTGCTGAGTAATTTGCTGTCGACATTGCCTAAGTGTTAATTGATCAAATTCTAATTCAGATATTCTAATCAATATGCAAGAAATATCTAGTTCTTGACTAGTTGAAGGAGTAATTGGAAGTTTAAGTTTGAGGATATTAGAAGGAGCTCCAACAGAGTTCAATTGACCAGAAATAGCTGCATCTAAAAGATTAGGGGGAATAAAACTATTAATCAGCCCAACACGAATTAATTCAATATTAATCAAATGAGATAGATTTCTTAATCTTCTAACAAGCGAAGATTCTAATGACAAAGACCACCTATACATCTCTTCAGGAGTTTGGGGTATTAAACTATCTTGATCATTTTCCCCTTTAAAGTCATCATTAACATTGTCCTGATTTGAATCACTTTTGTAGTCAGAGTTCGATGAATTTCTTTTTTTTGAGAACATATCTCCTGCCATAGAAAATAAAGATTTAAAAACATCTAATTCTTCATTACTATGATCAGACTCTGATTTTTCTATTTCTGAATTTGAACTTTGAACTTCTTCAAATTCTTCTTTTTCTAAATATTTTGTTTCCTCATATTCAAAATTAAATTTATTTGAATAAAAGTTATTGTTGCCTATATCCCATTTTTCTAAATTAATTTTACTATTAGTAGGAGAAGAAAAACTTAAATCAATTGAAGCTGAATCAAATCCATTTATGCCAAAAGAGCTTGATTTATATGATGACTTTAAATCATTTGATGAGGATTTTTTGTTTTTCAGGTTTTCCGTATCATCTATAAAATACGAATGAGATTTCTCCTCTATATTTTCATCTTTATCTAAATCAGTTGAAAAGATAATAAGATTTTCAACTGTCAAGTATGAAATATATTTATAAAGTATTTCATCAATTATCTTTTGAAGTGATCCTGTGATGTTTTCCAAAGAAATCACACCTGAGCTATGATCATTTATTAATATTAATTGGAATATAGCCTCCCTGACGGCATTAGGTAAAATTTTTCTTATTAATTCCAGGTAATATGCATTTAACTTATAAACATTTGGACTTAAATTTAAGCATTGTAAATTCAATAATCTCAACTGCTGTGATGGATTGTAAGCAGTTTGATTTTCCTTTTCTAAAGTCAAAACAATCTAAGACGACATGGAAGCTACTTCTGCAGCAAAATCTGCTTCTTGAACTTCTATTCCTTCCCCAAGGGTATAACGAGTAAACCTACGAATTTTCACATTCTCTCCTATTTGACCAGCAACTTGTTTTACAAGCTCTTCCACTGTGATAGAACTCTCACGAATAAAAGGTTGCTCGAGAAGTGCCAATTCTTTTAATCTTTTTCCTATCCTACCTTCGACAATCTTAGCTTTAATTTGTTCAGGCTTACCTGACAAATCATCTCTTCCCATTTCGATAGATTTTTCATTTTCTACAATTTCCTTCGGTATGTCATCTACAGCTACATACTCAACATTTGGGCAGGCTGCAATCTGCATTGCAACATCTCTTAAAAGCCCCTGGAAGAGTTCACCTCTAGAAACAAAATCAGTTTCACAATTTAATTCAAGTAAAACTCCCACTCTAGAACCAGTGTGGATATAACTACCAATAGCACCCTCAGCAGCAACTCTTCCAGACTTTTTCTCTGCACTTGCTATGCCCTTTTGTCGAAGCCATTCAATAGCTTTACTAATGTCTCCATCAGATTCTGCTAAAGCTTTTTTGCAATCCATCATTCCTGCACCTGTCTTATCTCTAAGATCTTTAACAAGCTTTGCTGTAATGGCAGCCATTTTTTTAGTGTGAAAAGGAAATTTTACCGTTTTTTATTTAATAGGATAACGGTTTATAAAACAAACCCTAAATACATATGCCTATGAATATTTCTGTCTACCTCTTTGTTCATTTGCGCTTTGCCTTCCTTCATTTATCGCATCTGCAAGCCTTCCAAGAATAAGCTGAACTGATCTAACTGCATCATCATTACAAGGTATTGGTACTTCACATAAATCAGGATCACAATTAGTATCAAGCATTGATACTAGAGGGATATCCAATTTTCTAGCTTCTAAAACTGCATTAGTTTCTCTCCGTTGATCAACAAGAACAACAACATCTGGCAATCGTTTCATACCTTTTAATCCGCCAAGATATTTTTGAAGTCTTTCTAATTCATGCCTTAATACAGAGGCTTCTTTTTTTGGTCTCATAGCAATCGCTCCTGATGATTCCATCCTTTCAAGATCTTTAAGTCGATCTATACGTGCTTTCATTGTTGTCCAATTGGTAAGCATTCCACCAAGCCATCTCTGGTTAACATAAGCTGCTCCACATCTAGCAGCTTCTTGGGCTACAACTTCAGATGCTTGTTTTTTAGTTCCAACAAATAAGAATCTTTTTCCGCTTCTAGCAGCAGTTCTAGTCCATTTGTATGCATTGTTCATGCAAACTGCTGTCTTGACTAGATCAATAATGTGCACTCCATTTCTCGCACAATAAATGTATCGAGACATTTTTGGATTCCATCTTCTGGTCTGGTGTCCAAAGTGTGCACCAGCCTCCATCATCTCAGAAAGAGTTACAACAGCCATTTTTTTAGGGTTTCGGGTTTGCCTCCACCTGACAGGTATACAAAAATTTTAAAAGTTCTTTAAAACTTTTTGATCACCCGAAACAGTCAGATGTGCGGAGTTTTTTTACTTAACCAATCTATCAAAAAACATCTTCAAAGTAGTCCGTTTAAGTCAGCTTCTCTATAAATTTGTCTAACACTAAGCAAATTAAGTGGGATACGTAGCAATTCCATTGCCAAGCCAGGGAATCCTCTTCTAATTAAAAACTTAAGTATTGGCCTGAGATTTAACTCATTTATTGCTCCGCCAAACGTCAAAATTTCCCATAGCAGTCTATGAATGAATGTAAATTGAATTATAAAACGAACTCGTATAGTTGGATGTTTCTTATAAAACACTATCGCCATCTTTGCTCTTTCAAGTTCTACTCGTACAAGTGAAGGGATTTGATCAAGACTTAGTGCGGGATGCCAATGATAACCTATTGCTTTTGGACATTTAATGAGTTCTACCCCCATTTGATGCAGACGCTCACCAAGCTCTAAGTCCTCCCATCCATAGAGTTTGAAAGAAGGATCAAATAATCCAGAATCCTTTAAAACATTTTTGTCAATTGCGACATTCCCTGTTGCAAAATAAGCCCATGAAAAATCAGAGATCTTGTATCGCTCAGAAGTAGGATAATCAAAATTATTTGTATTTATTACCGAGCCATAAGTAAAGCAAAGACGATCCCCTCTTCTAAGCCATGCTCTTTTTAATAAAGAAACATGATTTTGAAGAAATGATTCAGTAACAATCAAATCACTATCAATAAAAACAATTAAATCACCAACCGCTTTATCCACTCCATTATTTCTAGCAATTCCAGGGCCACCGTGATCTTGCTTAATTAAACGTACATGAGGCAAAAGTTCTGAATTATTAGCTATCCATGAACATGTTTGATCAGTTGAGCCATCATCAACAACAATTACTTCAAATTGCTTTACTTCATAAGAAAATCTCTGACATTCAAGAGCAAGCAAACACTTCTCAAGAATTGGCAACCGATTATAAGTAGGTATTACGACACTTACAAACATCCTAGTAATTCCATTTTTCAAAAATGTCTCTCATAAATTCATTTAAAATGAACAATCAATCAAATTGAAAAACAGCAAATTCAAAAAGAAAGTTTAATCTGCAGCCCCACCATTGTTTGCTGTACCAGTAACACCGTTTCCTGCACCAGATCCATCAGAACGAAGCTTACGCTTTTTGAACTTTCTTGCATATGCTCGATTTCTTTCCTGTTTCTCTTTTTTGAGATTTCTTCGCTTTGACATGATCTGAAAATTTATTTATTTACATACCCTACTCAATAACAGGCAGTAATCTTCCATCTTCCATTTTTATAAGACGATCTGCCACATCTAATATTCGTGGATCATGAGTAACCATCAAAACCGAACAACGCTGCTCAATAGCCAATCTTTTTAACAATGAGACTATTTCTCTCCCTGTAACACTATCAAGTGCAGAGGTTGGTTCATCAGCAAGCAGCAATTTTGGTTGCGCAGAAAGAGCTCTTGCAATTGCAACTCTTTGTTTCTGTCCTCCGGATAAATCATGAGGCAATTTATCCATCTGATCTTCAAGTCCCACTGCCCTTAGCCATTGCCTTGCACGATCCCTTCTTGAACGATAAGAAAGATCACTTAACAAATCTGATCCCATTTGAACATTTTGCTCTGCAGTAAGGCATCTCAAAAGATTATGTCCTTGAAAAATCATTCCAATATTTTTCCTTAAAAGTTGTCGTGTCTTTCTAGTAGAACCTTGAAGCTCACGTCCTAGAACAATTAGCCTTCCTTTATCCACTGTTCTTAAGGCACCAATCAAAGTAAGTAATGTGGTTTTACCGCATCCTGACGGTCCAGTTAGAAGAACAACCTCACCAGGTTCTATTCTCATAGAAACTGAATATAGAACTTGTTTTCTAGTTATTCCTTTCCCATACCAGTGACTAAGTGAATCAATGAATACTGTTGGATTCTGTTTGTCTTTCGATTTTTCTAAATTAACCATGAAAATAAAATCAAAATATCTCTGCAGGATCAGCATCAATTAATCTTCGCATTGCCACTGAAGCTGAAGCCATACACATAAACAAAATCAAGAAAAAAATAAGAAAAACCCTTTGAGAATCCATAGCAACAGGTAATTTTGTAGAACCTCTAATCAAAGCGTATAAAACTTGCGCTGATATATATGCAGGGACAAAACCCAAAATTGCAAGAAATATTCCCTCTCGAGCAACAACACCAAACAAGGACTTTAACTTGTAACCCATTGCCATTAATGTTGCATATTCAGCCAAATGATCACTAACATCGCTATACAATATTTGATATACAATTACACACCCAACTACAAACCCCATTGCAGCTCCAAGTGTAAAAATAAATCCTATGGAAGTACTAGTACGCCAATAATTTTTTTCAAAATCTATAAATTCCTGCCTTGAAAAAACCTTTACATCATTAGGAAGACTCCTTGACAAAGATTCAATAACTTTTCGAGTATCAGCTTCTGGTTTCAATCTAATTAGACCTATTTCAATGCTGCCTGGAGGGGTGCTTGGTAACAATTTAAGAAATGTTTCTCTACTTGTAATTAAATTTCCATCAGCTCCAAACGAGGGCCCAAGACTTACCAATCCTGAAACACGAACTCTCTTACCTGCTACTTCAGTTTCGATGTTTTTTCCTTCAGAGAACCACCTCTCTATGGGGCCAAACTCTTCTCTAGATAGAACATCAAACAAAACACGTCCGGAATTTTTTAAAGATTTAGCTTTTTGTCGAAAGCTAGGATCTAACAAGAGTGGATCATTTGGCTCAAAGCCTAAAGCAAGTATTGCCCTAGTAGAAAGTGTCTTTGGATTTCTCCAAAGAAGAAAATTCCAGTTTACTGGTGTCGTTCCAATTACATCCTCATGAGCCATTGCCTGAACAAGTCTTCTTCTCGGAAAACCACTCATACTAATTGAACTCATTGATCTTGGACTCATCAAGACCAAGTCAGTATCGAATAATTTGTGGACAGTAACGCTGGCATCAAACAAACCATCTCGAAATCCTAATTGCATAAACATCAAAATACCGGCGAAGCATATTCCTGCTATCGCAACTAAAAGACGCAATGGCTGTCTAGTAAGTAACAACCATGCCAAAGGAATGCGTCGATCGTGCCAAAAATTAAATTTCACTATGGTTCAAATCTTGCAATGACTTTCATTCCAGTAAAGTTCTTAACTTTTAAAGCAGAGTTTTTTTGCAGTGAAACTCTCACCTCTACAATTCTTGCATCTGCATCACCAGTGGGATCAGTTGCTAAAACAATCCTTTGACTAACTCTTGGACTTATTTGTCTCACTTCTCCTTCAAGAGTGCCGCTAAATCCTCCATTTTCACTAATAAGAGAGACTTTTTGACCAATGCTAACTCTATCAATATCAGATTCATAGACCTCAATTAATGCTTCCATTTCTTGACTGGATCCAACTTGAAGTACTCCTTCCAATCCAGGTCTTTCACCTTCCCTAGAATTGATCTTAAGAACAATGCCATCGATTGGACTTCTTAATTGGCTATCAAATAAATCAACCTCTAATGCTTTTATTTCTGCTAAAAGTTCATTTTTTTTACCCAATAACTCTCTTAAATAATCAATTTTTTCATCCATTAAAACCTTAGGGGAAGCACCTTTTAAAACTAATTCTTTATATCTTTCAACTTCCCTTTCTTGCGAGATCAATTTATCAGCTAGTATTGCTAATCGTGATTTGCTGATTTCTATATCAGCAAGAATTTGAGGTTGATTATCAAAAATAGCTAACACTTTCCCTACCGAAACTTGATCACCTTCATCAACATATAATTTTTCAATTCTAGGCGTACCTCCAAATCCACTAATTGGAGCAGCAAGCATCCTAATATCGCCAGAAGGGGATAATTGTCCCAAAGCAGCTACTGCTTCTACTTCTCTAACAAGAGCTAATGAATTAACTACTTCATTTTCTTCAGGTGTTTTCCTTAAGGAGTTAACAAGAAAAACAAATACCAAAAGAGCAATTCCAGGATAAAAAAAACGTTTCAATTTTTTATTTCATAAGGAAATGGACAATCAAAAAGAACCATTTCAATATATTCATCTGCCCAAGCTGGGCTATAAGTTTCAGCTAAAACATTTCGAGTTTTATCATTACGTTTTTGCTGTAAACAATAGTAACGTTGTGCTTCATATCTTTCAATAGAAATTTCTGAATCAGGTGGATCAGGTGTAATAGAAGTGGAGTAATTAATAAGTATCTCTAAAAAATCATCTATTAAATCAAAAAACAATTCATTTTCCTTTGAGTCTATTGGAGTAATAAACTGTACATATGGTGAAAAAATATTTCCCCACTCAGGTAATTGCCTAACTTTTTTAAAAGAAGGAAGCTTTATTTTTTTTAATTCATTTTCAACAAAAGCAGGAAGTTTTTTTCTGACTGGAGACAAGTCAACTATTGCTGCTGAAATTCCCTTAGGCGTTGAAACAAGATCAACTCCAAAAATAGGCAAGTCAAAAATAGGTTTTGGGAAAAAAACAGAATGCAGAATCTCAAAAGATGATCCAAATAATGCTTTTTCAATGTGTAACTTTCTAAAACCTCTTGACTCAAAAAATTCATTTGTAATATGGAAATCATTGCCTGCGGTATTCCCATAAATATTTATCAATTCAGGAGCCATCTCCAAAGACTTAACACCAGTTAGGCCCTTGGCTCGTTGACTAATCAAATTAGAAACTGATTCTAAAAAAGGATTCAGAAGAAAAGATTATGCAAACATTTCCCCAACACTATTCCAAAAAGGATCACAATGGAACTTTGACATTCGACTCTGGATAAATTAAGCCAAACTCCAAGCATCAAACATTTGGAGCTTCAAAATAAATCAAACTGCATTTTAGTGAATGTCCCTAATTCACCATTAACCTGCATTGATCTTTGGTGCAAAGCAGGAAGTTCTTTTGAAAACCCCGGCGAAGAGGGACTTGCTCATTTTTTAGAGCACATGGTCTTCAAAGGAAGTAAGAGTTTAAAAGAAGGTGAATTTGATAAAAAAATAGAGGCCCTTGGAGGAAGTAGTAATGCTGCAACTGGACTTGATGACGTTCATTTCTATGTCCTTGTACCAGGAAATGATGTAAAAACTGCTATAGATCTATTGCTTAATCTTTCTTTAACTCCTTCTTTTGAAAAAAGACCGTATTTAATAGAAAAGGAAGTTGTACTAGAAGAAATCGCCCAACATATAGATCAGCCAGAAGAAAAAATTTTTCAATACCTTCTTCAAAACTGCTGGTCAAACCACCCCTATGGAAAACCAATTTTAGGTTTAGAAGAAACATTGAAATCAAGTTCGCCAATGATGATGAAAGAGTTCCATGAAAGACAATATTTAGCTCAAAACCTTTCATTAGGCATAGCTGGAGAAATTCCTGATAATCTCGAAAGTTATATATACAAAAGTGATCTCACTAGAACTAAAACATATAAGTCTCAAAATGTTTCAAGCCCCATTATTCCTAAACTCAATTTTTGTTCAGGTAGAAAAGAAATAGAAGTTTCAAGGCTTGAATCGGGAAGGATACATATGGCTTGGGCTCTTCCACCTGCAAGAAATCAAAGAATGATAATAGGTGCTGAGATAACAACGTCCATTCTTGCGGAAGGCAGAAATAGTCGACTAGTCAAACATTTAAGAGAAGATTTGCAAATAGTTGAATCTATAGATATGGAAATAATCACTCTTGAGCAAGGCGGACTTTTTCTTTTAGAAGCAACATGTCTGGAAAAGAATTTAACTTCAGTAGAAAATGAAATTACTAATGTTATTCTAAATTTAATTAGTGAAATGCCAAGCAAAAAAGAACTTGATAAAGCAAAACAATTGGTATCAAGTAGCCTTATTTTTGGAATAGAGTTGCCATCACAAATTACTGCTATTGCAGCCTCACAAGCGCTGTGGGATCGCCATCAACAATTATTAGATCCTTTAAAGCATATTAATTACTGGAATAGCTCTAATATAAAAGATCAAATATTTGCGCAACTTCAGCCAGAAAAGAGTTTCACCTTGATAGCACGTCCAAAGTAAATATGTACATAATATATTAAAAAACTATAAAATGAATTCATTAAAAGTAGTACTAGATCCTTGTCAATCTCCAGGTATTTTTTCAACAAAAATATGGATTAGGGAAGGAAGCAGAGCAGACCCAGTTAAAAAAAAAGGTATTCATAACTTATTAAGCTCGTTACTCACAAGAGGCTGTGGCCCATATAACACATTAGAAATTGCTGATCTTTTTGAAAGCTTTGGAGCTGATTTGAATTGTGAAACATATGAAGATGGAATAATGATTTCACTTAAATGTATTGAAGATAAAAGCTCATATCTTTTACCTATTTTAAATTACATGATTACAGAACCTCACCTTGAGGAAAAACAATTACTTCTTGAAAAAAAATTATCTATTCAAAGTATTCTTAGACAAAGAGAGAATCCTTCCAACATAGCCTTTAAGCAATGGAAAAAAATTGCTTATTCAAATCACCCTTATGGTTACGAAATAATAGGTAATATAAAGGATATTAAAAGTATAAATAAAGAAGAAATAACGACTCTTTCCAAATCGCTTATTTATAGAAAAAAAATAATGATAATCTCAGGTTCCTTGCCATCTAATATCGAGGATACTATAAAAAACATGAGCAATATATACAATTTATCTAACAAAAAATTAAATGAATTTAAAGTAAAAAATGAGAATAATAAAACAGAAAATAGAAAGGAAAACTCAATTATTTTAAACTATCAAGATACTAAGCAAGTTGTAATCATAATAGGTCAGAAAACAATTCCATATTCTCATCCTGATGATTTGGCATTACGTATTATTGCTAGCCACCTAGGATTAGGTATGTCAAGTTTGCTTTTTAGATTATTTAGAGAAGAAAGTGGATTAACATATGATGTTGGCGTTTATCATCCAATGAGAGAGTATGAAGCGCCATTTTTGTTTCATGCTTCTTCAAGCGAAGAAAAATCATTGGCAACTCTTAAATTACTCTTAAAGTGCTGGAAAGATCTTCAAAAAGAACAAATACTGGAAGAAGATATAAAACTAGCAAAAGCAAAATTCATAGGTAATACTGCCCACAATTCTCAATCAATATCTCAAAAAGCAGAAAGAAAAGCATATTTACTTGGTATTAACTTAAAAATTACACATGATTTAGATAATCTTGAAAAATTAAAAGAATTAAAAAGCAATGACCTTAGAAAATGTGCTATTAATAACTTACAAAGCCCTAAACTTAGTCTTGTTGGTCCTAAAAATACATTAAACAAATTATGTGATTTTTGGATGAATGAGAAAATATAATCTATTTATTTTAGCTGATTTTTATATTTTTCATAGAAATACACCTGATATATCTAAATACCTATCACCATGTTCAACCACTTTAAATTGATCTAGTTTATTAATTTTTAAATATTCTCTAATTTCTTTACTTGTAAATGCTGCAGACAAAGATGCCATGAAATCTCTAATCACAATAGACGATGCATTGGATAGATGTCGTTTTTGAATTTCCAAAGCTTCATCAATACTATTTGGGCGACGTAAATCCCTATGGAAATGAATTGCGCCCTTTTTAGAAATATTGAATAGAGCATTGAAAAAGATAGATGGTTGATGTATATGATGAATAAGGCTGTTACTTACAACAATATCTGCACAATTCAAAAGAGAACTATTACGATTAGCTATTGAAGAAAGATTTATTTTTTTGTAAATTAATCCGTTTGATAATAATTTATTTTTAATATGTTCTCTTCTTTCTTTAGCTAATCTAATCATTTCAATTGAATCATCAATACCAATAACTTTTGCTTTTCCCCAACGAACCGCTATTCTTTGTGCGATATTTCCAGGCCCACAACCAAGATCAACAATTAGAGTTTGCGTATTAATTTCGATTTGATTTTTTTTTAAGAATAAATCCAGGTTTTGAATAAAATTTTCTTCCGTAAGAGAAAAATCTGATTCCGCATAGGCCCTAACTTGAGCAAAATCCGTCATAAGCTCTGGTTCTGTAACACGCTTCACAAAAATTCTCCTAGCAATTACAAGGGTTTCAAGGGTGACACTGTCAATGGTGGTAAAAATTTGTTGCTTGCGCTACAGATGGCGTTAGCGTGCTTAATACTTACAGGCATAAAGATTTTGTCACTAGCATCTAGCAAACAAGAAATTGAAAACAAATCTTCAATTCACAAAACGAATACTCCAACATTCCCAAGCACCGCACCAGCAGCAAATCCTGTTTTCTATAGAACCTATAGTCGCAAAACACCACTAGGTAGAGAAAGTTGGGATCAAGTCAGCCAAAGGAATCTTGAAGGTTTGTCGCAGCTTGGCAAATTAAGCAACGAAGAGGTCAAATTAATGACCAAAATGCAAACAGAAAAAAAAGCTCTTCCATCTGGAAGATGGCTTTGGATTGGTGGTACAGAGTGGATTAACAAAGAGGACAACTTCTCAGGAGCAT
>QCKE01000024.1 GCA_003215555.1 Prochlorococcus sp. AG-409-K04
TTATTCCTTTAATAAAGTCTGAGATATTTTCTCCATTGCCTCCAATGAGATTTATAACTTGTTTTTCTACATCTTCTATTGAAATAGAATCTAATTGAAGTAGGGTTTTTATGTCATAGGATAAATTAGACACAAAGTTACTTTCAATTTTATCAACTTCAACTTGAACTTGAACTTTAGATAGATAATCATTAATATCCTCGTACACAATATTTATGGATTCTCTATCAATATCTAATCCATCTCCAGCAAATACAAATGAACCATCTAAGCCTATCTCCAATTGATATGGAGGTAATTCCTCAATTGAAAAGTCACCATTAAATTCTGGATTTAGATATAAATTAGAGTTTAAATTGTTATAAATACCTTCAAAAACATTTTCCTCATCTCCACTTAGAATAATTGAACCATTTCCATTGAAAATTATTTCATTATCGTTTAAATAGTTATCAAATGAAAAACCATCTAGAAAAGTTACTTTAAGCTTAACATCATTAAGAGAAAAGCTTAAACTATCATTCGTAAAAGAGAAATCTAAGTGACCATCTTGAACTTCTAATTCATAATTTTCAAAAGAAAGTATACTATTAGCTGATGGTAAAAAGCTTAGAAGAATATCCTTAGAATTTTCATTAATAAAATCATTTATATCACCTAATAATTGAATATCTTTTAAATTATTGAATACATTCTTGTTATCATCGATACTATGAATTATTTCTTGGAAGCGGGATATATCTATTGAATTTGATTCAATATTATTATAGATATCTAAGGCAACATTGTATGAACCTTCAGGGGTTAGGCTTATACCAGAAATGTCACTAATTTTGTCTACAAGAATCTTTATTTCATCAATATTTGCTTCTGAGATATTGGGAACCAAAGGATCACTATAACCCTGATAAGGCTTCAAAGAATCCAGTCCATTTGACATTGAAGACCCTGAGTTCTTGGCGACTATACATTAAAATTGATAAATAAGACAGTTACAGCCTTGAAAGCACAGGGAAAATGACTTATATCTTAAAAGAAGATAAAGGGTACAGCTTTAATAGTCCATTGATTTATTTGAAATCACAATCACAAATACACAATACATTAGCCTTTCACAAGCATTTAAATAAAAGAATTTTCAACAGATTACTTACAAGTATTTTTGTAAAAATTATTTTATTGACAAGTCACTGTTACGCGCAACCATTAAAAAAGCATATAGATGGAATCACAACTGGTGTAGGGGAAAAAGGAATATATCTTGGCATAAATAAATCACTTGGTAAAAGGAATCAAATAGACCTCGGGTTTCAACAATTCAAAGGAAATATTGCTTCATATGGAAAAGGCTTGGTCGAATCAGTACCGGTAAATTACGAGAGTCAGAACATTAGATTTACATATACTAGATACCTCAATAATGACTATTCTTCAACAGGTTTTTACGGTCAACTAGGTATTGATTATAGTTCGATTGTTGCTTCATCAACAATCGACTTAAGTAAGCAAAAATATTATTTAGGGAATCTAGAAGTAACATGTAACACATGCAAAGATCTAATTATTGAAGCAAATAATTCAAAGTTTCAATTAGTTCCTTCTCTTTCACTTGGTTGGCAATTAATGTTGAATAAAAATCTTAGCATAAAAATTGGTGGTGGTATTCAATACTTTAACTTGCCAAATGTAACTTGGAGAACAAACATGGAAAATACACCTCCAAAATATGTAAGGGATAAGATTGATACAATAGAAAATGATTTTAATAATAAGTTAAGCAAATATCCATCCATACTTCCAACTATATTTATCTCTAGCAGCTATTATTTCTAATCTTTCTAGATTTAGAGAAAATTCCAGCATGTTTTTCTTTAAATGATAAAATCTATAATCTAATATACATCGATAAAATACATTCATTTAGAGGAAGTACCTATAAAGAAAGTATAAACTCTATCAGTTAATTTATAGCTATTTTATGCATACAATTCTTCTAATAATTTCGGACCTTTATTGCAGATAGCTTGCTGAGATGGGAAGCTACTATCAGAACAGCTACATTTCCCTTTCTCTAAGTCATTAATCCAACGGATCAATCCCGTTCTAATAGGACACGGGCATATTTTACCGTTAGTTAATGAGTTCATTTCATCACTAGTCAAAAAATCTCCATTCGAAATAAAAAGAACCTCTTTCAATCTCAGAGTATAAAATTCATTCCACTGATCAAAACAATCGATGTAACCAATTAAGTCATTCCAAGCATCCTTGCTTGATTGATATTTCTTTCTTTTTGTCTCTTCTTGAAAAATAGCTTGAATAAATTTATTACAATTTTCTGCTTCTCTCTTTGTAAATGGTGTTATTTTTTTATCAACAAAAAGCTTTCTATCAATAACTTCTAGAGACTTTAGTCTTTCCTCAATTGCTGAGACCCTAGCTTCTAGAGTAATCCGAGTAAAAGTATGCTCTACTTCACGACTAATAGCATCTGAAACAAAGTTACTTATTGTTTTCCCTGACTTCATAGCCTCTTCTTTCAATTTCTTTAGCAATAGAGGGTCAATATTGATGTTGAGCTGTGATCTACCCATAACCCTCCAATTAATCTAAAACAACAACAATTTCAACTTTTAATATAACAATTAAATAACAGAAAAAAATATTAGTTAGCCTTTCTTAAAAGCTAGGCTAACTAGGTCAGTCTAGAGAATCATCTAAATTCAGTGTTGCCAGATAAAATCATAAAATCTTCCAGTCGTAATGCTAAACAAGGTTCATTCACACACGTTTTTTATAGGATATAGCTTGATATGACTACATCACACTGCTTGCCATGCAGAATGAGCTAGATAGTAATTGTATAATGAAGGTATTAAAAACTAAGTCATTAAAAAGGGCCTAAACAGACCTGTTGTTCATTAAGTGATCATCATCCGCAAACTGGATGGTTCTTTCTTATATTCTCCTGGTTATCTTCTCGTAAAGGATTTCCTTCCGTGAAAAGATAAAAGTATATTAGGCATAGAATAAAGTGTATTTCTACAGTGGTTGAATCAATAAATAAACAAAGCACAGAGCTGTTTAAATATTATTTGAGAAAAATTGGAAGTGGAGAAGGCACGAGCAAGGGACTTAGTCGTCTCGAATCGTCTGAAGCACTTAAATTAATTCTTAATTCCAAAGCTACACCTGCTCAAATAGGTGCTTTTATGATTGCTCATCGAATTAGAAGACCTGAGCCTCAAGAATTAGTAGGCATGCTGGATACCTATAAAGAGCTAGGACCTATTTTACAATCCAAAGAGGAACAATTAAGACCTATTTGTTTTGGGATGCCCTTTGACGGCAGAAGCAAAACCTCTCCTTTATACCCGCTTACAACACTAGTTCTTCTTGCTAATAATCAGCCAGTCATACTTCATGGTGGGGAAAGAATGCCTATAAAATATGGTGTCACAACTCAAGAGTTATTCAAAGCACTGGGAGTAAATCTAAGTGGCCTATCTATAAACCAAGTTCAGTCAGGTTTTTATCAAAACAATTTTGCTCTCATTCATCAGCCTGACCATTTCCCACTAGCAAATTCCCTGATTTCATATCGAGATCAAATAGGTAAGCGTCCACCTATAGCTAGTATGGAGTTGCTCTGGACTGCCCATCAAGGCGAACACCTACTAGTAAGTGGCTTTGTTCATCCCCCTACAGAAGATAGAGCTTGGAAATCTCTTGAACTAGCCGGAGAGGAAAATACCATAACAATCAAAGGTCTTGAGGGTAGCACTGATCTACCTATAAGTAGAGCATGCATAACTAGTCATATGAACCAAGGAAAGCGTGAACGTTTAATACTCTATCCCCGCGATTATGACTGTTATGGGCAAGATCCAACATGGGAGGGTCTTGATCTATGGAAAAATAATGCTTTAAATGCACTTAAAAATCAAGGACCTTTTGTGAAATCTCTTCACTGGAATGCAGGAACATTTCTTTGGTTATCTGGAACAACAAAAACACTCCAAGATGGTATCAATCAATCCAAAGAATCTATAGAATCTGGAATTGTTGAAAGAATTCTTTCAACATTGATTACATGGAGACGCAAAGAGTATGCGAAATGAAATCTAAAACCCTAAAAAAAATTGTTTATCCAAACTTTATTCAAAATACTTCTTTTCACTAAGATGCCATGACAAAAAGGAACTTAAAGAGTTATTGCGATCACTGTTCCATCAATCCTAAAGTACTGGATTAGTAGTTAAGTGACTCTTAATTCTCACAAACAACATAAAATATATTTAGCAGCCACCATGGGATATGGTCTAGGTACAGAAGATCCAAAAGAAGTTGCCTATAACACCAAATTAAAGAAGAAATGAAACGAAATAGAGAAAAAAGGAACATGGGGATATCAAGAACAAATTAAGGTATTTAAAACATTCTTTACTTGATCTAAGAGAAAATACAAATATCAAAAAGAAGTAAAAGTGGCAGGCATAAGTTAGCGAATGAAGAATTCACATTCTCAACATTGTAATTGTCAAATGAAGAATAGTTTGAATAACTTCTTTAAATAGTTTAAACAACCCCCTGTTCTCAGCTCCTTTTTAAAGAATAGAATAAAAATATCGGCCAAACTATCTGTTGCATTAGTTGTCAAAGCCTAATATTATTTAAGCTTTATTAAGACTCCACACTTTCGCTGAGATCCTATGGCATCAAAGTAAACACGTTAGTATCTAAAGGGATGGAACCCTTTAAATAAAGAAAGATATTAAAAGGGGTTCCAGAAATCTATTTATACAATATTCACATATTTTAAAGGAATGAAGGGTCGAGACGTGATGGTCGATAAGAAAGTAAAAAAAGTCTTTCGTCATTTTTTATTGCAGTTATCACATCTTCTCCAGTGTGCCAAATCCATTGTTGCTGAGGAGCTCTCCCATCAATATCAACACTTGTACCAACAGGAGGACCAAAACGATGTCTTAAACCTGCCAATACTTCAGTCATATTTTCATAGTCCATTTCATAAGCAAGTTGTTTTAACCCAAACTCGTTTTCGACACGAACACGAAGTCTATTCACCGGCAATCCACTCATCTGTAAATCTCTCACTTCAAAAATGTCTCTACTTGCTCCTTCCTCTACAGCTTGTAAAGACACACCAAGATGTTTCTCTACATTTGCTAGATCCATTCCCCAAGATAAACCTTCAATGCACGCATTCGCAGGTAAAGGGATCAGTTCAATAAAAAAAAGAAGAGCAACTAAAGCAACTGATCTAAGAACCTTGTTCATGTAATGTCTGAAAGCATTCCTAATTCAAAACTAGGCAATCCTTTATAAAATGCATGCCTTTTTGAGCTATCAAACTTAAAGTCTCTGACATCACCACCTAATCAGACAAGACCTAGCTACTATTTCATTCACACATCCTCACGCCCTACAATTATTTGATATAATTGAAAGGTGAGTAAATGACTTGGCTAGCAAATAAAAAGTGACCATACATATCAACCAAGAGATCTCAGCTATTGATCAAAATCCATTCGACCTTTATATGAACCTTCAATAAACATCGAACAAATGAATTATAAATAAAGGAAAATCAATCGGCTCTTTCCATACTTTTTCTTTGTATTCCAATTGATTCACTAAATCCTGCGGCAAGGATGCCTGCAGGAATTGCTATAGCACCAATACCCATAAGAGAAGTGACCGATGCAATGATCTTCCCAAGTGCTGTCACAGGAATTGAGTCCCCATAACCAACTGCACTAACTGTTGTGACAGACCACCAAAGACAACGGGGTATAGATCCTAAAAGTTCCGGTTGGATAGATGATTCTGCTAGATACATGAATGTACTACTTATCAATAATAATAAAAGTGTATAAACAGTTGATATCTGTAGTTCTTGACTCTTTGATCTAAGAGCATAATTAAAATGAAAGATGCTTTCCTTAAATTTTTCACTTCGTCCTACTTTTAAAATTCTAAGTAAGCGGATCACTCTTAAAATTTTCAATTCTGCTCTAACCCCAATAAAAGAAGGGATAATTGCAATAATATCGATAATTGCCATTGGAGAAAAAACGTATCTCACTATTCCTTTCAAACCTTTGCCATATTGCTCTTGAAGGGGAGCAACCCATAACCGACACAGATACTCAATACAAAACAATCCTCCAATGATCCAATCTATAAAATCTATTTGATCCCCAAATTTGTAATCAATCTGATTCTCAGTTACTAAAACTGCAAAAAAGATTGAAACGCCTATCGTCACCCCACAAACTTTATTAAAAAGAGAAATCTTAGTTCCAAGATTATTATTAGTTATCTGATCAAAGAGTTTTTTTCTAAATTCATTCATCTCCAAATAAAACCCAAAACAATTATTCTTATAAGTTAGACAATTATTCTTACTAATTCTAAATTTTCTAATGCTTTGAACAAAGTAAGATATTTTCAAGAATGACCTTACATCGAAAGTTTATTTAATGGAAATTTCCGTCACATCACCATGTTCCCAAAGCACCATGGAAGAGCTAGAGATAAAAAGTTGGCCAATCTGGACTTGTGATCCAAGTACTTTCCCTTGGACCTATACCGAAAAGGAAACCTGTTTAATACTTGAAGGTGATGTAACAGTTATTCCTAATGATGGAGAACCTGTCAGATTTGGAGTAGGTGATTTAATTGTTTTTCCTGAAGGAATGACTTGCACTTGGGAAGTACATAAAGCAGTCAAGAAACACTATCGTTTTGGGAAGTAACCAATTAAGCCCTCAAGTTCTAGGGTTTGCCTCAATCCAGTCACTGCATAGAGATCCCTGATATGACCAGAACCAAGCTACGACTATTAATGAATAGTACTCTGAGTAATAGAAAGAAATTAGAGGGAATTGAAAAATCCATTAAGATAAAATTCACACATTTTGTCCATTTCTAAAAGATCATAGAAGGATCAATTCATAACTTTGGAATATTTGATTCCTCCTACTTCTTTTTCTCTGAAGGATTTTCATAACAACATCGTTCAGTAAAAAAAAAGATGCCTTCTGATTATTATTTCTTTAGAAGCTTATTCTTAAACAACTGTCTATTTTCAAACGTTAGTGGTGTATACACTGACTCATGACCTTCTATGAATAAAGCTTGGATTGTTCTATGAAATAAAGGGTGTGAAGAGAAAACTTCAGACAACTCCTAACTTCATTGCACCTTTAACTCGTTTAACGATTGCATCATCAATATCATTATCTGTTTGAAGTGCTAGCCATTCCAAGGCTGAAACTATCCATGCTTTCATTTGTTTCTTGAAAAACTTTTTCAGAGTCAAAAACAAAAGTGGCTTGAATAGTAAAAAAACAATTCCAGACATTAAATGTTAGTAGGTCAAATACCTACATCGATATTAAAGTATTTTAAAAGCTAAAGAATGCGCTCGAACACTTAGATTGTTTTTATTAAATTAAACGTATAAATATGATGACATAATGACTGGTCTGCCTCTACTTTTACTTGCTTTCCTAGGGATACAAACTTATATAACCCTGCAGATTTTGAGAAACAATCGAAATAAGCTTTTTTTCTTTAATAAAACCCAGAAATTCTATATCCATCAAAGGATGCTGAAGCACTTTAGTCGGATTCATACAAGAAAAGATTAGTACGATAAAAAACATTCTTTGCTTGATTTAAGAAATAAAATAAATATCTAAGCTGATACAACGAGAGAGATGGAAGATAAACCTATCCATAACCCCTCCTAAAATTAGTTATCAATATTCAATTATCGTTTAAAACTTATCCAAACAGCTCTTAAATCGATTCCTCGCCTCACAGAGAGATAAAAAACCTAATACTCGTGACAAATCCATACCACCTTAGTGTCACTCCATTACTCAATATTACATTGATAGTGTTTGACTATTATGAGGACAGGAAAATACACAAACCTCAAAACTTTTGGTATTACTAGTTTTGACAACAAAAGATTCTTATATACACCTACTTACCATTTTTATTTCCCTATCCATTGCAGCTTCTTTAAAATGTCTTCAACTGATTTTTCTTTATTGCATTAGAAGAATGTAATTTAGTAATACAGTCACTCTATCTTTGGATATCTACTACCTTGTACTAACCATTGGAAGTGAGCGAAATAGCAAAGCCAACAGTACTCGTTTCATGAGTAATAACGATCTGACATTTCTTTCAGCATCTTTCTGATGTGCATATCTTGGGCATTGGTTTCTTCCTTTAATTTCTCGCATGCTCCTTTAACTTGCATCCACACAACTTCCATTCTTCTTTTTCTTCTTCAGAAGGTTTCAACTTAGGAGTTTCCATGTAAGAAAGAATAGAAGCACCTAAGAGAACTTATTACTGGAAAAAGCTTTCTCTATTCTAGCAAGCACTGTTAACCGTACCCCCATTGTCCCAATCGGAAACAGACAAAAAAAGCTATCTAGCTAAGACTTCA
>QCKE01000025.1 GCA_003215555.1 Prochlorococcus sp. AG-409-K04
TAGGATGTTCACTTCCAGAGGAAGCTAACAAGTTTTCTTGGCCATCAGCTTGGGGATGTGGAGGTTTATTTTGGCAGTTATCAAGAATTGAAGTTATTGAAGGTTATCTTTATAATTGGGTAGCTAATCAATTAAGCGCAAGCATTAGGCTTATGCCTCTGGGGCCCACAGAAGCACAAAAATTACAGTTTTCATTATTATCTTTAATTAAATCACAGGCAAATGAACTACTCTCTAAAGACCCCCGTCAACTTTGGACCGGAGATATTGGAGCAACCATTGCTCAATCATCTCATTCAGAGCTTTACTCAAAATTGTTTCGAAGCTAATGACAAGTAAATTAAGAGTAGGCGTAGCAGGTCCAGTTGGCTCAGGTAAAACAGCTCTTATAGAAATTCTATGCAAACACCTTAGAAACAATCTAGAGTTGGCAGTTGTAACAAATGATATTTTCACAAAAGAAGATGCTCAACACCTTACTCGATGTGGTGCACTTCCTCCAGAAAGGATTAAAGGAGTAGAAACTGGTGGATGTCCTCATACCGCAATTCGTGAAGACTGTTCAATCAACCTTAGTGCTGTAGAGGAATTAGAAAAAGATTTTCCCAACCTTGATCTGATCTTTGTAGAGAGTGGAGGAGATAATCTTGCTGCAAGTTTCAGTCCAGAATTAGTAGATATATGTATATATGTGATTGATGTCGCCGGCGGAGATAAAATTCCGAGAAAAGGGGGGCCTGGAATTACGCGCTCTGATTTACTTGTGATTAATAAAACTGACCTTGCAAATTTGGTAGGTGCAAATCTAAACATCATGGAAAAAGACACATTCAGAATGCGAGGCGACCTTCCATGGTGTTTTACCGACATTAAACATCAAGAAGGAATAGATGCAATTATCAAGTTTTTGTTAGATCAAATACCAAACACCTAACTAAAAGTATTATTAACTACCATTTTATGGAATGTCTTATTACTTATCTTTGGAAAGTAATATTAGCTACATAATCTAATTCCATCGTTATATATCTTTCATGAACAAAATTAATTTGAGTTTTTAAGCTCATCAAATTTTATAAATGACGCTCTCTAGAAAACTTTTTGCAAGCCTTTCAACAGTTGCAATAGCATCAACAATAACTGCTTGTGGCGGATCAGACTCATCTACAAATTTTGACGACTCTGTGACTGTTGGCATCCTCCATTCTCTCTCTGGAACAATGGCTATTTCAGAGTCAACACTTGTTGATACTGAAAAAATGGCTATTGAAGAAATCAACAAATCTGGTGGTGTAACTGTTGATGGGAAAAGTTACCAGATCAAATACATCGTTGAAGATGGAGCTTCTGACTGGCCTACATTTGCCGAGAAATCGAAGAAATTAATTGATCAAGATAAAGTTCCTGTTGTATTTGGTGGTTGGACTTCTGCTAGCAGAAAAGCAATGCTTCCTGTATATGAATCAAAGGATGCTTTCCTTTATTACCCAATTCAATACGAAGCTCAGGAATGTTCTAATAACATTTTCTATACAGGTGCAACCCCGAATCAACAGTCTGAGCCTGCTACTGAGTTTATGTACAAAAGATCACCAGCTGCAGGCAAACCATTTGCCTTGGTTGGCTCAGATTATGTTTTCCCAAGAACTTCTAACACGATTACCAAAGAACAAGTTAAATCATTAGGAGGGAAGGTTGTTTATGAAGATTACTTACCACTTGGGAATACTGAGGTTGCACCTATTATTTCTAAAATCAAAAGAGCGCTCCCGGATGGAGGAACCATTATAAATACTCTAAATGGGGATCAAAACGTTGCGTTCTTCAAGCAAATTCAAGATGCAGGAATTACTCCTAGCAACGGCTACTATGTGATGAGTTATTCAATCGCAGAAGAAGAGATTAGTACTATTGGACCAGAGTTCCTTGAAGGACATTATGGTGCTTGGAACTATATGATGTCTATTGATACACCTGCTTCTAAAAAGTTTGCTAAGAACTTTAAAAAGAGATGGGGTAGTGATCGTGTGGTAGCTGATCCTCAAGAGTCGGCATATAACATGGTTTATCTTTGGAAAAAAGCAGTTGAAAAGGCTGGTACATTTGAAGACAATGCAGTAAGAAAAGCATTAGTAGGAATCACTTTTGATGCACCACAAGGTCCTGTAACAGTTATGCCTAATCATCATTTATCTCAAACTGTACGAATTGGTGAAATCACATCAGATGGTAACTTCAAAATCCTTGAAGAAACTGATGGACCTGTTCTTCCTCAAGCATGGAACCAATTCGAACCAAGTTCCAAGGGATATGCTTGTGATTGGACCAATCCAAGGAAGGGAGAGAGATATAAACTTTGATCACTTTTGTTATATATAACAACTAAGAAGGAGGAGCGAGCAGTAAGCTTCTCCTTCTTTCTATGAATTTGTATTAAACAAACAGTGGAATTAATTTTAGAAAGTCTTTTTAACAGTGTTGCAATTGGTTCGGTGTTGCTTGTTGCAGCACTTGGTCTAGCAATTGTATTTGGATTAATGGGTGTTATTAATCTTGCTCATGGCGAATTAATGATGGTTGGTGCCTATTCAACTTATGTAACTCAATTAATTTTCAAATTACCAATCCTCAAACCTTTCTATGATATCTATGTTCTCATAGCCATCATAATTGCCTTTATTGTCAGTGGCACTGTAGGTATACTATTAGAACGAACAGTTATTAGACGCTTGTACGGAAGTCCTCTTGAGACGTTATTAGCAACATGGGGCGTCAGTCTTATCCTTCAACAATTTGTTAGAAGTGTACCTTTGGCATATGCCACTGGATGTGTAATTACAATTTTTATTTCATTGCTTTTTTCAACTGTTATTCCACAGAATCTATTACAAGGAAATAGAAGGAAATTAATCAAAACTGGAGCTTTAGGAACTTCAGCTGCTGCTGGGGTTTTAACAGCAAGTGCTTTAGCATCTCTAGTAAGCAAGCTCAGTAGAGCAAGTTCAAGAAACGTTGATGTCACGGCACCGCCCTGGATGAGAGGAGGAGTTGACGTATTAGGAATGACATTCCCAAAAACTCGTTTACTTATCATTGTTATCACAATTATTTCGGTTGTTGCTGTGAGTATCTTCCTGAACAAAAGTGTATGGGGAGTGCGTATACGTGCTGTAACTCAAAATCGAGATATGAGTGAGTGCTTAGGCATTTCCACAGAAAGTGTTGACGTTATAACTTTTGGAATTGGTTCAGGCCTTGCAGGAGTAGCAGGAGTAGCTGTTTCCCTTCTTGGTTCAGTAGGTCCCAATGTTGGTGGGAACTATATCGTTGGATGTTTTATGGTTGTCGTTCTTGGAGGTGTTGGTAACCTTTTGGGAACTGTAATAGCTTCTTTTTCAATAGGGTTAATGACAGATCTGATTGGAGCAGGAAGACTACTTACGATTTGGCCAAACATGCCTCAACCATTAGCTTCAACAGTCGATTTTTTCTCTACAACAAGCATGGCTCGTGTGATGATTTTTGCTTTAATAGTTGGCTTTCTTCAATATCGACCAGCAGGATTATTTCCTCAAAAAGGTAGAATGGTTGAATCTTAAATTATGAATAACTCACGTATTTTAAAAAGAAGACTATCTTTAATTCTTTGGGTAGTGATAATTGCAGCACTAGTTTCTGCTCCTGCAATACTTCCAGTTTTTCGACTCAATTTATTAGGACGTTATTTATCTTTAGCAATTGTTGCCCTTGGAGTTGACCTTATTTGGGGTTTCACAGGTTTATTAAGTCTTGGGCAAGGAATCTTCTTTGCCTTAGGTGGTTATTGCGCAGCAATGTATTTACAACTCAATAGTGCTGGTGAATTTCCAAATAGAATCCCAGAATTTTTTGGATTGTATGGAGTAAAACAGCTTCCTTTCTTCTGGGAACCTTTTCATTCTCCTTTTTTTACTCTGATTGCGATTTGGCTTATCCCTGCTGTAATAGCAGCTTTGCTTGGATTCCTTGTCTTTCGAAACCGTATAAAAGGAGTTTATTTTTCTATCCTTACCCAAGCAGCACTTTTGGTTTTCTTTAATTTATTTAATGGTCAGCAAAAATTAATCAATGGAACTAATGGACTTAAAACAGATGTCACATTTCTATTTGGACAATTGGTTGGATCTGAATCTGTTCAAAGATGGTTGTTTTGGATAACCGCATTACTAGTGATTTTAGCCTGGTCGTTTTCATCATGGATTGTGAGAGGTCGTTTTGGAAATGTATTAATCGGCATACGTGATGATGAATCTCGAATTAGATTCACTGGTTATAATCCAACATTATTTAAAACTATTATCTTTGCTATAGCTGGTGGTTTGGCAGGTATCTCTGGGGCTTTATACACTGTTCAATCTGGAATAGTTTCACCACAGTTCATGACAGTACCATTCTCAATTGAGATGGTGATTTGGGTAGCCGTAGGGGGCAGAGGTACTCTTATCGGGGCAATTCTTGGTGCTGTAGTAATAAATTATGCAAAAAGTTTAGTTAGTGAAGCACTACCAGCTAGTTGGATGTTCATTCAAGGTGGATTATTCATTCTTGTTGTCACTGCATTGCCTCAAGGTGTTTTGGGATGGATACAAGGAAATGGTCCTAGGAATCTACTTTCTCGTTTAGGCATATCAAGGTATACAGCAACTTATCCAAAACTAGACATAGATCAAAGCCAGGAAATAGAGTTATGACAGAGTTACTTCTGGAATTAAAAGGAATTACAGTAAAATTTGGAGGATTTAAGGCCCTTGATGACCTTGATTTGATTTTAAAAGCTGGGGAATTGAGGGCTGTAATTGGACCAAATGGAGCTGGTAAAACTACCTTCTTAGATGTTATTACAGGGAAAGTTCGACCTGATGAAGGTGATGTTCTCTTTAAAGGTAAATCAATTTTAAAACAACGTGAGCATCGTATTGCTCGTCTTGGTATTGGTAGGAAATTCCAAAGTCCAAGAGTATTTGAGAAGTTATCTGTTTTTGACAACCTTGCATTAGCAGCTGCATGGCCCAAAAAGCCTATGCCACTATTACTAGAATCAACTAAAAGAGCTGAAACTGAACGCATCAATCAACTAATGAGCATAGTGAATCTTCAAACAAAATCAAATGTCTTGGCAGGATCACTGTCTCATGGGCAAAAGCAATGGCTGGAGATTTCAATGTTAGTTGCCCAAAAGCCAGATTTATTACTAGTTGACGAACCTGTCGCAGGATTAACAGATGAAGAAACTGACTTGACCGCAGATCTTTTAAAATCACTAGCAGGCGAAAACACTGTTTTAGTCATCGATCATGACATGGATTTTATTAGACGCCTAAATAGTCCGATCAGTGTTCTTCATCAAGGACATGTTCTGTGTGAAGGTGATATGAAAACAATCCAGACTGATCGTCGTGTCATTGAAGTCTACTTAGGACAACCTGAACAGGAGATATTATGAATTTATTAGAAGTCTCAAACTTAAACACCTACTATAGTGAGAGTCATATTTTACGTAATGTCGATCTAAGAATCAAAGCCGGTGAAATGGTTTGCCTTATCGGTCGAAATGGAGTTGGTAAAACAACACTATTAAAATCTCTTATTGGTTTATTAAAACCTCGGGGAGGGGAAATCCTCTTTGAAGGAAGTTCTATAATTCGAAGCAAGCCTCACCAAAGAGCACGCTCAGGGATTGCTTATGTCCCTCAAGGAAGAGAAATTATTCCTTATTTAACTGTTGAAGAAAATTTGACACTTGGGATGGAAGCATTACCAGGCGGCATTCAGACAAATAAAAGAATTGATCCTTTTATTTTTGAATTATTTCCAATTCTTAAGGATTTTCTATTAAGGAAAGGGGGAGATTTAAGCGGGGGACAACAACAGCAATTAGCAATCGGTAGAGCACTGTTAGGTCATCCTAAACTTCTACTACTCGATGAGCCGACAGAAGGAATTCAACCAAATGTCATTCAAGATATTGAAACAGCAGTGAGAAGAATTATTAAAGAAACAGGCATTGGAGTTTTACTTGTAGAGCAACATTTACATTTCGTTCGTCAGGCAGATCGTTATTACGCTATGCAACGTGGAGGTATTGTCGCAAGTGGTCCTACAAGTGAACTTAGTAAAGATGTTATTAGCAAGTTTCTAAGCGTTTAACATATCAGGTAATAGCAAAAAGGTTCTGAATAAGTACTAAAATTCTTGCCTGAAAAATTATAAAAATATTTTCACTTAGAAAAATGGCGCAACTGATAAGAAGATTAATAAAACAACCAATAGAACTATAAAAGAATATGTAGGCTCTGTTATTTCTTCAGATTCTTCTGTCATTGTCTTAAACATCCTATTTTCAGTTCAGTCAATAAAAGCTAATGAATTTTTATATATTTCACTTCCCCTATCTTTAATAGCTTTCAGCGTAAGCATAAATTGTCAACGCAAATACCAATCCGGTTCTAGGAAATCCCTAGCTACAAAATAAATTGCTGATCCAAGCAGAACTGAAAGGGCAAAAATTTTGAACAAAGTCATTTCTTCTATACTTCATTAGTGTCTATTTATCTATTATGCCAAAAGCATTCAAACAACACATAGAATACTAAATTTACTCAATTCAAAAGGATAACGAAATAGTAAATTTAATACGCATCAAGTTGGCAACATATTCAAAAGATCAGTTCGGAATAGATCTGAATGATAGTTTAAACAAAATCGTACCAATGCCAAATTGCGCATTACAGACAAAAAACTATGTTATTAAAAAGCTTTTAGGAATAATTGC
>QCKE01000026.1 GCA_003215555.1 Prochlorococcus sp. AG-409-K04
GGTACAATTTTATCCACAAAACCATGATCAAGTAGATATTCTGCTGTTTGAAAGTTCTCAGGAAGCTTCTCTCTTAATGTTTGTTCAATAACCCTTCTTCCTGCAAAGCCTATTAAGGCTTTGGGTTCTGCAAGAATTAAATCTCCGAGCATTGCGAAGCTTGCTGTTACGCCGCCGGTTGTTGGATGAGTAAGTAGTGGCATATAGAGTTGCTTTGCTTCTCTATGACGTTCAAGAGCACCTGAGATTTTTGCCATTTGCATCAGACTAAGCATCCCCTCTTGCATACGAGCACCTCCTGAAGCACAGATAATTAGTAAAGGTAGATCTTTTGATGTTGCTGTCTCTATGAGGCGAGTTATCTTTTCTCCTACTACAGACCCCATGGAACCTCCCATGAATCTAAAGTCCATTACTGCTAGGGCTAAAGAAATTTCTTCTATTTTGCATGTTCCTGTTATTACACCATCTTTCATACCAGTACTGGCCTGACTTTCTCTAAGTCGATCGGCATAAGCTCTTCTATCTTTAAATCCTAAAGGGTCTACAGGCGTTAATTCTTTATCTAAATGGTTAAAACTGTTTGGATCAACTAGTAGTTTGATCCTTTCATCACTGTTGATCCTGTTGTGGTGTCCACAGTTGCTGCAAACATTTGCATTAGACAAAAGATCTTTTCTATATACAACTTGACCACATTCTGGACATTTCCCCCATAAACCATCACTTTCATCAGTTTCTTGGGTTACTTTCCCAACAAACTGATCTTTTCTTCTGGCAGCAAACCAATCGAATAGAGACATATGATTAAGGATTTATAGATCAATTTGTTTTGATCATCTTACAAAATTATCGACAAACTAGAAAGCTTTCGCATGATTCCATGTTAATTCAATTGACATGCAAATAAAGGGAGCAAAAGGAAACGGCTGCCAGGGCTTTAATATTTTAGTTGTTCTACCCATAAATGCAAAAATACCTGCAGTTGTAAAAGCAATTGATATTGCTATTAAACATCCTTCTATTCCCAACCATGCACCACCTAGAGAGAAAACCTTAGCATCTCCTAAACCCAGCAATGTTTTTTTGCTAATTGATCTTAATGTTAATGAAAAAAATCTCATTAAAATATAAATTGATATACAAGAAAGAATATTTTCCATTAATATAATATTTGAAAAACTAAGTTCATTTATAAAAATAAGGAAAAATATAATTAGATTCCCTAAAACAATTGGGGATGTAGGTATTATCATATGATTTATATCATATATAGATATATATATCAAAATAATTGTCAGTATTAGACTTGCAATATTAGGCGCATTTAATTGAATGTAGCTGGTATTTTTTGTAAGTGATACTATAAAAGAAATACTGTGAATTATTAAAATAAGTATAGAGATGTATGATTTCAAGAATTAATTTTTATTTTAAATTTACAATTTAGTGTATTAAAAATTTAGGATTTTTTTTCTTCAATCATTCTATGAATTATAGGGGTTAATATTAGTTCCATAGCAAATCCCATTTTTCCTCCATTTACCACAATACTAGTAGGACTTGACATAAATGAATCATTAATCATTCCTAGAAGATATTGGAAATCTATTCCCCACTTTTCTCTAGCTCCTTTTCTAAAATGAATGATAACGAAGCTTTCATCAGGTGTTGGAATGTTTCTGCAAATAAAAGGATTTGAAGTATCTATTGTTGGTACTCTTTGGAAATTTATATCTGTACGACTAAATTGTGGACATATATGGTTTATATAATCAGGCATTCTTCTAAGAATAGTGTCTACGATTGTCTCTGCAGAGTAACCTCTCTCTGCATTGTCTCGATGTATTTTTTGTATCCATTCAAGATTAGTTATTGGAACAACACCTACTAAAAGGTCCGCATATTTTGCGACATTATAGTTTTGCCCAACAACTCCACCATGCAACCCTTCGTAAAACAAAACATCTGTTCCTTTAGGAATCTCTTCCCATGGAGTGAATTGGCCTGGTTCTAAATTTGTTCCAAGCCTAGAGTTATGTTCTTCTGCTTCTTCTTGACTATGAAGATAATATCTTTTATCTCCACCTCCATTTTCTCCATAAGTCTTGAAAAGTTCTTCAAGTTTGTCAAACAGGTTTGCTTCAGGACCAAAATGTGAAAAATTTTCTCCATTTGCTAATGCTTTTGCCATTGCTTCCTTCATAGGACTTCTTTCGAAGCGGTGGTAACTATCACCTTCTACAACAGCTGGAACAATATCTTCTCGAGCAAATATGTGCTCGAATGCTCTCTTGACTGTACTTGTCCCTGCACCTGAAGAACCCGTAACAGCTACTACTGGATGACGCTTCGACATCTACAACACTGAAGAATTTACTTTTATAATTTTCGCAGGTTATAGCCTTTCTATTGGATTGTTCCAGACAGTTTCTTAATCTTGTTATTTTTTACAGCTTTATATTTCGGCAATTATTCGCTGTCCCATTTCTCTGCATCCACAAAGTTTTTGTGAGGAATCACTCTTCAAATCTATTGTTCTAAATCCTTTCTCAAGGGCTTTGTCAATTGCATTTTCTATATTTTTTGCTGCATCAGTTTCTTTTAAAGCAATTCTGAGCATCATTGCAGCTGACAGAATCATTGCAATAGGGTTAGCAAGATCTTTACCTGCTATATCGGGCGCTGAACCATGAACTGGTTCAAACAGTCCAGGGTTGTGTAAACCCAGTGAAGCAGAGGGTAGCATTCCTATAGAGCCTGTGAGCATTGCAGCTTCATCACTAATGATATCTCCAAAAAGATTGCTAGTAAGGATTACATCAAATTGCCTTGGCTCTCTAATAAGTTGCATTGCTGCATTGTCTACATATTGATGCGATAAAGCAATGTTTTTATATTGATCACTTATTTTATTGACTCGCTCTCTCCACAATTGGCTAACGTCTAAAACATTTGCCTTATCTATTGAACAGACTTTTTGTCTTCGCTCTCTCGCTAATTCAAAGGCAATTTTAGATATCCTATCTATTTCATCACTTGAATAAGTCATAGTATTAAAGGCTCTTTCTCCTCCCTCCTCTGAAATAATTCTTCCTTTTGGTTGCCCAAAGTAAATTCCTCCAGTTAGCTCTCTTACAACAATTAGGTCCACATTATTAACAATTTCTTTTTTTAAAGAACTTGAATCAATTAATGCTTCTCTAATTTTTACAGGTCTTATATTTGAAAAAAGTTCAAGCTCTGAACGTAGTTTTAGTAAACCTGTTTCGGGTCTTTTTTCTCTTGGAAAATCGTCATATTTTGGATCTCCAATTGCTGCAAGAAGAATTGCGTCACTATTTTTACAGGCTTGCAAGGTCTCTTCTGGAAGAGGAGTATCAGACAATTCGATAGCTTTTCCCCCAAATGGTTTTTCTACAAAAGCAACAGAAAGTTTGTGTTTTTCAGTTATAACTTGAAGAATTTCTTTTGTAACGCGTGTAATTTCTGGACCTATTCCGTCCCCTGAAAGCAGAACTATTTTGTGAGAAGCCATTAGATGGTTTATTTTGCGAATCTATCAATAGGATTTTAATCAGAATGATTTAATTTTCTAATAGCTTTAGCTATTTCAGGAAGTTTTTTGAAACTTGCAGAACATCTTAACCATAGCTTATTGGGAATTGCTGGGAATCCACTAACGACTTCTCCTGGATCGATATCTGTATGAATTCCGCATTTTGAACTAGCAATTACATTGTCACCTATTTTCACTCGGTTACCAACACCAACTTGTCCAGCAAGGATTACATTGTCCCCGACTTTTGCGCCTCCAGCAATACCTACTTGAGCAGCAAAAGCACAATGCTTGCCTACCTGAACTCCATGACCTATTTGAATTAAATTGTCAATTTTTGTACCTGTTTTAATAAGTGTATCTCCAACAGCAGGTCTATCAATTGTTGAACATGAACCTATTTCTACATGGTCTTCTAAAATAACTTTACCTGTTTGAGGCATTTTTCTCCATCCAGTTTTGGTTGGTATAAAACCAAAGCCTTCTGAACCTAAAACAGCATTTGAGTTAATTACACAGTGATCACCAGTTTTTGTTTCAGCGTGAATCACGCAATTTGCTTGTAGTTGGTTATTTTTTCCAATTTCTACATTGTGATCTATAAAAACCCCAGGTTTTATAGTTGTATTATCTCCAATTTTTGAATCTTCCCCAATGTATACATTTGCTCCTATAGAAATATTCTTACCAATTTGAACATTTCTTTCTATGACTGCTGTTTTATGTATGCCCAGTTTGTTGTTTGATTTGCTTTGAAACAATTCCAGTATTTCGGCAAATGCAATTCTTGGCGACTCTACAGTTATCCATGAAATTTCTTTACTAGGTAATTTTTCAATTAGGTTATTTTTGCTAGGTAAAATCACTGCAGAAGCTTTAGTAAACTGGAATTCTTCTAACAAGTAACTTCCAGATTCTACAAAACTTATTTCTTTTGATGATGCCTTCTCTAGCGAAGCAGCGCTAATAATTTCTGGATCATTAGAAATAAAATAATTGTCTACGCAAGATTCTCCATCTTTCAGAGCCTCAACTAATTTGCTAAAGAGCATGACTTAATAATTTAGGTGTTTACAGATCATTTCTAAGTAAGTAAATCATTTAGCAGGACTAATACATCTCTATGGATAACAACAATTGATCTTTCTTTATTATTTCTGCTATTAATTTCCTTTTTTATTGATTCACTACTAATAGAACTTATTCCTTTTGCTACTTCTTTGCCTAGTGAATTAAAAATCATTACAGGTTGATTTGCATTGAAGTTACCTTTTACATTTTTTATTCCAACAATTAGAAGTGATGCACCATTTTCTTGTATTGCTTTAGAGGCACCTTCATCTATAAATATGCATCCTTGCGGATGTAGAGCATGTGCTAACCAACTTTTGTATTTCTTTATAGGGTTTGGATGAGGATGAAAAACTGTACCTCCTCTTGAACCATTTAAAATCTGATTTAATTTTTCAGGATCTCTTCCATCAGCAAGTTGAACAGCAATTCCATTTTTAGTGGCGATTTGTGCTGCAATTAGTTTTGTTTTTATTCCTCCAGTACCCCAACTATTAGTTGTGGAAGCATTTTTCTGCAAATGTATTAATTCCTTAGTATTGTGAACATCCGTGATGGGAGTTGCTTCCTTATTAATCTTTGGATCTTCTGAATATAATTTATCAATATCAGTTAGCAATACTAGTTGATTTGCTGAGATAGCAGTTGCAACTAGTGCTGACAATGTATCATTATCACCGTATTTTAATTCTTCATTAGATATTGAATCATTTTCATTAATTATCGGAACAATATTCCAATCAAGAAGTTTTCTAATGGTCAAGGATGCGTTGTTGAAACATTTTTTTGATTGAAAATCTGAACGTGTTAAAAGTATTTGTCCAACATTAAAACCATATTTCCTCATTGCACTTTCATACATTGACATTAGATATCCCTGCCCAACTGCTGCAGCTGCTTGTAATGAATTTATATCAGAAGGCC
>QCKE01000027.1 GCA_003215555.1 Prochlorococcus sp. AG-409-K04
TAAAGCTGTAGGCATTTCCTTGCTTGAAGAAGGAAATGAAAACCGATCATTTATTTGATTTTCGGGAATTGGCCGATGAGGAGCCATAGATGTGATTCTTTTGTTCAGACCATCACTTCTTACTTTAAAACGTGGACTCTATATCTTTCAAACATTTCTTCTAAAATGAAAGAATATCTGGTTTGCTAGTCGCTTAGTTAATTTAGTACTTTCCTTCTTAGGATGATTTATGCACAATATCTATAAACTACATATTCTGTATTTAGGTCAAAGTCATTGACCTTGTCTTCTTGGCTTTTGTTTTGCCCTTACGGTGAAGAAACTAATTAACTGGCATAGAAACGTGCTTGAGCGTGCTCAGAAGGAAATGAGATTATCTAATTACACTTTTTATTGGATTGCTTATCTTGAGGGTGCTTTGATGATGTGGATCATTTTTAAAATTGGAACTGCTTTAGAGTAAAAAATAATACTTTTTTATGAAAATGTTGTTTTGATGTTTTAAGAATTTTTCTATGATAATTGACCCCCAAGTGATTTCTTCTTTTTAGTAGTTGGAGTATTACTCGTTTTGATTTTATTGAAAGCTATTCTCTCTTTTCTTATAGAGTTTGTCTTGAAGAAAGCAATAGAATAGTTGTTTTTGTTTGGAAATAGATGAGCAAAAAGTTTTAGTACAAGCAAAAGCTTGAAGTTTGCTTGGAGTTCACTTTAGTATGGGAAGATTCCTTTTTGCAGTGAAATATATGAACCGACTTATTTTTTCCGTTATTGATACCGTTCAATATGAAATAGAATCTAGGTATCAAGAAACATCAATGTTAACTAACTTGTTTACCGAAAATAAATTTTGGGGTTGGACTGGTTTGACTTTAATTACAATTTTTTTAGGAATAATTTTTTGGAGCTTTTATCCAATGGATGAAAGAGAATAACGAAGCATTTTTATGTTTGCTTCAATTATTCATTACTGGCAGTAAAAGATTTACGAAATCTCTAATAATCCTAGAAAAGATATTCAATGCCTTTTGGGTAATTATTTTTAACAGAGGTTGCATTTTAACTGGTTCGGCCAAAAAGAAAAAACTAAAGTTTTCATCATTCTTTGAATTATATAAATAACTATATTTATTTAACTTTTTGCAACAATGATAGTCAATTGCTTGAGTATATTGTCTTTAAAAGTAATTTGGCTTTAGATGTCTTTCCATGCATATAATTTTGCAATCATTTTCTTGTTCCTCGACCGCACAAAAAGTAACACATTCGAAATAATTATCGATTGCTTCTTTTTCTCCTTCTTGTGCATAACTATTAATTTCTTTCATAAGAAAAATGCTTATAATTTAAACAAGTTAGCATTTTGAGGAGCATTTGCAATGCGCATTTTTCCCTAATCATTCTTATTTAGTAGTTCCAGCTAGCATTCTTAACTATTTCTCAATAGAGGGTTCTTTAAATTATTTATAAAACTAAAATTAATAGCTAATCTATCTTCTAGGCATAAAAATGAGAACTTTTGGATTTTCTATTGATTAAATTCATTGAAATGGTTTCTTCAAAAGTGACAGTCAATATTAGAGAACTGGTCAAATTAAATTGAAAATTCAAGCTAGAGCTGCTTGTGAGAATAAATTATTTGTTGATTGCGATAAGAAATTTGCTTTATTTAACTTGGTATACCTTTGAGCGCCCATTGCATTTTCTCACTGCCCATGAAATGGGCGCTTTTACACTTTCTTGCTCTATACAAATACTTTGGTAATTAGCCCATTTTGCTACTGGAAGCAAACTGAATGCGATCAAGAGCAAACTAATTGTAGATACCAATAGAATAATGCTATTGAAAAATTTCCCCCATTGACTTGAGTTTTTCTCTTTTGTGTCAGTCATTACAATATTATTAAGTACGGCTATCAAGTATTTCTAACATTTTATAGAAAATTTTATTGATTGGATATTTATTAATTTTGTAGGCTTTAACAATTAACCCTAAAATCGAAAAAGAAGTAATTGATTTAAACAGATTAAATGCCTTCCTTTCTTACTTTATTCCTATATATCCTTGGAGGCGCTGCCTTGGGCTCTTTCATGCTTCTTACTGGCATTCCTGCAGGACCTCTTTTGGGGGCTATATTGGGTGCTGGTTTGTTAAGTGTTAGTGGTCGACTTGAAATAGCTGACTGGCCTTTGGGTACAAAAACAATACTTGGTATAGGGATAGGAACTGTTATTGGAACTGGAATTAATAAAGATACCTTGGGGGAATTGCAATTGCTTTGGAAACCTGCATTAGTTATTACTTTTACTCTTTTGATCGCTGGTATTTTAGTTGGCTTATTGATTAGCAGGTTTTTTGGAGTAGACAAAATAGTAGCTCTATTGGGTGCAGCACCTGGAGGAACTATAGGAATGAGCCTTGTTGGAGCTGAATTTGGGGTTGGTGCTGCCGTTGCTGCTCTTCATGCAGTTAGATTGATAACTGTTCTTTTTTTAATACCTGCGATAGTAAACTTCCTTGCTCCAACAGGAGGTATTGATATACCTAAATAACTTATTATAGAAAAGTTTATAAAAAAGTTTGATTGCTTATCTATCTATCTATTAGGAGTTTCCTCCTTATAGATAGCACTGCTTTTTGATATATTATTAGATTAAGCTATTAAATCTTGTCAATGTTTTAGAAATTTGAATTAGTAATAGAGATTAAAAAGCTTTTAGATAGATTAGTAAAAATTTTTTCCTCGTTTCTTGTCCTTAGAGCGATTCTCTAAGTTTATTTTCATTTAGGTGTCTAAATTGGAAGATTACCTTAATGCTCGTAGTATTAAATGGTTGCTTAGCTACATTAAAGGTAGTTTCATTACGGAGGTGATCCATTGTCGTATCTACCTATCGGTCAACAGTCAATGGGAATCAAATCAATTGACTACTCACTGACTCCTGCCTTGAGAGGTTTCATAATTAATAGGTTTATATAGGTTTCTTTTTGAACTTATTGATTTAAGAGCTGATTACTATGTAATCAGCTCTTTTTTTATATTCTGACTTTTAATTACATTGCTTAATTCATCTCAAAAATCTAAATGCAATATCTTTAGAGAATAAAAATTATATTGAGCATTTTTTTGTTTTCGTCCATTTATACCAATTTGATTTTTCATTAATCTTGTTCTTGATTCTTTCCCTTATAAGTTGAATATCTTGATCATTAGGTATCCAATCCTTATAAAATTCATATGGCCATTGATCTTTTTTGAATTTGCGATTTGGATTTGGATTCATACCTCGATTCTTCATTTCTTCGACAAGATCTATATATCTTTTATGTAGATATTTACCTTTATTATAAAAGAATTTCACATGACCTTTATTTAAGGTGAACTGTTTAGGCAAGTTCTGTTGTGTATATTCCCATCTTTTTGATTTTATTGATCGCTGCAGAGCAGAACCAATCATAAAAATTTCTCTGTATTCAGCAATTAAGTGTTGATCTGATAATTCACTTGGGTTTACTAAATTTATTCTAGTCACTAAAACCTCTTAAATCATAGTTGTTAGAAATTTGATGTTTAACGATTTATTAGTTCTAACATGATATTATTTTTAGATGTGTATAAAAACTTTACTTTATTCAAGAGTTTTGGGATTAAAGTTAAAAAACCATTTAGTTAAATAAATTTATTGTAGCTAATGCGCTGAAAATCCAACCTGCTGCTTTCTTTTGCTGCAAACTAGCTTGGAATAAAGGCTTAAAAGGATTCATCTCCATGGCGGTAAGTAAAAATGCTTAGCACTATCCTAATCGTTAAAGCGTAAAACTGCTTTATGTTTTCTTCAGATTCTGATTAGAAGAACTTTTTGGATTGATTAGTAAAACTTTTCAGTTGTATCTCAGCGTCCTTAGAGAGATTCAATTGATAGAGGTGATTATCGGCAAAAAATTCTTTCTATAGTCTAGTTTTAACATGAAAAGCTATAAGAGGATGTAGAGTACATTATTGACTTGATAAGCCTCTCTGTATAATTTTCTATGGACTTGTAAGAGTTTTTATCTATTGATTGCTTTAAACTTTTCAGAAAAGTAAATTAGTTAAAAGATTTATATTGATTTCTATTGGGAAATTGCAAACTTACTTTTTATTAATGACTAATCTTTTGGTTTGAATATTATCTATATAAATGTTGCTTGTGTAGTAAATATTACTAAAATACTCTTGATTTGATTTTTAGATTTTGCTTGGTATAGTTTATGCTTTGGGAGCATCATTTTCTTGGACTTATGCTTGTTTCTTATGGCGTCAGCAAACTAGAGAATTTTCTTCTTTGCAGATTAATCTTATTAAAAATTTAATAGCATTTTTAATCTTTTTCCCAATTCTTTTATCTGTTAAATTTGAATCTAACTATGTTAATATATCTATACTCTTGTTAAGTGGTATCCTTGGTATTGCTATAGGTGATTCATTTTATATTTCTGCATTAAAGAAAATTGGTACACGTAAGACCCTTTCTGTTGAAGCTTTATCCCCTTTACTTGCAAATATTTTAGGTTCTATCATTTTAAATGAAACTCTTTCTTATAAAGCATGGGTTGGAGTATTTGTTGTTAGTTTGTCATTATTAGGTATTGCAACTTCTTCTATTAATTATAAGGAGACTTTTATGTTTAAAAATCAATCTGTTAAAGGATTTATATATGCCTTCATTTCAGTCTTGATGGCTGTAGGTGCAGCGATATTATCAAGGTGGGTGCTTTTAAATTCTACTCTTAACCCATTTGAAACTACGGAGATTAGGTTATTGGGAAGTCTTCTAATATTATGTCCTTATGTAAGGCTAGATCTAAAGCAAATCATTAAAGATTTACCACTCAAAAAAAAGTTTAAAATGATTTTTGCTACTTTAATAGGAACAAATATTGGGATTTTATTTCAACAAAATGTTTTCTATTCTTTACCTATTGGCTTAGGTTGGACACTTCTAAGTACTTCTCCAGCATTTGCCCTAATTTTTTCTAAATATGAAGAAGAGAATCTTGATATGAAAAGTATATTGCTAACCTTTTCAACAATTTTGGGAGTTGCAATTTCCTTCCTTTGACTTTTTAACGAAAATATTTTTTTGCTATTGTTTATAAAACCTTTATTAAAATAAACTATTTTTACCTTTTAAATATATCAATTAAAAGCGATACTATTTTTCATGAGGAAATCTCTGTTCAAAGAATTCAATATAAGAAATCTAGCGATTC
>QCKE01000028.1 GCA_003215555.1 Prochlorococcus sp. AG-409-K04
TGGATGATGCATTATTCTTTTCATGGAACCTAATTCTTCCATCTCTTTTCTTTACTCTATCTAATTAGGATTTGAAGGTAATAGGAATTAGAAGTTGGATTCATCTTTACCTTAATTCTTAATCCTGCATTGATTTAGCGAGGCTGTTTTGTGAGCACTAGGCCGCAGGTTCGAATCCTGTCGCACCGATCAGTGAGGGACTGTTTTCTCAAGCGGTCCTTTTTTAATGGAAAATTTTCTTTGCCCCAAAAGTTAGATGGAATAAGTGTAATAGCTATTGCTGCTGGACTTATAGCTTCAGTTTTTGATGAAGCAATAACGCAGAGTAAAAAATCTTCCGTCTTTCTTACTTCTGAAGTAGTCAATGAGTTATGGCTTGCTAGTACTTTGCTAGTATAGATTTTTCGAATCGCAGACACCACACCGTTTATTTGCTCCTAATGGGTTAGCTCATGTAGTCCCTTTTGATCATCCAGAAATGGACAACTGGAGGGACTCTCTCCGTCGTGGATTGATGCTTCGACATAAGGACACGTCAATTATTCTCACGGGAGGAGTGGATGACATCTGGCAGGACACAAGAACTAAACAGTTGATAGTTGTGGACTACAAATCACAAGCAAAGAATGGTCGCGTAGATAAACAGGATTATTTGGATGATCCATATCATGAGGGATACAAACTTCAGATGAACTTCTATGCCTACCTACTGAAAGGAATGGGATTTGATGTTCATCCAACCTCTTACTTCTTGGTCTGCAATGCAAAGAGAGATGATGACGGATTCCATAAGACGATGAACTTTGATGAGTATCTCGTTCCCTACAACTGGACTACTGCTGGACTAGAAGAACAACTGGATGAGATGGTTGCTCTGATGAATCAACACGAGATACCAGAACCTAATGAATGCTGTAAAAACTGTGCGTATTCAGAACAGTATGCAAAGGTTGTTCATCCTGAAGGAATTAACAAAGGTAAAATTTTTCAGAGGTCATTGTTCTCTTGATCGATGAAGACTTGAGCCAGATCAGCTAGAAAGGAGATATGAAAAGCTTATTACTTGCATTTCTAAAGATCTATGAAAGAGGTATGCAAGCTGGTGACTTTTATGAAGAGCCAATAGGTGAGGATTTTGTTTATCCAGATTGGTAATGAACTATCAGCTTTTACTTGAATGTCATGCTCAAGGAACGGAAATTACTAAGCAAGAAGCAGAATTGCTAGATCTAGAGCTTTACTCACAAATCGAAAGTATCAAAGTTTCTCGAACGCAGGGCTGTCTTGAAATTGCTCCCGATCATATTTGCAAGATTTCCCTTGTTTGCAAAGGTAGTACCTGGATTACTTGTCTAGCTGCTGTATTGGATCAAGTGTCCCCAGTGACAATGGGTAATAAAGCAAGAGGTGCCCAAGTCTTTGATGAGTTAGTAAAGAATGGTTATTTAGTAATTGATTAGGCAATATGGGTTGATTAATGCTTATTGATTAATGACGGACACGAGCAAAGAGACATGGCAACCAACAGATGAGCAAGTCGATAAAATAATTCTTCCTGCTATGCAGGGGATAGCACAACAATGTGCTGGCTATATCAACAAACTTCAATGTCCTCCTGAATTTATTGCTGTAATGCTTAGGGATGTTGCGGATGCATTTGAAAACCCTGCGCCCGAAGGCGATAGCGATTGTTCTTGTTGTTAAAAATGTCTTTACGTCATCCCCTTTTTCATAGAACTATCTTGGCTCTTCTTTTAGATGCTCAAGAAGCAGGATACGAACCACCAACGCTTGAAAATAGAGAAGCTTTTAAAGCTGAGCTGCTCCAGGAATTAGAGGAAGGCATAACTCCCATTATTGAAAGATGTTGCTATCAGAATCCTTCAGTGAAAAGAAATGAAGAGAAGTCAAACCTTCCTAAGTGTTAAGGGGTCCTTTCTAGAGCTTCCCATGAGGGTCGTTGTAAATTCAATAAAAAAGGGACTGCAATAGCCCCTAAAGAAATCGACTGTCAACCGAGCTTTGACTATATCAAGTCTAATCAACTTTGACAGGAAGAGTTGTTTTCTTGCCCTTGGCTCCTGCAGAAGCAACAAAAACCAGAGCCTCTTCATTACCATTATTTTCACAGTAATGAACTGTATCTTGAGGTGAAGCAAAGCTATCTCCGGGGCCTACTTTTAGTGATTTTCCATCACTTGTTTCACAAGAAAGAGTTCCTCTTACTAAGTACACAATCCCAGGTTGTGGATGGGAGTGAAGTGGAGTTTTAAAACCAGGCTGAGCAGTTATTTTTTCGAGTTTCATTTGTGCTTGACCACTTGGGTATTTAAATGAATCTCCATTCCATGATTCAGTTGCAGTAATAAGAGTCTCAATAACCACAGGTTCAATAGTCTTAGATGTATCTTTTTTTGATGTACAGGCTGCTATTGGGAAAATCATTCCAGCAGTAAGTGCAAAAAGGACAAATCGTTTCATAGGATAAGTAGGTCTTAGCGCAGAGCTTGTTGGCTCTCCATCGACACTAAAGCATTCTTTACAATTTAATGAACATCACCTCGTCCTTAGGGGACGCTTTAGTGATGTTCATTAGATTAAAAAATGCTTTAATGCGGTGGAGGGTCATACCCTTCGCTTCCGCGCCCCTATTTTATGGCTTCTCACAAAGAAAGCGAACGTTTTGAAGTAGATCAAAATGATCTAATGCTCGCCTGTCGAGGCTCTTTAAACGAAATGAATAATTGGAAGGTCAGCAAAGAAGGTGAGGATTTTATTGAGGCAAAGAAAGCAATGACCTTTAACGAAAACCCACAAGATTTAAAGATCACGCTTTCTCAGCAACAGGGGAATTGCGTTTTAAATGTGAAAGGTTCAATGTTTGGGATTGGACCAATAATGACTGGGAAGGCTCGTGAATCGGTCAGGACTTTTCTCAGTGGAGTCAAACTAAAATTGGCTGATCGCACTAAAGAAAACTCATCCTCTGAAGGAATAGTTGAAGAGATAGAGAAACTAGCGGTAATGAAAGAGAAGGGCTTACTTAGCGATGAAGAGTTCGCTGCTGCCAAAGCAAAATTATTGAACTAGCCCTCAATAGGAAGGCTTGAATCTTTTTGCGAACTAATCTCGCAGAAACTTCTAGTAGGTTCTTCCTAGAGCAAGCGTTTTCTTCAGTCATTAGTCTTCCTCCTCTAGAGGACTCCAGCTATCAATGTAACCAACAAAGTCCATACCTTCTTCTTCACCATCTTTCATTAAGACTTTCCATTCTTCTAGTGAAATGTCTGGGCAGAAGTCTTCAGTCCAATCCTCTTTTGTAGAACCGCATCCATTTTCCACGAAGTACTTCTCTGGATCTGCCATTGCTTCCTTCTCTTGCTCCTCATAGCACTTCTTTGCTTCTTCTAAATCTGTGAACTCAGCTATCCGATTGCCGTGTTCTCCATCATCCATACAGAAGTAGTACTTGGTCACCCATACTTCTTCTTCTTCTTCTTCTTCAGGTTCTTCCACTTCCTCTCGAATTAGCATCCCAAATTTGTCAAAAGGCATTTGCAACTCCACTTTCTTCTATTACCTTTCTAGCTAATCTAGGCTTGAAAATCAGTTAAAGCTTTGCTCTTGCTGCAAAGGTTGCAATATCATTCTCATCCAAAGATTCGAGATAAGTTTCCTCGAAGACCTTGATGTTTATCTGCTGCAGGCCAGCCCTTTTCAGCTATTTTCTGTAGTTGATTAATGTCATAACTAGCAAGAATTTCTTCTTTAGCTGAGGTGTATTCAGTCATAATTCAGTCCTCTCTGTCTCTTAGATGTCCAAAGACTGGGCTGCCTTCTATTACTGAGTCGAAAGCTTGCAGTTTGTATTCATCAGGCAGTGCTTTCCTCTCACCACTCTTCAGCTGATACCAAAAGTCTTCCATTTCTGCTTGAGCGGTTTCTTGATCACCTCCATCATCAAGAATTTTTTGTTGTAGATCTTCTGAGTAAGAAATACGGGCTTCATCTAGGCATTCAGTTTCAAACTCAAATGCTTCTGGATATTTATCAAAGAACTCAATTGCCTGTTCATCATCCTCACATTCTCTTGCAAGCTTGAAGTATTTTTCTACAAGAGCTAAGTCAGTTGGGTCTGCCATAAGCCTTTATCTCTTATCCCTTTCTAGCTGATTTAGCACATCCATAAAGGTTCACTTCTCTCCCAGCCTTCTTTTATTAATTGCTTCCAAAGTTCTATAGCTTCATGCCTTGGCAAATTTTGGCATTCACGTATTACAGCCTGTGGGGTAATTCCATGAAAGAAAAGATATGAGCAAGATGCTTTTTGGATATATACATGTGGCGTGAATTTGTTGTAAGGGTCATTAAAAAACCTTAGTCCCCAAACTCGATCAGGTTTAACTAGCCACCCTTCTTTTATTTTCAAGACCTACTTATTATCTGATTCTTCGACTTGCTCAGTTTTAGTCTCTTGGTTTGACTTGTCTTTAGAAAAAGGGCAATCTCCTCCTCCCCAAGCAAGAACAGGACCAGCACTAATTGAAAGCGCAAAAACTAATGGAAGAACTTTTTTCACAGTGAACTTAAGAGTAAAAACATATTAAGAACTTTTTTAGCAGTCCGTTAAAACCCTTTATTTGCAGTGATCTTACTTAGATTTTGGGTTCACTTTTGGGTTCAACCCTAAATACCCATTCCTTGAAAACCTAGTCGGGGCGACAGGATTCGAACCTGCGACCTAGTGCTCCCAAAGCACCCGCGCTACCAAACTGCGCCACGCCCCGTAATTACCATTGTAATGCTTTATAGGCATAGGAAGCTATCACTTGTCAGCAATTTGAAGCTACAACTTTCCTTAACAGACAAAACAAAAAAGTCTTTTTCTAGTTGTATAAAAGTTCGATGTTTTCCGCAAAAAAGAACCAGCAACTGGCTAATGAAAAAATAAGCTTTGGCCATGGAATGGGGTTTCAGCAAAAAATAGAGGTTTACTCAAACTTTCTAACCAATCAACGGATCTTGGAAGTCAGTCCCTAGCAAATCATTGCTCTGACTATTG
>QCKE01000029.1 GCA_003215555.1 Prochlorococcus sp. AG-409-K04
CCATATATGAGAGCTGCTGTTTCAGAGCTTCAAGACAATATGCCAAATGAATTACTTCAAAAACAATCTAGCTGGTTTTTAACCTGGTCTCAAGCAAGAAAAAAGTAAAAACATAACAATCTAAAGAAAAAAACACGCCTTAAGAGAATTTTGATGTATTAATAACACTGTTTACTAAAAGCCATGTTTCCTCTTACATTTGCCGGACTTCTTAGCACTCCTGCTCCATCAGCTGTCTACCTTGGAATAGCTGCTACTGCTCTTTTTGCAGTTATGGCAGTATTAGTAGGTCCTGATTATGACCAACAAAACATCCCTGCCAAGAAAGACTAAGCTCTTGGAAGCACAAAAAAAGGGTAAAGCATAAAGTGCTTTACCCTTTTTTTGTGCTCAACAATTTTCATTTGGAAATACCATATTCTCTTAAAACATAATCATCTATATTTTTTAGATGCATTACAATTCACTTTTTTGCAGAATTATTCTTAATCACCCCCTCCATTGCAGCTCCAAACTTTGCTTGAAAGCCCTTCATATGCAACTGTTCGCTTAATGCATTCATTTTGAAGTTCTGCCCATTCAGCTAAAGGGATAAGAGACCTAAGAGTAAAAGAAATAGATATCAAGCTAAAAGTACTAATACCTGCCAAGAAGTAGATAGTCAAAGGTTTCCATGTTTCCATTAATTTCATGTTAAAAACAAGGTGATAATTATTTTACTATAAATCAATTAAAGATTTAAGTCATTTTAAATTCATCCAAACATTTTTTCTACAAAAATATTTTGCTAAAAGCCAGTATTACCTAACTAAAACAATTCGAGAAATCTTACTTCTATGAAGATTTATTTGAAAGTTAGCCGATTTAAATACAGTTTTATATGGTTAATATAACAAAACATCAATTCCGCTACTAAATGTACTAGTAAATCAAAGATTAACAAACCAACAATTTTTAAAAAATAATATTTTAATTTTGTAATTATTTAAGCAATCTAAAGGTAAGTGTTCTAAAAAGATCATGTAATAGTAAAAAATTTATCATGCAATTTTACGTTGTATCTTGTGTTGTGCCATCAGAAACTCAAGATGAGGGTTATACAGCATTTGTAAATTATATGGAAGATGGTGCAAAAATGGACAAGTTTGAGGGATTTGAATTAGTAGCAAGGCTTCACATGCCAGAATCAGGAGAATTATGCATTATTTGTAAAGCTGCAAATACAAAAGCACTATTTAAGCATTTCATGTTTTGGAGGTCAGCTTTCGGCTGTGAATTCCTTTATAGACCTGCTCTAACTTGTGGAGAAATGGTTGAAATGCAAAAAGCGCATAATGCAGAAATGGAAGAGAAAGGCTTCTAAGTCTCTCTATTTTTGCATTTGTCTAAAAAGAATTATATATGACATGAGAATATGCCTCTTAGATCTAACCACAGATTAAGCCTTATTAATATCAACAATATCTATAATCATAAATATATGTATTTTCTATAAAAAGTGTGGTGATAATTAGATTACATATGATTTATATATAAGACAAATCAAGCAAGTGAATAATAAGATTAATAAAAGTATTTGCAATTTCTATGGAAAACATTAGTGAAATCAACTTAGGCAATCAATTACTTTCTATTGTCGTTGCTGGTGGGCTAGTTGCTTTTGCTTTCCTTGTATTTAGAATATTACAAAATAGTGTTAAATACATCATTAAACAAATCAAAAGGAATATTAAAGGAAGTACTGCAGATAAAAATTGAATCTTAATAGAAAATAGAAGGTGTTTTTAGGTAATTTCTTATCAAGAGCAATTTTCAATAAAGTGACTTGACTATATCTACTTTCTAATGTAAATTGCTAAGAATTTGCTACTTTTAAGTCATAAGTAACGAAAGCACACTCTCCGCAATAGGTTCAATCGTAAATATTGATCCAGCAAGAATCGATGACAGGATTCCCAAGAATCTAATCAGTCAATTAAATGAAAATCCCTCTGGTGAAGTTGTGGGTTACAAAATAACTGATGGTATAAATATAGGTTTAATAATAAAATTAAGCTCTGGAAAAACTTGTTGGTTTTTTGAAAGTGAATTAGTTGCACAATCATCAGATATTTCTATTAATTATTCTAAAAATACAAATTATAAAAATAGTCATATACAAATATCATATTCAAAAGATATTACTGAAGTACTAAATCCTTTTAACTTTATTAAGTGGATAAGAGCATCACTAAGGGACATAGTTTAAAAGTTTTCTTTACTACATCAAGAACGTTCATGGATTTTTTCAGAACCTCCACTAAGCCCTGAAAAAGAAAGCTGGTAAACATCTTCATGAATACTACTATTATCGTTAATTTTCTTCTCCCTTGAAGAGTAAAACCATGAATCATCATAAAAATAATCAGAATATGTTCTAGCTCCTAACATTAATTCTGAAGTTGCCAATAAAAACCATTCACCGTAAGGCTTCCTAAAACCTAACTCGATCAATAAATTACCATGTCTTACAAGAGGAGTAAGAAAACATTCCTTAGTATTCTTTTTTAGCTCTATTTCTTTCATAATACATGTAGTTTTTTCCTCGTAATCAACCTTAGTGATGTCATATAATCTTATAGATAAAAGGTAAGAATCTATACTAAATAAACGCTTTTTATCGTTTTCACTTAAATTCCATTCACATTTTATTAATTTATTATCAAGAAGCCTAGAATAAAGGAAAGTATCATCTTTAATATTTAACTTTGAATTTTTAAAAAATCTTCCAACAAAAAACTTAACTTTTTCTTTTGAAACGGAAATAAAACCCATGGCTTCAAATAAATTTTAATTATTATTCCACAAAATTAATTAATACCAAAAATACTAAAGGTTTTTACCATCTAGATCCCTATTTGCTAACATTGTATATATTTGATTTATATCAGATGAAAAATAAATAGAATTTTTCCTGACTTCAAGGATTTCTCTGAAATATTTGCAACTCTTACATCAAAACCACTTTCCAGCTTTAAATGCTTACAGAGCTACACACACATATCTTATTAGCCTTTATAGCAATATGTTCAAATTTTTTATCCGCTTTAGCCGGAGGGGGAGCAGGATTAATACAGCTTCCATCCTTACTATTTTTAGGATTACCATTTTCCAAAGCAATAGCTACTCATAAAGTAGCAACTGTATCTCTTGGCATTGGAGCAAGTATAAGACATCTTAAAGATATTTCTTTAAATAGAAAAATCTCTCTAATAATAATTATTTGTGGCATACCTGGAGTTATATTAGGAGCAAAAACTATACTTTTTATTCCAGAGAAAGTTGCAATATTTTGCTTGGGAATACTTATACTTTCTCTTGGAATATTCTCTTTTATAAAAAAGAAAGAAGTCGAAAAAAATAACAAACCAATTTCTTCTGCTTTTAAATTATATAAAGGTGCATTTGTAATATTTTTGATTGCCTTACTAAATGGATCTTTATCTTCAGGAACAGGCTTAATACTAACTTTTTGGTTAGTGAATTGGTTTAATTTTTCATATACACAAGCAATAGCATATACATTAACTCTTGTAGGAATAATTTGGAATGGTACTGGCGCCTTAGTTTTGGGAATGCATAATGAAATCAATTGGTTATGGATACCTGCTTTAATAGTAGGATCTCTACTTGGAGGGTACTTAGGTGCACACTTTTCAATAATATTGGGAGATAAGATTGCAAAAAAAGCATATGAATTTTTAACATTACTTGTTGGTATTTCTTTACTCGCAAGAGTTTTTACCATTTAATCAAAACAGCCAAATACCAGAATAGTTAAATTAACCCTACATATTTTTATGTACAATTTATTAATGAAGACAGTTATAAAAAAAATAAAAATAGGAACTACTATTTTATGTTTATTAAAACAAAAAGGCTAAAACTTTAAAAGAAATAAAATCAATAATTGAAATAAGCTAGTCTATATTTAAAAATATTTTGGATTATGATGGATCTATGAAAGATCTCGTTCACAAGGGTTTACCTGAAATGAATTGATGGACAGCAGGTACTGTTCTATAAAGCAGATAAAGCAACAGAACCAGAAGATTGCCTGCGACCACAGCAGCTCCCGTGAAAAAATTTTGCCTAGAGGACGTGTAATCCCACTTCGGTTCATTACCTGGCTGTTCATTGTCTAGACTGCCATTATTATTTGGTGGCTCTTGATTAGTCATTTTTTCTTTGTCAAAGTAGAAATAATATTATATATCTATAAAACTCAAGTAAAATTCTTTATTTCAAAAAATTTTGTCATCTACAGAATTTATCATTTTTTTTTGTAAAGGCTTATCAAAGTTGCTTTTTTGCAAAATATCTACTTTTTGGAAATTTTTTTTCAATCGAAACTTAGTGATTGAAAGAAAGCTCAATTAAAGTAATGGGCATTATAGGCTCTATAAATTCAAATTTTATAAGAACAAACTATAACCATGAGATTAAAGCACTGCAAATTAAAACCCTCGGGCTATAAGCTTAGAACTATCATAATTTCCCAAAAGAACGACGGAAATGGATTTTTGACAAGCAATCATGCAATAGCCTCATATAAATTTAAATTAATCAGGCAATATTCTTAAAGGGTGTTGCTAACTACTTGATAAAAAAGAAATTACACGTGATGTTTAGGAAAATGTTTCCTACATAAATGCTTGTTCTTTTTCTTCTAATATTTATCTTCACTGGGATTGGGATATTAATCCTATATACCAATAAAAGTGAAACTGCTCAAAATATTAAATCTATTTTAAACAAAATTTATACAAATCTGAAAGACTTGTTTAATAATCTAAAAGATTTGTACAAACTCATCAAAGGAATAATTGTTACCGAAGAA
>QCKE01000030.1 GCA_003215555.1 Prochlorococcus sp. AG-409-K04
CTAAGTTGATTGAATTGTTGGATCATCTTTGGCTGGATGGAGTCGAAGCTATTGCACCTACTTTGGTTAGTTGCAGTATTTCTTCTTTAAGAAAGTCTTTGCAGATTCTGCGATTGGCTCGTCAACAGACTTCTATGAAAAGATGTACTCTGCTGGGTGCTCATCTTGAAGGGCCTTTTTTATCAAAATCTTTTAAGGGAGCTCACGATCCCAATATGTTTTGTTTGCCAAGTCTGAGTGCCTTGGGAGAGAGAATTAACGGCATAGAAAAGGAAATTCTAATTGTTACTCTTGCGCCCGAATTAGAAGGATCAATAGAAGTTGTTAGACGATTGAAGGAACTTGGTATTCTTATCTCGCTAGGACATTCAGCTGCAACTTATGAAATCACTAGATCTTTTTTTGATTTAGGCATCAATATGCTTACGCATACATTTAATGCAATGCATGGCCTTCACCATAGAGATCCAGGACCAATTGCTGCAGCGTTGTTAGATGCTGAAGTTTATATGGGCTTAATCGCAGATGGCATACATATACATCCAGATATCGCAGTATTAATTCAAAAGTTAGCTCCGAAGCAACTTTTTTTAGTTAGTGATGCTTTGTCACCTTATGGTTTAGATCAAGGGCAATTTAAGTGGGATCAAAGACAATTGTTTGTTCAAAAAGGAGTTTGCCGATTACAAGATGGGACATTTGCTGGTACAACTCTCCCTCTATTGGAGGGTTGTAAAAGGCTTGCTAAATGGACTGGTCAGCCTTCTTCTGCTATATGGTCCGCAACGATTGCACCTAGATTTATTTTGCAAAAAAAACAAGAAATAAAAGAATTATTTTTAGGAAAGCCTTTGGCAGGTTTGTTGAGATGGAATTTCAATTTTCAATCTAATTTCCTCCATTGGAAGGAGGCTAAGTAGTATCTTCATCGATGAACAAATGTTTTCAATGCATAAAAAAGGTTTGGATAAACTCAAACAGTCTGAAAAGGCTGAAGTCCTGAATTATTTTAATGGCACTGGCTTTGAAAGGTGGAATAGGATTTACAGCAATAGTGATGATGTGAACAAAGTCCAAAGAAATATTCGGTTAGGACATCAAAAAACTGTCGATGATGTTTTGTCTTGGATCCAAGAATTTGGGGACATAAATAATATCAGTTTTTGTGATGCTGGATGTGGAGTTGGAACTCTGACATTGCCTTTGGCTTCTTTGGGTGCATCTTCAGTTTTTGCTAGTGATATTTCAGATGCAATGGTTGGTGAGACCAAACGAAGAGCTGAATTAGAGGGACTTGATTTAGAAAAAATGACTTTTAAAACAACTGATTTGGAAAGTTTGGAGGGCTCATTTCATACTGTTATTTGTCTAGATGTATTTATTCATTATCCTCAAAAAGCAGCGGAGGAAATGGTTGTACATTTGTGTAGTTTGAGTAAAAAAAGGTTGATCGTAAGTTTTGCTCCTTACACTCCTTTTTTAGCTTTTTTAAAAGCTGTTGGGAATTTTTTTCCTGGTCCAAGCAAAACTACACGTGCATATATTCTTAGAGAATCAGGAATTATAAATGCTGCAAATAAATGCGGATTTATTGTTAAGCGAAGCAAATTAAATCAAGCACCTTTTTATTTTTCACAATTGATTGAGTTTGAGAAGATCTAATATTTGGACTTTTGCAAGTCATGTCACCAGATGATTTTCGAGTGCATATCTGACAAGCTCAGTTCTACTTGACGTTCCAGTTTTTATAAACAACCGACTTACATATTTTTCAACATTCCGAATTGAAGTTGCTAGTTGCCTTGCTATTTCTTTGTTCATTAGTCCTTCGGCTACTAATTGCAGAACACTTGCTTCCCTAGGAGTAAAGATTGGCATCATTAAATCTTGTTTGGATGCATTGGAATCACTTTGGGTAAGCATTGACTTTATTTCAGTAATTTGTTTAGCCATTTGACCGACATCAGTGTCAGCAAAACGAGCGGCTTCTGCTAATAATCTTTCTTGGCGTCGAACAACATTTTTAACTCGTGCGACTAATTCGTCAGGATCAAATGGTTTTGGTATGTAATCATCTACACCTGCTTGATATCCTTGAGTACGATCCATTGTCATTCCTTTGGCTGTTAAAAAAATCACTGGGGTACCTCCAAGACGCTCATTTTCTCGAAGTTTTTTGAGTAGTTCATATCCATCACATCTGGGCATCATTACATCAGTGATGACTAAATCAGGAAGCATTTGTTGAGCTTTTTGTAGCCCATCTTCCCCATCTATTGCAGTAGTAACTTCAAACCCTTCATCTTGAAGATATGCTTGGACTGCAGATCTAATTCCTGGTTCATCATCTACTAATAAGATTCTCGCTTTTTGTTGATCTTCTTGAGTTGGCTGTTGCTGTTCACCCATGACAATAAAATAGTACTCGTAAGGTTGTCTGAACCAATATCTCTAAGCATATTGATGTTTTGGGAACTTTCATCAATGAGTTCATGAAGTCAACGCCATTAGTTTTTGATTATCAGTCGAGTACTCCTTGCTCTAGAACTGTTCTTGATGCGATGGCTCCTTATTGGATTGATGTTTGGGGTAATCCTTCGAATAGGCAGAATAGTCTTGGACTTCATTCTTCGGCTGCAATTAGTGTTGCTCGAGATCAACTTGCATCGCTATTAAAAGTTTCTTCGCAAAGATTAATTTTTACGAGTGGAGCCACTGAGGCAAATAATCTTGCATTATTGGGATATGCCAGAGCTAGGGCTATTGAAAAGGGTTTTCCAGGACATTTAATTACTCTTTCTACAGAACATCCTTCTGTTTTGGAGCCTATTAGACAATTAAAAAAAGAAGGATTTAGAGTTACTGAATTGCAACCTAGAGAAGATGGAATTATTCAGATAGACCAACTCATAGATGCATTTCAGAAAGATACTATGTTAGTTAGTATTATGGCTGCTAATAATGAAATAGGTGTTTTGCAACCTATAGCAAAAATTGCAGAATTGTGTCATGAGAGAGCAGTGAAATTTCATACGGATCTTGTACAAGCATTTGGTAATATACCTATTAATTTCAATCAAAATGGCATTGATTTCTATACTATTAGTGGGCATAAAATATATGGACCTAAAGGCATTGGTTTGTTAGTAGCTCGAGATGATTTAAATATTCAGCCTATTCAATGGGGTGGTGGTCAAGAGAATGGGATTAGAGCAGGAACTCTTCCAGTTCCTCTGATTATAGGCCTGACTAAATCCGTAGAAGTTTCATTGTCCAAGCTGGATTATCACTCCAAACGAATGAGGATACTTCTGGAACAGTTGTGGCATGGTTTAAATAATGAATTGTCTGATTTAATTCTCAATGGCTCATTTGATCAAAGATTGCCAAATAATCTGAATTTCACTGTTAAAGGAGTTAATGGCACTCTTTTGCATAAGAAATTGAGACCTTACCTTGCGTGTAGTAGTGGCTCTGCTTGTAGTAATGGCTCTCTCTCTCATGTTTTGTTGTCGCTTGGAAGAACAGCTCAAGAAGCTGAATCTTCTTTACGTTTGAGTTTAGGAAGATCAACAACTTCTACTGATGTTGCTTCGGTAATTGCTGTAATTTCTAAAGTAGTCAATCACTTACGACGTTGAGTAATTTCTTACTTTTTCATTGCTAATCTAAATTTTGCACTTCTACTTCGAGGGTTCCTTGATTTTTCTTGTTGGCTCGCAATAATTGGCTTTTTTGTAATTCTTTCAAGACGTTCATCATTCATAAAAGACCTTTTGACTAGACGATCTTCT
>QCKE01000031.1 GCA_003215555.1 Prochlorococcus sp. AG-409-K04
ATGACACGAAAAGAATTTATCGACAAGTTCTTTGATTTATGCAAAGAAGCACAAGAAGAAATTCCACCACAAGTAATTGCTGAAATTCTTAAAGATTATGCCGAAAGACTAGATGGATGAATGGTTTTCGCCTAAAGCTCCTTATGAATTTTATACGGCTTGGGGAAACTGTAATGATTATGGTTAAAGAAATCAAAGAAAACAAAAATAGCCTGATCCAATAACGCAACCAGAGACATAATCCAGGTACCACATCAACAAACAAGGAAACTCCTTGAAAAAATGAATTTACGAATTACTACATAAATCTACATTCGAGAAACTTTAATTCCCTCTTTTTCTCTCTTATCTTTTTTTTTCATACTTAACTTTATATATTTTATCTTTAAGAGTTAAGAAAAGTATATCGTTTCTAAATATATAAGCCAGAAATATTTTAGCCAAATCCTAAATTACGAAAAAAAGCAAGCATAGGCTTCTTAATTGGTATAGGTTTGTTGATTGGTATAGGCTGAACTTAACTATTTTTTAATGATATTTCCTTTTTCAAATTTCCTGTAAAGTACATATCCAATCAAGAGCAGTATCAGTAATAAGATGTTCTGATTAAAGATCTCAAGTATCAAATAAGCAAATACTGGTATTAATAAGAGCCTTTTTGCTGATAGCTTTTCTTCAGATGTTAAATCTTTCCATTCAAGATAGCGTTTCCACTGAAAAACTCTTTTCATCTTTCTTCGATTAGGTTCGTCTCTATTAAAAAGAGTGTTAAATAAAACTCGTATGTCATCTAAAAGGTTCATTTTTTTCGAGTGTTTCATACACTTATAATAAGTTCTGCTGGATCTGAAAAGAAAGCAAAGATAAAAGTTAGAAATTATATTAATAGAACTATCTTGACAGGATGAAAACTTTAACAAGATCAGCTAGAAAGAAGATATGAAACCTTTAGGAATACCCCTTCTTTCTGCACGTGTATTAGCTGTTGTTTGTTGATTCACATAATGAAATTCACATTACCTATTTATCAAGATCTAAATGATTTCTTTGCTGTAAGGACTAAGACCATGTCTCGTATAGCCATAGCTGACATTATGGATAACAGTATGCTAATTAGATGGTATAGCAAAATCTTTGATAGCTACTTACTAGTCAAAGACTTGAAAGGCTTTGGATATTTTGAATCTGATTTCACTCATGGTTATGTACAAGCTACCTTTCATTTTAACAAACTTGCATTAGAGGTAATTCGATTTCAATTCAACCTACGTGGACTTAATAAAAGAAACACTAGAGAAATTTCGATTATTGAAACGGCTATGAAAGGCTAATTGCCTACTCCACCTCCTAACTGAGTCAGACTATTGCTCTTTGGTTAAATAAAGGTAATTAGAAATCAACAAGAACTAGTCTCTTTGTCTTATTTCTGCTGCTTTACTGCTAGAAGGATCAGACTTCGCTAGAAAGATACAATGCCTTATTTATAGAGATCAATGGCTAAAGAACAAAAGGGCTTGCTCAAAAAATTTGGAAAATGGGCTCCAATCATTGGTGGAGCTTGGATCGTCCTGAATATTGTTGCGCCTTTAGCTTTATTACGTATACCAGCTGTTCAAAAGTACTTAGCAGCTTTTGGAGACAAACTGCCTTTTGATATCCCAAGAATTGGATAGAAATGAGTACCGACCTTATTTCCTTTTTCTTCCTTGGCTCTCAGCATTGCTTCTAAATGCTGAATTTTCCTCTCAAGCGCTTCAACTTTTTTGCTTAGTTTTCCATTAGCCATAAAAATCTTTCTAGACAGTAGGGAAAGAAGGGTTCTAAAGGAACCATTCCTTATAAATACTAAAAAGCAAGACTTTAGAAAGAATCCCAGGACGAATTCGTCTTGGATTGAGACTGTAAAAACTTACTTGGGGCAACAGGGTTCGAACCTGTGACTTAATGCTTCCAAAGGATTTCAATTCACATCTTTAACACTCAGAACACTAGTAATAGCCAAATTTCTCAAAAAACTGCGGCCAGAAGCCATAACAAACTTGTAGCTCGATTAAGCAAACTGCAAAAGAATTACGAAGTCAATCATCTTCATTACCAATAATCAAACAAAATTAAATAGGATATTGCAAGATAAGCCTGTTTTCTCAATAGCTATAAACCCAATCTGAGCAAAAAAAAAAATTCCTTAACTCCTGACCCAGATACAGAAGAATTTAAAGAATATGAAAGAAGAACACAACTATTGATAACTGAGTATTTAAAAGAACATTATGAATAATCTACCGTTTATCATTTAACCAATGACTACTGACTGGAAGGACACCTCATGGCAAGAAGAATTCTTGAATATGAAGCCGCATAAACCAGCAGATATCAAACTCCTAATGGAAGGACCTCAGGGTTTACTAGATACTTTAAAACTGGGTGCATTACATGAAGAATACAAACGCTTAAGAAAAAGGTAAAGGTTAGAGAGCATCTCCTACACCTAATTCCAAAGTTCATTTCTTGAATGGGAGTATCAACTTACCAAGGATGACTAATGAAAAGGACTTCTCTTATCCAGATTCTTAAAAAAGTATTCAATAAATTGAACAACACAAGAAACTTATTTTTTGAACTAACAAAGACTTGGTTTACCTAATTCTGGGTTGCTTTGGGTTGTCTTTTTAAAGGGGTTGTCCTCACTCTGATCATTAAGCGATTAATCTTTCATTCCTGAGGTTGTTTAAAATATAGATTGGGATACCGCAAGAGCACATTGCACAGAGAAGAACTGAAAAGCGCCAATTTGCTCATCGCTACCAACTAAATAGGTAATGCTTACCACCATCCGAGGAATACATAACGCGACAAAAGAGTCAATGGCATAGCGGAGATATGAAATTCTTAAAGGCTAAACAAATGGAGAGCACCCAAATAACGGTGGTCTAGATAACAGATGGTTCTACTTTCGGCAAACCCAACATATTAGTAGTAGCAACCGATCTAAGTGGTAGAGACCGAATAGGAACCGTCGGTTTACAACCTTCTGGATTTAAACAACTAGGTGCAAACTAATTATGTACTTCGCATGGCCAACATGTATACGTCACTCTTTGATAGCTTCTTTGCTGATTCCTTCTTTACTCTTCATCGGACTGTTTATGTCGTCTCTGATAGTCAACTAGAGGAACTAAAGAAAAGACAGCATCAAGAAGAACTTGACAACCTCACTGGATCACGCAAGCGTCTTGAGGCTAACTATCAATCACGCGTCAAAATCCTTGACGAACGTGAAGCTGAATTGAAGAAAGAGCTAAAAGCACTAGCTCCAGCAGAAAAGAAGTAGTTAAAGCATAAAGCTTACTAATGCTGGATATTGAGATCACTGAGGACAAA
>QCKE01000032.1 GCA_003215555.1 Prochlorococcus sp. AG-409-K04
ATCATAGATACCTAGATCAACTAGTCAGGCTGTTTAATCTGCAACTAACCATTACACAGAAGGATTGCATACTAAGTAACGGTCAGTGAAAGGTTTCTACTTAGATATTTCTATATGAGTGATAATAAAATCACAATGAAGAGAGCACATGTTTGCCAAAACTTTATTCATACCGAAGCAACAATCAGAGATAACTTCTTAAAAAAGAACACCATGCTTCCCATACAGAATAAACAGCAATTGGCACCATATAATCGCAACGATTCTTGAGATGAGATGTCAAGCAAACCATTCATTTCATCTAATCTCTTAACATATTCTTTGTTGACAGCCGATCTTCTGATCAACAAAAAAATCGTTCCTAATATGCGACTTTTTTTGGGAAATTATGGCTGAAACACCTTCAGAACGAAAAAAACGCTTTAAAGCAATGTCTAGTTATCAAAGACAGGCTTTGCTAAGGCACAAAATGAAAACTCAAGGGTTAATTGAAGGCAGTGGAATCAAACCCCTTTCTTCGTACGACAACGATGAAGTGTTGGACTTAATTCAAATAACTTGCTGTTTCCCTGAAATGCAAGTCAAGCAAAGAAAAATAAAAGCAAAAAAAACTAAGGAAAGCAAATCGTTAATAACTTGGATACTAATCGCAATAGTTCTTACCAGTGGAATGGTCTTCTATTACCAACAATATCCATCTGCAGAGACACGCAGAGAGCTCTCAGTAGATGGAATGTTTGCTGATTAAATAATGAAAACTCGAAATCGAGTCATCATCTAATACTTTAGCCTTACGGTTTTTAAATACTGCTCCAAACCTATTCGAAGAAAAAGCAAGTGAAAAAGGAATATCTCTCCAGTTACAATACCAATAAGAAAAATAACTCATATTAGTAGATGTCTAGAGTCTATCAACAATTCATCATGAGAATAAAATTCAAGTAAATGAGAAAAATAATCGATCTATTAATTGATTATTATTATTAAATCTATTGAAGAGATAAAAAAATATTTTAGGGGAAGATGGATGAATCACTAGTTTTTGATTATTGATAGTCGATACGCCAACTCATCGACTCTTTTTTTGTTTACTCCCATATCTCCTATACCAACTCTTGATTCAGATCTAACTTGAATTACACCTTTTTCTGGAAGTGCTTTTAATAAGAGATCATCAGTATATCGTCTTGATATAGTTTTAGCTTCTGCGTGGATATAAGAATCAGTTTGTTCAACAATTTTAGTCCTAGGAGTCTTGGTAACTGCCTCTATAGCTTTTGGAAATAAAACTTCTATATCATCAACTTCCCAATTCTCTCTAACACAATGGGTCAAAACAACGCACTTAGGAAGTTCATCTAATTCAGAATCTGCTAAAGCCGAACTGCTATTAAAAAACAAAAACAATAACGCAATAGCAACAAATATGATTTTTTGCATTAGTTGCACCTAAAAACAATATCAAACGATAATACTAAGAATCTATAACAAAAAGGAAGCAATCTAACAGTTGATTAAAACATAAATTTTGACCTTGGATTAATGTGTTATACACGAGAAAAAAGTTCAAACTTCTATTCATACTAAAAAAAGAAAATTTCTTAAGTACTATGTCTTTGAACAAGGCATTAAATATTCACCATATCCCTATATATAATCTCTATCTAAACATCATTTTTATAATACTAGACAACCAACCAGTTCCTTGAATTAATCATCAGCAAGCAACACCTTGTATTCGCTTAAAAAGGCAAGTCTAACTTTCCTTCTAAATCATTCAATCAAACAGTATGTCTAATTTACCTAGAGAGATTTCATGGTGTGGATTTCACAAGAACAAATTCAAAACTTCTTTGATTAATCAGATGCTATCTCTATTAGTCAAGTAAGGTCATCTTATTAAAAACCAAGCCCTTTATAAAATGGAAAATTGGATATTTCTTAATGACTTACATCACCATCCATAATTGTGATATTAGTTTCACTTGAATTAGCCCAACGTAACTTGCTCAATTCTTGATATTCAGCACTGTTATAAGCATCAATTGCAGCTTCTTTGGAAGGAAACGCAACAATCACAGCTAATTTTCCACCCTTTCCTTCTACAGTTTTTGGATCCATATCTTTTGCAAAAACTTCTCCTCCTACTGATTCAACCCAAGGCTGAAATGCTTCCACATATTGAGAAAATGCTGGATTGGTAATGGTTGTAGTGACAATCCAGAAACCCTTAGCCATTAGAAAATACAGTAATCAATAAAAAAGCTTTACATACTACTTGCAATTTAAACATATAAGTCAGAGAAACAAATTATAAAGAGAAATTCTTTAAAATTAGCATTGCGAAACTTACAACCTTATAAAGATCTAAATCAAACCAATCATAAAGAGCAAAAAACATACATATATATTTGCTGTTAAAATTAAACCCTATGTGTAGCAAGCTTCAAAATACTTGTTTGATAGCGATTAAACAAATTACCAATACCATGTTGATTCGACAGAAACTTTATCGTAAAATCTTGCCTCTATTATGAAAAATCTTATTTTATAAAGGCATCGATTTTCTAAATTTACCCATTTCAAGTCCTGTTAATTCTCTTAAGTCTTTTTTCATCTTTTTCGCAGGTTTCTTATTTATAAATCTAAAACTTTGAACAACATCTACTCCATCACTATTTTCCCCAACAACAGTAAATAAAAGATTCCGTCCATTCCCTAGGTTAGAGCCAATCTTTGATCCCCCAAAAACTCCTCCTGTTATTGCTACTGGACATGAAATACCTGAATAGCAGGCGCTGAACCCAACTACAAACCCAACTATTCCGCCAACAACTCCGCCTCCTGCACCCAAAGCAAGGTTATAGGAAGTTCTTTCAATATCCCATTGAGAGATTTTTTCTTTTTCTATAAAACCTTTTGGACCCAGAAAACCTTTCTCAGTAATTGTTATTTGACAATCAACTTCATTGCACAGAGCATCATAATTCCCTGCATTTACTGGTGATATTAAACTAAAACTAAAAACAAAAAGCCATGAAGAACAAAGTGAAAAAGAAATAAATGATTTGCGCACAATAAACTCATAAGCAACAAAGTATGCCAAATCTGTAAAAAGAAACCACCCGAGTCAAGCTTATCAAGCGAAACCCTAATGAAAGGGAACAGAAAAATCCAATGACATGCCTAAATTCAGGATTTAGCAAACAGGGATCTCAAGGATTAAAGAAATCCCGTTCAAACTCTGTTCAAACTTTCTTCCTTAATTCAACCAACTAACGGATCTTGGAAGTCAGTACCTAAAAGGTCATTGCTTTCATTATTG
>QCKE01000033.1 GCA_003215555.1 Prochlorococcus sp. AG-409-K04
GATTACTTAACGTAACAGCTCTTCTGAAAAAAGCTGCGTTAAGTTCTGAGCACAAGAAAGCCCCCTGGATATTCAGGGGGCTTTCTTGTGCGTAAAAAATCTTGAATTTCCTGTGTTGATCAAAGGTTTTCAGCCTTCTTACACTTTTCGAGAATAATACTCAACGACCAGTAGTTCATTGATCTCTATTGCTACCCACTCTCTTTTAATTTCTCCACTAATCCTCTACCAACTCCATATGCTTTATCCTTATGCACAATAGTTGTTAACGGATCAGCTCTTTCTGAATTAATCAATACATCCAAACGAACCAAGTCATTTCTTTTGTATCCAATCAAATGATATTCCATAGATGCATAGCCTTTAGTTCTACTCTTCATTTGATCAAAGAAATCAGTTACAACTTCTGCTAATGGAATTTCATAAACCAAAGTCACCCGCTCTGTAGTTATAAATTTCATATCAACAAAGTCTCCTCGGCGATCTTGACATAATCCCATCAAGGTACCGTTGTACTCATTGGGTGCATAAATTTCTAATCGAACATATGGTTCTTCTATAGATTCCCTTTTTTGCGGCTCAGGCAAAGTAGCTGGATTATCAACAAATAGTACTTCTCCATCAATCATCTTTACCTGATAGATAACAGATGGCGCTGTAACTATCAAATCAAGATCATATTCACGTTCTAACCTTTCTTGGACTATTTCCATATGAAGTAATCCTAAAAATCCGCAACGAAAGCCAAATCCCATTGCGCTACTGGTTTCTGGTTCAAATTTCAATACTGCCATAAAAGCCTCTTGAGGAACATCTACTTTCCCCATTGATTTCATTCGTTTTTTACCTTTAGCTTGCTTTTTAAGCAATTTTTTCTTTCGGGAAATATCTCCTCCATAACACTTTGCTAATACATCCTTTCTCAAGGCACTAATACTTTCACTAGCAATCACTCGACTTCCAATAGAAGCTTGCAATGGAATTTTAAATTGCTGCTTGGGAATAAGCTCTTTTAATTTCTCCACTAATCCTCTACCAACTCCATATGCTTTATCCTTATGCACAATAGTTGTTAACGGATCAGCTCTTTCTGAATTAATCAATACATCCAAACGAACCAAGTCATTTCTTTTGTATCCAATCAAATGATATTCCATAGATGCATAGCCTTTAGTTCTACTCTTCATTTGATCAAAGAAATCAGTTACAACTTCTGCTAATGGAATTTCATAAACCAAAGTCACCCGCTCTGTAGTTATAAATTTCATATCAACAAAGTCTCCTCGGCGATCTTGACATAATCCCATCAAGGTACCGTTGTACTCATTGGGTGCATAAATTTCTAATCGAACATATGGTTCTTCTATAGATTCCCTTTTTTGCGGCTCAGGCAAAGTAGCTGGATTATCAACAAATAGTACTTCTCCATCAATCATCTTTACCTGATAGATAACAGATGGCGCTGTAACTATCAAATCAAGATCATATTCACGTTCTAACCTTTCTTGGACTATTTCCATATGAAGTAATCCTAAAAATCCGCAACGAAAGCCAAATCCCATTGCGCTACTGGTTTCTGGTTCAAATTTCAATGCTGCATCTGAAAGTTGCAGCTTGTCCAGAGCTTCTCTAAGGTCAGGATATTGGTCGGCATCAGTCGGGAATAAACCACAAAACACCATTGGTTTTGCCTCTGTATAGCCTGGAAGTGCTTCCTTTGCAGGTTCATTGAACAACGTAATAGTGTCGCCGACTCGAGCATCTGCAACAGCTTTTATTGATGCAGCCAAATAACCAACCTCGCCAGCATGTAAATCTCCTACCTTAGATTGATTTGGAGCCATGATACCTATCTCATCTATCTCATAGCTCTTTTGACTAGCCATTAGGAGAACCTTGTCTCTTATTGATATCCTCCCTGTAATTACACGGAAATAAACTATTACACCTCTATAAGGATCATAATAAGAGTCAAAAATCAACGCTTTAGTTGGGTGATCTATTAAGTTTTCAGGTGGAGGAATTCTTTCTACTACTGCTTGTAAAATTTCAGAGATGCCCATGCCAGTTTTAGCGGAACAATTAATTGCATTAGAAGTATCTAAGCCAATGATTGCTTCAATTTCTTTTTTGATTTTTTCTGGGTCTGAACCAGGTAAATCAACTTTATTTAATACGGGAATTATCTCAAGATCATTTTCAAGTGCCAAATAAACATTGGCTAATGTTTGAGCCTCAACGCCTTGACTTGCATCAACCACTAATAAGGCACCTTCACATGCCTGCAAGGACCTACTCACCTCATAAGAAAAATCTACATGACCCGGAGTATCAATTAAATTCAAAACATAATTCTGACCATCTTTAGCAGAAAAGTTCATTCGAGCAGCTTGCAATTTTATAGTAATCCCTCTTTCTCTCTCAAGGTCCATATTGTCTAAGAATTGTTCCTGCATATCCCTAGACGCAACCGTACCGGTCTCTTGTAAAAGCCTGTCTGCCAGAGTTGACTTCCCATGATCAATATGGGCAATTATACAAAAATTTCTTAATCTGGAAACAGGGGCATCAGTCATTTTAATTCAGCTGAATAAATTGTTTTGCCGAAATAACTTATAAATAACAAACTTACCATTCCCACCAAAGAAAAAGCGAAAAAACTCCATCATCTCAATCCAAGCAACGAATCATTGCGATGTCGCAACTTTTCAAGAAAAAATTTATCTGAGGTCATAGCCACGCCAAAACTTGGTAATAATTTTTTCAATCTTTCTTGCCAACCACTTGTAGACATTTTTTCAATCCAACACTGTTGCAAAACCTCTAACATAATTGATACTGCAGTACTGGCTCCTGGTGAAGCGCCCAACAAAGCAGCCAGTGAGCCATCTGCTGAAGTCACTACTTCTGTCCCCATCTTTAGGACGCCACCATGAGTTGTTTGTTTAATTATTTGCACTCTTTGACCTGCTACTGCCAATTTCCAATCTTCTTCTCTTGCCTCAGGGAAGAAGACTCTTAACTCTCTAATCCGTGAAGCATGATCAAGCGTTACTTGACTTAACAAATACCTAATCAAGTCACTATTTTTCAAGCCTGCTTGAAGCATAGGCAAAACGTTATCCGCATTTATAGACCTAAAGAAATCCCACCTAGAGCCATTTTTTAAGAATT
>QCKE01000034.1 GCA_003215555.1 Prochlorococcus sp. AG-409-K04
AAAATAATCATTAGATTGCTGCAAAAGGTAGAGATTAGATAATCCGAAAATAGATGCAATTCCAGTTCTCAACGATAATTGAGGATCATAGTTGAAGCAACAAACAAGAATACTAACTATCAATATAAAGACAACAAGAGCAGGAACTAAACGTTTAATTCTCCTCATATAAAAACCACTAATAAAATCCCAAAAATTATTGCTTTTTCTTCCTGATAAAGAAGAGGTTACTACATATCCAGAAATAACAAAGAAGATATCTACTCCTAAATATCCACTTGGAAGAACATCTTTATTGAAATGATTAATAATTACAGCAATAACCGCAAAAGCTCTAAGAGAATCAATCTCAGGCCTGTATTTTGCTTCACTTATCCTTTGATTAGTCAATTAAATTATTTCGCGAATCAGCCTAGTCATTCTAGGCTAACTAGAGCAGAAGGCATCGTTTCCTCTGAAGGATGTGATGAAGCATTAGAAGGAAAGCAGGATGCTGCTGCTGATACGATTTCTATGTATGTACAGGAGATGAGAATCTTTTAAGGGCTCCTTCTAAGGATTCAAATAAATGAAGATGTGAGAGTAGATCAAGATACCTTACATCAATATTTTCCTGAGAAAAGTACTGTCTGATGGCTTGGAGACAGCATTTTCTGAATTTTCCTAAGGCTTGAATATAGCCAAAAAAAAAGACCCCTGACGGATCAGGAGGTCTTCAGAGGTGATAAATCAAACTCCCCGGGCGGGATTCGAACCTGCGACCAATCGGTTAACAGCCGATCGCTCTACCGCTGAGCTACCGAGGAAAGTACAAAGAACTTACTCTTGAGAGCGGTCCTACCGCAAGTCACGTTAATTTTTTAATAATCTGATCTCCTGAAAACCATTTCCCTAACTTACCTTTATCCATAATTGCAGCACCATCACAATATGTAAGCTCTTCAAGACGATGAGTAATCCAGAGAGCTGTTATTGGATGTTCAGTAGATTTTCTAGATATCTGTCTTACAATTTCCAAGATCGATCTCTGACTGACAGGGTCTAGCAAAGCAGTAGGCTCATCAAGTAAAAACAAGCTTGCTTGACTCGCCAAAGCCCCTGCAAGAGCAAGGCGCTGCTTCTGGCCACCACTTAAAGTATGAATCGGCCTATCCGACATATTTGTTAAACCAACTTGTTTTAAAGCAAAAGTGATATTTTTGTTTCTTTCGCTTGTATTCATTTCCCTAGGAAGACTCAATTGCAAATCACTTCCACAACTTGGCAAAAGTAAATGATGGTCAGGATTCTGTAAAACTAAAGCAGATTTAAGAGAACAAGAAATATGCCCACCTTGCGGTCTAATAATTCCACTAATTAAACGAAATAAAGTACTTTTGCCACTACCATTTCCACCAACCAACATCCAAAGACCAGGTCCTGGTACAGAAAAACTACATTTATCTAAAACACAATGTCCTTTTTTCCAGGCAAAAGATATATCTTCAAGAACAAGACTTTTATGTGAAAATGTTTTTCCTAAAGTTTTTTTGACTTGTTCTGTCATCGCGTTTAGGCATCAAAAGAAAAGCCAGGCCTTCTGCTGCCTCCAGCTCCAGCAGTCTTTTCATACATTTGAACTGCTAAAACCTCACTAAGTAAAACCGCAATTTTTTTATCTTCTAATTGCTCACATGTAATTTCTAGAAGTTTTGGTTCTCCTTTAAGAAGAGATTCTTTTACAAATTCATAAAGAGCTTTAGCATCATCCAGCTCTTTACGCTGAACTGATAATGGAATTGGGCTCAATTTAAGAGCAAGCTCAATTAAATACACAATAATTTCTCAAACTCATTGATTTTATTGATTTTGGCTGTGAAATGAAAATAATATGTATGAATTCAGCTTAATCATCTTAATAAAAAACCAATTACAAGACATTAATGGCAATAGCATCTGACATAACCTATCTAGTTGGTCAAACACCACTAGTGAGGCTAAATAGACTTCCTCAATCCATAGGTTGCAAAGCAGAAATTCTGGCAAAGCTCGAAAGCTTTAATCCAACTTCATCAGTAAAAGACCGAATAGCTGGAGCAATGATTCTTGCAGCAGAGAAAGAAGAAAATATTCGATCAGGAAAAACAGTGCTAATAGAACCTACAAGTGGAAATACAGGGATTGCACTCGCAATGGTTGCGGCAGCCAAAGGATATCGATTAATTCTTACCATGCCTGACACAATGAGCGTAGAAAGAAGAGCAATGCTTAGAGCATATGGTGCAGAAATCCAGCTAACACCAGGAAAAGATGGAATGAAAGGTGCGATTCAATTAGCAAAAGAATTAGTCGCTTCAACACCTAATGCATATCTATTACAACAATTTGATAACCCTGCTAATCCAAAAATTCATGAAACAACAACCGCTGAAGAAATTTGGTCAGATTGTGAAGGTGAAATCGATGGCTTAATAGCGGGTGTAGGCACTGGTGGAACAATTACTGGCTGCGCAAAAGTTTTAAAGCAAAGAAATCCTCATTTAAAAGTTTTTGCTGTCGAACCACGCTCAAGTGCTGTTCTTTCGGGTAAAAATCCTGGACCCCATAGCATTCAAGGAATTGGTGCTGGATTCATCCCAAAAGTTCTGGATAGATCATTAATTGATGAGGTGTTAGAAATTAATGATCTAGAAGCAATGGAAACAGGCAGAAAATTAGCCAGACAAGAAGGACTATTAAGTGGGATTAGCAGTGGAGCCGCTGTATCTGCTGCACTAAAAATAGGAATGAGAATGGAAATGGAACAAAAACGTTTGGTTGTTGTCTTACCCAGCTATGGAGAAAGGTATTTATCTACCGCAATGTTTAATAATTTCTCATCTATACAACCTAAAAAAGATGGATATATTTAATCAATTACGTGTGAAGAAAGATTATGTCTAAAT
>QCKE01000035.1 GCA_003215555.1 Prochlorococcus sp. AG-409-K04
TCCTCTAAAAATCCCCATACAGATTTTATAAAAAGGATTTAACTTGCTTATGGAAACTCTCTTCAGCTGTTATTGCTAGTTGGCTCAACTATTTATTGAGTTTGGATGTTCCAAAGGTTTTTTCAAGAAGACGGATTCCTATGCGTTGATGATTAGTTGAGTTAGATCAGCTAGAAAAGGTAAGAGAGATTTCACAAAAAAGTTTTATGGACAAAAAAGGTGCAAAAGGTTATTGGATCTCAACTTCTACAGTTGTCAATCAAGATCTCTTCGCTGAATACGTAGAAAAGGTAAAACCTTGGCTAATGGAAGTTGGTGGCGAAGTATTCGCAAAAGATACTGAGCCTCAAGGTAAAGAAAAAACAGAAGCAGCAAACCTAGCTGTAATTTGTGAGTTTCCTTCAATGCGTGCAGCAGTTGAGGCTTATGAATCAGTGGAATATCAAGAGCTAAGTAAAATCCGTAAAGCTGCTACAGAAAATCGAACCTTCACGATTATGGAAGGTCTGGATGAAGCAACAAAATTAAGAAGAGCAATGGGGAAATAAATGAATCCTGCACAATTATCTATAGCTTTGTTAGCTGTTTTATTCCTAACTATATCTGTTTGCTGGATTGCTATTACTCTTAAAGAAGGACGAAAAGCGCTAGATGACTGTCAGAAGCAATGAAAGAGAGAAAACGCTTAAGCATGATTCGAATTATCCAGAAAACTTTTGGCCAAGAATAATCTTTTTGTTATCTGCTGGAGCTTTTATTTATTGGGTAATGACTTCTCCAAATTCAGAGACAACCTTGCATATATATTTGATAGAACCAATTCGTAACCGATTAAGTTCTCTTTAAAGCTCCAGAATCAATACTTGAGCTACATCAGATGCTTAAGTATGTTTTATGTAATTCCAAGAGGGACGTAAATGCCAACAGTAGAAGCAGCAAATTCAGCAGTTGGTACATTTAGCTTGATTTTGTTTATAGGCTCAACTCTTTATTTAGTGTGGATGTTTCAAAAGTTTTTCAAGCAGAAGGATTCTTAGCTGTCTGAAGACTTAAGATAAATCAGCTAGAAATGAAGCATGAAACGCTTACTACTTGCCTGTCTTATGGCTATAACATTTCTCTTGGCCTCAGTTGCGACTTTTGCCTCTACTATAGATTTATCACCCGCTGTGTCAGATGTAAGTAAGAATTTCGCAGATAAGTTCTGTTCGTCTATTGGGAATGGACTAACTCCTGAAAAAGCTGGAGAGAGTGCTGCTGCTCAACTATCAAAAGGCTTATTGTTCTCTCCTGTTATGAAAGAAATAATGTCTGCCCCAAAAGAAGATTTAGCTGCATCTTTATCCAATAATATTTTTGATGGATGTGGAAACGACATAGGAGGTACTAAAGAAGAACTTGATGAATATCTGGTTCAATTAGCAAATAAAGTTCCAAGTAAAGCCTCTGGCGGTTTGCAGCTTCCTCCCACTCGACAGAAACCATCAAAATAAATGTGATTACTAGCAGATGTTTTGGTTACGGGGGCTTCTTGGCGCATTCACATCATTAGAATTTTTTTAAAGTAGGAAAAGTATTGCTCCTGCAGTAAATCCAGAGAGATGCCCTATTAAACTTATGCCAGGGGCAAATGAGTAAAGTATTCCCATAACTGTAAGAATTGTCATAGTTTGTCGGCATTGATAATTACGACTTAAATCTATTTGGACACCAAGAAAAGTTTGCTTTCCATAGATGGATGCTAAAAGAATAAACGCATCTATTCCATAAATGATGCCACTAAAACCTAAAGCAAGTGACATTGGATTTCTTGTTATAAAAATATCGTAAAACCAATTTATAGAGACCTGCAGAGGAATCAAAAAAGCAATCAGTATCAGAAAAAATAACCGATTGCTTAAACCAAGAGTTTTAAAGAAATTTCTGGCAACTATGATTCCGCCTGTATTAAATAATAGATGTCCAAAATCACCATGAAAGAAATGTGCTGTAAGTATTCTGTGCGGTTGAGCAAGAAGTCCTCCTGACCAATAAACGATATTTGACTTATCAAACAATCTCAAAATATCTGTTGCTATAAAAGCAATTAAACAAATCAAAAAAGGTATTAAGTACTGCCAATCATTCTTGTTAATAGTTATACCTGAAGATAGTGATCGATATCCTTGGTGAAAATTTTTCCCACTATTTCTCCGTTGTTTAAAACCTATTGTGAAAGAGCCGCACTTTATACATACCAATCTTCCTCCTAGTGAACGATCATTCCTTATGTTTGTTGAACCACAATTTTTGCATTGGTGTATACCCATTCAATTCAATTTTAATTTGACTAACTTAACGCTATCGTAACGAAGCTCAATTTCCTTATATAGAGAGATTTTCGAGTGCAATTTTTCTTTTTTGTCAGCTCAATCAAAGATCAAGCACATTAGAACCCTCTTTTATCTTAGGCCTTGTAAGTAAATTATCATCATAAAAATAGATATAAAAGGCACAAAAAAACCTGCCCTTGGGCAGGTTTTTTTGAGGGATCTTCTGCAAGTGTTTCCTTGTTTCCACTGCTGGAGAATCCCGTCTCCTCACAATTTAAATATCTCATAAAGCTTTTATTAGTGCGAGAGATATGAGAGAACTTCCAAAACTGTCACATATGCCAGTTTTGGAAGTAAAGGAAATTAGGAACAAAAAAGGAGCCCTCATGGATTAGCTCTAACGACAATTGTGTAGGAGTGTCGGACTCCCTTTTTACTGATTCTCGTGAGTATTATCGTTAGTTCTTTTGTCTTATCTCTTCTTTCCTGATTTAGCTCAAGTGTTTATTTT
>QCKE01000036.1 GCA_003215555.1 Prochlorococcus sp. AG-409-K04
AAACTGAAAAATCGTTTAGAGAGTCATCCTGCAATTGAAAGAGTTTTACATCCTTCAAACTGTACCAACTTTCACGCTCTAATGAGACCAAGCACAGGCTATGGCTGCTTACTGTCTTTAGAATTAAAAGGAGGGGCAAAGAGAGCTGAAAGGTTTTATAACTCACTAAAAGTGTGCAAAGGACCTAGCCTTGGAACATTTTTCACCTTGGCATGCCCATATGTTCTCCTGGCTCATTACAAAGAACTCGAATGGGCAAAAGCCTGTAATATCCCTGCTTCACTTATTAGAGTTTCAGTAGGAATTGAAGAGACTGAAGAGTTATGGGAGCGATTTAGAAAGGCCTTAACCAGTTAACAAAAAATCTAATCGTTTTTAAAACAACAACAGATTCGTGCACGAATTATGAACTTTAGCTATTTTAACTAATTATAATTAATTGATTAGTTTAGTTAAATCACCACAATGTCCCCAATATACGAAGACAACAGTCTTGCCATAGGAAACACACCTCTAGTAAAGCTTAATTCAGTAACTAAGGACTGCAAAGCAACTGTTTTAGCAAAAATTGAAGGTCGAAACCCTGCTTACAGTGTGAAATGTAGGATTGGAGCCAACATGATTTGGGATGCCGAAAAGAAAGGGCTTCTAAATAAAGAAAAGACAATTATTGAACCTACTTCTGGTAATACAGGTATAGCACTTGCTTTTACAGCAGCAGCAAAAGGCTATAAATTAGTCCTTACGATGCCTGAGTCAATGTCAATTGAACGGCGCAGGGTAATGGCAGTACTTGGTGCAGAATTAATTCTTACCGAAGCCTCAAAAGGAATGCCAGGTGCTATTGCTAAAGCAAAAGAAATTGCAGAGAGTGATCCCAACAAATATTTCATGCCAGGACAGTTTGATAACCCTGCAAATCCTGAAATTCACTTCAAGACAACAGGTCCAGAAATTTGGAATGACTCCAATGGGAATGTCGATGTCCTGGTTGCAGGTGTAGGTACTGGAGGTACTATTACAGGTGTTTCTAGATTTCTAAAAGAAGAAAAAGGTCGTGAAGTTCTATCAGTTGCTGTGGAACCATCCCATAGCCCTGTAATTACCCAAACGATGAATGGTGAAGAAGTAAAGTCTGGTCCACACAAAATACAAGGAATAGGAGCTGGTTTTATCCCTAAAAATCTTGACCTTGCATTAGTGGATCAAGTGGAGCAGGTAACAAATGAGGAGTCAATCTCCATGGCACTTCGCTTGGCGAAAGAAGAAGGTCTACTAGTTGGCATATCTTGTGGAGCTGCTGCTACAGCAGCAATACGTTTAGCCAAACAAGACAAATTTGCTGGGAAAACAATTGTAGTTGTATTGCCAGACCTAGCAGAACGTTATCTCTCTTCAGTTATGTTCTCAGATGTTCCCACAGGTATTATTGAACAACCATAAAGCTTAGAATCTAGAAGAAGGTAAAACCCCTTCAGGTGAAATAAACATCGCATCTCCATAAGAAAAAAATCTATACCCAATTTCCATTGCTTCTTTATAGAAATGCATTAGTTTACTTCTACCAACAAGAGCACTGACTAGCAATAATAAAGAACTTTTAGGTAAATGAAAATTTGTTAGTAATCCATCAACCACACCAAACCTATAGCCAGGTTTTATAACTAAATTCACTTCACCTTTGAAAGGCTTTAAGCAATTATTGCCTGCCAAGAAAGATGCTTCTAATGATCTAACCGTAGTCGTTCCAATAGCAATAACACGTCCTCCTCTTGCACGACATTCTTCAATTGCAGAAACAACTTCTTTCTTGACCTCCACCCATTCACTGTGCAGTTGTAGATTTTTCAAATTTTCCTCTTCTAATGGACGAAAAGTTCCAAGTCCAACATGCAAAGTAATTCTTGCTTGCTTTATACCATGGATAGATAATGCATCTAAAAACTCATCGCTAAAATGTAGACCAGCAGTAGGGGCAGCAACAGCTCCAGGTCGAGACGCAAATCTAGTCTGATAACGTTCCTCATTAGCCAAGTCAAAGCCTTTGACATATGGAGGTAATGGCATTTCTCCATATTTTTCCAAGAGATTTTCCATCTTCTCTCTATCATTAAAAAAAGAAGGAAACTGAACAATTCTCCCTCCTGTTTGCGGATCTCGAGCAAGTACTTGAACCAATAGTGATTCTTGATTAATTGCTTCAATCGACAAGAAGTCACCTGGTTTTAATTTCTTTGCTGGCTTAGCAAGACATAACCATTGACCATCGCCTATTGGTTCTAATAAAAAAAGCTCCGCCAAAGAACCTGTTTTCAATCTAACTTTGAGTCTGGCTTTTAGAACACGAGTATCATTCATGACTATTAAGTCTCCTGATTTCAACTCATTCAACAAATCCCAAATCTTTAAATGTAAAGCATCGACAACACCATATTTGTTTTCCGACACAACCATCATTCGAGCCTCATGCCTTGGCTCAATAGGCTCTTGAGCTATGAAATGGTCATCCAGTTCATAGTCATAAGAACTAAGTAATAAATCTCTGGGATCAACAACCAATTTAGGAAGATACTATCAAAATCAAGAAGCTAGGCTTTCTGGATTGTTCTCAATTAAATTAGCTAGATCTTTCAAGAA
>QCKE01000037.1 GCA_003215555.1 Prochlorococcus sp. AG-409-K04
AATGCCTTATATTTGTCCTATAATTAAAGAAAAGATTAGTTAAATATTCGATTCAATACCATTAATTAGTAGCACTATAAATATAGATAGTTTTTATTTTTATTAGTAAATAATAGCAATTAATAATAATTATATCAAGAAATTTAATCCAAAAGACAACAACTCAGTTCGTATATTGTCTCACATTCTTGGGGTTTGCAGGTTATAATTAATCTTATTTAAAGGGAAAGTATACTGATAACAAACAATAAAACTAAATAAAGATTCTCTGATCAATATTTTTTGAAGTTAAAAAGCCATCACTTGTGCCTTATGCAGACGCTTGACTCTTTGAATTCTAGAGCGGATGAAGGGGAGATTGTTGATGACATTCCTCCAAAAATGCAGCTCCGTTCCCTGCTGCCAACACATGCATCCCGAGAGGGACGAACGGAGTAAAAGTGTAGCAACTGATACCAAAAATTAACTACTGGAGGAGATACTTAATTCTCTTTTATTAGCATCAAGAGCAGACAAGTATCTCCTCATAAAACTCAACCTTTGCAATCATTTTTATCTAACTATAATCGTACTTTCCTTTTCCTTTTAAAAAGCAACAACAATCAATCTAAATAAAAGCACAAACTATAAAGAAAGCTAAAGGAAAGAATTCTCCAAGCTTTACTTAAGCCACATCTTCTCACTGCAATCCCATAACATAAGGAACATGAGTGCTTCCTAAAAATACTTATCAATAGTTTGTGTTAACAAAATAGTATTCATAGCAATCAATATACTTTTTAATTAAACACTTATGTAAGTTATTTTATAATAAGCATCAATATAAAATTAACAGTAGAATCTCAGATGAATTAAATGCCTATTAAGAATGAAATACAGCATTATCAGGAAAGATGGAGAAACTGACCACATTACTTCTCAACTTTTTGACAAGTGCAATGATGCCTATGACTTGCTAAAGACGATCTATAGAGATATTTGCTGCTCAGATGCTGATTATGAAGATCGCCCTTACTATGAAATCATCGAGTTGAGGGACATTAAAGTTGATTGACCTCAAACGAAACAGCAAGAAAGAACCCGTAAAAGCAACTGGTATACGCAGTAGAGGATCGTCGTCTTATACCCCTAATCAAACAGCAGACTTCAAAATAAGTAGAGGTCGTTTTTCTAACTTTCTCACTTGTAAAAGATGCTTCTACTTAGATCGTGTTAAAGGTCTTGATGCACCCGGAACTCCTGGTTGGACACTTAATGAAACCACTGACTTACTCTTAAAAAAAGAGTTTGATCATTGCCGAGAGACCCAGACAGCACATCGTTTATTTGCTCCTAATGGATTGAGTCATGTTACTCCGTTTGATCATCCAGAAATGGATAACTGGCGAGACTCATTGCATCACGGATTGATGCTTCGTCATAAAGACACCAGCATTATTTTAACTGGTGGTGTTGATGATATTTGGCAAGATACAAACACTAAACAATTGATAGTTGTTGACTACAAATCACAAGCAAAAAATGCAAGAGTAGACAAACAAGGTTACTTAGAAGATCCATACCATGACGGATACAAAGTTCAAATGGACTTCTATGCCTATCTTTTATCAGGAATGGGTTTTAATGTTCATCCAACTTCTTACTTCTTAGTCTGCAATGCCAAGAGAGATGAAAATGGATTTCATAAAACAATGAATTTCGATGAGTACCTCGTTCCTTATACCTGGAATAGCGATTGGATAGAAAGCAAAGTGGACGAGATGATTGCTCTGATGAACCAATATGAAATTCCAGAACCTAATGAATGTTGTAAAAACTGTGCATATTCAGATCAGTACGCAAAAGTAGTTCATCAAGAAGAAGTTAAACAAGATCAAAGTATTCAACAAAGTTTATTTTCTTGATATAGATATGATTGAGAAACTAAAAGCTCTAAAATAGAAAAGTTTTTGAACGTTATTTATCTATAAATGCAGAACACTTGAATATCTTTCTTAACAAAACTCCTATCCCAACCACCATAGAGGAAGAGTTCTCAAGACAGATGTTAACAAGTATTTGTTAATTATTATGATTCTTAGTGCACCAGCTCTATTCTTTGTTCTGGTAGCTAAAAGCTAAAGAATAATGAGTGACTTTCAATTTACTGATGAGCAATTTATAGAAATCCGAGAAATATGGAGAGATATCAACTCTCAATGCAGAATCTTGCAAATGCAAACTGGTTGCCCAAATAGTGAAATAGTCAAAATGATTGATTCAGCCAAGAGTTACTGGGAAAATAAAAGTAATTCAAAATAAGATTGGATGCTTACTTTAATCCTTTAACCAACTAACGGATCTTGGAAGTCAGTACCTAAAAGGTCATTGCTTTCATTATTG
>QCKE01000038.1 GCA_003215555.1 Prochlorococcus sp. AG-409-K04
AAATTGGCCAACCGGTCAATGCTTGAAAATTCTTCAAAGTTTCCCTAAAACTTTCTAGATTTTTTTGTTTACCTCGCCAAGGTCCAACCAAAATACATCCAGGCTCAGAAAGATTTAATTCAGGGAAATCATTAATTAAAATATTTTTTAAATGAGTTTTATTCTTATTTTCTAAATATTCATTTTTAAAGGATTTAGGTTCCCAACCCAACCAAACTTCTTTCTGCTCGGTTATTGAAGGGTAAAGAGGTTCCTCAATAGGAAAATTAAAATGTACTGGACCAGGGAAAAGATGAGACTCTCTCCAAACCTCTTCAACAAGAACAGATAAAGAATTTGATTGTAAATGATGAATTCCATCTAAAGGAGCCTGAATTACTGCTCTAGTGACAGACTTAAGAAAATTCTCTTGATCAACTGTCTGGTTAGCTCCACATTTTTTCAATCTGGCAGGACGATCAGCAGTAATAAAGATAATTGGTATACATGAAAGATCAGACTCCACTGCAGCAGGCAGCAAGTTGCTAACAGCTGTACCAGAAGTTGTAATAACTATTGGAGCCTTACCAGTTGCAACTCCTAAACCTAAAGCCATAAAAGCTGCCGACCTTTCATCAATAGCCGTAAAAAGGTTTAATTTAAATTCTTCAGCTAATCCACCTGCTGCCAAAGCAAGTGGAGAAGAACGGCTGCCTGGACAAAGAACTATATGTTCCAAACCCTTATTCATAAAAGAGCTTAAAAGCCTTAGGCATACAAAATAATTAATCTGAGATAAAGACAGTGAAGCTTATGTAACTTATATAATCTTCTCAAAAAGAAGAATCTTTTGGAACTCTGAGCAATTTTTTAAATGAATGATGCTTCCACAAACAAAACAAGAGAAAATGCTTTTGGATGGAAGAACCTTATTATTTGGGTAATTTGTGCTCTTCTGCTGCGATGGCAAATTATTGAACCAAGATGGATACCTTCTGGGTCTATGCTCCCTACATTGCAAATTAAAGAACGATTATTAGTAGAAAAATTAAGTCCAAAAATCAACAAACTATTCAATGCTCAAACGAAAAGAGAAGTAATAGTAGTTTTCAAACCGCCGAAAGTACTTATTGAGGCTGGTTATGCAAATAATCAAGCTCTAATAAAAAGAGTTGTTGGCATTTCTGGAGATAAAATTGAAATACATGATGGAAAACTAATTAGGAATGACATTGAAATTGAAGAACCATGGTTGGATAAGCAAATAGAATATGAAATGGATCCAATTATTGTGCCCAATAAAAATCTTTGGGTCCTAGGTGACAATCGTAATAACAGCTTAGACTCTCATATCTGGGGACCTTTGCCAGTGGAAAACATTGTAGGAACTGCTCTTTTGAGATATTGGCCAATAAATAAAATAGGATTTATTCGGTTCCCCGCAAAGAAAACATTAACTTAAAAGCACGTATTGCGATAAGGTCTATATAAGTAGAGCTTCTTGAATGTTTAACACAGAGTTTCTTGCTACTGACAATAATGAAGGGAGCGAAGGCAATGCTCTTATTCAATATTTGCAAGAGCAATCTCCAGATGTTCTTCAACGAGTAGCCAAATCAGCAAGCAAGGATATTCAAGACATTATTAGACACAACGTTCAGGGGCTTCTTGGGATGCTTCCTGGAGATCAATTCGAAGTTAAAGTAACATCCTCACGAGACCACTTTGCAAATCTTCTTGCATCAGCAATGATGACTGGATATTTTTTAAGGCAAATGGAACAAAGAAAAGAACTAGAAGAAGCTTTAACAACAGATGATGAGATGTCTATTAAACCTGACGAATTCAATCTCTAAATACTTCTAAAGGATCAACAGGGACTACTCCCTTCTTCAGAAGATTTCTATCTAATGAATCCAAAAAAGACCAATTCTCCTTAGATTGAGCCCATTGTGAGAAATTAATATTATTTCTTAATGCCATACATTCTTTTTTAGTAAATGCAATAGGTGCTGAGTAATGAGCTGGAATCAACCTTTTCATACCTTGAATATTTTTTAATTCATC